>CBFDBY010000035.1:0-48139 GCA_965603165.1 uncultured Phycisphaerae bacterium
TGCCGCCTGCTTCCTGGCAGCGTTTGCGGCGGCCCTCATTGGCACTGTGATCGGGGAGGCCACCGGCGTCCCGGTCGCATTCCGAGGCGGCTTCCACGGGCCTTTCCCTCATTTCCTGCGGTTCCCCGGGTTCATGGGACAATGGGGCACCAAGACGTTGGCTTTTGCCTTGCCGATGCTGCTGGTGGACTGGTGGAAGACCACCGATCCACAGCGTCCTCGCCGGATCATGTTGTCCCAGGCGCTGCCGATAGGCTTTCTTGGTCTCGTCGCAGGAGGCATCTTCGGCGTGCACCCGGTGATCGCCGCCTGCACGCTGGCCGGCGTCGTGCTGGTCGTTCAGACACTGAGTCCCTTCGGTCCGATGGCTTCGAACGGTGTGGCTGGCGCAGCTCAGGCGAACCAGGCCGCAACAGCGGGTGCCGGCCGGATGCGGCCGGACGGCGTTTTCGTTCGCCCGGTTCCCCCGTTTGCCCGGCCTTTGTGGCTGATCGGGTGGGTGGTGAGTCTGGGCATGGGGCTGCTGTTAGTGATTCTGGCGGGGACCGAGATGCGCGGCGACGATTTCGCGATGGGCGTTGCCGCTGGAGTCGATTGCCTCATTCTTTCGGTCCTTTGCTTTATCATGATGTTTCGTGGCACGTTTGCCGGGTGGTACCGATACCTCATTCGGCCGGCACTACTCGCCGCTTGTGTGATGACCACCGTGACGGCGTCGATCTGCCTCGGCAATATGCATCTGCGCAACGAAGAGGTGGCGATTGCGATCTTCTTCATCGTCTTTCCAAACATCCTGTTCCTTGTCTTTTTGTTCACGCCGGCCCGCGTGTTCGGGGCTGCCAATGTTTCCGGCAGCAAGCCATCTCAATCGGCAAAGCCGCTTGAAAGGGCTACCCCCACGTCGATTTCTCAAGGCAAGCGTCTCACGGCGCTGCTCCTGGCCCTCATCGGTCCGATGTTCGGCCTCTGCGGTCTGCAGCGGTTCTATGTGGGCAAGATCGGAACCGGGATTCTCTGGCTGTTCACCTGGGGCCTCTTCGGGGTCGGCCAGCTTATCGACATCATTCTGATTGCCGTCGGGAGTTTCACGGACAGCAACGAGTTGCCGCTGGCGGTCTGGTGTGACTCCGGCGAGGCGCGGCCCGCCTCACCACAGGCCGGAGCGGCCGCCGCAGTCGCAGTGCCACCGCCGCCTCCGACGCCCGGCATGGCCGAACCCGTTCAAGCGGCACCCGAGGCACCGCCGCAACCTGCGGTTTCTCAGCCGCCTTCGTGGCCTTCATACGCCAGTACGGGGTCGGTCTATGGGATATGGGATCCTATTGGCGGGCTGTTCGCGGCTGTTGGGCACATCCTCGCCCTGGCGGCTCTCTTGCTTGGTTTGGGGGTCGGGTTGCATCTGGCGACAGTGGCCGCGGCGGCGTGGCCGCAGGCTGATCCGGTCCGCGAGATTGAGGATCTCCTCGGTTCCGGATGGCCGGGCATCGTCGAACAGGTGGGCAGAATGTTACTCGTTGTCCTGCTGTTTCTCGCGGCGATCCTGGTCATGATCGGCCGGCGAAGATCCGGGCCCATGCACCTGATCCGGGCCCTTCTTGGTCTGGGCGGTTTTCTCTGGGCCATCCAACTGTTCTGCCGTGAGGCGATGTCGGTTGCGCAGGTCCAGACCGTCGTCGATCTATTCAAGCAGAATCAGGTCGGGCCGGCGCTGGATGAGCTGTTCAGTGCCTTCAGCCAGCAAGAGGCCATCTTTGCCGGGATCATCATTCTCTTGTCTGTCCTGGTGTTGTCGTGGCCGGTGCGCCGACGGACGCCCGTTTTCGCGCCGATGCCCAATCAACAGGGGGTGACCTCATGATTATGGCGATTACCGCGCAGATGCTGCCGATGATCATTGTGCCGCTGGCATTCCTCTTTGTTTTGCTGATCGTTCTGATCAACAAGGTCCCCAAGGCAGGCGCGTGGGTGGTAGGAGGCGTGATTCTCGCGGCTCCCATCCTCCTGTACCGGCTTGCGATGGCAGGCGCGGGTTCCGCGGAGGCCATCCCACTGCTCGTCGTGCCGGCCAGTTTCCTCTTCGTTCTCCTGATCATTGTATTGACCAAGGCGCCGAAGGCCGGCGCCGCACTGGTGGTCGCTCTGGTGGTCATGGCTTTGGTGGGCTTGTTCTTGGCTCTTCCCGTCTCGCACCGTCGTGGGGAGGAGTCGTCCTCGGTTCTCCAGATGCGGCGCTCGACAGACACCGGATCCGGGCTCTCGATCGTCAGAGACGATCTCGAAGCGGTGCATCTGGAGGTCTCGAAGATGTCTTCGGGGCTCAAGCAGGTGACTTCACCTGCCCCGGTGCTGCCCGCACCTGTTCCGGCCCTGTCCCCGATCTGGTCGGAAGGCGTGGAGAACGAATACGAAGCCGATGTCTATCCCTCCAAGCTGGCGGCCGTTCGGGCGTTGGGCCAGCGCATGCGCAGGCCACTTGAACGAGTGATCGCCGATATGAACACGGCCACCAAGATTCTCCTCTTTCAGGACGAAAATGATGGGGCACTCGCCGGGCCATTCAAGCGTGCCATAGCCGAGGCGCTCCCCGATGTTCCTTGTTCCGTTCTGTTCGGATCGCGAAACCTCGACGCCAATGAGATCGGCATCGCGCTTCGATCCGATCACGTGGCCGGTTCGAACGAGTCTTCGGGTCAGCAGATCCAGGCTACCGTTTCGGCCAGCGCCCGCCACGGAGATTGGGAGACGACGGTCAGGCAAAGCTTCATTGACAAGCCCTGGATGGAAGACTTCTCCAGCTTTGCCAATAGCAGGCCGCTGGAGCAGTTCATCTTGGCGCGATCATGGACGACCTGCACGAGCCCGGTTGAGGCCAGAAACGAGGCCCTCCAGGATGCTGCGACCAAGCTCCAGCAGAGAATTGGCAAGAAATGGATCCTCCCCGGAGTGGAAAAGGCTCTAACGGTAGGCCCACGGGAGGTGGAGGATGGAGGGTTCATTGTGGACCTGTTCTTACAGAGCTTTGACGGCGTCTCGGGCCGGTTCTGGCGACACGCCCTGCTGATCGACGCGTCGCCCGAGAAATTGAAGTGGCTGGATGCGCGCATGAGCCGGGCTGCCCAGAGCACCAGGATGAGCTGGGCCCGCATGGGGCTTTCCGTCATCGGAGTGCTCGTGCTGATCGGCGCGATTTACTTCTTCCTCAACATGGCCACGATGGGGTATTATGAATGGTCGTTGAGGATCGCAGGGATCGTCCTGGCGATTATCGCGATCATCTCGGTCCTCATGATTGTGCAGTGAAGCAGGCTTCGGGCAAGTGATAGGTCCTATTCGTCTTATCCGTCCCATGGATCCCATGGGACCTATCGGACTCATGGGACCTGTGCCGCTTCGCGGAAGGGACCATGGCCGTTACGAAGGGAGAACAGTACTTCCTGGACCGGATTCGGCAGGGGGACGAGCGGGTCTGGGCGGATTTTGTGAATCGGTACCGGGGCAGGCTCTTGCGCTTTACCCGGGCCAAGCTCCCGCAGTCCGCCGACGCGGAGGACGTGGTCCAGGAGACGTTCATCGCCTTCCTCAGAAGCATCGCCCGGTATCGTGGTGACTGTGGGCTGGAGACCTACCTCTTCGCATTGGTTCGCCGTAAGATCATCGACAGCTACCGCAGCGCCGGGGCCCGTCGCGTCTGTCTGATCCAGGATGCCTACGACACCGACTCGGACGAGAGGGCGTCCGATCCTCTCGACGTTGTGCAAAGCCCGGCCCAGACCGCGAGTTGGTACGCTCGGGCCGACGAGCAGTACGACAGGCAGAAGGTCGCCTTGGCCGAGGCCCTGTCCGAGCTGGTCGACGGCATGAAGCGATCCCTCAGGTTTCGCGACCTTGAGGTCATCGAGTCGCTGTTTTACTGCCAGCTCGCCAATAAGGATGTCGCACGGATGCTGGGCCTGGACGAGAAGGCCGTGGCGCTGATCAAGCATCGAAACCTCAAACACATCCGCGAGCACGTCACACGGCACAAGCTGTCCATGGACCCGTCCTCGCAGGAGTTCGAGAACCTCCTGACAGATCTCTGGGAATATCACCGCCTCAGTTGCCCCAAGCGAAACACGATCGGTGCGTACATGCTCGGGACGCTGGAGCCCGACTGGCGCCAGTATGTGGAATTCCATCTGAACGTCCTCGGGTGCCGTTTCTGCCGGGCCAACCTCGACGACCTGCAGAGCCAGAGTCTCGACACCCAGCAGGAGGCGTTCCAGGCCCGCATCATGGAATCGACCGTCGGCTTTCTCCACCGGCCGCTGTGATCGGTTGCCGTGGTTCTTCGCACGATGTCCAATCATGGTTTGAAGGTCGGCTCGCGCACGGTGCGAGGTAGGCCGAAATCCCGGACTTTTTTCGCACACTTCTGGGCTCGAAGCGGCGTCTATGTGGTGGACACTGATCAGTGAGCCGATGGCAGACGAGGTCAATTGGAACCGCAACCGGACAGTGAGAGACAGACCGTAGAGGCGGCCTGCGACGGCGACGCAGAAGCGATGGCCGGGCTGTATGAACGGTACTACGCCGTGATGGTGTGGGTGGCCTATTCGGTGCTCCTGGATCGCGGTTTGGCGGAGGACGCGGCCCAGCAGGCTTTTGCCACGGCTTGTGAGAAGATGCACGGGCCGCGACGTCCGGACCGGTTCGGCCCGTGGTTGACGAGAATCTGCCGTAATGCCGCCATTGACATGGCCCGAGACAGGCGACACGACGACGTTCTCCAAAGGGATGCCGGGGGTTGCATGCGACAGCCCCCGAGTGGCGATCGGTCGCATTATCTCGTACCACGATAATGTCGACGTGACCTTCAAGAAGGGCAAGAACCAGCTCGTCCTGAAGGTCCTCAACTACAACGGCCCCTGGGGCTTCTCCTGCCAGTGGCTGGACCTGTGAGTTGTTCCGCCACGAAGAGGCTTGTCGCAGCCGTTGACGTTACAGTAGAATCGAGTTGTGGATTGAGTCAGCAAAGTGAATCAGGACATGGGAACTGTCACTAAGACCTGGGGGCAAGTAGCTGATGTCAGATTCTACGGAAGCCACACGCGAGACCGCGCCGGGCGGCGGCAAGCGACACCGATGTCTGAGAAGAGTGCTCAGGGTCCTGGTGGTTCTGCTGGTCCTGGTCGTGCTGGCCTTGGCCGCACTGCTGTACAACCCGGTGCGCACGCTGGCGACGCTGGAGAAAGTGGACGACTTCCCGCTGTACGTGATGCACTACAAGGGGACCTACTTCTTCGACCTGTTCGCGGAAGAGGGCATCGAGTGGGGCCCGTATCGTAAGATCTACGAGGCGGTGAATCCGGACGCCTGCACGAGCTTCGCCGCCGCGGAAGCGGAGGATGGTGTCGTCTTCGGCCGCAACTTTGATTGGCAGCACCGTGCGTCACTTCTGCTGTTTGCGAACCCGCCCGGCGGTTATGCCTCCGTCTCCATGGTCGATCTCTACTACCTTGGGTTGGAAGGGCGGCAGAACATCCCATGGTCCGAGCGTTTTGCGCTCCTGGGGGCGCCGTACGCCGCGATCGATGGGATGAACGAATGTGGTGTGGCGATCGCCCAGAACGCCGTGCCGCGCCGCAATACCCCGAAGGACCCCAACAAGCCGACCCTGCTCAACAGTCAGATCATCCGTCTCGTGCTCGATCACGCCAAGGATGTCAACGAAGCGCTGACTCTGATCCGGCAGTACAACGTCGAGTTCGTCGGAACGCCCGTGCATTTTCACGTTGCCGACGTGGCCGGGGACTCTGCTATCGTGGAATACCTCGATGGTGGGATCAGCATCGTCCGGGACGACAATCCCTGGCAGGTCTCCACCAACTATCTGTTCTCCGAGGAAATCCAGCCCGATTGCTGGCGGTACAACAAGGCTGCCGAGGTGCTCATCGCGTCACAGGGCGCCCTTGCCCGGGACGAGCCGATGGGCCTGCTGGAGAAGGTCAAGCAGGACTCCACCGTGTGGTCCATTGTCTATGGCCTCGACACGGGGCACGTCCGGGTGGCCATGGGCAAAGACTACGACCAGGTGCACCGCTTCCAATTGGAGATGAAAGAGCCGCAGTAGTGCATCGCCGGGGTCACAGGTTCATGGGCAGGCCGCGGTCGCGGAGGTGTTCCTTGATCTCGGTGATGGTATAGTTGCCGAAGTGCGTGATGGAGGCCATGAGCACGGCGTCGGCGCCGCCTTCGACCACGGCGTCGTAGAGGTGATCGAGATTGCCGGCGCCGCCGGAGGCGATGACCGGAATGTTCACTGCGTCGGAGACGGCTCGGTTCAGTTCGTTGTCGTAGCCGGCTAACGTGCCGTCGGCGTCCATGCTGGTCAGGAGGATCTCGCCCGCGCCGAGCTGCTCGCCTCGCCTGGCCCATTCGACCACGTCGATATCCGTCGGCTCCGAACCCGCTTTGACACAGACCTGCCAGTGCCCGGGGCGAGTTTTGGACCGCCGGGCGTCGATCGCGAGGACCACGCATTGGTTGCCGAACCGCTGCGCGGCTTCCGCGATCAGGTCGGCGTTCTGGACCGCAGCGGTATTGACCGAGACTTTCTCGGCGCCGCTGCGCAGCAGCTCATCGATCTGCGCGACACTCTGAACGCCGCCGCCGACCGTGAACGGAATGAAGACGTTTTCCGCGACGCGCTCGACCATGTCCACGATCGTCTTGCGGGAGCGGATCGTGGCCGTGATATCGAGGAAGACCAGCTCGTCGGCGCCGGTGTCGCTGTACTTGGCCCCCAACTCGACGGGATCGCCGGCGTCGCGCAGGTTCAGGAAGTTCACGCCTTTGACGACGCGGTTGTCCTTGACGTCGAGGCAGGGGATGATTCGTTTCGTCAGCATGAGGCCTTCCGATTGCAGAGATCGTAGAAGTTGTGCAGCAACCGAAGTCCCTGCTTTCCGCTCTTCTCCGGGTGGAATTGCACGCCGAAGATGTTGCCCTTCTGCACTGCGGCGGTGAGCGGCGAGCCGTAATCCGTGTACGCTATGTGTGCCTGTTCATCGCTGACCTCAGCTTGATACGAGTGAGCGAAGTAGAAATGCTTCGCGGACCCCAGGCCCGAGAACAACTCCATATCCATATCCTCAGGGAATTCGACCAGGTTCCACCCCATATGGGGAATCGTCTGCTCCGGCGGGATGGGAACGACGTTGCCCCGGACCAAGCCGAGCCCTTTATGCGGACCGTACTCGAGACTCTGATCGAAAAGCAACTGGTGCCCCACGCAGATGCCGAGGATCGGTTTGCCCGCCGCGACGGCCTGCTTGACCGGCTCGGCCGCATCGCCCAGCGCCTCCATGGCGTAGCCGAACGCCGCCACGCCCGGCAGGACCAACCCCGACGCCCGCCCGATCTTCGCCGGGTCCCGGCTCAACTCGGCCTCGCAGCCGATGTGCCGAAAGGCGTTGCACACGCTCTTGACGTTGCCCACGTTGTAGTCAATTACCACGACCATGCCGAGAATCTACTCTTTCGATACTTCTGTCGTCAAATGAGAATACGTGATACGAAGGTTAAGGAGAAATGTTTTGCCGAAGTTGCCGCGCCGACCTATAATGCCGGCCACTTCAGCAGCCGCGTGGGGGGGCCGGCCCCTGTTTTTCAGTAGAGTTCCGGCCTGTGAATGACGATTCAAGGGTACCAGCGTACGCATAGCAGGAAGGCACCGATGTGTGGCATTGTAGCTTATCTGGGAAAGAAGGCGGCGCAGCCCATCCTCATCGAGGGACTCAAGCGCCTGGAATATCGGGGGTATGATTCGGCGGGGGTCGCGCTCCTGAGCAGCGGCGCGCTCCGTGTGAAGAAGACCAGCGGCAGGATCGGCGCGCTCGAGCAGATCCTGGACGCGCCGGCGGGCACGGATACGCTCGGCATCGGCCATACCCGCTGGGCGACGCACGGCGAGCCGAACACGATCAACGCCCACCCGCACCTGGACTACACGGGCAAGATCGCCGTCGTCCACAACGGGATCATCGAGAATTACAGCACGCTGAAGACGTGGCTCCGAGGTGAAGGCGTCGCGTTCACCAGCGAGACCGACACTGAAGTCATCGCCAACCTGATCGGTTACCTCTATGACAACGGCGGTGACTCAGACCGGCGCGAAGGGCAGGACAGCTTCGAATGGGCGGTCCAGCAGGCCCTGCGCAAGCTCCACGGAACGTTCGGCGTGGCCATCCTCTGCTCGGACATTCCCGGCACGCTCATCGGGGCCAAGCGGGGCAGCCCGCTGATTCTCGGCGTGGGAAGCAGCGAGTACATCCTGGCCTCCGACGCGGCGGCCATCGTCGAGCATACGACCCGCGCCATCTACCTGTCCGACAATGAGATGGTGATCGTTCAGCCCGACGGTTTCCACACTAAGACCATCGACAACATCGTCGTGGCGAAGGACCTCAAGCAGATCGAGTTCTCGCTCGACCAGATCGAGCTGGGCGGGTTCGAGCATCATATGCTCAAGGAGATCTTCGAGCAGCCGGAATCGCTCAGCACCTGCATGGGCGGGCGGATCGACCGGCAATGCGGGAAGATCCGTCTCGGGGGCGTTTCGGAGCATCTGCGGGAGTTGACCCGTTCGCGGAACATCATCATTACGGCCTGCGGTACGGCGTTCCACGCCGGCCTGGTCGGCGAGTTCCTCCTCGAACATCTGGCGAGAGTCCCCGTGGAGACGGAGTACGCCAGCGAGTTTCGCTATCGCAATCCGATCGTCGGCGACGGGACTATCGTGATCGCGATCAGCCAGTCCGGCGAGACCGCCGATACGCTCGCGGCTGTGGAGCAGGCCAGGGAGCGCGGCGCCACCGTCCTGGGCGTCGTCAACGTCGTCGGCTCCTCCATTGCCCGGGCGACGGATGCGGGGATCTACCTGCACGCCGGGCCGGAGATCGGCGTCGCCAGCACCAAGGCCTTCACCGCGCAGGTGGCGGTGCTGAGCATGCTCGCGCTGGAGCTGGGCCGCAGGCGGCACGTCAGCAGTGACGAGGCCGCCCGGTACATCGACGAACTGGCCCGCATCCCGGAGAAGATCAGCACGATCCTGGACCAATCGGAACACATCTGCGAGATCGCCGCCGCCAATATCGAGAAGGAGAACTGGCTGTTTCTCGGCCGGGGATTCAACTACCCGGTCGCGCTCGAAGGCGCTCTAAAGCTCAAGGAAATCAGCTATATTCACGCCGAGGGCCTGCCCGCCGCGGAGATGAAGCACGGCCCGATTGCTCTGATCGCCGACGGCATGCCGGCCGTCTTTATCGCGACGGCCGGGCCGCAGTACGACAAGATCATCGGCAACATCGAGGAGGTCCGAGCACGCGGCGGCAAGGTCATCGTCGTGGCCACCGAGGGCAACGAAGAAATCTGCGAGCGCGCCGACCATCTGATCACGATTCCCGAGGCGCCGGAGTTTTTCCAGCCGATGCTCACGGTCGTGCCGTTGCAGTTGTTGGCGTATCATGCCGCCGTGCTGCGCGGCCACGACGTCGACAAGCCGCGCAATTTGGCCAAGAGCGTCACCGTGGAGTAACGCTTCCATCGTTTCGAATTGGGGGCAAGGATGCCACAGTCTTCGAGACATATGTCATTGCGAGCGCAGCGCGGCAATCTCTTGGCCTCGCGATTTGTGAAACGTGCTTCGCGGGGTTTCACCCTCATCGAATTGCTCGTCGTGATTGCGATCGTCTCGCTGCTGCTCTCGGTCCTCGTGCCGTCGCTGCGCAAGGCGAAATCCAAAGCGCTGCGTGTGGCCTGTTCGCACAACCTCAAGCAGGTCGCGCTGGCCGTCGATTTGTACACGGGCGACCATGACGCCATGTACCCGTGTGCCCAGGACCCCGTCTCAACGCAGCCTCCCTATTGGCTGTGGATGGGCCGGGGCTGGCGGCGCTGGGTCGAGCCATACCTGAGCACGAGGATCGACGTGAACACGCCGTCGGTCCTGCTCTGTCCGGCCGACCGTACCGACCCGGCGCGATTCGAATCGACCAGCTACGCTTACTCCATGGCGTTCTACCACAGCCCCGAGCAGATCGATACGATGAGCCAGACGACTGATCTGTACTCGAATCCCCAGCCATCGATCGCGCAACGCGTCTCCGACGTGTCCTTCCCAGCCGCCAAGATCCTCTTGGGCGAATGGTTCAGCAACCACTACCCGGTGGAAGAGGAGAACGGCTGGTGGAACTGGCAAGGCTGCCGCGACTTCCTCTTCGCCGACGGCCATGTGCTCTTCCTGAAGGCCGAGCAGATCCGACCGGCCCGCGACGAGCTGCCCGACGCCAACCTGACCCTCCACGGCCTCAAAGGCCGCGACTACGCCCCCTGACACCGCGTCACGAACGACTCTACGGTATGTCATTCCCGCGAAGGCGGGAATCCAGGAACCCGCCGCATTTTCACGCATCTTCATACACAGGATGCCAACAGGCCGGACCGACGGCAGAACCGTAGACAGGACGATTGGGGCAAGAGCCTGCAAATCGTCACCGCATACTCCCTGTGACGTCTTCTTCATGACGTCACTGGAATTGCCGGGGCGATACGCATATAATCCCGTGTGTCGCTGAAGATCAAGTCTGCGATCAGTCGTTGGATTGTGGATGGACGGCGGTCAGACATTGACGCATAGGGAGTGACGACTCATGTGTACGCATTGCACTCGACGACAGCTTATCGGAGCGGGCGCCATCGGTGGGATCGCGCTGGCAACAGGTCACTGGGCGGCGGCGAGCGGCCCGTCGAGCCCGCCTCCGGCGCGAGACGCCAAGGTCCGAATCTGCGTGGTCATTGCCGGCGAACCGGCGGGCCGAAGCTGGGGCCTTTCCGAAGCGGATCTCGCGCCCATCATGAAGCGCCTCACCGAAGCGGAGAAGAACCTGGGCAACGTGGAGTTCGTCATCAGCCGGGTGAGCACCGCCGAACAGACCGCCCAGTTGCTGGACAAGGCCGGTCCCGATGCCCCCGTACTGGCAATCAGCGCCGACATCTTCGGCCTGAGCAACTTCAATAGTGACAACGCGGTGATGCCCGCCGTCTTCAAACAGGAACGGCCGGTGGCCGTCTTTCATATGCCGATCATTAGTGGGCACGACTGGTGTCTGGTGAATCCGTGGCGCGAGGAGGGACACCGCATCACTCTGTTCAACAGCAGCGACTACGGCGAGCTGGAACGAGCCGCGTCGTTACTCAGGGTCGTCCCGCTGTTGCGGCGGAGCCGGGTATTGGCCTCCCCGCCATTCAAGGGCACGCCCGAGGCTTACACGCCCGAGCAAGTGAAACAGCGGCTCGGCGTGGAAATGGTGGCCATCGCCGATGGGCGGTACGACGAAGTCATGGCCAACGTGGACGAGCGCGCCGCCGAGGCAAGGGCCAAGCAATGGCTTGACGAGGCAGAGGGTATCGTCGAGCCAAACCGCGAAGACGTCCTCAAGGCTGCGCGGGCCAGCCTGACCCTGGACCAGCTCATCGCCGAGAATCGCATTGATGGTCTGTGCGTTGGTACCTGCATGGGCTGGCTGCCGCGAGGTTTCCCCTGCTTAGGCTTTTCGCGCTTGAACGACCGCGGCATCCCCGCGGCCTGCGACGGAGATATGGACTGCCTGCTGACCATGCTGATCATGCAGTACGCGCTCAACCGGGCCGGCTTTCTCGGCAACGCCGGCGGCGTGGACACGGCGAAGAACGCCTTTCATCTGTCCCACTGCTCGGCCCCGCTGAGAATGGAGGGCCCCACCAGCCCGAAGGCGCCTTATCTGCTCCGCCGGCACGCCGAGGTTCGCGGCGGCGCGGTGACCGAGGTCCATTATCGCATCGGGCAGAAGGTCACCTTCACCAAATTGGTCCACCTCGACACCCTGCTGCTGTTCACCGGCACGATCATCGAAGTCCCGAAGGTCCCCAGCGGTGAAGAACGAGGCTGCCGGACGGAACTCGTGGCCGAAGTGGACGACGCCGAGAAGCTGTTGGCCAACTGGGGCGGCGGCGCGCTCGGCGCCAGCGCGAAGGACTACTACGCCTCTCTGCACCGCGTCGCCTATTACGGCGATCACACCCAGAGCATCCGCCACCTCGGCCACCTCATGGGCCTCAAGGTCGTGCAGGAAGGCTGACGCCCAGCCCTGACCTGGGCACTGGCAGTCTCTCAAGGGCGTTTGCAAGTATTTGTCAATAAAAGATTACCAGTTGCCACGCAGACACTTATGATGCTGGCCGAAGCGCAGCCGACGCCGCAAAGTAGGCGTCTGTTGCAGTATTTCACCGTGCGACGTCATTTTTTTCTTGAAATCCGCTTCTCTCAGCATAGCATGGCTAAAGTGGACTATTGATTGATGGCTTCTCTGGGAGATCTTATGCGGCCCTGTTGGGCCTGCATGATGCTGACAGGGACGGAATCTGGGTCGATGTTGCCCTGAATATCTGGGCGGCCAGGGCCGTCTGGGCTGTTCGCCGGGCCCGAATGCTGGAGGGCCGACTCACGAAGACTGAGGCAGCAACCTATCCCAGGAGCGGTCATCTGCCACGACACGCAGCGCAGACCACTCCATCGCAGGGGGCGCCAAAGCTTACGACCTGCGCACTGTCCAGGAACTGCTCGGCCACATAGACATTCAGACAACGATGATTTACGTACAGGTCTTGAATCGGGGGCCCGCCGGGGTTCGCAGCCCGGCAGACTTGCTTTGAACCGTGAGCGACCATGGGTGTTATACGGAAACCATATAATCAGTAGTTCGGGAACACAAGAAAGGAGAATTCAGACATGCAAGCACGGGGTCCACTCATGATGGAGCACCGTCTCATAGAGCGCATGCTCGCACTCGTCACGGACGCTCTCCAGCAGATTGAATCCACAGGCGCGGTCGATCCTCTTTTCGTGGACGCGACCGTTGATTTCATCCGCATCTACGCCGACCGCACGCACCACGGAAAGGAGGAAGACATCCTCTTTCCCGAACTGGACATGCGCGCGCTGTCCGCCGAGGACAGGCGCGTCATGAACGAGCTGGTCGAGGAGCACGTGTTTGGGCGGCAGACAACCAAAGCCCTTGTTGACGCCAACTCACGCTACCGGAACGGTGACGCGGCGGCGTTGACCGAGATCGCCGACAAGCTCCACACTCTTGTGGACTTCTATCCGAAGCATATTGCGAAGGAGGACAAAGTGTTCTTCCCGGCATCCAGAGCGTACTTCACCAAAGATGAAGACCAAGCCATGCTGGCGGAGTTCTGGGAGTTCGACAGGAAGATGATTCACGAGAAGTACAAGTCGCTGGTTGAGGGATTGAAGAGGGGACAATGAGTCCCGAACAACAGGCTCCAGCGGAACGCGTACAGATGGCCGCTTCGCGTCCGGCTTCCCGCGTCCGTTGAGCCTGGGCGTTGGCACAAGAAAGACGATGATGACTGAAGACAATCCAAGCAGAACCCTTCGAGGCAAGACGCTTTCCTCCGGTTGGGGCGAAGGCCAGGTGTTCATATACCGCGATGTCCTAACGCGCTTTGATGAGTTTTACGATATCGACGAGCTCCAGGTTGAAGAAGAACTGAAACGCCTGGATCGGGCTCTTGTGAGGATCTCCGACGACCTGAGTGTGTTAGCGAGCCGCGTGGAGAAGGAGATAGATGCGCAGCTGTCGGGTGTGTTCCATGCACACTTGGCCATGGTGCAAGACCCGAGCCTGAGGACTGAAATGGAGAAGGAGATCGGAGAGGAGTTGGTCAGTGCGGGGAGCTCGGTCAAGACGGTGTTCCGACGCTGGGAACGTCGGTTCCGATCCATGGAGGCTGAGGTGGCGAAACAGAAGGGCGATGACATGCGGGACTTGTCACGACGGCTCGTCTCTGCGCTGTCCGGCGTCCATGCGCATGCCTTGGCGGACATCCCCCGTGGAAGTGTGCTCGTGGCAAACCGCTTGTTGCCGTCGGACACGGTGTTCCTCGCACGGAATACGGCTGCCGCTGCTTTGCTGGAAGTCGGTGGCAAGGGCTCTCATGCTGCGCTCTTCGCTCGAGAAATAGGGCTCCCGTGTGTGGCTGGGCTCCCAGACCTCCTGGACACAGTGTCCGAAGGCTCATTTGCCATTGTCGATGCGGATGAGAGCCAAGCCACCATCAACCCGACCGAGAAGGAGAGGGAGGCGTTCCGCGCAAAGGGAAAGCAGCGGGAGCAGACAACCGCGCGGGCCCACGCCCGCGCGCGTGAGCCAGCTGTGACAGCGAGTGGCAAGCCAATCGCCGTTCTTGCGAACGTGGGGGACGGCGAAGACACGCAGGTCGCGGTCGACAACGGTGCTGATGGGGTGGGTCTCTATCGTCTCGAACAGACATACCTGGGGCGTCAGAGGCCCCCTACTATGGCCGAACTGCTTGAAGAAATGCAGAACACATTGCAGCCGGCCAAAGGTCTGCCCGTTTATGTCCGATTACTCGACGTTGGAGCGGACAAGCCGCTCCCCTTTCTTGAAATGCCACGAGAGAGCAATCCCTCATTGGGACAGCGGGGCATCCGTTTCCTTTTGGAGTACCCAGACCTTCTGCACACGCAGCTTGACGCATTGGTCCGGCTTTCATCAGATCATGATCTGCATATTCTCGTGCCAATGGTCACGCTGGCGCACGACATGCGCACCGTAAAGGAAGCGCTGAGGGACGCAGCAGCAAGAGCCAAGGCTTCGGGCCTGCCGAGACTTGGCACCATGATTGAGACCCCGGCAGCGGCGCTCGCCGCTGCTGAGATCCTGAAGCATTCAGATTTCCTGAGTTTCGGCACGAATGACCTCACACAGTACTCATTTGCGGCTGACCGAGAGAATGCAGCTGTTGATTTCTATTTCGATGACACCCACGACGTCATTTTTCGTCTGATAAGCATGGTCCATGATGATGTCCCCGGTGTGCCCCTATCGGTCTGCGGGGAATTGGCAGGTCGAACCGAAGCTACCTCCAGACTGGTTGAGTGTGGCATCTCTTCCCTGAGTGTTGTGCCCCCCTCCATCCCTGCGGTAAAGGAGGCTGTCCGCAACTGCGGCAGGGCATCATAGCCATGTGCCAACCATCGCATGGAGCGCTAGCCGGTTCCGCTGGCGCTCCTTCGGCGCTGGCTTACGCAAACCGTTCGGTAGTGCGCACGTCCTTTGCCACCGCAATCATGTTTGTTGTTCTACATCCACGTCTCTTCCCCTCACCCCGTAACGCCTTCCTGCCCCCTTATATCTTTTCCCTCAGATTGCCAAAGGAGCGGATGTTAATGCCAGAGACAGGGGCCGGGTTGCGGCTGCGGTCAGCGGCCTACGGCGAATGTTGCCTGTTCGCCGGCGCGGATTGTCAATGGCTCCTTGAAGCGGGTGTCGCCGAAGTTGCGGAGGGCGAAGCTGGACAAGGTCAGTTCGCCGTGCAGGACGGCGAGTTGGACTTCCATTTTGCGGCCGGAGCGGTCGATCGAGCAGGTGCCCCAGGCGTAGCCGTTGGACCAGAAATGTTCGCCCGTTTCGGGAGCGATGGTCATCGACCCTTCCACGGCGGAGTACTGGAAGCCGGTGAGGGCGAGGACGGCGGCCCAACTGGCCATGGCGCGGGCGTAATGGTGGCCGCACTCGGCCTCGTCGAACGGGCTGCGCTTGCGGCCGTCGTAGCGGTCGCGGATGTTCCGGATGCACCTGAGGCCGTCGTCCGTCTGGCCTTCGTAGAGCATGCCGACGGCGGCGGTGTATTCGAAACCCGTCATCACCTCGCTGAAGTAGGGGAAGGGATTGTTCGGCCGGTCCTTGGGATAGCTGGCCATCAATAGCACGGCTTCGTCGCCCAGGGCGAAGCTGCGCATGCAGTTGAAATGGTCGTAGAGATTCTCGCGGTAGTTGTATTTCATGATGCTGCGCAGCGTGGTGCGGACGTGGTCCCGCTCGACGAGGTAGCCCAGGCCGCAGACGTGCGCCATGAACTGGCCGACGAGCTGGTCCACGAGGCAGCCGGCGCCGAGCTGATAGTCCGGCTTGGTCGGGTTCTTCGCGCCCATGCCGACCAGCAAGCTCGCGGCGATTTGCGATTCGTCCTTCGGCGGCCGGATCTCATGTTCGTAGTACTCGCCGTTGAACAGGTGGGTATCGATCCATCCGCGGCCCTTATAGTAAAGCTCGCGACAGGCCGAGGCGAATTCCTTGTCGTCGAGGTGCTTGGCCATCTCCTCGGCCGCCCGCAGCGCGCCGAGATACCAGATGCCCATCTGTGGATTGGGGCCGTAGTACTCGACGTCCATGGTATTGTGCTGGCAGCCGTCCATCACCCCGTCCTTGTCGGCGTCCCAGCCGCCGGGGATCCAGCAGAACTCGACGGTCTTCTTCACGTGCGGCCACAGCGTCCGGAGCATCTCGTCATCGCCGGAGAGCTGCCAGTCGCGGTACATCTTCATGATGCAGCCCATCTGGCCGTCCGCGGCGGCCTTGTGAAATTCCTGGGCGCGCTCTAAGGGCAGGTTCACGCGGAAGCACATCATGCCCTCCTCATCCGTGGCGTGCGCGAATTCGACCTCCCGCATCTTCATCGCCAGCTCGCCGAACAGGAATGCCGTGGCCTGCTCGTAGTTCCAGACGTGCGTGCATGAGCCGTGACAGCAGCCCCCTCGGTTGCTGCAACCCTCGAAGCCATAGAACCGCCCGTCCTCGGTGCGGAAGCACGTCTGGGTCCGAAGCGTGCTGATGTTGAACAGGGCGGCCTCCTTGACGGGATCGGGCAGATCGCTGTCGCAGAACGCTTGCACGAACCGGATGGTCTTTTTCTCCAGCTCGTCGAGTTGCGGGGCGACTTTCTCGGCCACCTCCCATGCATCCTTGTAGAGAGTCGCATAGTAGTTGCCGATTCGGTCTTGCTCGTTGCCCTTGGGGGTCCACGTCGTGCGGTTGGGGAAGTGCCACGTAATCATGAAGGTCACGGACACGGCCTCGCGTGGCGGCAGCTCGACCGTGACGGCCAGCGAAGCCATCGGCGTATCCTCGTTCACGGCGTCGCGCTCATCAAGTCGGCCGTCAGCGCTGAAGTCGTCCCAGAAATCGAGAGCGGAACTGCCCCAACCGCCGGGAATCCAGGAGTTCCGATGCGTTATGCCCTCCGTCGCGGTGGTCGTCAGGGCGATGGTTCCCCATTGTTCCGCCCGTTCGGCGACGCCTTCGGAGCGCATGAAGATGCCGTGGACGTGCTCGCCCTGGCGGTACTGGTTGCGGTTGGCCTTGCCGCCGGTGGCGACGAGGTCTCCCTTCCAGTCTTTGGTCCGGCCGGAGCCGTCCATGCCGATGAAGTTGGGCAGGGACCCGCAGACGGAGACTTCGAGGGTCTCGTTCGTCTTGTTGCGCAGCGAGTACCGCAGAATGGCTACCGGGATTCCACTGGTCTCCGGAGCGGCCGGCACCAGCGGATTGAACGCCTCAAGGGTGACGTCGATCGGCATGTCCTGATCGTACAGTCTGACCTGCCCGAGCGGGTAGGCCGCTGCGAACCTGCACTGGCGAAATCGCGGCAGGCCGTGGTTCGCCACCGTGCTGCCGTGGCTGGCCTCGTACGCTGAGATATCGATCGGTCCTTCCAGGGCCCTGGCCTGTGCTTGCTCTGCGGGCCCTTTCACGAACACAGCGAAGAACGGGCCGAAGGAACCCCTCATCGGTATGAATCCTATGGCCGGTCGGTTCATGATCTCCCAATCGCGCAGATCGCCTCGGCCGCCGAGTGACACGGTGCCCGTCCCGATCCCGCCGAGCGGCAGCGCGATATTGGCCACGTGCTGCTGGTCGTATCGTCTCAGCACCGGCCAGCGTGTGGCCATCTCATCATCGAGGGCCACGGGTTGGATGCTGACACCGGCTTGCGCCCACAGAACTGAGGAAGAGCACAGGCAGGCTGCGACGACAACGTACGTGACAGAGAGAACGGCGTGTCGGTTCATGGTGTCCTCCCATGGTTGGAACCATCGGTTGCGCGGTCTTCTATTGGATGCCTAAGACGTCGGCCATGGCGTAGAGGGCGGGGGGCTTGCCGATGAGCCATTCGGCGGCGCGGAGGGCGCCGTGGACGAAGGTGTCGCGGGTGTGGGCGGTGTGGTTCAGGGTGATGGTTTCGCCCAAGGTGCCGTAGACAACCGAGTGAATGCCGGTGATGTCGCCGGCGCGGACGGCGTGCATGCCGATTTCGCCCTTCTGACGGAGGGCCTCTTTGCCGCTTCGGCCGTGGATGAGGCTGTCCGGGCAAGTTCGGCCGGTCGCATCGCAGATTCTCTGGGCGAGCGTCAGGGCGCTGCCACTCGGGGCGTCCTTCTTGAATCGGTGGTGCTGCTCGATGATCTCGATGTCGTATTCGGCGCCGAGCATCGCCGCGGCCTTGCCCACCAGGGCGAACAGGACGTTCATCCCCACGCTCATATTGGTGGCGTAGACGATGGGGATGGTCTTGGCCGCGGCCTGTATTACCTCCTGCTGTCCGGGGCTCAACCCCGTCGTTCCCATAACCAGGGAAACGCCGTTCGCGAGGCAGTTGCCGATCGTGCTGTCGGCCGCCTCGGGGAGCGAGAAGTCAATAGCGATCTCCGCGCCGGCCGGCCAGGATTCGCCCAGTGCGACGTTGAGGCGCTCGATTCCGGCGAGTTGGCCTGCGTCCTTGCCTATGTCCGGGTGATTTGCGTTTTCCACGGCCCCGGCGATCTCAAATCGGCCGGATTCGGCGGCCAGCGCGATGATCCGGCGACCCACCCGGCCGCCCGCACCTACAACCACCAGCTTCGGTTTCATCTGCATCTCCTCGAAAATCCAATGAACGCTGTCTGCCGCAGAGAATATAGCCGGAACCTCTCGGTTTGACAAGCTGAAGGCGAACGCAAACGGTGGAGGAGTCCTACTATGTGACGTGCCCCTCCCCAACATCTTGGCGGGCCAATGCGGGCGGGCCCTACATGTTGGGCTCGCCGCCTCGTTGGGGCAATTGAAGGATTCCTGCTGTGAGGATCCTGCGGCCGGGCATGCGGGTACGGAAAACGCTATCAGCAGATGAAAACCGCTTTTTATCGGAGGTGTATCGCCGTCTCGGCCCAGCGGAAGTCTGTGATGATCCGGTGCAAAAAGGCCAAAATCTGCAAAAAAGTTATTGCTACCAGCAGGTATGACGATTATTATAACAGCTTCGATGATAATGAGCTAATGGCTACCACAGCTATGAGCACAGGCCGAAAGGTGCAGGAAATGGTTGTCGAATGGACGTGTGAACAGTGCAGCGGCGCGAGCATATAAAGCCCATGAGACGCTGCGTTTGCGCACAGATAGCGGCTGTGGAATCGATGTTTCTGCTTCAATGTCGTAGTGCCGGCGAGGTTGAGGATGAGGTTTGGCTTTTTGGCCAGGTCGAAGGGTCAGACGGCTATCGGAGGCGACTGATGTAGACGCAAGGGCAGATGACAACCTCAGTCTGGCACGGGCGTTATTGAAGTGGAAACTGCGTAGGTTTCCACTTTTTTGTTGGTCTTTTGGAGATGACGTTTGGTGGGCGGAATCGGGGTTGAAGGATCGAATCGGTGATCCTCGCACGGCGTGCCTTTGTTGAGCGGCGATCTCAGTTGTAGAGAGAGAACAGGATCATGAACCAGGAATTGTTGAGAATTGTAGAGAACATAGCGCGAGACAAGAACATCGACAAGGAGTCGATCTTCGCCGACTTGGAGGAGGCGATGGTCTCGGCGGTTCGCAAGCATTTCGGTGATGCCGAAAGCGAGATCCTCGTTCAAATCGATAGAAGCACAGGCAAGGTCAGCGCGTTCAAGGACAGCCAGCCGATCGACATCAAGAGGCTGGGGCGGATTCCAGCCCAGACGGCCAAGCAGGTCATGATCCAGAAGATCCGGGCGGACGAGAGAGACAGTATCTATAGTGAGTTCGTACAGCGGAAAGGCCAGCTCGTCAGCGGCGCCGTGGTTCGATACGAGGGCGGGACGCTGGTGATCAATCTGGACCACTGGACGGAGGGCTTCATGCCGAAGGGCGAGCAGATCATGGGCCAGACGCACCGTCCCGGCGAGCGGATCCGCTGCCTGATCCTCGACGTGAAAGAGACGGCCAGTCAGGTCAAGATCATCCTCTCGCGAACGCACCCCGATTTCATCCGGCGGCTGTTCGAGTCGGAGGTCCCCGAGATTGCCGAGGGGATCATCGAGATCCGGGCCCTGGCTCGGGAGGCGGGGTATCGAAGCAAAGTCGCCGTGACCTCGTACGATGACAAGGTCGACCCGGTGGGAGCTTGTGTCGGCGTTCGCGGCAGCAGAATCAAGAATATCGTTGACGAGCTGGGCGGTGAGAAGATTGACATCGTCCGGTGGAATGATTCGTCCCAGATCCTGGTGGCGAACGCCCTGATGCCGGCCAAGGTCAGCGAGATTGCCCTGTGTTTCGAGTTGGGGCGGGCCACGGTCGTGGTGGAAGAGGACCAGTTGAGTCTGGCCATCGGCAAGCACGGACAGAACGTTCGGCTGGCCGCACGACTGACGGGCTGGGATATCGATATCCTGACGCCCGATGAGTACAACCAGGGCATTGAGCGGCTGGCTACCTGTGTCAAGAGTGTCGACGGGGCCGATGATATTCTGGTGGACAAGCTCATCGCGCTGGGCATCATCTCCGTTCTCGATCTTGATGATGTCGGGCCCGAGCCGATGGTCAGCGAGCTCAAACTGGAGTTGGATCTTGCCCAGAAGCTTGTTGAGGCCGCGGACCGGGAGGCCAAGGCCCTGACGGCTGAAGCGGACCAGAAGCAGGCGGAGAAGCAGTTGACACAGCAGACAAAGACAGTGGACACCATGCATGGTGAGGAAGCACAAGAGTAACACGTGGAGGTTTCTTGGCTACTACAAGAGTTTACATATTGGCTCGTGAGCTTGGTGTGAAGAGCTCAGCGATCGTGAAGAAGTGCCAGGATGAAGGACTGGGCGTCAAGAACCACATGGCGACCATCTCCGCAGGATTGGCGGCCACGATCCGGGAATGGTTCAGCGAGGGAGAGAACGTCACCACCATAGAGACGGCGGATAAGGTCGATCTCAAGGAGGTCCGGGTCAAGCGCAAGCCCCGGCGTCGGGAGGCGGCACAGGCCGGCGCGGAGTCGGTTGGGGAAGAGACCGAAGTATCCGTGATGGAGGTGGACGAGGAAGAGACCCTGACCGAGCCGATGGTGCAGCAGGAGGAGCTTCTCGAAGAACAGCCGCCGGTGCAGGTGCCGGAGACGGAGGCCGCGGTGGCCGAGCAGGAGCCGGTGGTGCCCGTGGTGGCGGCGCCGGAGGAGCTGCCGCCCGAGGAACCCCAAGTGGAGGTGCAAGAGCCTCCGAAGCCGGAAAAGCCGAAGGAGCCCGAGGTGGTTCTGCCCGCCGGACCGATGCTCGAAAAGCCCAGACCGGCGAAGTTGAGCGGACCGCAGGTGGTCCGTGTGGAAGCACCCGAGCCTCTGGAGCGTCGGCGGCCCAGGGGCAAGCCCCGGTACGATGCACCCGTTACCCAGCCCCTGATGTACACGGGCAAGGATAATGAGTCATCGGGGTCGGCGGTCGGTGACAAGAAGGGGGGGAAGCAGCGGCATAAGGACCGTACGCATGGACGGCGAAAGGAGGAAACGGACGAGGGCGCCAAGAAGACCAAGGTGCATAAGAATTGGCGTCAGAGGGATATCGAGGAGAGGCAGGCTCGATTGAGTGCTGCCGGCGGAGAGGGCCTGCGCCTGCGGCCGACGCGCCGAATCGCCGCCAAGTCGCAACGTGAGGCCGCCGCCCCGGCCAGGCCCAAGAAGGCCGTTGTCAGCGAGCCAATCCTGGTGAAGGATCTCTCGGCTGCGCTGGCGGTAAAGGCGACGGATATCATCACCAAGCTGATGCAGCAGGGCGTTATGGCTACGGCCAACCAGTCGATCAGCAACGACGTGGCGGAACTGGTCGCCCTGGAGTTCGAGACGGAACTGGTCGTTGAGCGGAAGGCCCTGCTGGAGGAGGAGATCCGCAAGGAGTTCGACGAACGAGAGAGGGAGCATCTGACGAGACGGCCGGTGGTGGCGGCGATGCTGGGCCACGTGGACCATGGCAAGACAAGCCTGCTGGACCGGATTCGATCGACAAAGGTCGCCGCCGGTGAAGCGGGTGGGATTACCCAGCACATCGGGGCCTCCCAGATAAGCTGGGACGACAAGACGGTGACTTTCCTCGACACGCCCGGCCATGAGGCGTTCACAGCCATGCGGGCTCGTGGTGCGAATATGACGGATATCGTCGTTCTGACGGTTGCGGCCGACGACGGCGTTATGCCTCAGACCGTGGAGGCAATCGCGCACAGCAAGGCGGCCGGTGTGGCGATTGTGGTCGCCCTGAATAAGATCGACCTGCCGGGCTGCGACATCAATCGGATTTACGCGCAGTTGTCGGAGCACGACCTGGCGCCGACGGAGTGGGGCGGCCAGACAGAAGTGGTCAAGACCAGCGCCGTGACCGGCGAGGGAATCGATGACCTGCTGGAAGCACTGGATTACGTGGCCGAATTGCAGGAGTTGAAAGCCGACGACATGATCCCGGCCATGGGATGGATCGTGGAGGCGAAGATGTCGCCCCAGAAGGGTCCGGTGGCGACTCTTCTGATCAAGGAAGGGCGACTCTCGAAGGGCGACGTGGTCCTGGCGGGCAGTACGTATGGCCGAGTCCGGACCATGACGGACAGCTACGGCAAGAAGGTCAAGGTCGCCACGAGCTCGATGCCGGTGGAAATCGCCGGCCTCAATGACGTTCCCCAGGCGGGCGACCGGCTCTACGTTCTGGATGACATCAACCGGGCGAAGGCCGCCGCCGAGGAAGGCAGGCTGCGTGCGCGTCAGAAGTCGCTGGCGGAGCGAACCCAGGTTACCATGGACAACCTGTTCAGCCAGATCGAGGCCGGAAACGTCAAGGAACTGAACCTGATCATCCGCGCCGACGTGCAGGGCTCGGTCGATGTGCTGAAGAAGTACCTGTCCGAGTTGAGCACGAGCGAGGTGCGGCTGAATGTCCTCCAGGCGATGCCGGGGGGCATCACGGAAGGCGACATCCTTCTCGCCGAGGCTTCCAATGCGATCATCATCGGCTTCAATGTCGTGGCCGATGAGCACGCCGCGCGGGTGGCCGAAGCCGAGGGCGTGGATATCAGGCTGTACAACATCATCTACCGCATCACGGAGGACCTCCGGAAATCGATGGCCGGTCTGCTCGAGCCCGAGGAACAGGAGCGTTCGCTCGGCCGCGCGACGGTCAGAGCCACTTTCAAGGTCTCCCGGATCGGTACGGTGGCCGGCTGCTACGTCGGCAGCGGTGTGGCCGCCAAGAACGCAAAGGCACGCTTGATCCGAAACAACATCGTCGTCAGGGACAAAGTGGCGATCGAGTCACTCAAGCATTTCAAGGATGACGTGCGCGAGGTCAAGGCAGGATTTGAGTGTGGCATCAAGCTGGCCGGCTTTGATGATATCAAGGTCGACGATGTCCTCGACTTCTACGAGATCGTCAAGGTGGCCAGGACCCTCGGATCCTGAGATGGGTGGATCGTGCCGCCCGGAAGGAAGGACCCCGATGCCGACCCGAAGGCAGGAAAAAGTTGCCCGCGTGATTAAAGAGGTGGTCAGCGAAGCCATCGCCCATCATTTGAGCGATCCGCGGATCACGGGCTTCGTCAGTGTCACGCGGGTGGAAGTGACAACGGACATGCGCGGTGCGGATGTGTATCTGAGCCTCTTCGCCTCGGCTGAGGGTGCAAGGGACAGGACTTTTGCCGCGATCACGCACGCCAGGGCGAAGATTCAGTCCTATCTGGCGGATGCGCTCGAGAGCAAGTTTTGTCCGGTGCTGCGTTTTCATGAGGATGAGCAGTTTCGCAAGACGCTGGAGACCATGCGATTGATAGACCAGGCGGCAAGTGAATATCAGCACGAGGAAACCGAGCCGCACCAGTGAAGCCGTTTGTTCGCCGACCGGCGGCGCGTTTCGGATTCACGTGTGACTGCCTTTTTGCTTTGGGTATATGATGTCGCCGATCTGCGGCGGTGTCTGGAAGGGCCATGAAGAATAGCAGGGAATATGCTCAACGATTGCGAAAGCTGTTTCGGGGGTTGAAACGCGTACATCCCAAGGTGGAGAGGACCCCCTTCGACGATCCGGCGGAGGCATTAATCTGCGGGGTCATCAGCGAGAATATGCGTGAGTCGTCGGCCCAGAAGGCCCTCAAGGAGATCGCGGAGGCCTTCGTGGATTGGAACGACCTCCGGGTCTCCCAGAGCGAAGAGATCGTGGATGTGTTGGGCGAGGACACGGCCTCCAGCCGGGCCACGGCCTTCGCCCTCACGGCCGCCCTGAGGGGGATCTTCGACGAGCATCACAAGATCAGTCTCCAGGCCCTGAAGAAACTGGGGAAACGACCCGCCAGGCAGGGGATCGAGAAGATCGAGGGGGTCAGTCGTTTTGTCGTCAATTACTGCATGCTGACATCGCTGCAGGCCCATGCGATCCCCCTGACGAGAGGGATGATCGAGTATCTCAAGCAGAATGAGGTCATTGACACGGATGCGGATGCGCAGGACATAGAAGGGTTTTTAACTCGGCAGGTCGCCGCCAAGGACGCGTACGAATTCTACGCTCTTCTGCGGCGGGAGAGCGAGTCCCCGAAGTTGAATCACAGGAAAGCCAAGCCGCGCGCGAAGCGCAGGAAGGCGACCAAGGCGAAGAAGTAGAAGGCCAGCCGTAACGGGAGCGGGGCCTGCTAATGAGAGTGGATTTGAAATCCAAGGAATGAACGTGACTTCAGAACGAATTCTAAAACTCGGCCTTCCTGCGGGAAGCCTGCAGAGGGCGACGATTGAGCTGTTCGACAAGGCCGGGCTGCATATCTCCGATTCCAGACGCAGCTACTTCCCTGCGATTGATGATGGCGAGATTCAGCCCGTCTATCTGCGGGCCCAGGAGATGGGCCGCTACGTGGGCGACGGCGTCCTCGATGCCGGTATCACCGGCTTTGACTGGATCATGGAGAACGGCTGCGACGTCGTGGAGGTCTGCGAGCTTGCCTACAGCAAGGCGACCAGCAATCCGACGCGGTGGGTGCTGGCCGTGCCCAGCGAGTCGTCGGTGACCCGGCCCGAGGACCTGGAAGGAGGCATCGTCGCCACCGAGCTCGTCGGCGTCACGAAACGTTATTTCGAAGACAAGAACGTCCACGTGAAGGTCGAGTTCAGTTGGGGCGCTACGGAGGTCAAGGCTCGCCTCGTCAATGCCATCGTTGAACTGACGGAGACGGGCACGTCATTGCGCGCGAACAACCTGCGGATCATCGATACGGTGATCGTCTCCACCACACGTCTGATCGCGAATAAGGATGCCTGGCAGGACGACTTCAAGCGCGAGAAGATCGAGAATTTGTCCATCCTGCTCCAGGCGGCGATCGAGGCGCGCAGCAAGGTCGGTCTGAAGATGAACGTCCGGAAGGCCGACCTGGATTCCGTCCTCAACGTCCTGCCGGCCGAGAAGAGCCCTACGATCTCGAGTCTGGCGGATTCGGAGTATGTGGCCATCGAGGTGATCATCGATGATAACGTGGAGCGGTCTTTGGTCCCCGCCCTGAAGCGGGCGGGAGCTTCCGGGATCATCACGTATCCATTGAATAAGGTGATTCACTGATCGATTCACGGCGGGATGGTGGTGTATCTCCAAAGGGTTCACAGACAATGTATTTCTCTACGCCAGACGAGCCGTCCCCCGCGTCAATGGCTCGGTCTAATGGTTCCGGCTGGAAAGCAGTAACGATGCGGAAATCGAGGAGAGCCCGAATGAACAAGCCTACATCCGTTCCATTTGCACTCTTGCTGTCTGTGTCCTGCGTTCTTCTGATCCTGGGCACGAGCGGGGTATTGTTGGCACAGGCCTCGGAGGCGTCGGACAAGAAGGCGGACGACCCTAACGATAAGTCGGTCGCACCGGTCGTGGAGGAAAAGACCACAGTCGTGGTCGCCAAGATCGGAGACTACGTCATCACGAAAGACGAGCTGAGTGAGAAGCTGGTGCAGGAGATCCGACCTCGCGAGGGAGCCCCTCTTGACGAAGCCAAACCGGTGACCGCTGAGGCAACGCTTCGCCAGATGGTTGCAGACAAGGCGATGATTATGGACGGCCGCAAGCGTGGCTTGCAGAACGATGAGATGATCCACACCAGTGTCGAGAAATTCGAGCACCAGAAGCTTGTGGGGATGCTCTTGCAGAAGCAGCTCGGCGGCAAGGTGTCGGTTGATGAGTCGCAGGTGAAGCTGGCGATGAAGGCGAACCCCAAACTGACTCGCGAACGGGCAACCATGCTCCTGCAAAGGGCCGTTGCCTCGCGCCTCGTGGAGCAATACTACAACGAGCTCGTCAAGAAGTTTGAGATGAAGAAGGTGGAGGAGAACTTCGCGGAGACGGCAAAGATCCACCAGCGACTCCTGGAACGGCCCGCCGAGCCGCGCCGGGCGAGCGAGTACTGGATCAAGAACAGTCAGATCCGCGAGGAGCTTTCGGAAAAAGAAAAGGGTCTCGTGCTGGCGACGTACAAGGGGGGGCGTGTCACGGTCAAGGATTGGTTCCGTGTGTTGGGCGACATCGTTCCACCTCGGCGGCCGACCGACCTGAACACGCCGGAGGGAGTCGAGAAGCTGCTGGATCAGGCGCTGCGGACCCCCATCTTTGTTGCCGAAGCGAGGGCTCGCGGCTACCACCGGGACAAGACACTGCGAGAAGAAGTCCGCAAGCTCGAAGACCAACGCGTGTTCTACAAGGCCCAGGAGGAGAAGACCAAGGGCATCGAGGAGCCGACGGTCGAGGAGATCAAGGCTTGCTTCGAGCAGAACAAGGAGAAGTTCGCGAGCGGCGCTACCCTGAAGGTGGATCAGATCTGGTGCAAGGATTTGCCGACGGCCGAGAGCATCAAGCGGAAGCTCGATGAGGGCGCGGACTTCCAGAAGCTCAAGGAAGAGCACTCTCTGCAGAAGGTCGATCCGCGCAACGTATCCGTTCGCGGCGAAGGGCTCTTCTGGCCCGAGCTGTCAAAGGGCGATCCGAATCAGGTCCTCGGCCCCCTGAAAGGGTTCCACGGCCAAGGCGTCAAGTGGCGCATCGTCAAGGTCATCGAGAAGACCCCACCCCAAGAGGTGGAGTATTCCGACCAGCTTGCCGACCGCGTCAAGTGGGCGCTCATGAGCCAGAAGAGGCAGAAGGCACTGGACGACTATCGCAAGAAACTCCTTGAGGAGTATCCATACGAGATCTTTGGCGATAGAATCAAGGGGTTGGATCCGGTGGAGCTCGCCATGAAACAAGAGGACCAATGAGCCGCCGTGTGCGGCAAAGCTCCACATGCCGGCGATCGATGGATTCTCGGGCGACGCCGTGAATGGATTCTTGTATAGGCGACCCTGAAAATGGTTTTTACGCTGCACAGGTACATATTCCGGGAGTTGCTCCGGGTGTTCATCCTGGCCACGGTCGGGCTGACGCTGATCCTGAGCCTGGGCGGGATCCTGCGGCCCGTGCAGGAGTACGGCGTCGGGCCGCAGCAGGTATTGCACATCCTCCTCTACTTCATGCCGATTACTCTGACGTTTGTGCTGCCGATGGCCGCGTTGTTTGCCTCGGCGCTGACCTACGGGCGATTCGCCAGTGACAACGAGTTCGATGCCTGCCGGGCCAGCGGGATCGGCATTCCGACGCTGGTCTATCCCGGGTTCGTGCTCGCGATCCTGGTGGCGATCGCGAACCTGCTCCTCAGCTTCCATGTCATGCCTTACTTCGTGCGCTTGGCCGAGAAGTCTCTGAAAGCCGATGCCAAGCAGATCCTCTTTCGCAACATTCAGCGCAGGGGCTTCTACGGTCCGCCGACGGACGGGAGACACCAGTATCTGATCTATGCAGACCACGCGGATTTGAAGGCCGATACCCTGTTCGGTATCGTCGTGGTGCAGGCCGGGCCCGAGGGCGTCAAGAGAATCATCACTTCGGAAGTCACCCGGGTGCAGTTTGATCCCCACGACAAGTTCAACGAGGTCCACCTGACGACCTACAGTGCCAAGCAGATGGGCCAGGCGGACGATCTCTGGGGCGAGATCGGCACGGCGTCGTTCAAGCGCGAGTTCGGCTCCCTGCTGGGCGACGACATCAAGTTCAAGAGAATCCGTGAGATGAAGCAGATCCGCGGGAATCTCATGCTGTTCGATCCCATTGCCAGGATGGCCCACGGGATCTATGCACAATTGGCCACGGAAATGCTCGCTCTGGATATCAGGCGGAAGTGGGCCGCTTCGCAGGCCGGCTTCTATGAGCTCAAGGGCGATCCTCACTCCGTGCGGCTCTCTGCGGCCGGATGCGTGCTGGAAGAGGAAACGTGCATCACGCTGATGCCGCCCATCCTTGTAGAGGAGTACGACAGCGCCTCGGGCGAACGTCTTCGGAGACTGCAGTGTGAGAAGGCCGAGATTCGTGTGGAGGAGGCCGGCAGGGAGCTTATGTTGAGTCTCGATCTGCACAGCGCGCGGGTCGAAGAGACCGGGCAGTTGCACGTGCGGCCCATTATCAAGAACCTGGTTTTGCCCGAGGAGATGAAACAGCGCCTGACCAGCGGGCCCATTCTTCATGTCATTGCGCCCGATAGCGTGGCATCCATCCTGGGGACAAAGCCGGGGCCGATACTGGCCAGGCAGCAGAGAGCCCTCGTCAAGGAGGTCACCGATACGCAGGTGGATATCAGGGCCGAGATCAACTCCCGGCTGGTCTTCGGGATCGGTTGTCTTCCGATGATCCTGATCGGGATCGGTCTGGGCGTCATCCAGAGAGGCGGTCATTTGCTCAGTGCGTTCGGTGCGAGTTGTCTGCCCGGCGCCGTGCTGATCATCGCGATCATCAGCGGCAAGAATATCACGAAGAACGTCGGCGCCGAAGGCCCGTCCGGAATCCTTGTGATGTGGGGCGGGCTCGCGTTCCTCGTCTTTCTGACCGCCGTGATCTACCGGAGGCTGGTGCGGGCCTGACGGCGGGGCCCGTGTGAGAGAGAGCCATGAAGAGATTGGATCGATACATCGCGAAGAACTTTCTGATCGGGTATATCATCGCGTTCTGCGTCCTCATCGGGCTGCGGATCATCATCGATCTGTTCGTGAACCTGGACGAATTCGCCGAGCATTCGGAACTCGGCACATGGGCCGTCGTCAAGAACATCATCACGTTCTACGCACTCAACACCACGCTCTACTTCCGCGATATCGCCGGGGTGATTACCGTTGTCGCTGCCGCCTTCTCATTGGGCAAGATGGTTCGGGCCAATGAGCTGGTCGCGATGATTGCCTCCGGCGTCAGCGCCAAGCGGATCATCGGGCCGATCCTCGTCCTGGCCATTTTGCTCACGGGATTGTCCATCGCCGACCAGGAGTTGCTGATTCCGTCGATCAGCGACAAGCTCGTGCGGGACGAGGACGACATTCCCGGCCAGGAGTCCTACGCCGTCTGGTTCATGGCGGATGGGAACGGCTCGCTCATCTGTTCCCCGCAGTACGACGTGGAGACCGCCACGTTCCACGGCGCCACCATCATCACGCGAAAACCCACCGACAGGCCGGGCGTATGGGAAGTCACCGGACGCATCTCCGCCGATTCCGCGAGCTATGACGAAGGAACCGGGAACTGGAATCTCACCAACGGCATCTATATTAGCACGGACTCCGCTGATGAACCCACCTCGGTGGCCTCATATCGTGCGCGTGACCTTCTTCCGAAGGATATCGCCGTTCGCCGAAAGGTCGGCTATAACGCACTGCTGAGCTCGCGACAATTGGCCGTACTGGCGGCCGAGGAGACAAAGATCAAGGATGTCGCCGAGATCCTCGCTCAGAAGCACTTCCGCATCACGGACCATATTATCAATCTGACGATGCTCATGGTGAGCCTGCCCGTGCTGGTCTGCCGCGACCCGAGAACGATGAAGTCCGCCATCATCATCAGCTTCGCCCTGACGGCGGCCTGCTTCGTCACCACCTTCGTCTGCAAGATGCTCGCCACGGAAATCATCTTCGCCGGCCGGGTCATGCCCGAGCTCTGGGCCTGGCTGCCCGTCTTTATCTTCCTGCCCGTCGCCTTCATCGAGCTCGATTCGATGCGAACGTAGCATCCATCCTGCGTCTGTGCTCACTTCTTTGCCTGTGACGCGACGGCTTGGCAGACTTCCTTGTTGATCCGGACGCTGCACCAGTGCTGGCCGCACATCGAGCAGTAATCCGCCGAGCGAAGCTCCTGCGTTCCCATCTCCCGACACGCTTCCTGGTGCATCCGGTCGGCGGTCGCGGGGTCGAGCGACGTGGCAAGGTGCGTCTCCCAGTCCAAGTTGCTTCTCGCCGCGCTCAGCGTCCTGTCCCGGTCGGCGGCGCCTTTGAGCCCGCGCGCGACATCGCCTGCATGACCGGCGATCTTGGCCGCGACGACGCCGGCCCGAACGTCGTCGGCGTTCGGCAGTCCAAGGTGCTCACGCGGGGTGACGTAGCACAGGAACGACGCCCCGTAATAGGCCGCGGCACAACCGCCGATCGCCGAAGTGATATGGTCGTAGCCGGGGGCGATGTCCGTCACCAACGGACCCAGCACGTAGAACGGCGCGCCGTGACAGATCTCCTGCTGGATCTCCATGTTGTACTGAATCTGGTTGAAGGGGACGTGGCCGGGGCCTTCGACCATGACCTGGCAGCCCCTCTCCTGGGCGCGCTGGGTCAACTCGCCCAGCGTTCGCAGCTCCGCGATCTGCGCTTCGTCGGTGGCGTCGGCGGTCGCGCCCGGTCGCAGCCCGTCGCCAAGCGAGAAGCACACATCGTACTCAGCCATGATATCGCACAGCTCGTCGAACATCTCGTACAGGGGGTTCTGCCGGTTGTAGTGCAGCATCCACTTGGCCAACAGCGCCCCACCCCGGCTGACGATCCCGGCCACTCGCTTCTCCACCAGCGGCAGATGCTCGCGCAGCACGCCGGCGTGAATCGTGAAGAAATCCACACCCTGTTTCGCCTGCTTCTCGACGGTGTGCAGGATGATGTCCCGATCGATGTCCTCGACGCTTCTGCCTTCGATGACCTGGTAGATGGGCACGGTGCCGAACGGGACCGGACAATGCGCGAGCAGCTCGACGCGGATGGCGTCGAGGTTGCCGCCGGTGCTGAGGTCCATGATGGCGTCGGCGCCCACGGCCAGGGCGGCCTCCATCTTCTCGATCTCCGCTTGCACGGACGACCGCACGCTGCTCGTGCCGATATTCGCGTTGACTTTGGTCCGCAGCGCCCGCCCAATGCCTGCCGGACGCAGATTGCTCTTCAGATGAGCCTTGTTCGCCGGTATCACCAACCGGCCGGCGGCGACTTCGTCGCGAACGAGCTCGGGTCGCACGCCTTCGCTCTCGGCGACCTTGCGCATCGCTTCCGTGATCGTCCCGGCCCGGGCATCCGTCAATTGTGTCGTCATGGCTTACAGCTCCTCGTGCCAATAAAAAAATCGCTCCTGCGGGAAGCGATTTGCCGGCCGAAACCAAACTATCCATCGCTTTCCTACGCAGGCGTAGCGGCCCGGTGCAACATCCGGCGGCACTTCGCCCTGCGGAAATCGCGGACCAGGCGGTTATCCTGATCAGGTTCGGAGGGTGTTCTCTCAGGCCCGCACCCGGGCCACCCCTAGCGACCAAGCCTCATTGTACAAGGTTTCGGTGGTTGCGCCCATGCAAATCTCCAGCCGGTCGGATGGCGGAATGACAGAATGTTGCCGGCAATTGGCTGGACGCCGCGCGGGCAGGGGCATACGATGGGCGGGAGTTGGTGTTCTGTGGGGCAAGGACCCCGAATCTGGATAGTGTCGCGAGGGTACGGGGTGTGGTTAGTCGAAGAGGGTTTCTGCGTTCTGTCGGGGCGGGGGCGTGTGCGGCGTTTCTGCCGGGGCATGGACTTCGGGCGGAGCGTCGAGCGGACAGGCCGAACATCATCCTGTGCATGGCGGACGATCTGGGCTGGGGCGACCCCGGGTTCAACGGCAATTCGGTCATCGAGACGCCGAATCTGGATGTTATGGCCAGGGCGGGGCTGCGGTTCACGCGTTTCTACTCGGCCGCACCCGTGTGCTCACCGACGCGAGGCAGTTGCCTAACGGGCCGGCATCCCTATCGCTACGGCGTGTTCTTCGCCAACGTGGGCCACTTGCGTGACGAGGAGGTGACGCTTGCGGAGGTACTCAAGTCACAGGGTTACGTGACCGGTCACTTCGGCAAGTGGCACCTGGGGACGCTGCTGCCCGATTACTCCGGGAAGGGTCCGGGGCGGACGCCTCAGAAGAATTACATGACGCCGGGTATGGCCGGTTTCGACGAATGGTTCTCGACCGAGTACGCCGTGGCGACCTGGAACCCGTACGATCCAGAGAACTTCCATGGCAAAGGCTGCGATGTCCGGGCCCTCTACTGGCACAACGGAACGAACATCACCGAGCCGCTGGAAGGCGACGATTCCCGCATCATCATGGACCGGGCCCTGCCATTTATCCGACGGACTGCGAGGGAACGGAAGCCGTTCTTCGCCGTCGTATGGTTTCATGCGCCGCACGCCCCCGTCGTGGCCGGGCCCAAGTACAGGCAGATGTATGCCCAATACAGCGAGGGCGAGCAGCACTACTACGGCTGCATCACGGCGATGGATGAGCAGGTCGGCCGCCTTCGCGACGAGCTGCGGCGGTTGAACCTCTCGCACAATACGATGCTGAGGTTTTGCAGCGACAACGGGCCCGAGGGCAAAGACGGCAAGCAGGGCCGTTTCCGTGGCTCGGCCGGACCGTTCCGCGGACGGAAGCGCAGTCTCTTCGAGGGCGGCATACGCGTGCCGGCACTGCTGGAATGGCCCGGCCGGATCGAAGGCGGGCGAGTGACGGGCTTGCCTTGCTGCACATCCGACTACTATCCGACGATCCTCGATGCACTTAGCGCCAAGGTACAACAGCAGCCGGAGCCTGTCGATGGCATCAGCCTGCTTGCCCTGCTCGACGGCGGGGTCGAGCAACGTCCGTCGCCGATTGCCTTCGAATCAAGAAAGCAGGTAACCCTCATCTACAACGTCTACAAGCTCTACAGCGGCGACGGCGGCAAGACTTGGCAGTTGTTCGATATGTCGGCCGACCCAGGCGAGACGAAGAACCTGTCCGATGAGAGGCCCGCACTGGTGGAGGCCATGAAGGCGAAGCTCGATGCATGGCGGGGATCATGCAAGCGAAGTTTGGCGGGCGAGGATTATCTTCCCCAGTGAAGAAAGGAGCCAGGATGGAACAGAGTCGAAGAGCGTTTTTGAAGACGGTGGCGGCGGGGTCGGCGGGGATGTTGTCGGTGGTGAGTGGGTGTGCGTCGTGGGGGCGGCAGGCGGCCAGTAAGAGGCGGCCGAATATCCTTTTTATTATGACGGACGATCATGCTTCCCACGCCCTGAGTTGCTACGGGAGCAAGATCAATCAGACGCCGAATCTGGACCGGATCGCCAAGGACGGTATGCGGTTCACGAACAGCTTCTGCACGAATTCGATCTGCGCGCCGTGCCGGGCCGTGATTCTTACGGGCAAGTACAGCCACCTCAACGGCGTGATCGACAACCGCGAGAAGTTCGACGGCTCGCAGCAGACCTTTCCGAAACTGCTCCAGCAGGCGGGGTACGAGACGGCCATCGTCGGCAAGTGGCACCTCAAGACCGACCCAACCGGCTTCAACTACTGGAACATCCTGCCCGGGCAGGGGCGGTACTATAATCCGCAAATGATCGAGATGGGCGAGCGGAAGAAGTACACGGGTTACGTGACGGACATTATCACCGATCACGCCCTCGACTGGCTCAAGGGTCGGGATCGCGACAAGCCGTTCTGTCTGATGTACCACCACAAGGCGCCGCATCGCCGGTGGGAGCCCGGGCCGGAGCAGTTGACGATGTACGACGGCGAGACGATTCCCGAGCCGGCCACGCTCTTCGATGATTACTCCGGCAGGGGCCGGGCCGCCAAAGAGCAGGACATGAGCATCGCCAAGACGATGACGCCGAACGATCTGAAGCTGACGCCCATGAAGAACGTCACGCCGGAGCAGAAGCAAGGGTGGGATGCGGCGTACGGGCCGAAGAACGAGGCGTTCGAGAAGGCCGGCCTGCAGGGCGACGACCTCGTGCGCTGGAAATACCAGCGGTATATCAAGGATTATCTGCGCTGCATCGCTTCCGTGGACGAGAACGTGGGGCGCGTGCTGGACTATCTCGACGAGTCGGGTCTGGCCGACGACACGGTCGTGGTCTACACATCCGATCAGGGCTTCTATTTAGGCGATCACGGCTGGTTCGACAAGCGGTTCATGTACGAGGAATCGCTGCGGATGCCGCTGCTGGTGCGCTATCCGAGGGAGATTCGCGCGGGGACGGTGAACGATCGGATCGTTCTGAATCTGGACTTCGCCGAGACGTTCCTCGACTATGCGGGCATGCCTGTGCCGGACGATATGCAGGGGCGTTCGTTGCGTCCGCTGCTGCGCGGCCGCACGCCGGGGGACTGGCGCCGCTCGATGTACTACCACTACTACGAATATCCGGCCGTCCACAGCGTGAAGCGGCACTACGGCGTCCGCACGCAGCGCTACAAGCTGATCCACTTCTACAACGACATCGACGAATGGGAGCTCTACGATCTGAAGAACGACCCGGACGAGCTGCGCAACATCTGCGGCGAGCCCAAGTATGCGGATGTCGTGAAAGAGCTGAAGGCCGAGTTGACGCGGCTGCGGACCCAGTACGCCGACACGACCGGCGCACCACTCTCGTAATTGCACGCTGCGATCTTCATCGAAAAAACAAAGAGGCAGAATCATGGTGACCCTGCCTCTTTCGCATCTTCATTCGGCGCGTTTACTTCAGCAGCTCGCCGGTATGCTTGTTCCATCGTATGGTGCGGCTTCTCATCTGATGGTGAGGGCCGTGGCAGTCGATGCAGTACTTTGCGTGGTGGCCGCTTTCGGCGCTGGGCGTTTGCGTCTCGAAGACGCTCAGGCCCGCCTCCAGAATGGGCTGGTGATTCTCGACGTGTCGAATCTCGTGCCGCGGGTGGCACATCATGCACGTCGGATTGATCCGCTCCTTGGGATACATCAGCTCCGGCGGCGTGAGGTTGGCCTCATCGGAGCGATGGCGCAGGGACTCGCCGTGACATCGCTCGCAGCCAATGCCCGCCTCTTTGTGGCGAAGCGCCATTCTTTCCTCGTCGAAGTCGAAGTGACAGGCTTTGCAGAACTGGTTGGCTGTGAATGAACCGGCGGGTCTGGCGTAGCCGTGGCTTTCAGCACTTGCCTCCGCGTGGTGGGCTGTTGCGTGCGGCTCTTGCACCGTTTCCTCGGTGACCTGTTCGACGGAGCAGCTTGCCGCCGCGATCAGCAGCAAGCCGCTCGTGAGGATTCCCGTCAGTGTGTAGAATCTGTCCGTAGCTATCGTCATTTGTCCATACATCCTTGCGCTGAACCATCCGATTGGGACGCCTGTAGACTCCTCTACAGCGGGGCGATTAGACGTATTCCCAGTTCTTCAGCCACTGGTAGTCTGCCGGCAGTTGGGCCCAGGCTTCGTCCATGGCCTGTTGCAGCTCCTTGGCCTCGGCCGCGTCGAGCTGGCGTCGCTCCTTGAGCGCGGCGACCATGTTGTCCACCTGATGGGCGTTGATGAGTCCCGGGATGGGAGCGGTAATGACGTCGGTGGCGAGAATGTAGCGGATCGCCATGCGGGCCATCCGGTCGTCCTCCTCGGCGCTCGGGTTGTCGAGTGAGCCGTCGCCTTTGAACAGGGCGTTGCCCGAGAACGGCTTGATGCCGAAGACGCCAACGTCGTGCTGCTTGACGGCGTCGAACAGGCTCTCCTGCGGGGCGACCTTGCTCTTGGCCGTGTACGGCGTCACGACGACCTGCACGATCTCGGGATAGGTCTCGATCATCCATTTGATGTGCGGACGGTCGTGCGAGGAAAATCCCGTGAAGCGGCACTTGCCCTGCTGGCGGGCCTTCTCCAGGGCCCCCATCATCTGCTCCACTTCGGCTTCGGAGTGATTGCCGCTCTGCTCGTGCATCGTGATGCGCCACAGATCGACGTACTCGAGTTTGGCCTCCTTCAATCCTTTCTCGAGCGTGCCGAGCAGGGCGTCGGTCGTTCGGAAATTCGGATTGCGCATCTCCTCCTGGTACCAGGAAAAGCCGAGGAACATCTTGTCGCGCCGCCCGCGTAAGGCCTCGGCATAGGCGAGGACCTCCTGTTTGGTGCAGGCGTCGATGTAGTTGATACCCGATTCGCTGCACCGCGTGACGACCTCGCGGCGGTTCTTCCTGAATCCTTCGCTGTCGAGCTTCGCGCCGAGCCAGTTGCCGCCTTCGTAGGCGTCCGGCACCATCACGTTGACGCGTTTCCAGTGTCCGCCCATGCAGATAGCGGAGACCCACAGGCCGGTCTTGCCCAGCTTGCGGTACTCCATCTGCGGATTATAGCTGCGGGTCTTTTCAATCTCTTCGGCATGGGCCTGGTTCGCCATCGCTCCCAATCCAACGGCGACCCCCGCGGCCGTCACGGCGCCGTCCCGCAATAATTCCCGCCGGGTCAGGTGGTCCGGCTTTTCCGGCTTCTGGCTCTTGCTGCTCATACTCTTCTCCTTCTGATTCATGGGCGTACTTCGAAGCTCTATGCTCGGGCTGTCTCACAGACTCGGGCGTGACAATTCTTCAGATAGTCTCTTGCGGCCTTCAGATTGGCGGTCATGACGTCGGCGCCGGGGTGTCCGTGCATGAAGGGATTGACGTATCCGCGGTAGTTCACCTCTGCCAGGACCCGGATCCAGGGCGTCATATCGGTTGGGCCGATGCCAGGAAGCTGCTCGGCGCCGGGCCGATGCTGCCACGCGTAGAAGAATAGAAGCTGCTTTCCGCAGGTGCGAATCGCTTCCGGCACGGAGGCCTTCAGGGCTTGAATATGATAGGGGGCCAGGGCGATTCCCAGCCGGGGCGACGTGTTGAGATCGACGAATGCCTTGAGCGAATCGAGCGAATTCAGCAGGGCGCTCCCGTGGTTCTCGATGGCTAAGTACGAGTCGTGTTTCTCCGCCAATTCGATCAAGGGTTTGAGGCCTTCGATGAACTGGCGCATTCTGGCGCTTAGCTCCTCCGGCTTGCAGGGGCCTGCACTGCCCTGGACGGCGACACCGCCGCCCGCTTTGCCCAACAGTTCCGCGTAGCGGGCGTAGCCTCCTGCGTACACGGAAAACGCGAAGAGCTTCAGCTTGTGCTTGTCCAGCAGTTCCTTCAGCCCGTCGGGCCCGAGCCGCGAGGCGATATCGTCGAGATGCGGACAGCCCTCATGAGCGGACCAGATGTCAATCGCTTCGAAGCCGAGCCGGGCGATGCGCTCGCACGCCTGCTCGATGGGCAGCTCCATGAAGTGGATGGATGAGGTGGACAGCCGCATCGGCCAGACAGCAGCATTGGCGTCCTTGCCTGCGGACGCTGCCCCTGCGGCGTACGAAGCCGCCGCTGCCCCCGTGAGCCTCAGGAAGCTCCGTCGGCCGATCATGTCGTCCATAGGACAGGTCTCCTAATCGCTGCCGGGGCAGGGGCGAGGTCATACAGACGTCTGCCGCATCGGATTTTCTTAGAGGCAGGCCCTTGACCCGACGGCTTTTCCAAATTAACAAATGGGTCATGGTCCCGCAACGCCTAAATCCGCGTGCGCCGAATGGCCACTCCGTGTCCGACAAACAAGATGGAAGCACGGCCCAAGCCCTCCCCCTCGATGAGCTCGCCATCACGGTCGTCCATGATAATTATCCCCATTGCGATGCCCTGCCGACCGCCTGGGGGTTTTCGGCCTATGTCACGGGGCCCGAGAAGACCATCCTCTTCGATACGGGCAGCGACGGGACGTTGCTCCTGGAGAACATGGCCCGGTTGCAAATAGAGCCGGGCAGTGTCGAGACGCTCGTTCTCTCACACGTTCACCCCGATCACACGGGCGGGCTGACCGGGTTTCTCGAGGCGAACCCCCGCGTCTGCGTTTACCTGCCGGCGTCTTTTCCTGTTCGGTTCAGGGACATTGTGCGCGGGTACGGCGCCACTGTCGTCGAAGTCGATGAGCCGTGTGCAATCGGTCCGACCGTGTATTCAACGGGAATCCTCGGGCGCCTGGTCAAGGAACAGGCCTTGATGATTCGCACGGATCACGGCCTGGTCGTTCTCACCGGCTGCGCCCATCCGGGGATTACCAGAATCCTGAAGACGGTCACACGCTTGCACGCGGGAGATATCCTCCTCGTGATGGGCGGCTTTCACCTCGAATGGGCGACCGCGCGAAAGGTGCAGAAGATCATCGCCGCCTTTCGCAGTCACGGCGTTCGGTGGGTTGCCCCAACGCACTGCTCGGGAGACAAAACGAGGGCGCTGTTCCAGCAGCACTATGGCCCGCACTACCTCGAAGTGGGCGTCGGGAAGACCGTTCTCCTCACCGACCTGACCTGAGGGCAGCCGTCTTGCTCTTAATACATGTATGCTGCGGTGCGACGGCAACGAACCCTTTGGGCCTGTTGGCCGAACGGGGCATCGCGATCAGATCTGCTTGTCCTTCTGCTGCTGCTGCGACTGCATCTGTTGTTGCTGCATCTTCATAAGGACCATCATGGCTTCGAGCACGTGCTGCTTGGGGACGGCGATTTGCACCTTCAGCTTGCCGGCGCCGATGTCGCCGGCGACGGCCACATTGCTCTGCGTGGGCAGGTCCAATTGCGGCAGCGGAATCGGCAGAAAGGCCACCACCATTTGCACGAAGCGCAGGATATTGTAGGTCCCGAAGAAGTCGGCCTGCTTGACATCACCGAGCAGTTGCATGGCGGCCTGGGTTTCGTTGGGGACTTGCTTGGGGCCGCCGGCCTTCGCCTGGTCGATCAGGTTGTTGATCATCTGCGTGGGCTCGTTGGACAGACCGTACAGCAGCAGCCCGTCCACGACGGCCAATCGCAGATCGAATCCCTCGCCGTACATGGCCGTGATCATCTGCCCCTGCACGGAATTGGCATCGACCGGCTGCATGGTAAAGCGGAGGGCGTCGATGGAGACTCCCTGATGCGTCTCGGCGTTCCGCCGGAGATCGAACTGCACCTTCAGACCGAGCTTCGCATAGAAATCGGCGATCGCGCCTTTATTGATCATGCCCGAGGCCCGTTCGAGGACGTCGTAGAACTTTTGCTTGTCCTTGAGAGGGGCCACGTACTTGATGGCAAACGGAGGCTTGCTCTTCGGGGCGACCGACATCGACCACGCCACGGCTCCACCGAAGGCGTCCATGGCGTCGGTCGCCAGGTCCTTGATCTGGGCCATCTCCTCTTCGGAAGCCGTCCCGCCCATCATCATCGTCAACAGATCGAGGTACATGGGCATAACTGCCTTCATGAACGCGGGATTGGGTGCGATGGCGAAGTTCATGACTGCTCCGTCGTCCAGATATCCCAGGTATCCAAGCTGCTGCGCCGAGTTGTCTGCGCTGAGCACCTTGGCCATTTCGGTATTGGGCATGGCGGCCATCATGAAGTCGATCCCGAGCGCGTTCGGATTGGGCGTGAGCGACAGGCTGATGGACTGGGTCTCCTGCATGAGTGTGTCGAGCAGGGTCGAATACATATCGAAGAGGGCCTCGGGCTGCCCCATCATGGGCTGGCCCTGCGCCTGCATCTGGTTGATCTGCTCGCCGACCGCCTTCAATTTCTCCTGCAGCGTGGACCCGAACATCCGGGCGGCGATCTGCACGTTCAGAAAGGCCCAGATCGGGGCCTCCGAAGCCCGCTTGAGGTCCTCGGCGCTGAGTCTCTGCGCCAGGGATGTGCTGCCGGCGCCTGAGATCCAGTTCTTCATCTCCGCCAAGGTCTGTCGGTCCTTGAAGGCCGTGACCATCGCGTAGTCGCCCAGCTTCATGGCGGCAAGGTTCTTCGTTCCCTCCTCGCCGATACTGGAGATTCCCTGCGCATCGGGCGCTGCGACGTTGGCATTGCCCTGCACGAACTGCTGGTAGTCGCTGACCGGGATGAGCGCGCCGATCCGCGAGAGGCTCGGCGTGTCGCCGCCGGGCAGGGGGCCGAACAAGGCGAAGCCTCCGGACAGGTTAACCCCTTTGGCCTCGGTGCCGCCCAGCAGTTGAGCCAGCTTGGATTGTGCCAGCATGGAGACGCTGACGGGAGAGACGCCCGTGAGGAATTGATCCACTTGGCCGAGAGCCGCATTGACGTCCTTGATTCGCAGACAGAACATCGAGTCGGCCGGGATGACCCGGAGGGGATCATTCGGGGCTGGCTGGGCGGCGCCGGCCACGCCGACAAGGCCGGCCGCACAGAACGCCAAGCCGATGGTGTACAGCGCGAGTGCCTTCTTGACGTGATTCGCTCGTTTCATGGTTCTACCTCCCGTATGCTGTTATGCCTGCGCTGCCGGCCGCGCGTGTGCAAAGATCTCCCGGCGACACGGTCGTCCGGGTGCCATCAATATACGGCTGGCTCGGCGGCGTGAAAAGCGAAAAGTGGACCCTTTCATACCGTCCGGCACGGCCGGCGCAGGGATGATCAGAAGGCGGCATCACGGCGGAACCGCGGCTCCCGGGTGCGAGAGGCTCTACCGCCGCTTGTATTTGCCCATGATCTGTCCCTGGGCGAGGATGTGGCCCTCCATGGCCTTGAGCAGTTGGGCCTTCTTCTGCCCCGGCGGGAGATTAGCTGGGGTGTCCAGGGCGTAGATCTTGAAGAAGTACCGGTGTGTTCCACTCGGTGGGCAGGGGCCTCCGTAGCCAATCCGGCCGAAGCCGTTCGTGCCTTGCTTGGCCCCGTTGGGTAGGGTCTTGGCGTCGGGCACGTCTTCCTGCAGTTCCCGCGCATCGGCCGGCAGGTCGTAGAGCACCCAGTGGACAAACGTCCCCATGGGAGCGTCCGGGTCGTCGGCGATCAAGGCGAGGCTCCGGGTTCCTTCCGGTACAGAGTTCCAACTCAGCGGCGGTGAGAGATCGGCGCCGTCGCAGGTATACTGCGGGGGAATCAGGCCGTCGTTCTCGAAGGCCGCACTCGAAACCTGTATCTTCCCGCCTTCCTTTTGTGTCGTCTGGGCCATCTCGTCATCTCCATTTCTGCACGAAAAGATCGCGAGCACAAACAACGCCATAAAGCAAAGCGCCGTCGCTCTCGGACGGCTCGTCCATCGGTCGGGCTTCGTGGTCCGCATCGTATCGTCCTGCCGTCATTTCGCCGTTCGTTGGTTTCGGGACGACCGGTCATTATCTCTGAAACCACTTTACTCGCCGGAGGCCTTCACGTGCAAGGCCGATTCAAACGGCGTGAGTAAGATTCTCTCCGTCTTCTGCCCGTGCGGCTATTTCTGGAATCGCCACCTATCGGTGACCATCTCCTCGGCGGCCGTCCACTCGACGTGCCAGTCAAGGTAGAGGCTGTTGCAGCCCTGTTTGTGGCGGGCCCGCGCCACCCGTCGGCCGTATGTAACGTCCTCGCTGTCCGACATTGGCAGATGGCCGGGGTTCCAGATGTCGCAGCGATTGATCCCTTCATCGGTAGCGGATCGTATGATGTACCGCCAGTCGCCGTTCTCATTGTCCACGAGGTAGAGGGTTTCCGCCCGGCGGGTGCAGCTCGTCAGTCGGCTCGGTTCCAGGATCTCCTTGCCCGTCCGGTCGGTGCGGCTCTCGAAGTCCCAGCCGTTCACGATGTAGCACACCGTCTGCTCCCGGTCCGGATAGCTGGGGCAGCGAAAGATCTCCACCGTGCGGTAGTCGTTGTCGATCGGTTTCTGGGCGAGAAAGGGCATGAAGAGCACGTACCAGGCGACGTCTCCGGCCGAGCCTCTCGGGATCTTCAGGTCCCAGTCCTCGGCGTACAGGTTGGCCCCGATTCCGACCTGCCGCAGATTGTTCCGGCAGACGATGTCCTTGCCCTGCTCGCGGGCCTTGTGAAGCACGGGTACGAGAATCCCCATCAGCAAAGCGATAATGGCAATGACCACGAGCAGTTCGATCAACGTGAAGCCGGCATTGCGATTCGTCATTGGACTCTGGTCTCCATCATACGTGAGAGCGTCACCCATCGGCTCGCCTCATCCGTGTTCAATCAACGATCAACTCCTTGAGCGAGCGTTTCGGCACGTGGTGGACTCCGGCACTGTCGCGCCAGTACTTGATGCCACCGTCCGGGCCGACCTCTTCGAGGACGATTTGTTCGCGCGGCTTGCCCAGCGCGACGACGAGCAGGATCTCGTAGCGGGCCGGGATCTCAAGTGCTCCTCGGAGTTCCTCTCGCTCGATGAGGCCGATCATGCATCCGGCGAGCTCCTTTTCTCGCGCGCCGAGGAGGATGCTCTGGGCGGCGATGCCGTGGTCGCAGCCGAACGTACGGCTGATCTGCGTATCGCCGAGTATGATGATATAGGCGGCAGGCCGCTCGCCTTCGCCCGGGCCGGGCCAGTCCTTCAGATACCCGGCCCATGCAAGGTGCGGGAATATAAGAGCATTCTTCTGCGCTTCACACGAGAGAATATACTTCAGTGGCTGCAAGTTGGCTGCCGACGCGGAAAGCCGCGCCAGATCGACTAACTCTTCGAGCGTTCCACGTTCGATCGTGCAGTCTTCATGGAACCGGCGGCAGCTCCGATTGCTGATAATCAGGTCCCGTATCACGTTCGCCCTCTCTATTCGAATTCCCGTTAGCCCTTTGGCCGAATTTCGATGTCCAGCTTCCGGCCTTTGGACAGCGTCAAAGGCTCGGCGAGTTCGATCTCCACACGTCCCTTGGTCAGCACGGCCTTGGAAGCGATCTTCGTATCGTCCACCCGCACAGCAACGTCGGCGTCCTTCCAGTCGGCAGGCATACGGAACGCGAGGGTCTTCAGGCTCAGCCGGCCCCAGCGCAAATGGAGCTGGTCGCGTTGCAGATCCTCCTCGCGTGTTTGCGCGACGCTACCCCATCCCTCGGCGGCCGTAAATGCGGCGCGGAAGTTGTCGGGCGTGACTTTCGGGTCGAAGCCGATATGTCCCTTCGGCCCGTGATACTCGAACCCAGCCAGCGCCGTGTACACGCCCCAGCTTGCGAAGGCGCGGGCGTAGTGGTCGCCGCACTCGACCTCATTGAACGGATTGTGTTTGGCCGGGTGGTATCGCTCCTCGATGCCGCGACAGATCGCCAGGGCCTGATCGAGCATGCCCTCCCAGACCATGTGCCCGGCCACCTGGTACTCGATGCCGGTCCACACCTCGCTGCGATAGCGCACGCCTTCGGCGATGTACGGGCTCTTCGGCCACGTGCAGGTGAACAGCCCCGCTTCGTCGGGCAGGGCGAACCACCGCTCTGGCGCATGCGCCTCGTTGTACGGGCCCACGTCGGGCGCCCAGTTGTATTTCCAGACGGACCCCAGGGCCCCGGTCACCTGGGCCGGCGGGTAGATGTAGCCGAGCCCGAGCTGATGGGCCCAGCCCTGGCCGAAGAGTTGATCCGAGAGGCAGCCTTTGCCGTACTGAAATTTCGGGTGCTTCTCGAGATCGACGAGTTGAATGAAGTACTCGCCGTCCCACAGCCGCTCTGCGCTGAGCTGCTTGCCGCTCTCGAAGATCCGGCGGCAGCGCTGCGCGAACTCCACATCGCCCATCTCCCTGGCCATCTCCTCGCTTGCGCGGAGGGCGGCTAAGTACAGCGAGCCGACGAACGTGTTGGGGCCCTCGAAGTTGATATCGAACGTGTTGTGCTGGCTGTTCTCGATCAGCCCGTCATCGTTTTCGTCCTGCGAGATCGAGAATTCCAGGGCCTTCCGGATTCGGGGCCAGGTTCGCCACAGAAAGCTGTGGTTCGGCGAACACAGGTGCTCGCGATAAGCCTTGAGCACGGTCCCGCACTGGCCGTCCGCGGCGTACGCGTGATTACTGCGAAAGCCGACGAGTCCGCTGTCCGGATGGAACCCCTCGCCGAAGTCCTGCATTTCGCGCGCGCTGCGCTCAAGCTCCGGGAACAGCCGGGCGACCGCGTGCGCGTAGTTCCACACGTGCGTGCAGGTTCCCTCGCAACAGCCGACGCCTTCCCATGCCCAGAATCGGCCGTTGCCCCACCACAAGCACGTTCCCGTCGCAAGATTGGAGACGGTCGAGTGCAGTCGGAACAGCAGCCAGCGCGGCAGCGTGCTGTCCTCATAGAACGTCTGGCACCACTGCCTCGTTTCTCCGGCTAACCGCTCGTGATGGTCCAGCACATAGTGCGCGACGTTCGCGGCACTGCTGAAGCGCCTCGTGTACTCGCGCCCTTGCGGGTGGTTCGGAAAGTACCAGGCGAGGACGAAGACGAACGTGCGGCTCGCGCTCGGTGCGATCTCGACGATCGGCGTCCAAACCACGCCGGCCTTTGCGCGGGTCGCCGGATACACCGCATCCGACTCGGCATGATAGTCGATCCCACGACGCGGCGCGAACTTGGGCGGGACGAGACGCATATCCTCGGGAGCATTGCCCTTGCCGGCCAGCGCCAGAACCATCGAGCCGTAGTCGGGAAGCTCGTGCAGCGGCCCGGTGAAGCCGGATCGTGACGTGTCCGACAATTCGATCTGGTCGATGTTGATATGTCCCCAACCGCCGCTGGCGTTGTCCACGATCTGGATTCGGACCTGCTTGCCCTGCAAATCCTCCACGGACCAGAAATGCCAGTCGAGCCTCTCGTTGTCCCGGCCGACGGCGCTGCGGACCACCGCACCGTCCACCAGCAGGTTGATGCAGGTCTGATCGGTGTGGCTGCCGCCGCCGATGAGGAAGTTGATGAACTTGCGGTTGATCTCGAACGCGGGGGAGGTCAGCGTCCCATGAGGCGCGTCGCCGCCCAGGAAGGTGTTGACGAGGCCCTTGCCCTGGAAACCGCTGACCTTTTGCTGGCTGGGAAGCGTCCCGCCGGCGGGGCCTTTGCCGAACGCTGCGCCCGTCGCTTGCCACGCGCCGTAGTCCTGACCTTCGAAATCCGCGAAGAGGATCGTCTCGCGCGGCGCCTCGGCCCCCTTGGGCAGTGGGGCCTCTTCGGCCGTATGTACGATCAGGGTCCGGTCGCCTTGCTCGACGATCCGCGTGCGGCGATTGGCGTGGACGGCCTTGGCGGAGTCGAAGCAGACGGCGTTCTCCAGCCAGCCGAGCACGCTCGCCTTCACGGGACGCGACGAAGCATTGGTCAAAGTGATGTGGAACACCGTCGCCGGCAGCGCCGAGTCCTTCGCGTTGAGCGGGATGAAGGGCGAAAAGGCTTCCATCTGCACCGCTACAGGGAAATCGTTCGCCTTGTACCGGACCAGGCCAGTGGGATATTCGCCCGCGAATTCGACGGAGCCGAAGTCCTTGTCCAGCGTGCGCACGAGGCCTTCCCCGCCGGATTCAACGGCGACCGCGAAACCGGAATCGACAGGCGACTCCGGGCGGTACGTGCGATAGTTGTCCCGGCCGTACCCGCTGAAGATGTGCTTGTTGAAGATCTGCCAGAGCCCGAGCGTGCCGTCGCCGCGGAGGTACAACTGCCCCGTCGCGATGCCGCCGACCGGCATACCGATGGTCTCCAACTCGTCGCCCGTGCAGACAGCCCGCTCGCCCCTTGCATAGAGCCTCTGGATAGACTCCTGCGACAACCCCTTGTCGGCGGGCACGAGGTGTTTCTCGGTCGTTGCTTGCTGCGCGGCCGCGCCGGCGCTGGTCCACAACAGCAGGGCACAAGCGATCACACCAACTTGAGTACTTTTCTGCTTTCTCATGGTTGGCTTCCCTTTCGATCTGGGTGCATTCGAGATTCCGGGTCATGGATTGAGGATTCCGGATTTCGTCCGCAATCATCAATCCGCGATCCGCAATCGCACGGCGAGCAGGGTCGGCTCGACGATGTGCAGATTGTTCAGGAGCGGCTCGGTGTACTTGATGTCGCCGTATTCGGCTTCGTTGAAATGGTGCTCTTTCCCGACGTGGTTGTTCCAGTCCACGCCTTCGGTGAGAAAGCCCGTATCGCGTTGGTGGTGTCTGGCGCAGGCCCGCAGAATGGTCAGGCCGTCGCGCTTGTATTGCTCGTTGCCGGTGTCTTCGTAGGCTTCGAAATAGGCGAGAGCCGCCTCGGCGTTCTCCCAGAGGTAGGCGGTGTCCCAGCTCTTTTCCATGTAGAGCAGGCCCTTGGTCAGCACGCCGTTGCGGTCGTCCGTCATCTTGAACTGGTCAAGGCCGGCGAGGCACTTGTCGTAGGCGAACGCACGCACGGCGTCGTCTTTCAGGAGCCTGGCTACCTGCCGGAGCGTCCGAAACGCCACGGAATACGCTACGTTCTCGTGCTCGTCGTAGGTGTCGTGATTGATGCTGCCGAAGAATCCGCCGTTGTCCATGAAGACTTTCGTTTGTTGGCGAACGGTCTGTGTGTAGTCGGCCAGGCCGTGCTGGGTGAGGGCCGTGTCGAGCTGGATGATGAACAGCCCGTCGCCGCTCTTCTCGAAGAGAATGTCACTGTCCCCGTAGGCGTTCTGCGGGTAGTGCTCGCCGTTGGGCTTGCACCGGCGCGGGTACCAGCCGTTCGCCGTCGGGCGGACGTTCCGGTGAATCCAATCGGCGGTCTTGACGGCGATGTCCCGCATCTTCTCCTTGCGCGGCGGGTCCACGATGTCGCTGAACAGCAGGAGCTGGTAAGCGATCTTGGCCATTGAGCCGGGGCAGAACCAGTTGCTCTTGTGCTGATAGTTGAGGCAGAACGTGTCGGTCGTGGTCTCGCGATAGCCCGTGATGAAGCCGGTGTCGTAGTTGACAAAGCCGTTTTCGAGGACATGGTCGAGCAGCCGCAAGGCCGTCGTCTGAAGGGCGGGGTCCTTGTTGTGTTGGCCGAACGCGTAGAGTTCATAGGCGCCGCCGACTGCGTTGGCCGCCCAGCCCGGGCCTTCCAGATTGCCGAAGTCGTGCCAGCCCATGATGTTGCCGTCTTTATCGACGAAGCTGGACTTGCTGCACAGATGTCCCTTGTACTCGATGAGCGTTCGCTCCGTCGTGAACCGGACGGAATCTCGCGCGGAGTCGAGGATCGTGTAGTCGAGCGTCTCGGGCAGGTAGAAGCCGGAAGTGACATCCTCGAGCTTGAGGTAGTCGAGCCCGAACATGTAACCCTTAACGGCTTTCTCATTGGCGCCGACGATCTCGACGCGTAGGACGTGCCGGCCCTTTTCCAGCTCGTGGGCGCCCATATTGAGGACGCCCGTGGCGACGACGCCGTCATTGAACAGATCGATAGGCTCGCCCAGCTTCTTGCCGTCGAGCGACAGTTGCACGATGCCGTAGTCGATGGCCTTGGTGAGCTGCATCTTGAGGCGGTACGTGCCGGCCTTCTCCACCGGGACGGCCAGATCGAGCGTGTCGCCCGGCTTGGCCTCGATCCACCACAGATGGCACTCGCCGCTCCAGTCGGAGCCGAACATACCCATGTCCTGCGGGGCCGGATTGCCACCCGTCTTGCGGAGGATCTCCAGCTTTTCTCCCTCGAGCGCCCCTTTGACCCGGAACACCTCGATGGGTGTCCAGTAGCCCTTGCGTTGGTCGATCGCCACGGGCGGATAGAGGTCGCTCTGGCCGGCGGCCTGATACCAGTACGCTATGGCGGCGTACAGCGTCGGCCGACCGTTCGGATAGTACTTTTCGATGGCGGCCTCGAAGGATTCCTGGAACGGGATGTTGTCCGTGATGTGCCAGCGGTTCACGGAGATGTGGCCGCGGTTGTTCATGCTGATCGTCTGGTTGTGGTAGCAGTTCTCGAACAGGGTCGGGTCGCACCAGGCGTAGCCGAAGTAATCCTCCGAGCCGGTGCCGAAGGTGGAGGGGAACTTCTCGCCGTCGACGAAGAACTTCTCGTCGCCTTCACCCCACCAACTGCCGCGCGGGTTCCAGACGTGGAGCATGACGCCGCAGAAGCGGCCCCGGCCCTCGGTCTTGAGCATCGTCC
>CBFDBY010000036.1:0-48094 GCA_965603165.1 uncultured Phycisphaerae bacterium
CCCTACGCCCCGACCGCAAGGGCTCGTGTCTGCGGCGGCTCCAGGGCACAAGACAGACCTCCCGACCTTCCCCCTGAACAGCCTCTTGTCTTCTGTGGGCCGTTGACAACCTCCAAGTACGCTAAAACCGGATGAGCCGCAAATCGTCAATAATCATTCATCGATTATGAATTCAAGGGTCTGTCGCAAAGCCGCAAAGGGCGCAAAGGAAAGCATCAATTATCAATGGAACCGCTGATGAACGCGGATGGACGCAGATAGCCGGCCGGAGGGCGGGAACCAGGAGTATCTCTCGCAAAGCCGCTGAGGTCGCAAAGGGAAGCATCAATCTCAATGGAACCACAGATGAACACAGATGCACACAGATAACACCCCCGAAAACCCCGAAGAACGGGAAGGGCACGAAGTTTGGATCCGCAGATCATGTCTTTGCGAGCAACGCGCGGCAATCTCCCGATTCACGTCGATTTAGAACTCTCTGGGTGCCATGCTTGCGCTCGCGTAAGCATGTCTTCGGAGGCCGCGAACCACCCGAAAGAAGAGTAGCTCACCACAGAGAACACGGAGGACACAGAGGAAATCATCCGCCATCAGTGGAACCACAGATGAACGCGGATGCACACAGATAACCGGCCGGAGGGCGGGAACCATGAGTATCTCTCGCAAAGCCGCTAAGGGCGCAAAGGGAAGCATCAATCTCAATGGAACCGCTGATGAATGCTGATACACGCAGATTTCCGGCTCCGCCGGCTCGGTCCAAAATCGTAAATAGCCCATAAAAAATGCCAAGTTTCTCTTCTCTTGCCCGCCGGGATGGTCGATATTGTGATTATAGAGGATTGGTGGTTCGGAAGAGTGGATGATGAGGGCTGTGTGCGGACAATCGCGGATTGGCAGTCGTCCAGCAACCGACAGTCTGCGGACTTGCTAACAATTCAGTGGGGAAAAGGTACCTGACACCTTTAGTTTTCTCGATTGTTGCACGGAAACGACAGATGTCTTCTGACTACAACGCTATTCGAGCCGACAACGAACGGCGCTACGGCACGGACATCGGCCGCATCGGGCCGATGCTTCTCGCTGACCGCTACGACGACCGTACCCATTTCATCTTCGAGCTTCTGCAGAATGCGGAGGACGCACTCTCGCGTCGCGGCCAATGGCAAGGGACGCGAGCCGTCTCATTCCAACTGACCGAGACCCACCTTCGCGTTAGCCATTTCGGCCAGTCCTTCAACGAGGCCGATGTTCGAGGAATCTGCGGCATCGCAGAGAGCACGAAGGCGCTCACGGCCATCGGCCGCTTCGGCATCGGCTTCAAGTCCGTTTACGCCATTACGGATCGCCCAGAAGTCTACTCTGGGACGGAAGCCTTCGCCATCGAGAGTTTCGTCTGGCCCGTTGGAATGCGAGGCGTCTCCCGGAAGACCGAAGAGACTCTCTTCGTTCTGCCCTTCAAACCGGATGACTCCCAAGCACTTGATGATGTCTCTCGTGGGCTTCATCGCCTCGGCGCGACGGCGCTCCTGTTCCTGCGGCACATCGACGAAGTGCGCTGGAATGTCGATGGTGGACGTTCAGGAACGTACCTCCGAGACTCGAAGGACCTGGCCGCTGGCGTTCGCCGTGTCACCGTCATCGGCCAGCAGCAGGAAACTGGCGAGGTCGATGGCGAATGGCTCGTCTTCTCGCGCGCCACTGCGGCCCAGGATGGGCAACATGCCGGCTACGTCGAGATCGCCTTCTCGCTTTTCAATGAGCCACCTGGGGATGAGCGCATCCAGCGGGTCGAGCGATCGCCGCTCGTCGTGTTCTTCCCCACGGTAGTCGAGACACACCTTGGCTTTCTGTTGCAGGGTCCATATCGCACCACACCGAGCCGCGACAACGTGCCCCGGAGCGACCCCTGGAACCAGCATCTTGTTGAAGAGACCGGATCACTTCTCGTGGATGCGCTTAGCTGGTTGCGTGACAACGAATTGCTCGACACCGCCCCTCTGCGCTGCCTGCCCATCGATCCATCGAAGTTCGGCGAGGGGAGCATGTTCGCGCCACTCTTCCACGTGACCAAGGAGGCGTTGTCGTCGAAGCGTCTGCTGCCACGATTCGGCGGCGGCCACGTGTCGGCCGAGCGTGCACGGCTCGGACGCACCGAGGAACTCCGCGACCTCTTCAGCGCCTCACAGCTTGCGGCGCTCCTCGGAGAGGAGGAGGAACTCTGCTGGCTGAGCGGCGATATCAGTCAGGATCGCGTGCCAGACTTGCGACGATATCTGATGCAGGAGTTGAATGTCACGGAGCTTACGCCAGAGGCCATTATCCCAAGACTCAACAAGAGCTTCCTTGAGGTCCAGATTGACGATTGGATCGTGGCGCTGTATGAGTTCCTGAACGGCCAACCCGCTCTGCGCCGGCGGCTGGACGGCTTGCCGCTGATCCGGCTGGAGGACGGTAGGCACGTCCCATCGCGAGTCGACAGTCGGCCCCAAGCGTTCCTGCCGAGCGCAATCACTACTGGGTTCCCTACGATTCGCCCATCGGTATGTGCAACAGAGGCAGCTCAAGAGTTCCTCCGCTCGTTAGGATTGACCGAGCCTGACCCGGTCGATGATGTTATCCGGAACGTCCTGCCGAAGTACCGGCAGGATGAGGTGAACGTGACCGCCTCCGACTATGCGACCGACATCGGCCGCATGCTAACCGCGTTCGCCACGGACTCCGAGGCACAGCGCGAGAAGCTGGTCGCTGCACTGCGAGACGCACCCTTCGTCAAGGCGGTTGATCTGGGTACCGAGGCACGATTGTTCGCGAGAGCACCCGATGTGTACCTGGCAACCGAACGTTTCAAAGAACTCTTCACGGCTGTGGACGGGGTCCTTCTCGTCGACGATGAGCAAGAGTGTCTGCGCGGAGAGAATATTCGCAAACTCCTCGAGGCCTGTGGAGTTCTGCGACACCTGCGCCCAATACCAGACAAGTCGCTCTCCCGAGAAGAGCGCAAGAAACTGCGCACTGAAGCCGGCCACGCGGAAACATCTGGGCAGAACGATAGCGTTACCGACTGGAAGCTGCTCGGACTCGAGGACCTGCTCAACTCACTACCGAACCTGCCGATTGAACATCGCCGCGCGAAGGCCAGGCTTATCTGGGAGGAGCTTGCACATCTGGAGGAACGCCGCAGCAAAGGCATCTTCACTGGCGAGTATACCTGGACGCACTACGGCAGCTACCATAAAGAATTTGACGCCGCCTTCGTTCGCCAGTTGAACGAGATGGCATGGATCCCCGACGGCGACGGCGACCTCCAGCGACCTGAATTCGTCCTGTTCGATTCCCTGGGATGGAAGGTGAATCCGTTCCTTCTCTCAAAGATTCGTTTCAAGCCACCGATCATCGAGACGCTTGCGAAGGAAGCAGGTATCGAGCCCGGTGTGCTGGACCTACTCAAGAAGCACGGAGTCACGAGCGTCGCTGAATTGATCGCCCGACTCGGCCTTTCGGAGGAATCGAAACGGACTGACGACGGGTCGGCCCTCGAAACTGAGAACAAGGCAGCGGAGTTGAAGGGCGACGCGCCAGGGACCACTACGGGAGAGCACGATACCAGCGCGTCAAGGACCGACGACCTAGAAAATCGGCAGGGCGAGTCAGGTACAGCCGCCGGAGCCGGAGGAAGTGTAGGAGGCGGAAGAAGGGAGGGCAAGGACATCGACGAACGGGACCAGCGCTCTGAACGGGAGGATGAGTCGGGTCGGAAGGAGGGGAAGCGAACATCCAAAGGCAAACCTGGCACGTTCATCTCGTATGTCGGTGTGCATCCCGACGATGAGGAACCGGACCCGGAGGGTCTGGAGCAGGAGGCTCGGATGGCACTCGAAGCGAAGGCCATCGAGTTTATCCTATCCCGCGAGCCAGGGTGGCAACGCACGCCTCCCTTCAACCCCGGCTACGATTTGTTTAGAACCGGACATGATGGGCAACCGAATCGCTGGTGCGAGGTGAAGGCAATGACTGGTAGTCTCCACGATCACCCGGTTGGATTGTCGCAGACGCAGTTCGAGTGTGCACGTCAGCACGCGGCGGATTTTTGGCTGTATGTCGTCGAGCACGCGAGCGACAAGAGCGCCCGCATCGTCCGCATCCAGGATCCCGTTGGCAAAGCGCGGACGTTCACATTCGACCACGGCTGGATTAGTGTCGCAGCAATCGATGGCACAGGTGACTGATGGGCCGTCTCACGGCGAGTCGTTAGACAGCCGAGACCGTGTCTTTGCTGGCACCAGGGTTGGTTTATGGGGGGTACTGTTTTCGGGTGTCCGGTATTTTTCCCGAGGGCAAACCAGATGGTGGGCATAGCCCACCCTACCACTGCCCCCCCGCTTTCCCTCGGTCCTCTGTTCCTGGCGGTCTTGGTGTCCCGTTCGACTTCGCTCAGGGAGAATTAAAGGTGTCAGGTACCTTTTTCGGGAGGCGAGCAAGTGACAAGCGTTGAGTGATACGTGATAAGCGTTGGGGGTTTTCTACTTTTGATTTCGCATTTACAATTTGAACCCCGTCAGGCATTGCTGAAGGATAATTGAGCGGGCGGAGCCCGCAGCGACAAGCCCCGCCATTGATTAAGGATAACTGATTATTGATTATTTCCTCTCCGTCTCTGTGGGCTCTGTGTCCTCTGCGGCAACACAGCGATAGGTGATACGCGATAGGTGACAAGCCAAGCTGGCCTCCGGCCAGTCCGCAATCTGCGTTCATCCCTCGGCTGCGCTCGGGACGGCGTCTGCGTTCATCCGCGGTTCCAGACTTCGCGCTCTTCGAGCCCTTCGTGGTTTCCGTTGGTCTTATCTGTGTGCATCTGTGTTCATCTGTGGTTCCATTTTCTCTGTGGCTTGCTCTCTCTTTCTTCGGCTTTTCGTAAGTCGTTGCGTCGGAGCGAGTTGCGGGGTGCGATTTTTTTACATTTTTTCTGTTGACCAGGGCGGATGGGTTTGTTTATCATACATACAACATATGGCCGTGTTCTGGTTGCCGGCACGTGGCGGGCGGCCGGGGCAGGGCAGGCGGGAATGGTGAAGCGTGGATTCCTGGTGTCGTAGCAGTGGCAGGGACGCAGGACATGCTTACGCGAGCGTAAGCATGGCACCCGGCACTTGTCACCTGTCACCTGTCACCTATCACCTGTCACTTCTCACGTGTCACTTATCGCTTATCACTGTCTTGAGGTGAATCATGGCTCAGCGATGCTGTCGGAACTGTGTGTATGGCAAGCGGGCGGAGGACCGGTGGCTGCGGGTGGCGCTGGCCCAGTGGCCTGGGATGCTGATCTGCTCGGTGTGTGCGGATTCGCCGGGGCGGACGTGCGGCGTCTACGCCGGCGGGGTCTGTCGCAACTTCTGCCCGAAGCCCGGCGTGCAGATCGACGCGGATGAGTCTGCCGCCGACGATGGGGCCTGCCGCATCCCACTGACGCAGGGGAAGTTCGCGCTGGTCGACCCCGAGGACTTCGAGGAACTCAGCAAGCACAAATGGTGCGCCACTCGTGCGGAGCATGCCTACTATGCCGTCCGGCGGGGCAAGGACGGCAAAGCGATCTTCATGCACCGCGTAATCATGAAGACGCCGAAAGGAATGGTCGTCGATCATATCAATCAGAACGGCGTGGACAATCGCAAGCGCAACATGCGGAACTGCACCAAGGCGCAGAATGCCTACAATCATCGTCCCGCATGTGGGGCCACGGGTTTCCGGGGTGTGCGGTACGATAGGCAAACCGGAAGATACAGGGCTACCGTTCAGCATAAGGGCAAGATCGTCAGGCTCGGCGAGTTCGACGATATGGTGGAGGCGGCGCTGGCGCGGGACCGCAAGGCGTACGAGCTGCAAGGGCGGTACGCCTACCTGAACTTCCCGGACCGGATCCACCGCTGGGGCCGGATCATCAGCCTGGCCGGCGCTATCGTCGCGCGGACCTCGGCCCGCGCGAGGCTGGTCGTGACCCGTGCGCACACCGGTTGTTCGCGTTCGTCTACCTGACCTCCGCGCGCAGGGTCACGAGCCCGAACGAGGGCACGTCAATGCGGCCATCGACGGGTTTGCCCGCGCGCTCGCTTGTGTCACTCAGGGATAGCTTCGTGGGGTGGACGCCGGCCCAGGTGAGGTTGGCGGATCTTGCCTGGCCGGAGGCGCCGAAGAGGCGGACGATCAATGCCCGGCCGTCGTCGCTGGGTTTCAGGGCGGTCACGATGATATCATCCGGCTCGACCGTCAATAAGGGCTTGTCGGAGGGCTTCGTGTCGCCCGGGCGAGCGGCGAGGAGCGGCTGGCTGAAACCCGTGGCGAAGCGTGACGTCTCCGCTTGGTCGCGCGGGCCGTGCGGCCGTAAGACGAACCGGAACACGACCGTGCCTTCCTGGTAGGCGCGATAGTTGGTGCCCCAGTGATTGTTCATGGCCCATGAGTAGAGCTTTTGCGTCGGCGGGACGTGCTGCCGCCAGATATCCGGATCGGTCTGCGAGTTCAGCAAGGTGGCCGTGATGCCGCCCACCTGCAAGAGCGGGGCGTCGAGCGTGACCCACGTGACGCCGCGATCGTCGTTCGAGACGTCGGCCCAGCGGCCTACGGTGAACCAGTTCTTGCACGCGCTGGGCATCTGGTCGGCTTCCGGACGTATCGCGCCCAGTGGGATGTCCAGGAGCATATCGCCGTTCGGCACCGCGAAGGGGAATGCGAAGTTCACGCTCTCCTTGCCTTCTTTCGCGTGGTAGCTGTCCGCCTGCAGTCGTTCCTTGTCGAGCGTGTTGATGATCTCGACGTAATCCAGCCCGGCGACCACGCGAAGCTCTCGCGTGAGCTTTCGGCAGCCGGGCGCGGCGGATTCGACGATGAGCGACGCGACTAACGGGCCTTGCTCACCGGCACGAATCGTCACCGGCCCATTGCGCTGAAGGTCGTTCAGATCGTCTCCAATCAGATACCGGTAGTCGTTCAGGGCCTCGGCCTCGCTGGTGTCCGCGAAGTTGGCGTTCGAGCCCTGGGCCGTCAATTCGATAATGCCGCCGGTCTTCTCGTCTACCCGTAGACGAACGGCGCCACTGTCGAGCGTGGCGCCTCGCGCGACCGCCCGGCCTTCGACATGGGGCGTACCTGAGGTCACGAAGTAACGGCGCGAGGCGTAGGGCGGAACATCCCTCGCAAGGAAGACAAGCTCGCCGGAAGCCAATCGCTGCGACGCAACCGGTCGTCCTCTGTCGTCGGCGACACGGTCGCCGTCGGGCGAGAGTTCCTTCGACAGAGTCACGAGTTCCGTACGCGGCCAGGAGAGCGTGTTGAAAACGTCTATCGCCCTCGGCGACGGCGCGGCATTGACGCTTCCGCCGGCAAGCGATGCGGCTAACAGTTCGCGGGATCGCTCGTCCGCCGAACGCGCGTAGCTCTGCTTGATCTCCCATTGTTCCAGGGTCTCTTTTCGCTGCGGCTCGCCGACGCTGCACCAGGCGCCCCATGTGTGCTCCGAGTACAGCAGAACCTTGTTCCACGCATCCTGGAAAGCCGCCGCCGGATACTCGGACGGTCTCAACATGGCGAAAAGCGTTTCCGCCTGCGCGAGCCGGTCCGAACTGGCGCGATTCATGGCGGTTTCCAGGGCGGACGAGCCGGCGCCGTCCTCCCAGTAGGGCGTCCAGTCGCCGCGCACGGCGGGAAGCTCGTCGCCGTACCGCCGCTCGAACGCGCGGAACGCCTCGCTGGTGCCGGAGATGATGAATCGCGGCCACGTGTACTTCGCGTTCCAGTCCCGGACGAATTCGCAGATGGCCGGGTCCGGGACGGCGTTGTCGCCATGGCCGCTCCAGCGCACGTAGGCGATGTCAAAAGGATAGCCGCGTTTCTCCAGCCCGTCGGCGAAATCCTCGACGAGCCGCGGCGACATGTTCCCGTAGCGATGCGACATCGCGTACCCCCAGAAGGGAATCCAGACGAGCACCTTCGACCGGCCGTCGGGGCCCATCCAGTAGAACGGTTTGTTCTCCCATTCGCGCAGGATGGTGCCGATGCGGTCGAAGTAGTTCGGCGCGACCGAGAAATAGCGGATGCCGGCCTGGGCCATGGCGGTGACCGTGCCCCACGTGTAGCCGGGGACATCGGAGATCATCGCGGCGTCGATGGGGACGCCCGTCTGCTCGGCCAGCTCCGTGGCGTATCTGAACAGGCGGATAAGCTCCTCCGGCCGGCACAGCCCGGTCAGCTCGTTGAGGTACATGCCGTTGAGCACGACCTGCCCCTTCGTGACCGCATCGAGGAACTTCGCACGCTGGGCGTCGTCGAGCCGGTGCAGGTACAGATCGGCCGCCCACAGCACCTCGACGTTCCAGACGAAGCGCGCCCCTTCGGGATAGCCCGCGGTCCGGTCGGCGGCGGCGATGCCATCGATAAGATTCTGCACCTGCCTGGCTTCGATCGCGGTCTGGATCTCGGTATAGCCGATGTCGGTATGCGAGTGGGGCGTGATGTAGACCATCAGCTCCTTCACCGGCTTCAGCGTGATCTCGCGGGATGCGACTGTCTTGCCGGCCACGGCGACCGTCACCTGCTGTTTCGTGTCGCTCTTGACCGCGGGCGACGTGAGCTCGACCTCCTGCGTCCCACGGGTCAGACGCATCGTGACGGGGGCCGCGTCGCCCAGACGTATGACGGCGTCGGCGTCTTTGCCGAAATGCCGGATGCGGACCAGGACCGGCTGGAACGCCAGGCCGTTGCGCTCCTGCAAAGCTCGCACGGCTTTGGCCTCCTCGATGAGCGTTTGCGACTGGACCTCATCCAGCGCGATGCCTTCGGGGGCGGCAAATGCTATCGAATCGTACAGCATCCAACTGCCCTTGAGCGTCGTGATGCGCACCTCATTGTCACCCTTCCTGAGGATGTTTGCGGGGTAGGTGATCTCGAATCTGTGCCGCCTGCCCTTGTCCGGCTCGCCGAAGACGGAGGCATCCCCCGCGCCGGCGGGCAGGGATCGCTCAAAGGCCCGGCCGTTGATCTCGACGCGTATAGTGGGCGACCCCGCGCGGTGCGTGTCGATGAGATTGAACTCCAGGCGACAGTCGCCCGTCGTCGGGGCGGCCTTCAGTCCGAACAGCACGATGAAGGTGTGCGGTCGCGAACCCGCCCAGCCATCCACCGGCCCGGGCTGGACGTAAGGCCAATCCTTCTTCGAGTCCGAGCTGCCCACGACGAAGAAGCCATCGTTCTCGTACCGGCTGTAGTCGCCCGGCGCCAGTGCGAACTCCGCGTTGTTCCCGTCGGTCTTGCCGATCTCCCAGAGCGCGGCCTGTTTCGGGCCCTCGGCGCGCTTGTCGGCGTCGCCCTGGTGGCGTTCGGCCCAGGCAAGCAGCTCGATGATGGCCATCCCGAGAACGCCCGCCGAGCCGCGATACTGTTTCGAGCCTCGAGGCTGATTGTCTCGGGACCACCACTCGTGAAAGTCACCGTGACGCAGCACTCTGGCCGTCATCGGCTGGAGCTCGCGGTAGGCCTCCTCCACAAGGCCGTGGCGGATCAGTTGCCGGATCATGCGGCCGCCGAACCAGGACCAGTCGCCGCCGTTCTGATAGGAATACGGGCCCATTGCGGGATTCTTGAAACTGCCTTCAGGATAGGCGGGGTACAGGGTCAGTCCGATGGAGCTTGCGCCGGCGCGTCGGACGTTGTCCACCATTTGGCTGAGCGAATCTGCAATCTCGTCTCGTGTGAGCAGGCCCGCCTCGATGGCCACGGCGGTGCCGCCGTGGTAGTAGACGGCTGTTTCGTCGAAGGAACTCGGGAAGGGGGAGCCTTCGAGATAGATGTGGGGCCGGAACTTCCGCCGGTCCGGCTGCCAGAGGTGCTTGCGCACGTTCGTTCGCAGGTCGTCTCTCACCCGGCGCCAACGTGCCGATTGGGCCGGGGAATCACCCACGAGCGACAAGTAGTCATCGATCGCGATGAGGAACATCGCATTGTCGTAGATGTCGAGGGCTCGATGGGAATTAGCGTCGAGTTCCACACCCCACTCGTGCTCGGGCTGCACATCGCCCCAGTCTGTCGTGGTGGCGCCCCACACGAGGCCGTATCGGGCATCGAACCGGTGGGCAAGCACGTAATCGAGCGCTCGGGCCAGGCGTTCCCGCACCGCCAGGCCGTCGATCTTCTCGTCGAGCAGGGCGCGGTCACCCGTGATTTCTATGTATTTTCGTACCGCCTGGACCAGGGAGGATTCCTGATCCGTCTCCACGGTGTTCTTGTGGGCGAGCAGATTCGGCGCGAGAGCGGATCGGCGGTACTTGTAGCTTGTGTTGCCCTGTGCTTCGGGGATGTAACCGTCCGCGATATCCCCTTGCGGCCCCTGGAATTTGAGAAACGTCAGCAGTGCATCGCGGATCGGCTTGGGATCGTTTACCTGGAGCGACAGCTCGATGAACGTGTTGAGGTCGCGAATCCACACTTCGCCGTACCCGCTGCCGGCATTGAATCCGGTCTTCAGCAAGGCTTTGGCCTTGTTCAGAACCCGCGGCAGGTTCGGGTCGGCCTGGATCTGACGGGCCAGCGGTTGGACGTTGGACATCGGCGGTTGCGCCGAAGTCCTCTCGTTGGCGGAAAAAATAAGCCCACCGCCGGCCAATGCCACTGTCAGCAAGATAAGACGGTGCATGTGTACGTGAGACATCTGGCGCCCCTGAAATACGTCTGTTCATGTACGGATCACAAGGTTCTGCGAACCTCGGCCACATCAGTCACGCATCGTAGCCTATGAACCGCCGGCATACAAGGGGTCCTCCGGGAGAGACGATCCTCGCTGTCTGACTACGTCTCATGTCTTCTCTGTCACCCCGAGCGGCAGTCGAGGGGTCTGGCCGCGAAAGCCATGCGCGCATCGTACGCAGGCAGATGTCTCGGCTGCGCTTCGCTCCACTCGACATGACAACAGAAAGGACGGGCCCGGCTCCACACGGCGAATGACAGGAGGCCCGCCAGGATATCTGGGCACACGCTGGGCAATCACAAAAGGAATGTTTCCTTGAATCCTTATCCCGACCGTCAGTAGAATCACTCAGGTGCGTTGAGCTTGGGCGTCCTGACGAACGTGAATCGGCTCTATCAGAATACAAATGGTTTCTTCGTGGGAAAGAGAAGTATGAAGACATGGTTTCGTCACGCGGTGGTCGTTCTGCTTGTCTTCGGTGGTGAATCGGCGAGCGCCGAGCAGTTCAGTTGGCAGAAGACGTATGCGAAGGTGTCTGCTGCGGGTGACATCGAGTGGTCGCCGCAGCCGTTCAGGTTTGAAGCGGCCGATTCCGTTCGCTATATCGATTATGAAGGGGGCAATGATTCAAGCGACGGATTGACCAAGGATACCGCGTGGAAGCACCATCCGTGGGATCGGCAGGGCTCAGGAAATGCGCGACAGTGCAAAGGGATTCACACGTACGTATTCAAGCGGGGGGTGTACTACCGGGGTACAATGAACGCTCTTGAATCGGGCGGGCAGGGCAATCCGATCCGCCTGACAAGCGATCCGGCCTGGGGGACGGGAGAAGCCGTGATCTCCGGCGGATACAGAATCGTCGGTGGATGGAAGAAGGGGGCTGAACATAAGGACATTCCCGAGCCTGACAAAGTCTGGACCGTCGATCTCGACTTCGCCCCGCGTACCGTATGGCTCGTACAGCCGTTCGGAAGGTTTGCCTCCAGGGACGATCAGATAACACGCATTCCCCTCGCGCGGATGCCGAACTGGAACGTGTCGGACCCGGAGGATGTCAAGAGCGAGTGGTGGCACTGGGACAATCCGGGACATCCCTATTTCAATCTGACGATGAAAGCCGAAGACGGCAGCAAGGATCTGGCCATGGGCAAGGATACGAAGCATATCACGGGCCCGAAAGAGCTCTACATAGGGGCGATCCTGTGGGCCGAGTTCGGCTGGGTCGACGGCACTCCGTATCCGTCGTACGTCCAGGGATTTGACGCGAAGAAGAACGCTCTGGGTTTCGAGGGCTACCTGGGCAGCGCGACATCGCGGATCATCAGCCGCAACCACAGGTACTACCCCGAGGATAAGCCGCATTACCTGGACGATCCGGAAGGCGAATACTGGTTTGAAAAGAGGGGCGCCGGCGGAAGGCTTCATCTTCTCCTGCCGAACGGACAGAACCCGAACACGGCGGTGATCGAGGCGGGAAAAGAGACGACGCTCATCGATCTGACGGGACAGAACCATATCGTTATCAGCGGCCTGACGTTCAGATTCGCCAACGTCTCCTGGGACCTCACCGAGATCCCGTGGCAGTATTCGCAGAAGTTCAGACTCAAGGAGCACATCTATCCGGCCTGCATCAGGGTCTGGGGCCCGGCGGACGACATCACAGTCGCCAACTGCAAATTCGAGCATATCAACAGCGGGGTACTGATGAAGGCGGTCAATCCGGGGGACCGCATTGACAACATTGTCGTTCGCGACTGTGAATTCCGCCACACCGATCACCACGGCATAAGCATTGAAGAGGGACTGCTGTGGGGCGACACCCTTCCGGATCGGGCGGGCCATCTGTTCGACGTGAAGATCCTGAGGAATTTCCTGTACGAGACCGGACTGCGCTCTTTTCGTGTTGGGGCGGCGAACGCTATCAACGTGGACAACGCAGAGACGTTGGAGGTTGCCGGCAATGTCGTGGACCGTTCCTGGCACGCCGGCATCAACGTCCGCGGCTCCAAAATCAGCAGCAACGTCAGGGACTGCCCACTTACGCGGATCCTTATCTATCAGAACAAGGTGACAAACTCGATACGCACGGGTGACGACTGCGGCAATATCGAGACGTGGCAGGGCGGCAGCGCGTACGTGTTCAACAACGTTTCCGGTAATCCTGGAGGGTACCGATACGATCACTGGATGTCGGATAAGACGTCCAAGACGCCCGGCGGCGCACGGTTCGGCATGGCGTATTATCTCGACGGCGCCTTCAAGAACTACTATTTCAACAACATCGGCTGGGGACTCAGCAACGACATCATGAGCCCGCACGGCGCCACAACCATGTTCCAAGAAATCATCAGCTATCAGAATACGTTCTTCAACAATACGGCCTACAACTTTGTGAAGGGAACCCGGCGTCAGGCTCCGCAAGCGGGGCGGAACAAATTCATGGGGAACGTGTGGGACGGGATCAGCGACTGGGTGTTCTGGCACACCACGCCCGCCAAAACACCGAAGGACGGCAATGAACGGGATGCGGGGAGAATCGAGAAGAATTACGCCCTGGAGACCAATGCGTTCACGGGCAATGTCTTCCATGACATCACGGCGAAATACGGCTCATTCAAGTCATCAGGGAAGTGGCATCGCACCTTTGAAGAGTGCCGACAGGCCCTTGAAGAAGTCAAATCGATCGCCGGCGACCTGGGTGTTGTTGCGGATAGACCTGTGATGAAGGATCCTGCGAACAAAGACTTCAGTCTGACGGAAGATTCAGCGGCCATCGATCGCGGTGTCACGTGCTTCGTCCCCTGGCCGCTGTACGCCGTGGTGGGGGAGTGGAACTTCTATCCGGCCGGCAACGACCCGACCCGCATAATCGATGAGCACTGGTACATGACGCCCTACTACTATGTCCGCGACAGTTACTACAAGCAGCCCATGTTTCCCCTGACCGGAGTCAATATCACAAAAGAAAACTACGTCGACGGCCCGCTCGAAGACTGGACCAGGGGTGCGTGCGCCTTCAACGGCGAGGACCAGTACGCGGTTTGTCCGAACAGCACGCTGAACCAGACGCTGACCATACCGATCCGGTTCAGATGGGACAAGAGCGGACAGAAAGAGGACAGGCTGGTCACGGGCAAGGATTTCAAGAGCCCGCAGGTCTGGGATTCCAACTTCTGCATCGAAGCGTATTTCAAGACGGAATCGCGGGACTGCGTCCTCGTGCAGAAGATGGCCGAAGCCGGCTACGCACTGACGATCAACGCCTCGGGCAGGCTTCTGTTTACGGTAAGGGCGCCCGGCGCCTCATCCGAGCTTGGCAGCAAGACAACGATCGATGATGGCAAGTGGCATCACGTGATCGCAGAGGCCGACCGCTCCGCTAAAGAGTTCGCGATTTACGTTGACGGGCGGAAAGATTCATCAGGCCCCGGAATCGGGGACGCCTCCCTTCGCAATGGCAGCGACTTGTTTGTCTGCGGAACTCCGAAGGGCAAGTGCTTCATAGGAACCGTTGAATTCATGCGGATATCGCTCGGAACGCTCGAAGATGCGAAGACGGATATCACAGAGCTGTACGCCTGGCAGTTTGACGGGCCGTTCTTGCGTGATTTCACAGGCAGAAGGCCGAGAGGCAAAAGAGACGCCGGAGCACTTGAACGGATCGAGCAAAGTCTAAGGTCGGAGTAGCCATCAGACCTTTGGCTATGATGGGGACAACGTCACCTGCCGTCCTCTTATGGAGTCTGGTACATAATCAGCGGTCAGGTCAACTGTGGCCCATACAGGCGAACGTGGCCAGCATCGATGAAGAAGCATCAATGTACAATGCTCATGATCGTGTCAGAGCTCCCATGTACCTTATGGTTGCATTTCTGCATCGCCAGAATCGCCATCAATCCATCCGGCCCATAAAAGCCACTGAGCTTAGAATACGCTTCAGTTTCAAAGAGCTCGCCTTCCGGGTCAAGGGCCAAGGTCTTTTCCTTGTGTCGAACTCCCTTCTGGATGATCCAATGACGATTGTGCTGACTGTCTCCTGTAATGGTCTCCATCAGCTCGCGACATTTCACCTGCGAAAAGGTACTTGCGAGGAAGACAGACTTACTCCCCCAGTTGATGCCAATGTCGGTTCCTGCATACTTGATGTAGTACCCCCGTTTTCTTTGGGGGATCCTGCAGAAAGCATCGATTGAGATACGTTCTCCGTCCTCAAGTTCGATACCGTCAGGGCGAATCACGTTTGTATAGGGAAACAGACTTCTGACTTCATCGCTGTACCAGCCACGAGTCTTCTCCCAGAACGGCCAGGCCGAGATGATCTTTCCGTCAAACAGGTTCGATGGGGGCAGATCGAAAAAGACTTGCCCCTCGTTGCACCGTTGCATACGATCGTCGAAGAAATTGTGGTGCGGTAACGTCACGAAATCATGACTGCGTATGAAATTGCAGTCTGACGGTGATATGCCACGATCATAACTGAAGTACTTGGCTCCCTGCATACGGGCGCGCTGGATGAAATAGCGCATCCCGTGGGGCCTGGAGGCATTGTCCACCAGGTGATGTATGTGTGGCTCCGTGCCGAGATAGTTCTGGAGTGACCTGGCAAAGCCGGCTGCCAGAGAATCACAGAAATGCTTGGGCGCGCCAAATACACTCTCGTTGTCACAATATAGCTGCCGGAGCTGCTCCGCCAGGCCCCACCCCGAACCAGAGCACTGGATCTCAGAGAGCTTGCCGGGCGAAACCTCGTCGGTGCGAAAGAAGACCGGCGTGCGGTGCTGAAGGTCGGTGAGCTGCTGGTGATAGAGAATTCCCCATTTGTCAGGTAACTCTCCGACCACCATTCGCGCAATCTCAGGATCACACTCATTATTCAAACTTGCCTTGAAGAGCGCCAGCGTTTGCTCCTGGAAGGTCTTTATTAGAGAATACCGGGAGCGGAAACCCTCGCAGGTTGACTCGTCCATCGGGTAGGGCTCAGCGCTAATCAGGCCTGTCCAGCCAATATCGACGCCGACCGTCTCGTTAATCTGATCATCCAATTGGCGGTAGTAGTCCCTGGAAGACGGGGATGCTGCGCGTATCACACTGTTTGCTCCACACCCCTTGGGATATGACGGTGACATCTCAACTCCTTGTCTTGAATAACAGTGACGCACATGGGTGCGAGATCGTTCATGTCAGTAAGAGAACGAACGGATGCGTCGGTACTCAACGGCAATAGTCTCGCCGAACTACGGCAGGCAGACATTCGCCGCTTAGCTTGTGGCATACCGTCTTATCCTACAGTACAAGTCTTGCCCTGCTACACGGCGACAAAGGCCGATCACCCCCTGTCGCAGCTTGCTTGAACGCCTGCGATTCTGCCTTCTTTGATGATGAATACACTGTTCCAAAGCTCTGACCCACGACGCTTGAATCTTGGTTTCCTTCGCGTTGGTCAGTATTTCTTCAAGCCGGGTTACCGCTACCGGTTTGATTCGCAGCGTTCGCAGCGTCCTGACGCCTTCATCCAACGAAGGGACACGGAGACAAGCCGGGGGGGGGACGTGCATGGCAGCAAAGCACAGCGCGGTTGCAATACACCGCAGGCAGCTGCCGCAATTCTGGTCCTTGTGTTTGCCTTGCCAACATACTCGAAGAAAGCGCATGGCCTCTTCCCACTCGGAAATACCCTTCGCTTTCTGGATGCGACTTACCCCGGCAGAATCATAGATGATTGAGAACGAATCACTCGACAGCATTGGGTCAGTCAGGGGGTTTGACCCCCACGGAAACAACAACGCATTATAGACATGCGACCCAGCAATCAAGCCCGTCGGAAAGCCCTTGCTCAACAAGCTCAAACAAGATGCGAGTGCGGCCCCATGCTCCGCTTCCCAATTGTCGTCGAAGTGGCGGAAATTGCATGCCATGGGAATGAAGTCCAACCCCACGCTCGTAACGATCGCGCGAGATTTGTCAGCAGCTCTCGAGAAGACATCCGGCTCGTGCAGGGGGATATCAAAGCCGTGAACCATCAAAGCAGCCTTGAGATTCCTCTTCAGGCGGCCACAGTCTCCCCTCGTATGCCTCCAAACAGAAAAGCAGGAGTCTAAGCCGCCCGAGAAAGCCGCTACTGCCTTATCGGACACTGTTCGGTTCCCCTCTACCTCCTCATCAGGAATTACATTAATGACATGATAGCGATCAGGACACCAGCAATTCCAGGCAGCCTGGAATTCTTCGAGGTTTCGCAAGAGTGAGAGAGAAACGGAACCGTGCACTCTGAGATCCGTCGCGCTTCTCATAGCACAGAATATCGTTGCCGTCACAAACGGATCCGCCAGTTGAGTCACATGGGGGAGATGCTGCGATGGGACTCGGAACCAAAGCTCTTTCCGACTGCATTCGGCGCCTTCAATCATGGCGCTGATCTTGGCCGTGTTATCGGTCCCCTGCGTTGCCTGAGGCCAAATGTGCAAACATGATGTCATTCTGTCTTCCTCAACAGGATGCTCATCCGACTCATCCTGATCACCGTTGCGACCTTCTTACATAATCGCATAGATGGCAATGAGACTTGACGACATTCGAGAAAAGGTGGGCCGGATCGAAGAGCCAGAGAATGAGGTTGGTCCAGTATCCACGAGAGGATCCTGGAGTTCTGTAGCACGGCAGTCAAATCGCAGCCGAGATCCGGGAGAATATCGGCGACGCGCTCTTCGATGATTGCGACGTGATCCACGACAAGGGCCGGGAGTGGACGCTGCGGGGCAACGGAAGGCAACTGACGCCGGCGGATGTCAAGGCGAATGCGGTCGTCCGCAACGTGAGCGTGAGCCCATGGGGCTGTAGCAGCCGAAATGTGACCAGTCGTGACGCGAGATGTGTGAGCCGCTGGGTTCCTGCCTGTGCGGCAATGGCAAGAGGGGGGCCGTCGGCCGTGGTCCTGGTCCCGGCAGGTCGGCTTGACAGCGGGAAGCGGCCCCGCTGTCTACCGTGGTGGAAGTTTTCCGGTGCACTGCCGGACTTGCGATGATAGAATTTTCACAGGTTTTTCGGGAATTGGCGACGGATTTGTCGAGCGGGGCGAGAAATGGCTATAGAAACCCGACCGAAAACTGCATGCGGAGACCCGAGCAGTCGGCTGATGGACGTGGATTCTGAGACATTTGCCGTACACGCGGCGCAGACCGGCAGCGAGCAGGCTTGGCGGCATCTGTTCGAGCGGCACTTCGACGCGGTGTGCCGATTCTGCGGCGCGCTCGCGGGCGGCCGGCGGGATCTGGCCGAGGAGGTGGCCCATCAGGCCTTCGTCATCGCGGCCCGCCGGATCGATCGTTTCGATCCCGGCCGCGCGACCTTTCGGGCGTGGCTGCTCGGGATCGCGCGGAACCGTCACGTCGCAGTCCGGGACGGCGAACGGCGACGCAAACGGCACGAGGAGTCCTCTGTGAAGGGAGGCTCGGAGACGGCCGCGAGAGGCAGCCCTGATCCGCAGGTTCATGAGGCGCTGGCGCGGTTGCCGCTACGTTATCGCACCGTGCTCGAGGCGAAATACCTTCGGGGCCTGAGCATGAAGGAGATCGCCACAAACGATGGCGCAAGCGTCGAGGCCATCGAGTCACTGCTGCGGCGGGCCCGGGCGGGCTTCGCTCGTGTGTACAAACAGATGCGAACTTGCAAGTGATGCATTGCGCAAGGTGACGTCATGAAAGAGATGGATGAAGACATGTTGTTGGGGCGGCATTTGTCGGGCGATCCGCCGCGAGAGGCATTCAAGGAACAGGTGCTTCGCGACTCCCTGGCGGCGTTCGCTCGAACTCGGCGGCGGCGCTCCGCCTGGCGGAGGGCGGAGTTTGCGGCCGCGGCGGTCCTGATCGCGGGCGTTACGTTCTTGGGGGGGCGCCTTTCCGTGCCGGGTGCGTTGCCGGGGAACGGAGCCGTCGCACCACCGGCGGTTGCCGACTCCGACGGCGTGACCGTGCCGCCGGAGCTCGTCGAATGGCTGAGTGCCGCGCGTCTCTTTGGCCAGTTGGGGATGGAAGAGCGTATGGCTCGGGCCATCGAGCGCGCGGGCAGACTGCTGCCGAATACCGCCCCGACCGGTGACGTTGCGGCCAGTCGGATGGCTGCGGACACGGATGATGAACTTGTGGAAGATCGGAACAGACACATCGCTGCCACACCCGGTTTGGACACGTCGTGTGAGAGCGTAAGCGGAATCTTGGCACAATCCTTTGGAGGTTACAGTCATGCAAGCGGGATGGATTAGAAGAGCATTATGTCTCTTGTGTTTGTCTGTGGCGGTCGTTGTCACGGCCCAGACCGAGATCCCGAGCGTGTTGGATCGCGTCCAGACGGTGGACGACCCGGAGTTGGGCGAGTTGATTCGAGCGGCCATGGAGAGCCGGGAGGACCTCGGGCAAAGAGAACGGTTGCAGATCATCCGCAAGGTCACGCTGAGCTACACACAGATCAAGCTGCTCGACCAGCAGGTCCGGGAGGTCGCGCGCAAGATCGAATCGGCAACGGGACCGGCCGAAATGCGGTATGAGCTGCTGCTGGCTAGAACGGAGCTCGAAGCAAAACTCATGAAGGAGCTGGCGGATCTCAGGGAGGTGATGGGCGTCATGCCCAAGTATGCGTTCGACAAACAGCCGGTAAAGGGTCTCCACACCCGTCTATGTCTGAATCCGATTGATGATGAGCGCGTGTATGTGCTGGACACTGAGAACCCGAGCACGGAGTACTGGGCCATGATGCGTTTCAAGTCGCTGGGCTTGATGTCCCAAACGGACGTGCTGGGCCTGATTCGGGGGCGATTGAGGGACCCGAACAGCCTGCCTATACGGGTCGATATCCTCTGGAGGAACCAGGCGGGCGAAGAGCTGCGCGACAAGGTGATCGGACTGATCAAGGCGATGGGCGCCGAAATGCAGGCCGAGGTGTGCCTGGACAGGAACTTCTTCATCGGGTCGGGCGAATCGCCATTCTTCCTCAGGCAGGGCACCATCACGACGTTCTACCCGTTGCCGGTTCAGCGACCGGCCGGGCCTCCCGGTGCCGTTCTTGTCACAGGCCTCGTCCCCCCGCAGGACCTTGAGCAGCATATCCTGTGGCGCATCACGTATCAATGGAACGTACCCCTCACGTTCCGAATCGAATACGACGGGGCCAGCTTCGATCTGGCCGGGCGCATCGCCGATGAGATCGGAACGATCGCGAAGCGTCTGGGGATTAGCGAATTGGTCGGCGTCAAATCGATCCTGGCCGAGCCCCTTCCGGAGACGGCCTTTCTGGGTCGCTGGCGAGCCATCACCAAGGGTGAGATTCGAGAGGTTGCGCTGCTGCCGGAGGGCCAAAGCCGACTGGCCATGGATGGGCGGCAATCAGGTCGCAGCGGTGGCGGCACGACGATGCCGGCCGAATGGTTCCTGACCACCAAAGGAATCGTCATTGACCCGAAGAAAGTCTATCCCGGGAGTCACTGGTACGTCTTCCGGGGACACATTAACAGTGAAGACAGCCTCGTCCTTGGCAGAGGACTGATCGAGTGCCAAGGCAGTATCGGTCGCTCGGCGGTGACGCAGATGGTTTTCGAGAAGGTGGAATAGAGGGCGTAGTCCGGAATCACCCCAGTGGTGTCGCCGGAATCGCGGAGAGAAGAATAGACCGGTCGTCGAAGGCGCGCGGACAGAAATGCATTCGACCTGGCTGAGGGCACGGTCTGCCCATACGATGGAACTCAACCTTATTGCGGAGGATTACCATGAGAAAGAAACACGTCATTTCGTTTGTCGTCCTGATTGTAGCGGCGGCCACGTTTCCAGTGAACGCACAGGTCATCGCAGACGTCGATCGGCGTAATCCCAACGAGGTTAGCTGGATGGCCTTTGTGCGGGTTGCGCCGGAGCCGTTGCGGGACGGCGCCCCGGCTTACGCGGATCGGACCCATACGTACCAGGACATACCGGAGGCGCTGCTCGACGCCGAATACGTCCTGATGTCCAACGATGACAAGTACAATCCCGACCACGAGTTGCATATCACGATCGCGCAGGCAGGCACGCTCTACATGCTCATTGACAACCGCGTCGGCACCCATGTGAAGGACGTAGCAATGTCACCGAATCTGTGGGCCGCCGGCATGGCGTGGGTAACCGAAATGGGCTTCATCAATACCGGCATGAAGATGGCCGTGGATGAGAGCGCCGATGGGACCATCGACAATTACTACACCGTATTCTCGAAACCTGTGTTGCCCGGCGTGATTGTCCTCCAGGCCCAAAATGACATGTACACCGGCGGTCCTCACGACCGGAACATGTACGGCGTGGCCGCGACGGCACGTTCCGCGGTGGAGAACCGCGGCCTGATCGGCTGGTGGAGACTGGATGGAATCGAGTCGGGTCTCGTCCTGGATTCGTCGGGCTTGGGCAATCACGGAGTCGTGCTGGGGAATCCGCAGTCAGTGGCGGGCCATTTCGGCGGCGCCCTGTCATTTGACGGAGTGGATGACTACATCGACTGTGGTTACGATCCCAACCTGATGTTCGTGAACTCCGTATCCGTTGTGGCGTGGATCAAGCTGGGCGCCCTCGACGGCGACCGCAAGATCGCCGGCAACCAGGACGAGGTCATGGGCGGCTACAAGCTAGGCGTGTATTCAGACAACAAGCTCGAATTCGAGGCTCGAGGGGCGCCCGGCAGTGCAGTCACGGTCGACCACAGCGTGGCGGGCGGCACGGTACTCAAGCAGGACGTCTGGTACCACGTGGCTGGGGTCTATGAGCAGGGGCATTGCGTCCGGACGTATGTCAACGGAACGCTGGATCGGGAGGTGGCGACGTTTGGCATCGCCTCCATATCGACCGGTCCGTTGCTGCTCGGCCGCGAGTTATGCTGCGGTGCCAACTGGTGGCTGGGGCTTCTGGATGATGTCAGGCTCTACGGTAAGGCGCTGAAAGCCGATGAAATTGAGCAGATCATGCAGGAGGGTCGGCGCATCACGGCGTGGGACCCGCAGCCTGCGACGGGAGCGAACGTGATCGCGGGGTCCACATTCGCCGTGAGCTGGTCGGCCGGAGACACGGCGGTGGCACACGATCTCTACATCGGTACGGATGCGAACGCCGTGGAGATGGCCGACGAGATCTCGCCACTGTACCAGGGACGGCTGGTCGGTACGACGTTCCCTCTGCAGTGGCTGGTGGAATCCGGCGGCCGGTTCTTCTGGCGCGTCGATGAAGTGGAAGCCGACGGCGAAACCATTCACAAAGGTGATGTGTGGACCTTCACCGTCTTTGATCATCTCGTGATCGATGATTTCGACAGCTACACGGATAGCGAAGGCAGCCGGATTGAGGAGGTTTGGATCGACGGTTCCCTCAACAACACCGGCTCGCAGGTGGGCCGGTGGCTCAACCCTTCCACAGGGATCAGGGATCGTTCCCACGACGAATGGTCCATGTCCCTGGCCTATGACAATACCCGACCGCCGTTCGTCAGCGAGGTCGAGCGGGAGTTTGCCGCCGAACAGGACTGGACGGCCGGTGAAGCGAACACCCTGAGCCTGCGGCTTCGGGGTGACCTTGTGTCCTTTGCGGAAACGGCACCGGGGACATTTGCCATGAGTGCGACCGGCGCCGACATTTGGGGTGCCGGCGACGAGTTCCGCTATGCCTACAAGCGGCTCGACGGCGACGGCTCGATCGTGGCCAGGGTCGAGCGCGTCGGGAACAGCGACGTCTGGGCCAAGGCGGGCGTGATGATCCGCGAGAGTCTCGATCCCGTCTCCGCCTATGCCTTCATGCTGGTCACGCCGGGCGGAATCCGCGCCTTTCAGAATCGTCCGGCCAACTATAGCTCATTCTGCCTTTCCGCTCACAGTTGGGATGCGCCGGCCATCCCTTCCTGGGTCAAACTGGAGCGCAAGGGCGACCAGTTCACCGGCTATCACTCGGTCGACGGCATCAACTGGATCCAGCAGCCGGACACGGATAATACCGGGCCGGACCCCTCACCCAATCCGCAGACGATCCCTATGCCGCCCTATGTCTACGTCGGTATGGCTCTGACCAGCCACGCCGCGGGCATCGTTACGACCGCCAGGTTCTCCGGTGTGGAGATCACCGGCGATGTCATAGGCCAGTGGGACGTTGCGGAGATCGGAGTCGCCCAGCCGGGCAACAGTCCTTGTGAGCTATACGTGGTCGTCGAGGACAGCGCGGGCGCCACGGCGATGGTGATTCATCCTGATCCAACGGTTGTGAGCGGCACGGCGTGGACCGAATGGGAGATCCCGCTGAGTCGCTTCGCCGGCGTGAATCTCCAGCAGGTCCGGAGGATGTGCATCGGCGTAGGCGCTCTCGACCCCACAATCCCGGCCGGTTCCGGCCGCATCTACATCGATGACATCCGCCTGTTGAGCCGGTAGCCGAGGCCACATCCTGATGGCGTTGCATACCGTCGGCGTGTACCGCTTCGAGGCCACCGCCCATTGCTGAACACAGACTCTTGTGGCACAACGACTTGCCGTGGGAGTCCAGAATCATCTGGAAATGTCTCTCAATCCCTCCGGCCTGGCATTGCAGATTCATGGATTCCGGCGCGAAAATGGTCAGGTCAACAACTAGGCTATTGAAGTCGGATGCCGTTCTCTGGTATCATGAGGGTGATAACGTGCAGAGGATAATCTGTGGCGTCACGTGGGAAGCTGCGGCCGGCGCACATTCAGCGCCAAGATTAGGAGCTGAGAAAATGGGAAAGATCATGTCTCTTTTCGCTCCCGTTCATTCCGTGTATCGAAATGCTTCTTCCACGGGGGTCCGATTGCTCCTTATTGGCCTACTGGCGCATTCCGCGCATGCCTCGCAAGATCGATTCGGCGGCGTCTTCCTTGATGGGAATGACCCCCATAACCTTCTGGCCGGCCTCACCTGGCAGCAACTCGGCGATAAGATGGCGGAACTTGGAGAACAGCGACAGAAACTGATCGACGTGGAGATCATCGAGCGCCAGACGCCCTCCGCCGGCCAACATAATCCGCCGGCCTTCGCCGGAGTCTGGCGAGAAGGCAACTACGGTCAGAGTCTCATCGGGGGGCTTGTGTGGGATGACTTTGTACAAGAGGTCCGGAATCAGCACAGGCTTGGTATGCGAATCATCGACATGGAGACCCACGTCGAATACGGCGTTCGCAAATACGTCGCGGTGTTCCGCACGACCTATGAGCCTCGGGTTGGAGGCCGTTCGGCAGCTCAGGTTGTATTCGGCTATCAGAGGCTGGCGACCGGGATGTCCTGGAGCGAGTTCACGGCGGAATATGCTTCCCAACACGCGGCCGGGTGGCATCTGATTGATATTGAGACCTATCAAGACCATGGCACGCGGTACTGGGCGGCGGTATGGAATGAGGGGTACAAGGATGAGTGGCTGTACGCGTGGCCGCGCGAGCGGTTTGAGATCCTTCAGGAATTCTTGAACGGCAGTCAGCAATTGGTGGACATGGAGAGTTGGCGGGAAGGGGACGCCCGCATGATCGCCGGGCTCTTTTATGGACTATCGGATCCGGTAACGATGGAAGTCGGGGAGAACTGGCAGAAGTTCATTCCCCTCTGGGAGGAGCACGCCAGGAATGGACGACGCTTGATCGATTTGGAGGTCTACCCGGACACCACCGACAGGCGCTGGAAAAACACCTTTGCTGAAGTCCTTGGGGGCAAGGCGATGGGCTGGTCGTTTGCGGTGATGGAGAGTGGCGTTCTGGCGGAAGCCGGGGCTGAGGGCTGGGCCCGATCGTCCCATGAGTGGTTCAACGCATCCACGCCCATGAAGGCCGATTCCGTTATGAACGTCGCCAGTGTCACGAAACTGCTGACGACCGTAGGGATTCTTGAGCGTCACGAGCAGCTTGGCGAAGACTTCAGCTTCATCGATTGGTCCATAGCCTATTACCTCCAGGGCTATTACAGCGGTATCCATCCGAGTCTGTGGAACGTTACGATTCGCGACGTCCTGACTCAGAAGACCGGGATGCAGGAACTCAATGACAAGACCAGTCCCACGTGGGATGAACTGGGCAGCAACTATGCCGAACGCATCGGCAAGTGGCTGACCTTGCCCTTGGTCGGCACCCCGGGAGCCGGCAAGGCCAGCTACTACAATCACTATTTCAATCTGCTGATTCTGGTCCTTGAGGCCTCCACGGGCCAGGACTACGAGGGGTGGATGAATGCAAACGTCTTCGGCCCACTCGGGATCGGCCCGTTGTCAGGCGGTCCCAAGAGCCTGATTACCGATCCTCTATACTACAGCGTACTGCCCGATAGCGGATTTGGAGCATGGTTCAACGAACCCGGTGACAGTTGCTTCGAAGGAGACGGCAATGGAGGATGCTGGTATGCCTCCGCCATCGATATGGCCCGCCTCGTCGCGTCATTCCGGGATGGGACCATCCTGGAGCCCGCCACCGTGCAAATGATGGGAGACGAAATCATGGCGTGGTATCCCTGGCCTCCTTCTAATGGTCCCTACCGCGAAAAGAATGGTGGCTTGTGCGACGGAAAGGCACGTGGCTTGGGGGCCGACGTCATGGCTCTCACGGATGACTTCGATGTCTGCATTATCACGAACAGTTGGACCTCCTATACGTGTGATGCCACGCAGCAAGCCCCCATCTGTCTCGAGGATCTCATCGTACAAGCCTACGATGCCCCGGAAGATTGGTAGGCGGGCACAGGTGCGAGGTCATGATAGGCGCAGACCGCCGCACAGATCGAACACAGTCGCAAAATGAGATCTGCAAACCTTGGAAGTGCGGAGCTGCCTGTGGCTGGGTGAAGCGCGCCTCATGAAGCGTCGGCCGGGGCTCAACACGCCCGGTGTCCCTTCCCAGTTTTCTTTCTATTGTTGGTTGACTTCGTTGTGGGCGGCGGCTATAGTCGGTGCACGCTGATTGTACGTATACGTACCATTTGTCCGAGCGGCGTCATGACAACCGGGCATGACATAGCGATGGGTCTTCGAGCGGCCTATTGGTCGATGCACCGCCAGACCAACGCCCGCCTGGCGCGGCACGCGGTGACGGCGGACCAGTTCGTGCTGCTGAGTCTGCTGGCCGAGCAGGACGGGATCACACAGCAGCAGCTTTGTCGCCGGGCCTCCTCCGACCCCAATACCATCCGGGCCATCCTCGTACTGTTGGAGAACAGTGGGCTCGTGGCGCGCGAACCGCATCCGACGGACGCGCGCGCCCGCCGCGTCACGCTGACTCGCAAGGGCCGGCAGACCTACGCGAGGCTGTCGGCGGAGCTCAAGCCGCTGCAGGATCGACTCCTGGGACTCTTCGATGCGGAGGAGGGGCAAGCCCTGGTTCAGTTCCTGGGCCGTATCTCTGAAGAGATGATCCGTTCGGAACGCCGTCGGCGTGGCGCTGCGGCGTCGGCCACCGCCGGGAAATAGAGAACAAGCTCTTGTCTAATGACAGCGACTGTTGAAAGGAGAAAAGGATGAACGCACGACGAATGATGACCTCGGTGATCCTTGTCGCAATGTTGGCGGCGTGCTTCGTCGGCACGGCCTCGGCCCAACGGCGCTTCGGTCAGCAGGGGCCACGCGTGGTCTCGCCTGAAGTGGGCGCGGACCGGCGCGTTACCTTTCGTATCCTCGCACCGGACGCTGAGGCGGTGCGGCTCAGCGGCAGTGATATCCCGGGCGTCGGCCAGGGCGCCGAGATGACGAAGGACCCCAACGGGGTCTGGGAAGTGACGCTCGGCCCGCTCGACCCGGGGGCATATCGCTACAACTTCAACGTGGACGGCGTCTCGGTGATCGATCCTCGCAGCTCTTCCGTCAGCGAGTCCAACCGGAACGTCTGGAGCCTCGTGTACGTTCCCGGCTCGGACTTCATGGACACGAAGGACGTGCCGCGCGGCGCCGTCGCGGAGGTGACGTACTACTCGAAGTCGTTGAAGCGTTTTCGCAGGATGCACGTGTACACGCCGCCCGGCTATGAATCGGGCCAGGGTCGCTACCCGATCTTCTACCTCCTGCACGGGGCCTTCGATTGCGACGATTCGTGGACGTCGGTCGGGCGTGCCGGGTTCATCCTGGATAACCTCATCGCCGCCGGCAAGGCCAAGCCGATGGTCGTGGTCATGCCGGCCGGCCACACCGGCCCGTTCCGGTTCCGTCCGCCCAGCGATGATTCGTCCCGGCCTCCGATCGATGAGTTCACCCAGGATTTCCTGAACGATATCATGCCGTACGCGGAGAAGAACTACCGCGTCTACACCGACCAGCAGCACCGCGCCATTGCCGGCCTCTCCATGGGAGGCGGCCAGACGCTCAACATCGCCATTCCCAACCTGGAGAAATTCGCCTACGCCGGCGTGTTCAGTTCCGGGATCTTCGGCATCACGGGGCGCGGTCCCGGCGCCAACTCCGGCGGGCCAACCTTTGAAGAGCAGCACAAGGAGACGCTCGACAACGCCGATCTGCGAAAGGGGCTCAAGCTCCTGTGGTTTGCTACCGGCAAGGACGACTTTCTCATCGAAACGTCCCGCGCCACGGTCGAGATGTTCAAGAAGCACGGCTTCGAAGTGGTCTACAAAGAGAGTGCCGGCGGCCACACCTGGATCAACTGGCGCGACTACCTCAACGAGTTCGCGCCCCAACTGTTCCAGTAGCGGCGATTGGCTAACAGAATAGCGACTGAGGAGACAACCATGGTGACGAGAGTGAATATCAAGAGCAGATGCGCCATCGCGATCCTTTTCGGATGGCTTGCGGTCGTCGCCGTTCAGGCGGCCGATGTCACCGGTGCGTGGCGGGCCGAGTTCGACACGCAGATCGGCGTTCAGAAGTACGTCTTCACGCTGAAACAGGCCGGCGACAAAGTCACGGGCAAAGCCGTCTCGGACATTGCCGGCCGGAAACGCGAAGTGGACTTGCAGGATGTCAAGCTCGACGGGGATACGATTGCATTCTTCGAAGTCTTCGATTTCCAGGGCAACGAACTGCGAATCGACTATACAGGCAAGATTTCAGGCGATGAGATCCGGTTCACGCGCAACGTAGGCGATTTTGTCACGGAACAGTTCGTGGCGAAACGCGTCGAGCCCGGAACCGCACCATCTGACGAGAAAGAAGCACCGTCGCGGCCGGAACGCAGGAGGCCGACCGGATTCGGGCCGCCGCCCGAGCTGGGGCCCGACGACAAGCCCGCGTTTCCGCCGGCCCCAGAGGGCTTCGACGCCCGTCGTGACGGCATCGCACGAGGCACGGTGCAGACCGTTGAGTACGATTCGAAGACGGTCGGCATCAAGCGCAAGATGTTGGTCTATACGCCACCGGGCTATTCGAAAGAGGCGAAGTACCCGGTTCTCTATCTAATGCACGGTCTGGGCGGCGATGAGACGCAGTGGGTCCAGGCGGGGAAGGCCGACGTTATCCTGGACAATCTCTACGCGGACAACAAAGCGGTCCCGATGATCGTCGTGATGCCGAACGGCCGGGCCTCGGCGGACCCGCCTCTCGCGAATCCCTTTGAGGGCAATCCCTTCGAGACGTACGCGGCGTTTGAGGCCGACCTGCTCCGCGACGTGATCCCTTACATCGAGTCGCACTTCCCGGTTCGCGCCGACCGCACGCACCGCGCGTTGGCGGGACTGTCGATGGGAGGGGGCCAGGCGCTGAACTTCGGCCTCAGGAACCTGGACACCTTCGCCTGGGTCGGCGGCTTTTCGTCGGCCCCGAACACGAAGCCGGCGGCGGAGCTGATCGCCGAGCCGGCGCAGGCAAACAAACAACTGCGGCTGCTCTGGGTCTCCTGCGGCGACCGAGACGGCCTGATGAGGATCAGCCAGTCCTTCCATCGCGACCTGAAGCAGATGGAGATTTCTCACATCTGGCACGTAGACTCCGGCGGCCACAGCTTTCCCATCTGGAAGAACGATCTCTACCTCCTGGCGCAACTGCTCTTCAAGGACGAGAAGGACCGTCAGGCAGCATCGGGGTCGAGTGCCGAACGTCCATGATCCGACAGGGTCGAACGCGTCTCCCGGAAATCGGACTTTGTCTGCGGCATAATCGTGTGCCACTGGGCTGGGTTATGTACGACCGAACGTCATGGCGGTCCTCACGTCGGTGATATCGAGCGAAAAGCGACGAAGTATTCCGCCTCCTGACGAGGCGCGTCTCTCGCTTGCGGCCGGCGCCCTCGACTACGCTCGGCGTGACGAAGAGGGCGCGTTGTGCCGCGAAACGCGGTCGCACACGGACTGCTTGCCCATCTGTTTTTTTCCGCTTGCGGGGCGGGTCGGAGCGGCTTACTATGCGAGTACTGGTGTTCAGAGCAGGTGGTTACGCATAGAAGGAAGACATGATGGGATCAGACAGGCTGCGAATGTGTGGGCAGGCGAATCTCAAGGAGCCTCGGCTGCTGCTGGGCTTCTCGGGCTGGATGGACGGGGGGGATGTCTCAACGGGGACGGTGAAGGTGCTGGCGGAGCGGCTGGATGCGAAGCGGATCGCGGAGATCGAGCATGAGGGGTTCTACATCTACAACTTCCCCGGGGCGATGGAGGTGACGGCACTGTTCCGCCCGCACTGCCGGATTCGCAAGGGCATCATTCGCGATTTCGAGTTCCCGGAGAATGTGTTCTACGCCGCCGAGGACGCGGACTTGATCCTGTTTGCGGGCAAAGAGCCGAACATGAACTGGGTCGATTACGGCGACTGCGTGTTCCGGGTGTGTCGCGAGTTCGGCGTGCGGCGGATGTACTTCATCGGCAGCGTGGCGGGGCTCGTGCCGCATACACGCGACCCGCGGCTGTTCTGCTCCGTCTCCGACGCCGAGATGAAGCCGTGGTTCGACGATTATGGCATGAAGTTCAGCGATTATGACGGGCCGGCCAGCATCGTGACGTATCTGACCACGCGGGCGAAAGAGCAGGACCTCGAGATGGTCAGCATCGTGGCCACCGTGCCCGCCTACGTCCAGGGCAGCAACCCGAAGTGCATCGCGGCCGTGACCAAGCGGGTCGCCGGCGTCCTCGGCGTCCACGTCGAGACCGACGACCTCCAGGCCACCGCCGATGAGTTCGAGAAGAAGCTGACCGAGGTCGTTCAGGAGCAGCCGGAGTTAGCGGAGAACATCGTGAAGCTCGAACAGGACTACGATAACGAAATCTTCAGCGAAATGGGTGAGCTCAAACACTGGCTCCATCAGAAAGGCATTCGGCTCGATTGATGGCCGCCGGTGCATGGCGCCCGATAGGAGGTTGTTGTATGGGAACGTCTTTGTTGCGGCGGGTCATTGTGTTAGCGGCCGCACTCGGCGTGAGTTTTTGTAGCGGCGTCCTCTCGCAGGAAGTCATCGGCCGGCCCGGTGAGACGCCCCAGCAGCGGGATGCGCGGATGCAGTGGTGGCGCGAGGCCCGCTTCGGCATGTTCGTTCATTGGGGAGTCTATTCCGTGCCCGCCGGCGTGTACAAGGGCAAGGAGATCGGCGGCATCGGCGAGTGGATCATGAACCGCGGCAGGATTCCCGTCGCCGAGTACAAGCAGTTCGCGCGCCAGTTCAACCCGGTTCGCTACGATCCCGACGCGTGGGTGCGCCTCGCGAAAGAAGCGGGCATGAAGTACATCGTCATCACGTCGAAGCACCATGACGGCTTCGCGTTGTTCGACTCGAAGGCGACCGACTGGGACGTGGTGGACGCCACGCCCTACGGCAAGGACCTGCTCGCGCCGCTGGCCGAGGCCTGTCGCCGCCACGGCCTGAAACTCGGCTTCTATTACTCACAGGCCCAGGACTGGTGCCATCCGGGCGGCGCCGCCGCCGGTGGGCATTGGGACCCGGCCCAGGACGGCGATATGGACGCCTACATCCGCAAGATCGCCATGCCGCAGGTGAAAGAGATCCTCTCCAATTACGGCGAGCTGGGGGTCCTCTGGTGGGATACGCCCACGAACATGAACAAAGAGCGGGCGGACATGCTTCTGCCGCTGACGAAGCTCCAGCCGCATATCATCACGAACAACCGTCTCGGCGGCGGCTACGGCGGCGACCTCAGCACGCCCGAGCAGCGCATCCCTGCGACCGGCATGCCCGGCCGCGACTGGGAAACCTGCATGACCATGAACGGCACGTGGGGCTTCAAGAGTTACGACCACAACTGGAAGTCCATCGAGACGCTCATCCGCAACCTCGCTGATATCGCGAGTAAGGGGGGGAACTACCTCCTGAACGTCGGCCCGACGTGCCTGGGCGAGATCCCCGAGCCGAGCATCGAACGGCTCAAGCAAGTGGGCCAGTGGATGAAGGTCAACGGTGAATCGATCTATGGCACCACGGCCAGTCCGTTCACTCGTCTGCCGTGGGGCCGCTGCACGAAGAAGCTCAATGCCACCGGCGCGACGCTCTACCTGCACGTCTTCGACTGGCCGGAGGACGGCAAGCTGCTCGTCCCCGGTCTGCGCAACGAGGTCCGCAGCGCCTGGCTGCTCGCCACGGACAAGACCCTCCGGACCACGGCAACCGATGACGGCGTGACGGTCCAGGTGCCCGCCGAGCCGCTGGATCCCATCGACGCAGTGGTTGTGCTGGAGGTCAAAGGCGAGCTCGACATCGAGAAGGTCTTGCCGAAACAGGGGGCCGACGGCCGGCTCGCACTGCCCGCGACCCTGGCCGACATCCACGGGGGCAGCGCTCAGGTCGAGTCAAAGTACGGCGCACCCAACATCGGATTCTGGACCAACGCGCGCGATTGGGTGAGCTGGCAGTTCCAGATCGACAGGCCCGGCCACTTCGACGTCACGGCCGAGATCGCCACGCCGGCAACAGGCAGTAAGTTTGAGCTCATGGTCGGCAACGAGAAGCTCAGCGTCGAGGCATCGAGCACGGGCGGCTATGACGCCTTCAAGACGCTCAAGCTCGGCACCGTGCAGATCGATGGGGGCGCGCAGGAGCTCAGCATTAGACCCGTGCGAGATCAATGGCAGCCGATCAACCTCCGCGAGATTGTCCTGACGCCAGCCGAGTGAGCGTGCCGCGCGCATTGTGCGCGACGTCGTGCGTCTTTGAAAGTGGTAGGGCGGGCTTGGCCCACCGTTCTTGCTGCGGCGAAGGAGACGTTATGAGCGAGCCAACGATCTACGAGCGGTATCCGGGCTGGATCGTCCTGGTGTCCAATCTTGTCGCTGTTGCCATCTATGCCATCGGCGTGACCATCATGGCGGGATTTGGGATATGGTCGGCGGCGGCGTACCTCGTCTACTGCGGCTGGGTGGAATACAGGCTCCTCAGGCATAGCTGCGTGAACTGCACCTACTACGGCGGGACGTGCGCCTTCGGCAAAGGCCGGCTCTGCTCGCTGCTGTTCACGCAGGGCGACCCACAGCGATTCGGTGAGACGGAGATTTCCTGGTCCGATCTGGTTCCCGATTTCGCCGTCGCTCTCCTTCCGGCGGCCGGCGCCATCGTGCTGCTGATCGCAGATTTCCGCTGGACCCTCCTCGCTCTGCTCGCGATCCTGCTGGGCCTGTTCTCCGGCGGCAACGCCTTTGTCCGAGGGACTCTGGCCTGCCGCCACTGCCGCCAAAGAGAGCTCGGCTGCCCCGCACAGAAGCTGTTCAACCCATAGGGCAGGGCCTGCAAACGTTCTTTCCACACATAGCGCACGCCGCACGACCGCATCGTTGCAACAGAGCCGCTTCACCCCACAGCAGCACGGAGCGGGCGCGCCGTGTCTTCTCCTTTTAAGCCTTTGCGTGCCGCGAGATCTCGACGTTGGTGATCCAACCGACGACCGGCTCGTCGGAGCGGCCCGATTCTGTGACAAACACGTCGCTGCAGTCGGCTACGGCTTCCATTGACTGCTTGGCATGGGCGAGCGTCATGGCTTGCCCCACGCAGGCCCACGCGTTGATCTTCTTGAACAGGTCGGACCTCTCATTCTTCAAGTCTGCGATGGTCAGACTTGGCGGAGCGGCGCCTGCGGCTGCGCCGAGCGCCTTTTCGGCGACATACTCCGTGAGCGTGCTGCGGTGAATGACGTACATTGCGGCGCCGGTCTCGCTCAATACGGGCAGCCGATTGCGCTTGGCCTTGACCATCTGGTCGATCAGGTCCTTGAGCACGAGCTTCTCCGGGTCCTGATTTCGCTTCATCTGGAGCTTGTCCGCCTGGCCGATCGGAATCATCGCCGTCGTGACCGCCACGGACCGGAGCTTTTCTTCGATACCTGCCAACTCCCTGGTCGTGCGAGTGGCCGTCTCCATACTCTCCTTGGCAAAGTAGTAGGCCAACACGGTGCCCACCCAGGTGCCGAGCAGAGGCAGGACACTGCTCAAGAGCAGCTTGGCCGTCTCGTCGCTTTTCTTAGGGTCGGCTACGCACATGATCGTAATCGCGATCGCGGTCACGCCCACGATCCCGAAAACGACGATACCGATGCCCAGCCAGCCTCGGACCCATTCCACCTTCGAAGCTTTTCCGCTCATGGTACGCTCCTTCCTCGCAAGCGCGCAATGTCCGAATAGTATGACGTCTCTTCGTTTCGTCTGTGCTGCACCCAATCGCGCGGCCGCAGCCCCGGGACTCGCACACACCGGTGCTTGACGCGTACACCGGCCGTGAGGGTTTGTCAAGCGCAAATTTCGCCCCGTTTGGCAAATTCTCGGCCCGCCTGCCGGAATCCGCCGCACGCGCCCGGAACGCGGGGGGCCGCAGACAAAGGACGGGTGGCAGAAGCCAGAAGATGGCTTGTCGCGAGGAGATCGGACAGCAACCGCGGCGGCGTCAGCTTCCGCATGGCCTTCGATCGGATAGCTGCTCCGCGGCCGCGGACGTTCGCCTCCTGCTTGCCGCCCTTGAGATCCCCGTGGTCAGTCCCGCAGACAGCAACGCCGTAAGGAGCACGATTCGGATGGTCAGCGCAGTTCTCATGGATTCGTCCTTTCCAATAGGTCCTGAGTATAGACGTGCGCCGCAGCGGTTTTGTTACAACATTCCATACGAATTAGGATGAACAATAGTCGATTCTGTGTCTCTTTCCGGCGGAGACCCACAACGGCTCAAAGGTGTCTCCAGACCGTCATTATGGATGGGGGGCAACGCGTTGTGGAGGGCGGAGGCAGGCTCGGGTCCGGCCGGCGCGGCGGTTGACGGCGGCCGACGGAGCGGGTATTACGGGGGGGCCGAAACGTTCGTTAAAGGACTTTTGCATGAGATTACACTGGATCGATGTCGCTATCGTACTCGGGTATCTGTTGAGTGTCAGCCTGATTGGCGTGCTGCTGAGCCGGCGGGCGTCCAAGAACCTCAACTCGTATCTGCTCGGCGGCAAGGAACTGCCGTGGTACCTGCTGGGCCTGTCCAACGCCTCGGGCATGTTCGACATCTCCGGGACGATGTGGCTGGTGACGATCATGTTCGTCTACGGTCTCAAGAGCGTCTGGCTGCCGTGGCTTTGGCCGACGTTCAACCAGATCTTCCTGATGATCTACCTCTCGGCATGGCTGCGGCGGTCGAACGTCACCACCGGGGCCCAGTGGATCGGGACCCGCTTCGGCAAGGGCGCCGGCGCGCAGTTGTCGCATACGATCGTCGTGGTCTTCGCCATCGTCGGCTGCCTGGGCTTCATGGCGTACGGCTTTGTCGGACTCGGTAAGTTCATCCTGATCTTCATTCCATGGGAGGTGGTCTCGCCGTACGTGCCGTTCCGGGTGCCGGCGGCATACGTCCCGCATGTGTACGGCTTGGCCTTCACCATCGTCGCCGTGTTCTATACGATCCTCGGCGGCATGCGGAGCATCGTGTTGGCCGACCTGGTGCAGTACATCATCATGACCGTCTCGGCCCTCATCATCGGCGGGATCGCCATGCACCATCTGTCCGGGCAGCCCCTGGCCGTGCCGGAAGGGTGGGACACCCCGTTCTTCGGCTTGAAGCTCGGCCTGGACTGGAAAGGAGTCATTGACGGCGTGAACGCCAAGATCGCCGGCGACCAGTTCTCGTGGTTCACGATCATCATGATGCTCATGCTGTTCAAGGGCATCGGGGCCAGTGCCGCCGGGCCGGCGCCGAACTACGACATGCAGAAGATTCTCGCGACGCGCAGCCCGCGCGAGGCCGCGATGATGAGCGGGTTCGTCTCCGTTGTGCTCTTTCCCGTGCGATACTTTATGGTGGTCGGCTTCGCTGTGCTGGGGCTTCTCTACTACAACCGATTGAATCTGCTCGTGGCCGGCAAGGTCGATTTCGAGCAGATTCTGCCCTCGGCGATCAGCGAGTTCGCGCCGGTGGGCGTGGTGGGCTGCCTCTTGGCCGGGCTTCTGGCGGCGTTCCTTGGGACCTTCTCCGGGACGCTGAACGCCGCACAGGCCTACATCGTCAACGATCTGTATCTCAAGTACATCCGGCCGGATGCGAGCAACCGCCGCGTGGCCTTCATCAACTATGCCACGGGTCTGCTGGTCGTCGGCGTCTCGATCGTGCTCGGCGTCTTCGCACAGGACGTCAACAGTCTGCTGCAGTGGATTGTCTCGGCGCTTTACGGCGGCTACGTCGCTTCCAACGTGCTCAAGTGGTACTGGTGGCGGTTCAACGGCCACGGGTACTTCTGGGGCATGGTGGCTGGCCTCGTCCCGGCGTTGATCTTCCCGCTGGTGTTCAAGGAGACGCTCGAGCTGTACTACTTCCCGTTGTTGTTCGTGCTGTCGGTGGCGGGTTGTCTGATCGGCACGTACGCTACGAAGCCGACCGACGACAAAACGCTGATCGCTTTCTACCGCAACGTTCGGCCGTGGGGCTTCTGGCGACCGATCCATGACAAGACGGTGGCCCTGTATCCGGATTTCGAGGCGAATCGCAGCTTCGGGCGCGATATGTTCAACGTGGTCGTCGGCACGATGTGGCAGACGGCACTGGTCTTGCTGCCAATGTATGTTATACTGCTGCGCTGGTCGAGAGCGGCTGTCGTGGCCGGGATCATTGTGCTGACGTCCTGGATTCTTAAGAGGAACTGGTACGACAGGTTGGCCGAGGAAGCCACGGCCGAGCCGGAGCCTGTGGCCGGGTAATTGCCAAGGTCGAGAGGATGGGAAATGGCTCCGGGTAGTAGGGTGGGTCCTTGACCCACGCGGTTGTGCAATCGAGGCGGACCGTGACGCGTGGGTTGAGAACCCACCCTACAGTAACGCCGAGCTTTTTCGCAGGAGTGGACTATGTCTCGTGATCGCCTATCGATTCAATTGGTCGTGTTTGTCGCCCTTCTGTTGTGCGTGACGCGCGTCGCCTCGCCGGCGAGGCAAGACGTGACGCGCCAGCGGTTCGAGAACTTCGTGTGCCGTGACGGGGACGTTCTGAAGGATGGGGACCGCGAGTTCCGATTCCTCTCGTTCAACATTCCCAACCTGCATTACGTTGAGGACGACATGCGTTTCGACGAGGGTATGCCCTTCCGATTGCCCGACGCCTTCGAGATCGACGACGCTCTCGGTGCGATCGAGCAGATGGGTGGGCAGGTCGTCCGGATGTATGCACTGTCGGTGAGCAAGCCCGACGACCCGGCGAATCTGCCGCGCTATATCCTTGGGCCCGGCAAATTCAACGAGGAGGCCTTCGAGGTCCTCGACCGCGTCATCGCCGCGGCGCATCGGCATCGCGTTCGGCTCATCCTGCCGTTCGTCGATCAATGGAGCTGGTGGGGAGGTACGACCGAGTTGGCAGCCTTCCGGGGCAAAAAGCCTGAGGAGTTCTGGACCGATCCGCAGGTGATCGAGGACTACAAGGGAATCGTCAGCTTCGTCATCAATCGCGTGAACACCGTCACGGGCGTGCGATATCGCGACGACAAGGCGATCCTCGCCTGGGAGACGGGTAACGAGTTGCGCAGCCCGCCGGAGTGGACGAAGCAGATCGCCGCCCATATCAAGAGCCTGGACCCGCACCATCTGGTCCTCGACGGGACGCAGCGTGAGACCTTGCTTCAATCATCGCTCGACGATGCGAACATCGATTTCGTCCAGACCCATCACTACGAGAAGGACCCCCGGGCGATGATTGCTCACGTCGTCGAGAGCGCCCGGATGGCTCGCGGGCGAAAGCCGTATCATCTTGGCGAGTTTGGCTTCCTCAGCACCGACGCCTTGTGTGCGGTCATGGACACCGTCCGCGATGAGAAGCTCTCTGGGGCGCTGCTGTGGAGCCTTCGGTATCGCACGCGCGACGGCGGCTTCTACTGGCACCATGAGCCCTACGGCGGCGATCATTTCAAGGCCTATCATTGGCCGGGCTTCGCGATCGGAGAGAAATACGACGAGCGGCGCCTGATGCGGCTGGTGCGCGAGAGGGCCTTTGCGATTCGCGGCATGACGCCGCCGCCACTGCCGCAGCCCGCATCGCCCAAGCTGCTTTCCGTCAGCGGCGGGGCCGTGATGACGTGGCAGGGCAGCGTCGGGGCAAGCTGTTACGACGTCGAGCGGTCCGAGAGAGCAAGAGGCCCGTGGACCAGGGTCGGCGCAGGCGTATGCGAGGCCCAGGTTCAGTATCATCCGCTGTTTACTGATGAGTCGGTCCGGCCGGGCCGCGATTACTACTATCGCGTCGTCGCGCGGAACGCGTCGGGCGTCTCGAAGCCCTCGAACGTGATCGGGCCTGTGCGAGTGACGCACCGCACGCTTGTGGATGAACTCTGGAACGACTCACGCATCTTCCTGAAGGAGGGCAAGCTTCATCTCGCCGACAATCAGGCACGCAAGGTCAAGGAGGACTGCCACCGCCTCTCGGGGGAAGCTGGCAGCGCCGTCGTCTACCGCGCCCCGGGCGGGATCGAGGCCGTGCGAGTCTTTGTGTTCAGTCCATCTGACCAATCAGCCGTTCGCCTGCTGTTCTCGAAGGACGGGCGCAGTTTCACTCCGGTGGAGCCTGTCCTCGCCCGCACGGCGACCTATGGCGAAGACGCCTACGGCTTCTGGAAAGCCGTTCGGTATTCCGCCAGCCCGGGCGAACGCGCGTGCGATTACGTCAAGATCGAATTCCAAACCGAGGCACAGCTATCGCGAATCGAGGTCGATCATGACCACGCTGAGTGAGACCCAATTGGTGGAAGGGGTGCGGCGGGAGCTGCTCGAAGACATTCTGCCGTTCTGGCGCCGGCACGCCGTGGATGAGCGGCGGGGCGGTTTCATTGGCGAAATGTCTAACGAGTTGCGTGTGCAGGAGAAGGCCTCCAAGGGGCTGATCCTCAACGCGAGGTTGCTGTGGACGTTCTCCGCCGTCTCTCGCTACACACTCGATGAGGTCGACCGCTCGCTGGCGCATCGGGCGTATGAGTATCTGACGAAGCACTTCCTCGACCGGCAGTATGGGGGCTACTTCTGGGAGCTCGATCCGGACGGCGCCGTGCTCGACGACAAGAAGAAGATTTACGGCGAAGCCTTCTGCGTCTACGCGCTGGTGGAATACAATCGTACGTTCCACGAGCCGCTCGCTGTGGAGCGTGCGATCGATGTATTCAATCGGATTGAGAGTCACGCGCACGATGGCCGGCATGGGGGCTATCTGGAAGTTATGTCTCGCGAGTGGGAGCCCTGCGAGGACATGCGGCTCAGCGACAAGGACATGAACGAGAAGAAGTCGATGAACAATCATCTTCACGTCCTCGAAGCCTACACGAATTTGATGCGCGTCTGGCCCGATCCGCTGGTGGCCGATCGTCTGCGCGAGATGATCGACTTGTTCACGCGGCGTATCCTCAACGCTGAGCGGACCCATCTCGACCACTTCTTCGACGAGGCGTGGACCTGCCGGTCGGCCAGCTATACCTTCGGGCATGACATCGAGGGCGCGTGGCTGCTGTGCGAAGCGGCGGAAGTACTGGGCGATCCGCACGTGCTGGCCGACGTGCGGGCGCTGGCGACCAGCATGGCCTGGGCCACGCTCCAGGAGGGCGTGGACGCGGACGGCGGTCTGTGCTATCTGGGACGTGACAAGACGGTCGTCAATCGCAACAAGGAATGGTGGCCGCAGGCGGAGGCGGTCGTCGGGTTCTACAATGCCTGGCAACTCTCCGGCGAGGATGCCTTCTTGAATGCGGCCTTGCGGTGCTGGCGATTCATTGAGGACCGGATGGTGGACCGCGCGCACGGCGAGTGGTTCTGGTGCGTTCGGCCGGACGGAACGCCCGACCCATCCCAGCCCAAGGTCTCCGCCTGGAAGGGCCCGTACCATAACAGCCGCTGCTGCCTGGAGATTATTCGCCGAACGGAAAGCATAGAGGAGTGACCATGACACACGAGCAGTTCAACGAGAAGCTGCGAAGGCTCTTCGCGGCACACGAAGCACTCATCACGCGGCCCAACCGGATCAGCGAAGGTGGCAACGGCGTCTTCGACCGCTACAAATATCCCGTTCTCACGGGCGAGCACGCGCCCGTCTTCTGGCGCTACGACCTGAACTTCGAGACGAACCCGCACCTGATGGAGCGCATGGGCATCAACAGCGCCTTCAATCCCGGCGCCATCGAGCTCGACGGCAAGATTCTTCTCGTGGCCCGCGTGGAGGGCTTCGATCGCAAGAGTTTCTTCGCCGTGGCGGAAAGCCCGACCGGTATCGACAAGTTCCGTTTCTGGGATTATCCGGTCGTGATGCCCGAGACCGACGATCCCGATATCAACGTGTACGACATTCGCCTGGTTCAGCACGAGGACGGCTGGATCTATGGCCTGTTCTGCACGGAGCGCAAAGACCCCAAGGCCCCGCGCGGCGATCTGTCGTCGGCCGTCGCTCAGTGCGGCATCGCCCGCACGAAGGACCTCAAGACGTGGGAGCGCCTCGACGACCTCAAGACCCGCTCGCCGCAACAGCGCAACGTCGTGCTGCACCCGGAGTTCGTAGACGGCAAGTATGCCTTCTACACGCGTCCGCAGGATGGTTTCATCGAGGCCGGCTCCGGCGGCGGGATCGGCTGGGGCTTGGCGGACGACATCGAGCACGCCGTCCTTGGGCCCGAGACGATCGTTCAGGATCGCAAGTACCACACGATCAACGAAGTCAAGAACGGCCTCGGGCCCGCCCCGATCAAAACCTCCGAAGGATGGCTTCAACTGGCCCACGGCGTGCGAAACACGGCGGCCGGCCTGCGCTACGTCCTCTACGCCTTCATGACGGCCCTGGACGACCCCGGTCGCCTCATCCATGAGCCGGGCGGCTATCTGCTCGGGCCGCAAGGCGAGGAGCGAGTGGGGGACGTCTCGAATGTCGCCTTCTCCAACGGATGGATGGCCCGAGCCGACGGCCAGGTCCTGCTCTACTACGCCTCCAGCGACACGCGCTGTCACGTCGCCACAACGACGACCGAGAAGCTGATCGACTACTGCAAGCACACGCCCTCCGACCCGCTGCGCTCGGCCGCGTGTGTGCAGCAGCGCATCGAGTTGATCGAACGGAATCTCAAGATCATGCCGGATGTCGCAAAGAGGTAAGCGGTCTGTCGGCGCAGCCTTTGCATCGCAACGCAACACGGCTTTTCCGACTATTGATGATTGATTAGCCAATTGAACCACGGAACTGACCGTGTCGTTCCCGCGCAGGCGGGAATCCAGCACCTTGCGCGGCTTTCCTGGACCCCCGCCTGCGCGGGGGTGACATCGTCAATAGCGTTTGACCACTCAGTCGCCCACAAAGACCTGTCCGGACAGGGCTCTCTTGCAGATACCTTGAGTCTGTCAGCGAGCCAAGAAACTGGCCTGTTGGGACAGGTTCGTAGCGCTACCGCCCGGCGGCGAGGTGCTTGTCGAGGAAGTACACCAGCGCGGGCAGGTCGACCTCGTGCGCGCCTTCGTGGACGTCCAGGACCACGTTCTCCGGTCGCTTCATGTCGCGGTAGATCGGCCTGATTTCCTCCATCGTTTGCCTCGCGAGCGGCACGTTGAACTGGCTGGGCGGCTCCCGTAAGCCGTTCTGGCACTGGAGAGGCCGCGGGGCGGTGAGTGAGTAGATGTCGGCGTAATCGACCAGGTCTCGCAGGCCCGGGAACTTCCAGCACAGGCAGTGGTTCTGCTCCATGTGGTCCATCGTCGTGAGAAAGCCCGCACTGACCGTCGCGGCCATCCTCTCGTCCATGGCCCCCAGCCACATGGCCATCTCGCCTCCGAGAGATAGGCCGGCGCAGCCGATCCTCGAGGGGTCCACTTCGGGCAGGCATTCGAGGTAGTCGACGCAGCGGATCAAGTCCCACAGGCGCTCGCCCATGAGCGACCGGTCCTCCTCGTAGACCTCGTGCTGGCTGACCGTCGTCGAGATGGTGATATATCCTTTCTCGGTCAGAGCCGTGCCGAATCCTTTGTAGATATGGTCTGCTTTGGCTCTGGTCGTTTCCTTCGCGATCGTGGATTCGTGATATGGGCTGTACAGGTCGCTGCCATGGCCACCGATGCAGACCACCGCCGGCGCGCGTTTGTCCTTCGATGCCGGTATCGTGACGACGATTCGGATGCGCCGCTTGGCCGTGGAGTTGATCTCGACCTCTTCGACGATGTAAGTGTCCTTGTCCTCGCGGGAAAGACGCTTGGGGTTCAGGGCGATTGCGTCCTTGCTCTGCACGAGATCGTCGATCCTCAACAAGGCCGCCAATTTCGCCCTGACAGCATTCTGCCAGACGCGGGCATTCTCGGCGGGCCGTGAGGTGTATTGCATCGTACGACTGCTGCTCAGCGCGACTGGCGGAGCGACGGAGAATGTCTCCGCATCCAGGTCGATGGTGACGGTCGTCCCGTCGGCGAACGTTGTCCGCTGCCTGCGACGCGATTGGTCCAGGAATTCGTGGTTCGTCATTTCCAGCAGTCCGACGCGGCGGTGCAGCGCGCAGACGGTGCGGACCTGTGTCAGCTCCTGCTCGCCGGGATGCAGGGACAGGTAGGGCAGGCCGGCGTTGGCGAGCGCATGCAAATAGCCGAGATCGCTCTCAGGGATTCCCCAGGCTCCCTTGCTTAGCGACCAGGGCAGCAGCAGCGCATCGTGATAGACGAGATTGAACAGCGGGATCGGGATTCCCATGGCGGGCCCCTGGCCCGGACCCGGGGCAAGGGCGTAGGGCCCGTGGTGGACCAGGTCGATGTGCGGGATCGCCCAATCGGCGGGCTCCTCGGAACTGACGACGCCGCCCATCGCGCGGACGAAGTCGAGGCACATGCCGCGATAGGCGAGACAATCCGCTCGTGTGGCGGGGTGTTCGGGATTGTAACATTCGTCGGGCGGAACGACGGCGAACACGTCGAGGTAAGCGCCGCGCAGTTTGATGCCGTGCTCGAGCAGGCACAGGTGATTCTTCTTCACGTGGCCGAGGGCCAGCCGCGAGCACAGAACGGATTGCTTGCCGCCGAACCAGATGCTGTGGAAGGGCCGCTGTCCCGCGCGATCGAGAATCGTGTGACGCGGCTCGTACGATTTCGCGTCCAGGTAGTAGTCCCGGTACTGATCGTGAATGGCGAAGACGTAGCCGAGCTCGTCACACGTGTCGGCCAGACGCTTCATGCCCTCCCAGCCGCCTGCCTCCGGGCAGGGGGGCAGGATGTCCGGGTGCAGATTGTCGTAGCCGCGAAAGCCCCAGCCGTCGAGATGGACGTAGGCGCGGTCGATGCCCTTTTCTTCGGCGAGTGCGCGAAGCTGGCGGGCCCGCTCGTCGAAGCGGGTGAACTGATGATTCCGGGCGGGATCGTCCTTGTGATAGTACTGCGACTCGGGCTGGATGTGCGACAGGATGCTCGTGTGGACGACGGGAGAGCCGATGAGTCGCTCGACGAGCGGATTGCGGGCGATCTTCTCCTTTAGCGAGACGAAGTGCCCCGTCTCCTGCACGTGCCGGCGGTATCGCTTGGCCAAGGTCACGTAGTTGCCGTCTTCGAAGAAGCAGAATCGAATCCGTCGCGGGTACCGCAATTTCCCGAGCGAGTGCACCCATCGCGGTTGGATGCGGGTGGGTCCTCCCGCCGGATGCGCGAAGCGGCAGCCCCCGTCCGGCGGCGTCTCAATCAGAGCGAGAAATGCCGAGCGGCCCTTCTGATGTCCCCACCACGGCATGTACAACCCGCGGCCGTAACACAGCGTATCGTAGAGCCAGACCTTCTGCGGCCAAGCCTTCGGCAGCAGCACGCCCTGCATGAACGGGACCACCGTGGTGTCGAACGACTCGTCTGTCATACCGCCCGGCCACAGGCACTCGAGAACGCTCGCGTTATCCTCCGTTGCGATAAGCTCGCAAACCAGCTCTTCCTGCCGGCCCTCCAGGCAAATCGAAAAGGTGAGCCTCAGATCGAGTGCCGTCCCCTGCGAACGAAAGCCGCTGAGTGTGACCAGCAGACCCGCCTTGAAGCCCGTGCGATAGGGCGAGATCTCTCGCGTGCCCGCCTCGGCCAGACGCAGCGAATGCATCCGGCCGGAAGCCTCGACCGTCAGGTCGCCCATGAACGAAGGCGCCATGGTCCAGCGCCGGCTCTGCGCATGAACGACCATGCCAAAATCACAGGGATCGAACTCGACGCGCGTCCTCGGGCCGCGGATGATCCATTTGCCTTCGTCCTGGAGGACCTGGACGTCGGGCGCCCCCCAGTCATCCTGCGCAGTTTCCGCCGCGACGATGTCTGAAATGGCCTGCGATGCGAGAAGCAGGGCAAGTAAGCAGGTCGGTCGGAGGATCGTGCCTTGGCGAGCGTGTACATGTGACGTTGTCTTTGTCATGAACAGTCTCCCCGAATTCGGTTTCTGCCCCGTCGTCGGCTTTCCGCGGATCGGGACTACCATCCTACGCTACAGCATCGCAGGCTGCGGTGCAAGCCGGCGGGATAAGACGGGCGGCATTAGTGTCGTGACGATTGTGAGAATCACTCGGATTTGTCGATGTTCAGGCTTGCATGTCGCCACCGCTTGGGCCAGAATACGGCGACTCAGAACCACGGTGAATGTCATTGGCGTGACATCTCAACGGAGTGACGGCGCGTGCTCAGTGGAATTGATTACTTTGTCGTAGTCGCCTATCTCGTCGGCATCATGCTGCTGGGGCTGTACTTCCGCAAGTTCATCCATTCCTCGAAGGATTTCTTTTTGGCCGGGCGGACGCTTCCGTTCTGGGCGATCGGCATGTCCATCGTCGTCTCCGATATCGGGGCCATGGATTTTGTCGGAGTCGCGGGGCAGGCCTATCGGTACGGAATCGCGGTCGGCAACTTCGATTGGCTGGGGTCGGTGCCCGCCATGCTGCTCGCCGCCTTCGTGTTTCTTCCCTATTTCTGGAAGGCGGGGCTCTATACGATCCCGGAGTATCTCGGCCGCCGCTACAACGATTACGTCCGCACCGTTGCGTCGCTGACCTGGATCATCTTCTTCGCGTTCGATCTGGGCATCCTGTTCTGGGCCACGGCGGTTTTGCTAAAGACCCTCCTGGGCTGGCCGGTGTGGTTCTCGATCATCGCCACGGCGGGCGTGGTCGGGCTGTACACGTTCTTCGGCGGGCTGGCGGCCGTGGTGATGACCGACGTCGTGCAGATGATCATCATGTTCGTCGGCGGCACCACGGTTCTCTTCCTGGGCTTCTATCACGTGGGCGGCTGGAGCGGGCTGGTGGAAAAGATCACCGCGATGGGACCCGCGTATCAGGACCACTTCAAGTTGATCATGCCCGTCGATACCCGAACGCCCTTTCCCTGGACCGGGATTCTCTTTGGCCTGACCTTCGTCATGGCCAACGCCTACATGATCGGGAACCAGGCGATTATCCAGCGATGTTTCGCGGCCAAGAGCGTCTGGCACGCCAAGGCCAGTATGATCACGGGGGCCTTTTTCAAGATGTTCATCCCGGTTCTCGTCCTGTTTCCCGGCCTGATCGCCATCGTGCTGCATCCCGGCCTGGAGGACGGCGACCAGGCCTTGCCGATGCTGATTCGCTCCGTGCTGCCTCCGGGTCTGACCGGGTTGTTGTTCGCTGCCTTTCTCGCCGGCCTGATGTCCAGCGTCGATTCGATCCTGAACTCCACGGCGACACTCTGGACAAAGGACATTTACCAGAAGTTCATCCGCAAAGACGCGAGCGACCACCACTACCTGGTCGTCGGACGATGCACGACGGTGGCGTTGCTGATTTTCGGCGTCATCACCGCACCGGCCAGCAACCTGTTCCCCGGCATCTACGTCGCCGTGCAGACCTTCCTGTCGTTCTTTCAGGGCCCGGTGTTCTCCGTCCTGCTGTTGGGGATCTTCTGGCCGCGGGCTACTCAGTGGGGCGGTCTGGCCGGCGTCGTGGGTGGGATCGGTGCCGCCGCCTTCATGCATGTCTTCAAAGGCAGGCTGTTCACGATTGAAGACCCGTTTCTGTATGTCTCCTGGTGGTCGTTTGTCACCGGCGTGGTGTTGACCGTCGTCGTGAGCCTGGCGACGAAGCCCTATTCGGGAAGTCGCCTGGTCGGGTTGGTGTACGGGCTGCGAAGCAAAGACGACAAAGACATTGAGGAGGCGACACAATGCTGATTTTCGACTGGCTTGAGCCCGTGCTGAACTTCGATTGGCTCCGGGCGGTGCCGCTGGCGGGGGCGAAGGCGGTCTTTCTCATCTTGTTCGTTATCATCGGACTGCTCGTGCTGATGGTTCCGAAGTGGTATATCTATGAGGGGGTCGAGAGGCCGAGGTGGTGGCACAATCTGAAGCTGTGGGCCCTTGGCGTGCTGCTCATGATCTTTGTCACCTATTATGTATTCTGAGGGCTGACAATGCCGGATTTTGAAGGACTCGACCCACAGCAGCAGCGCTCCCAGGAGGCACGGATCAACAATGCGCTCGGCCTGTTCCTCCTGTTCTTTGCCGTGGTCATCCTGATCTCGATTCTCTTCACACAGACGCTGGTCGGCAGGTTGGCCAATCTGGCGGCGGCCGGTGTCATTGGCCTGATCGGCGGCGGCATGGTCTGGCGGTCCCGCCGGTCGAAGAGACCCGAAGGACCGCGATAGCAGCCAGCCCGGGAGTCGCACGATTCGATTCGCAGACCCGGGCCCGGTTCACTTCAACTCGTCGGCGTTGTCGTAGATCTTTCGGATCGCTTCGATGACGAGGTCCATGCCGGCCTTTGTGCCCATCAGGACGGTGTGATGGAAACAGACGGATTCCTCCTCGTGGATACGGTGGCAGATGGGCAGATCAAATCGGGCCGGGTCGATGCGCTTCCAGTGTTCGGCCGTCAGCTTGTGCCGCCACGGCTTCGTGTGCGGCGCGTATAGCGAACATGCGTTCAGCGGGACGTAGCTGGCTTCCACGCCGCAGCCCAATTCCGCCGCCAGGGCCGCCCGAAGTGATCTGACGGGTAACCCCTTGAACTGTTTCTGTTTGTATCGGAACGAGTAATTGTAATAGGCCTCGGCCGTCTCCCGAGGGTCGCGGCGCATCGGCAGCACGCCGCTAAGCCGGCTGAGTTGCGAGTTGAAGTACTTCGCGTTTTCCTCTCGCAGGCGGTTCTGCTCGGGCAATCGCGCGAGGGCTTCGAGCAGCAGGGCGGCCTGGAAGTCGGTCATGCGATAATTGCCCGACTGAATGAAGTTTCCTTCGTCGCCGTAAATGCCGGCCCCTTTGTCGGCTTCCGTCTCCGGCTCGGGTCTTCTGCCGCAGTTGCGCAGGGCGTCGAGCTTCTCGTACAAGGCCGGATCGTTCGTGCTCACCGCGCCGCCTTCGCCTGCCGTCATCAGCTTCGAGAGCTGAAAGCTGAAACTCCCGACGTCGCCGATGCTGCCGGCCTTGTGGCCGTTCCACTCGCCGCCGTGCTTGTGCGCGCAGTCTTCGATGACCTTGAGGCCGTGCCTACGCGCGATGTCGAGGACGGCGTCCATATCGGCAAAGCAGCCGTAAAGGTGCACGGGAATGATCGCCTTCGTTCGCGGCGTGATCGCGGCCTCGATCTTCGCCGGATCGATGCACCACGTGTCCTCGGTGACGTCCACAAGGATCGGCACGGCGTTGATGTCCAGAGCCGCAGCGGCCGTGGCTTGCCACGTCAGGCCGGGGACGATGACCTCATCCCCATAGCCCACACCGCAAGCCTCCAACGCCAACTGGAGCGTGACCGTCCCGTTGGCCACTGACAGAGCATATTTGGTCCCGAGAAATCGGGCGAAGGCCTCGTTGAACTGCCTCTCCTTCGGCCCGTTGTACGACCAGACGTCGCTGTGCAGCACATCGAGCAGGGCCCTTTCTTCCCGCTCGTCCCAGACGGGCCACTTCGGCCACGGCTGACTCTTGGCGTCTCGCACGGGCGTCCCGCCCTTGAGGGCTAATCGGCTCATCGTGTACTCCTTTCGTAGCAACGCGACTCGGCACTTGTTTGGCCGGTCCGTCACATTAGCAGACCTGCCTCGATATTGCAATCCGTTGGCGTCAGGACATCTATGCATGTGCATCTGACGCTGATTTCCGCCTTTCATTCCGGCGCGATACGGCCTGCCTCGTCATTCCCGCGCAGGCGGGAATCCAGTATCTTGAGTGGCTTTCCTGGACCCCCGCCTGCGCGGGGGTGACATTATCGGTTTCATGTGACCATTCAATCGTCGATAGGTGGAGCGAAGTGCAGGCGAGACATCTGCCTGCGGACGGTGCGTGCCTCTCTTTCGCAACCAGCCCCCTCGACTTACGCTCGGGGTGACAGAGAGGGGCCGTTTTGCCGCAAAACGCAGTCGCACGCTCCCGGTGCAGCGGCCTGCAATTCGATTGAAGAATCTCGCCACATTTCTTACCATCTTTCATGTTGCAGCTCACAAGACGAATGGATGGTGGAGATCGATGGAATCACCTGACTTCCGATACGAGCGGATTCTGGCCGACGGATGGGAGATTCAATCCGCGGTCGAGGTGGAAGCCCCGGGCGAGGAGGTTTCGTGCATCGGCTTCGACGCGAGTGGATGGATACCGGCGTCCGTGCCGGGCACCGTGCTTGCGGCCTTGACTCAGAGCGGCAGATACGCCGACCCATATCTCGGGATGAATCTCAAGGAAATTGCGGCCGAGCCGTTTCGGTCGCCGTGGTGGTACCGGCAGGAGTTCCGGCTGTCGCCGGCGGAGGCGGCACGGACCGCGCTGCTGGCGTTCGATGGGGTCAACTACGCGGCCGATATCTGGCTGAACGGTCGGCGAGTGGCTGCTGCTTACGAGGCGAGGGGCGCCTATCGGCGGTTCCGGTACGATGTCTCGCACGCGGCTGTAGCGGGCGAGAATGTCCTGGCCGTGAAAGTTACGCCCCCGAGGCCGGGTGACTATAGCGTCGGTTTTGCGGATTGGAACCCGCCTGCGCCGGACCGTAACATGGGACTCTTTCGCCCCGTGACGCTTCGCTTTTGTGACGG
>CBFDBY010000037.1:0-47709 GCA_965603165.1 uncultured Phycisphaerae bacterium
AACGCGATCTCCGCGTCGTCGAGCTTGCCCGTTTGCAGCGAGGCGACGCCCAACCCGATGTAAGGCCCCGGCTCATCGGGACCGAGCGACGCCGCCTTCTCGTAGCACCGCTGCGCCTGGCCGTAGTCACCTACCGAGGTGTAACAATCTCCCAGCTCGCGCAGGACGTCATAGTGTTGCGTGCGATCGTGGCTGTCGACACTATTGGTTCGTGCTGTATCCATGCTTGTCTCAATCCTTAGCGTTGAAAGCTCTCTGCCTGCGTCGCGCACAGACTCCCTGCCGAATGTACCGGGCAAACCGGGTCTGGCCCGAGTACCTGCTCGGCCCGACCCAGCAGGTGGATGGCTGCATCGAAGTCGCCCTTTCGCCGTTGCATTCTGGCCTCGAGAAGGAGCGTATCCACCGTTGGACGTTCACGATTGATTTCGCGGCTCAGCGATTCAGCCCTGGCACGGTCGCCCGCTTTGAAGTACGCATGGGCCGCCATGGTCTTCATCCAGAGGGCATTCTGGTGGCGCTCGCCCATACACTCGAAGATCCGGGCCGCTGTGACCCAGTTTCCGTCGGCCTCGGCGGCTCTGGCCTGCCGCAGAAGCTCATCAAACTGGAATGGCAGTTCCTCCTCTTGCGGCCGACGCGTCCGAATGCCCGAAGCGGCAAGCGATGCATCCACCGACAGATGCGGATACGACCTTCGCGCCTGCTCGAGGTCCGACCGCCGGAGCACGGCCGCCCAGGATTGCGCCGTCGCTCCTTCCAGGAGAACCCCGTCACGACCGGCGCTGTTGATCAGAGCGTAGAGAGGGTTCTCCACCCACATCTCCTCAACGGCAAGACTCTCCGGCACGATGGCTACATAATCGCCCTCCGACCTCTGGAGGGCCGTATCGACTCGCTCGGCCATAGAACTGACCGGGGCCACCGGAACGAGCTCCACATGGGGCATGTCCACGTTCAAGCGTGAGATCTCAGCCGGCGGCAGGGGAACATAAAGCTTGTACGGATAGAACGTATGCCGCCAGATACGCAACATCGTATCGGCGGTGCGATTGCTTACGCGATCCGTGAGAAGAATGACCGAAAGGTCCCCGATCTTCGACCAGGGCTTGGCCGGCCTCGTCGTTCGGATGGTCAGAAGATTCCTCGTGTATTCCTGCGAGTCTTTGCGTCGCTGGAACGAGATGCGATCGGATTCCCCGACCGGGCTGTAATACTCTCCGGTAACGACGGACACGTGATGAAAATCGGAGAAGAAGGCCAGCCGTCGCGTCATATCCCAGTCAATCAGGATCTTCAGGTCTTCGTTATAGAGGCCGGTCTGGTCGAACAATTCCCGGCGGTGCATCAGCGAGACGTGCAGAACATGATTGAAGTACAGCATCAGGAACCGGTCGAAATCGCGGCTGATCTCCACGTGCTTGCTCAGCGGCACGCGACTGCCGCCCGGCAGCACTTCGCAAGAGGTCTTGTAGAGGTCGCTGTAGGCCACCTTGCATTCCGTCTGCGCCTCCAGTGCCTTGACCAGGGTTTCGACGTGATGGGGATAATACACGTCATCGTCGTCGAGATAAGCGATGTATTTGCCACGCGCCTGCGACAGCGCCTCATTCAAAGAGTACGGCTTGCCTCGGTTCTCTTTCCGGTCGATAAAGATGACCCGGGCATCTTGAAACGAATCCACGACGTCGGCGACCTCCTGGCCACCGTCGCGGACGACAAAGATTTCCAGGTGCTGGTGCGTCTGCCGGAGCACGCTGGCGAGCGCCTCGCCCAGATACCGGCGCCGATTGTGCGTGGGCAGAAGAACGCTGACCAACGGTCCGTCGTTCCTCGCGCGGGCCGAAGGTGGGCGACGGGTAGCACTCACAGAATCTCTTGGCGTCTTGAGAAAATCAAACATCACGTATCGAATGGCGGGTCACACCCGCATACCGCCTGTGCGGGCGGCCGCGGCCGGATAATCGGGACCCCGCATCGGTGGCGCGGCAGAAGCGATCTGCTCTAGCATGGAAGGGGCGGCGGCCCGCAACTCCACCTCCGTCTCAAGCTGCATGAGAATTCCATTGACTCGTAGCAACTGGTCTTCCATCGGGTAGTGCTCTTCCACGAAACGATGGTACTGCTCGGGTTCATAGTCCTGCGAGACGACCTGTTCGCAAAACTGTTCGGCGATATTGAACAGGTGCCGTGCCGGGAGGAGATCCTCCGCGCCGGGGAAGTTGTGAATGATCGGCTTCAGCCCACAAGCCATCCCTGCCAGCACCGCCTCGACCTGGCTCTCACCGATACCGCCGGCAACGATGAAGTGCTTGTCGCTCAGCCAGCCGTTCAGGTCGCCGGGATAGGGCTCAAAGGAAACCGCGTTCCCCAATTGCAGCGTCTGGACCATGTGCTGAACGTACTGCTCAACAACAGGGCTTTCAAATGTCCCGGAGAAGAACAGCCTGTATCCGCCATCGATGTAGTGCAGTTTCTGCATGCACTGCAGCAGAAAGGCCGGGTTCGCCTCCATCGTCAGGCAGCCGAGACAGGCGAGGTGCTTGCCCCGTTCGCGTCGGCGGAAGACGTGGCGACTGAGATTGACCCCATTGGGGACAACGACCAGTCGCGTCCGATTCCGAATGTCCGGCACCTGTTGAATCAGGGCCTCTTCCATGGCAGAACTGCCGATCTGTACCAGGATATCCACGTTTTCCCAGCGAACGTCCTTTGGCCAGCGATCCCGCACGTCCGTGCGGCGCAGGCTGACGATGATCCTGGTTGGGCCGCCCGTGCGCGACGCCTCGACGGCCATCTCCCCGCCCCCGTCGAACCAGGCAATGTCGCTCCATTGCATCAGTTCCTGGATCCCTTCAGGCCGACGGCCCTCGTAGAATTCGGTCCGGAACCGTTGCTGCACGAACTCGCAGATATCCGCCAGAGCCCCGTCGGCTCCCTCGCCGTTGCGGAAGAAGGCAACGTTCGGCCGTTTGCTGCGAATCACATCGAGCATCGGCCGGAGGACCTCCTGCTCGGGCCACAGCCGATAGGAACGAAGCAGCACGTCGACGGCCGAGCCCTTCCGTCCCTGGTCGAGCAACATGGTGGCCGTCCGGTTCAGAACGTCGACGCTCAGAATGCCCATTCGCTCCATATCATCGAACAGCGCCGCCGCTTGGGCCGCCTGGCCGCCGGCCAGATAGGCCTCCACGAGGTTCCACACAATCTCGCTGCTGTCCGCCCTGATGTTTCGCGCTTTGACCAGATGGCTGACCGCATCCTGCGTCCGGCCTAAACAATGCAGAATGGCCCCTGCATCGTTGAGGGCCTGGGCGTCGTGCGGCGCGCCTCGCAGGTGCTCGCGAATGCAATTCAATCCCTCCTGGTACTTGCCGGCTTCGGCTAATTCCAGACCTCTCCGGTAGTAGCTTGAACCCGTCTGCGTTGTCATGCGTTCTACTCCCTTCTGACAAGCGGCCACATGGGCGCCACAATCCTCTCAAAGCAGAGCAAATGGCGTGCCGTCCATGAAAAGCACGATTTCCTTCCAATACGGCCGCAGGTCCGATTGCCCCTGGATAGAAATCAGACACCGGCGTCTGCAAACCAGCCTTTCCGCTCCCGCCGCCCTGAACCGCTATCGAATGAAATCCAGCAAGGATGTGGTCATCAGCTTGCCGGCAACCGAAAGCGACATTTGGTAGAGAATCTCCCGACGGGAAAGATCGATGGCAATCTGGGCGATGTCCGCCTCCTGCAGGCGCGTTGTCTCATCCTGGGTGCCGAACCGCATATCGTCCAGATTGCGCTTCAGCGTATCGAGGAAGTTGATGTTCGAGCCCGTGGAGACGTTCGCCTGCACGAGAAGATTGCGGACCTCCTCGACCGCTCCCACACACTGATCCACATGGTCGAGCACTTCGGCGTTCGGGAGACCGCGCTCATTCAAAAGGGTGTCCCGCAAGCTGATCAGCGTGCTGAAGACGTCGTAGGTCCCCGGCATGCGGACCAACTCGACGCCGGTCTGATCGATTCCGGTGGTATCCACGTATAGAACGCGACCGGTGCGAGAGTCCGTCACCGCCTGGTTGGTCTCGCCGCCGGATGGCACGGTCACGAAGCTCGCCCCATCGTCGATTGAAAGTTGGTAGTTCGCGCCGTCGTACTCTACGGTCAGCCAGACGTCGCCCCGCATGTTGGACGTACCGGTTCCAGCCGCCGCGCCGGTTTGCCCGAGGAAGATCGGAGCGCCACGGTCGTTGCTGCGAAAGATATCATCGCCTACGTGATGGGCCTCGATCTCCAGGCCCGGCGCCACATCGACGCCACGGGCCTCCTCGCTGCCCTGGTAAGTCACCTGCACGATTCGCCCGCCCTCTCGAACCACGGCATACGGCACCATCGTGGTGTTGTCGCCGCCAAAAAGATATTGATTGCCATGCTTGGTGTTCGCGAGGGAAACCAGTTGCTCAAGGGTATTGTTGAGCCCTTCGGCGATCCTCTTCTGGCCGTCCGCATCATGGACCCCGCCGACGATCTGCGTCAGGAGGGTCCGCGCATTCGCCAGTTCCGAAGCCATATCCGCGATGATCGTGGAGGAGACTTTCAGATTGCCCATCAACTCGGTCACATTCTCCTTGTAGCTCTCGAGGGACCGCTCCTGCGAGTTCAGCCCAAGGATCCGATACGCTTCTGAAGGACCGTCGGAGCCGCGGTTGATTCTGTTTCCGGTAGACGCCTGTTCCTGCAACTGCGTGATCGCCTTGCCGTGCAGGTACAGTGCATAGCTGACATTCTCATAGATGCTCACTAACGATCCGCTCATAATCCTCTTTCAGACCATATCCATCAGGGTCGTCATGGTCGTTTGCAGGCTGCTCAAATACCTGGCCATGGCCTGGAACATTTGCTCGAACACCAGCAGTCGGGCCGCCTCGTCGTTGATATTGACGGAGCTGATCTCGTTGCGTCGCTGTTCGAGGTTCTGCATCACGGCCTGGACGTTCTCCTGCTGGGACTGTTTCAGCGCGACCTGCTGTCCCAGCCCGGCCGCGGTGCGATGGTAGTATTCTCCGGGGGTCATGCCGCCAAGGCCGGCAACCGTCTCATCGCGCACCGCTGCCAGCCGCAGAGCGGCCACATTGTCCGTCAGATCGGCGCCGAAGGCGGTGGCGATCCGGTCGGGCGCTTCAGCGATGTCGCCGCAGACCTGCATCTCGGAGGCACTGGCCCCCGAGAAGAACGCATTCATCCCGGTCGCGGCCAACACACCGGAGGTATCGGTCGTCGCAAAAGCCTCAACGTCAAAACGATCGCCCGCGTTCAGGTCGCCCATGCTTAGGGAGATGCGGCTGCCGTTTCGCAGCTCGATCGTATCTCCGGCCGCATAGCCGGCCCCGATGTTCAACGTGCTGACGGTGCCGCCACTCTCATCCGTCACATCGAGGCGCAGGACGCCGTTGCCGACCGACCCGCTGCCGACCACCGTGAACGTGAACGTGTGATTCTCCTCACCCCCGTAGAGCCCGGAGACAGCAATGGCCGGCGGTGCAGCCGCCGTCAGGTTCAGCGCGGTCGGCATGGGCAAAACGGCGGGCAGGAAGTCAAAAGTGTATCCCAGATCAGCCACGACGTGCAATCGGGAAGAGAGGACCGATGCATTCAGACCGTCAATCGCATCGACCTTGGCGGCAATCGACGCCAAGGTATCGGGCAATGGTCCGGACACGTTCACATCAATGGCGTGCCGCTGCACCTCGCCCGTCGTGGCATCCGTCAACCGGATGTAGAACGTCCCGTCCGTAACCGGATGTTCGGCGTCGACCAGGTCCGTGCTGCCCATCGGCCAGCCAGTCAGTTCCGTGAACGAGCCCTCCAGGCCCAGGCCCTGGACATGGTAGCGATTCACCTGACTGACAATCGTTTGTGCCAGAGTGTCGAGGTCGGTTTGGAGACCTTCCAACATTTCGTTTTTCAGGGCCAGCAGCGCGCCGAGCCGTCCGCCCTGCACGCTCAGACTGTAGCCTTCGGCCCCGGCCGCTGAGACACTCAATGACCGGTCACCCTGCAAATCGGCCTGGATTCCTATAACGACCGAGCCAGTAACCACGGGGAGCCCGGCAATCGCGACATCGACCACCCCGCATTCTCTCGGCTGCGTCTCAACCCTGACAAGCCTGGCCAACTCCGTAATCAGTTGGTCGCGGTGATCACGCAGGTTATTGGCCTGTCCCTGGCTGACCTCAATCGTGTGGATCTTCCCATTCAACTCGGCGATCTGGGTAAGCAGGCTATTGATGGAGCCTACCGTGTCTTGCGCCTCCAGCACGATCTGATCCTCCAGACCTCTCAACGATGTGCCGAGGCGCCGAAACTCGTTGGCAAGTACCTGTGCGCTACTGACGGTTTCATTGCGCCACACCCGCTCCAGTGGGTGCGCAGCCAACGCCCGCAGGGCATCGAAGAACCCATCAATCGCGGCGTTCAGACCCCCGCCCTCCGCGAACTCACCGAAGGTCGTCTCAACGGAGTTCAAAATAGAAAGCTCCTGTGAGATCTGACCATAAGTGGACTCCTGCTGCACGATCTCACGCTCGAGGAGTCCGTCGAGCATGCGCGTGACGCCTGCCACATCGACGCCCGCGCCGACATTCATGCCTCCGGTCTGCCCGTACGAGCCGGGAGAAAGCTCGATCCGCTGGCGATGGTATCCTTCGGTCGCCGCATTGGCGATATTGTTTCCAATGACCGCCAGTGCCGCCTGGGCCGCATTCAGACCACTTAGACCTATCCCGAAATCCTGCATTCGTCAGCCCCGTTTCAGCTTCTCATGCACCCGCCGTAGGATCCAAACGTCCCCAACATCTCCGTCACAACTGCACGCTCACGAGCGTCGCATCGGTCTTGTGCTTGGCCGCGCCGCTGGCGCTGTACGTCGTGTCCGGCCTGCCATTAGGCCCAAAGAAAGCTTGCATAAGGGATCGATTGAACCTGGCGCAGTCCAGGATGAGCACGCCCGTCAGCGTGTACTCGTGTTTCAACTGTGCCACCAAGGATCTGAGGCGCGCCTGCCGCTCCGTTACGGCCCTGCAACTTTGCCCCGACAACTCTTCACGGAGTTTCGACAGTGTCAGATCGTGTTCCCCGCATCCCAGTGCGGCCGCCAAGTCCCTCCTGAGAGCCTGACGCTGCTGCTCGTTCGCGGCGTGCGCCTCGGACTGTCGGCGGATATCGTCCAGCAGTTTCTCCAGTGCCTCATCGTCCCGCTTGATCAGCAGGGTCCGGAGCGCATCCAGCCGTGACAGGGTCGCCTCGATGTGCCGGATATCCTGGTCCAGCACATCCAGCAGCGCCTCAACTTGTGTTTCCACCGTGGGCAACGCCATGGTTACAGTCCCTCGTCAACGATTTCACGCGTGTCCGCCATGCCATCCATCTGTTGAAGATACTGGTAAATGTCCTTCCATAACCCGAGTCCCCCTTTGTCGGCGACGTCCCGGGCCATGTGGAGCCAGAACAGCCCCTGGACCTGTTGCGACGCCACGTCCTCCTCTTCAAAGCCCCAGGTGCCAATCGATTCCTGTACCTGGTCGAACAGCTTGGCCAGGAGGACGGATTCGAAATCCTTGGCGATCTGCTTCTTCTGTTCCTCCAGGCGTTCCGTTTCCGTGGTCGCCTGGCTGCCGTCGCGAATCGCGTCTTGCGCCTGTGACGCCCGGCGAGATGAAATCGTGGCGGCATCCGGGACACGTCCCATCGGCTCGATGGGAGCCACGACCGCCGACATTCCTATGGATTCGATACCATCCACGCATGAGCCCCTACATAATGATCAGCTTCGCCTGCAAAGCGCCGGCCTTCTTCAGAGCGTTGAAAATCGCAATCAGGTCCCGTGGGGAGGCCCCGATGGCGTTGAGCGTCTTGGCTAATTCGGAAACCGTTAGTGACCGAGCCACCGGAATCAGGTAGCCATTCTGTTCTTCCACATCGACGGCCGTCTCGGGGATGATCTCGGTGGTGCCGGCATCAGAGAACGGTGCGATCGGCTGCGAGACCTGGGCCGTCTCTTGCACTCGCACCACCAGGTTGCCCTGCGAGATCGCCACGGCGGAGATCCCGACGTTCTCGCCGACAACGATGGTGCCCGTGCGCTCGTTGATCACCACGGTCGCGGGCGCGTCGACCGTCACTTCCTTCTGGGTGACCTCATCAATGAATCCGATGATGTCTCTGTGTGCAATGTCCGCCGGCACGCTGACCCTGATGGCGCCGGCGTCGAGCACGACGGCGATGCCGGGATAGGATTCGTCGATCACCCGGCTGATGCGCTGCGCGGTGGAGAAGTCGTTGTTTCGCAGATTGAGCGTCATAAACCGCTGCCCCGCCACTTGCTCGATGAACGTGGCGAGTTCCGACCGCTCCACGATGGCCCCGTCGGGGATACGACCGACCGTCTGATGGTTCTTCGAGACGGATGCCTGCTGACCGGAGGCAGACCAGCCCCCGATGGATACGCCGCCCTGAGCAACGGCGTAGACTTCGCCATCGAGCCCTCGCAGCGGCGTGGGCAGAAGCATGCCCCCCTGAAGACTCTCCGCATCGCCCAGCGAGGAAACGTCCACATCGATACGAGATCCTTCTCGGTCGAAGGGCCCCAGCTCCGCCGTGATCATCACCACCGCGATATTCTCGCCCTTCAGGTCCGACGGTGACAGAACGAGCCCCGAATCTCGCAAGATGTTCGTCAGCATCTGACGCGACAGCAGCGTGGTATCCCCCGTGCTCGCCAGACCCGTCACGAGTCCGATCCCCGTGAGCGGGTTGCTCCGAACGCCCTGGACATCGGCAATGTCCTTGATGCGCTCCCCGAGAACCGGCCGGACGATACCGAACGACAGCACCGCCACAACGGCAATGCTGGCAAAGGCTCGTCTCCGGGGGCGGGCAAATTTCAGCGTAACACTCATGATGGCAGCTCCGTAAAGAAACAGGGCGGCACGGCGACGAACGGTCGATCACCAGGGCCAGAGGACATCGAAGATCTGGGACAACCAGCCGGGCGTCGTATAGGGCGCCGATACGCCGCTGTTCTTCGTCACGATGCGGAAATTCGCGACCTGCTCGCTTTTGACCGTATTGTCAAAGGCGATATCACTGGGGCGAACGATACCGCCAACCTCAATCGTCTGCACGTCGCCCGCGATGTCGCGATCACGCGTGCCAAGCACAACGAGATTGCCGTTGGGGAGAATATCGATCACCACGACGGTGACCCGATCCACGAAGCTTCGTTCATCCTTGAAATCGGCCTTGCTCTTCATCTCGGTGCCGGAGTCGGCCGACATGGTGAACCCGGGAATGCTCGGTAGGATGTGATCGATGTTCAACTCCCCGTTGAAGTCGCTCGAACGAGAGCTTTCCTTCTGCAGGTCGCGCTTGGCCTTATTGTCCACTTTGCTGTCTTCCGTGATCCTGATCGTCAGGACATCGCCGATGCGGCGGGCCACGTCGTCGGCATAGAGGGTCTTCAGATTCCTGCCCCGCTTGGCCCAGATCGAGCCTGCCTGGAGAAGCTCCGTGAGGAAGAACACACCGATTAACACGACCCATATCGTTCTTTTGCTCATCTGTACTCCTTCCCGGATCGATCCGGCCTCAAAGCATCGGCTCGACCGTTCCGTCCGTATTGACCTTGCACACGATGACCCGCCGGGAGTCGGCATTTCGCACCTTCACGAATTCGCCCGCGCGGGCCTGCTGCAGAGCGGTCCCCATCGCCGTGATGAGCAGACCGGGCCGCTCGACACGGATGACCACCGTCTCATTTCGGCGGATGACGACCGGTGCTTGCACCGAGCCGACCATATCGTTGCGAATCTCCATATCCGCCGCCAGTGCGCGGAGCGCCACGAGTCCGTACGGTGGCTTCCAGCCTGCGGGCTCGGGCCGATCGGATACCGTGGTCTCGATCTTCACGTTGTCCGGCGCGAGTTCCGCGCCTTCGGGAATCTCCTTGAGTGTCACGATCCGGCGGCACTGATACCGCAGGCGAAACGGGATGTCTCGCGTCCCAACCTTGTTTCCATCCGCCACGACGGCGATCTGGACCGTGACGTACCCTCGCGAGCCGCTCCGGACGAATCGAGGCATCAACTTCAGGTCCTCCAGTCTTCCCGGAAGAATCAGGTCCTTCGGCCTCGTCGTCGGGATGAGCTCACAAACTTTGGGACCGGGCGGATGCTGCTGCAGGAATACCCTGCCCGCCTCAATGAATTCCTCTGTGTTGATGATCTTCTGGTGGCGGCGAACGACAATCGCCTCGGCACCCGTCATGCGCACGGTTTCCATGGCAATCCCCTGCGAGGCCAAGCGGCTCAGAATCGTCGGGCGATCCAGAGTCACCTTCTGGCCCGGCACGGACAGACGCCCCAGGCCGAGCCCCCCCGCCACAACCGCCAGCGCCGGCTCTCCGTTGATTACACTAATCTGGCCCAAAGTCAGAAGACTGTCCTCGACTGTCACCTCCCGCGGCAAGTGGACCTGAAGCAGTACGCGGGCCTGAGAGCCGTCGCTGTTGTCAGCGGCCGCAGTGATGCTCAGCAGGCCCAGCGAGATGAAAAGAATGACCCATGAGAGTCTACGACTCATGATCGGCTCCTATCGGAAGATGTTGTTGGTGTTGCGAAGCATTTCATCGCCGGCCCGAATCGCGCGAGAGTTGATCTCGTAGGCCCGCTGCGCTGTGATCAGGTTCACGAGCTCATTGACCATTTGCACGTTCGACTTCTCCAGAAATCCGGCCTGAATCAATCCGAAGCCGTCCTCGCCGGCCGTTCCGACCACCGGATCGCCGCTGGCATCGGTCGGGGCGTACAGGTTGTCCCCTTCACTGGTCAGGCCGGAGGGATTGACGAAGCGAGCCAACTGGATCGTGCCGACGACCGAGCGGGCCCCCGTCGAGTCGGTGACATTGACACCGCCGTCGGGGGCGACCTCGATGGACGCCGCATCCGTGGGTACGGAGATCGACGGCTCCAACTGATAACCGGAGAGCGTGACAAGCTGCCCGTTCGCATTGATCTGCAGCGCGCCGTTTCGCGTATAGCGGATATCACCGTCCGGCATGAGCACCTGCAGGAACCCATTGCCCCGGATGGCCATGTCGAGCCCTCGTCCCGTAGCCTGGAACTCGCCCGGACTGAAGACGCGCAAGGTGGCCGCGACCCGAACCCCATTCCCGACCTCCAGTCCCGTCGGAGCATTGATGCCGGGCGAGACTTCCGTACCCGGCTCGCTCAGCTTCGCGTACAGCAGGTCCTGGAATTCGACCTGGCTCCGTTTGAATCCCGTGGTATTGACGTTCGCGAGATTGTTGGCAATCACGTTCACCAGCGTTTCTTGGGCCGTCATGCCTGTGGCGGACGTGGAAAAGGCTCGCATCATATGTGTCACTCCTTTGCAAAGGACATGGCGGACCCCGTCCGCCCTACGACGACTCACTCCTGTCTGTCATCCCATGGCCACACTCATCACACTGCTCGTCGCTTCCCTCGTTGCACTCACGAGTTTCATGTTCGCCTCATAGAGCCGGGACACCATGATCATGTTGACCAGTTCATCGACCAGCTTCACATTGGACGCCTCCTTGTAGCCCTGCTTGACCATCGCATCCAACGCATCCACCGGCTCCACGCCTTCCGGCGCGAGGAAGCAGTTGAGTCCGGCCGGCAGCAATTGATCCTCGTTATCGGGAAATTCGACGATGCGGAACTGTCCGATCGACGCCCCGGCCGCTCTGACCTGCCCATCATCGCCGACCTGAACCTGGGAGATGTCCACACTCGAAGGGACGATCAGCGGTCCGGAGGTCCCCGCGACAAGCCGCCCCTCCGTATCGACAATCTGCCCATTCTGATTCGTATGAAAGATGCCGTGCCGCGTGTACAGAGGGCCTTCCGGACTCTCCATGACAAAGAAGCCCTTGCCGTAGAGAGCGAAATCCAATGTGCGGTCCGTCTGTACCAAGCCGCCCTGGGAAAAATCGAATGCAGCGGCCGCATTTTCCTCAAGCTGGTCGTCCAACGTACTGCTCTGTGCGTCGAGGGCCCTGGTGAAACTGTTGCACCGCCGCTTAAAGCCCGCCGTGCTGACGTTGGCCATGTTGTGCGCGATGATGTCGAACTCCCTTGTCAGGGCGTCCAGACTCGCACTCACCTCGGTTCCAATATCGGCCACGTCAAACTCCTAATGTCACGATCAGGACTGCACCGCCCCGATAACAGGCGCGGACATTTGTTCGGCGACCGCGCTACTGTCTTCATTGCCTCCGATACGAGATGGAATCGCGTCCATAATGTCCGCGAGCTTGTCCATCTCGGCGTCACTCAAATCCATCAACTCGACAACCATCGACATCCCATGACCGCCGCTCACGCACTGCTTCACCCGACCGACACCCGCCACCCTGTAGTTCGCCTCTCCACCGTCACCACTGCCTCGCCCGGTCAACCTATACAGCGCCAGGACTCTATCTCCCGGCCCGACCTGCAACGGCGCTTCGATCCTCAGTTGCGAACCGGACATCTCGGTCACGACCCCCTCCACGAAGTCCGGCATCTCATCCAATCGTCCGTCGCCACCCGCCGTGTCAGGAGCGGATGCCATCGAGCCCTCTCGCAGGAAGGGGAAACAGGCCACAAGCGCCCGCGTGTGAAGGATCACACGCGGCATTTCCCGGCGACCCACACAGCGAATTTCATTCGTGTGATTGAGAATCAGCCTCTGATCCTCACAGCTAACGGTCGAGGTCTCCAACTCCCACGCCGACGCACCGCAGCAGTACCGAATCCGCCAGACCTCACCAGTCTCACCGGCCACGGGCGTTTTCAGTTCCACCGCCAGTTCGATCTCGTCATTTCTGACCACCTCGGCTCGGATACCGGCATCCTCTGCATGGCCGCGACGCGTCAATTCGACCGTCTTACCAAGGGGGATGTCCCGACTGCTCGCAAGCTGCGAGTCGGTTGCATCCTCGGCCGCGCGTGCGACATGAAAGCCCAGCCTCTGGCGCAAACCGTTGACTTCCGACTCCAGATGTGCATTCTCCTGCGGCGTTCGGGCCTGCGAGCACTCGGCCAGCAGTCTGTCGGCCCCGCGGTCGAACGCCTGGGCATCCGAGAAGATGTCGTGCATGCCTCGCAGGCCGCTCCGCATGGCAATCGCCAGGAGAATCTGGCGCTCCCGGACGCCGAGCCCGCGCTGCCGGAGGTGCCCCGCAAACAACTCCCGCGTTTCTTCCCGGCTCTGCACGCGACGCTTGTAGCTCACCCAGACGAGTAACACGACCAATACGATCAGCAGGACACAGGCGCCGATCACAAACCACGTCTCGGCAGTGACGCCGGTATCCAGCCGGCGCGCCGCCGACCATCGCTGAACCGGTGTCAACGCCAACGGAATGTGCTCAATACCCGGAATCATTCTATGACCGCTATCGAATCAAGTTCGTCAGTTCGCGAAGAATTTCGTTCGCCACGCGGATGGTCCGCGCATTCGCCTGGAAGCCATTCTGGGCCTGGATAAGGTTCACGAATTCCGTGGCGACATCCGCGTTCGATTTCTCGAGCGCACTGCCGTGAATCGTGCCGGCGCCGGTGCTCATGGCCTGGGTAGCCACCGCACCGCCCGAGTTGGCGGATGGAGCAAAGTACCCGCCTCCCGAACTCTGCAGGCCCGCCGGATTCTTGAACAGGGCAATCTGGAGTGTCGCCAGGTCTTTCTTCACCCCGTTCGTGAAGGCGCCGATGAGCACACCCTCATTATTCACCGAGACGGCGGAAAGGCTGCCCGCCTCATATCCATCCTGTTCTCGCGCGACGGCCGTTGAATTGCCCGCAAATTGGGTCAGGCCGTCGAATGAGCCGGCGGTCCCGAAGTTCAACCCGATAGTCTGCGGATGGGCGACATCGTGGTTGAATGTCATGGCAAACTCGGCCATCTCCGTTTCTGGGATTCCGACAAGCGAACCGGTCTGAGGGTCAAAAGCAAGCCCGCTGACGCGCCGATTATCGGGAGTGACCTCCTGAATGTTTCCTGTGACAGAGGTCAGGACCATGTCCCACGTGTTGACCGTATCGGTGCGCACGAGTGCGGCCGACAGCACGTGTTTGCCGCCCTGCGAATCGTACACGGCGATGTTCACGTTCTTGACCTCGTCTCCGCCAACCGTCGTCAGTTCGAAATAGGGCGGGGTCGCGAGCGAGCCGGTACCGGAGTAAGCGAACTGAATATCGGACTTGCTATACCCGCTCTCATCATCCGCGATGCGGATGCGCCCGTTGGCGAATGACGCAGTGGCGCCGCTTAACACGTTCGTGTTCAAGTGATCGACGAAATCGGCGACCGTAGTGCTTCCATCCACGGCAAAGGTCAACCCGCTGCTGAATGCGGTACCATCCTTGTGGTAGCCGGAGATGGTGATGGTTCCCGTCTCGCCCACCGCTAACTCGCCGCCCGGATCCGAGCCGCCACTGAACTGATCGAGCTGATCGATCTCGGTGGCCTCCGTGGCATCTTCGTCACCGCGGGTGTAGGCCAGGTTGGATGTCAGCACCTGCGCCCGATCGACGCCCGTGGCATCCGAGCTGAGATTCCCGGTCAGCGTGACCTCTGCGGTCTGGTTCGCCGGCAGGGCCACATCGTACGGCACGCGGATGCTGGTGTCGCCGGCGACCTGAAACCCGTCTTGCTCGCCGGTCAGGCCGATGCGCTGTACGCGATAGCCGGTGCCGGGATCGACGAGGTGACCGTTCTCATCGACGCCGAACGTGCCCGCGCGCGTATATACGGAGCCCTCGCCGTCACTGAGCACAAAGTAGCCCTCTCCTTCGATGGCCACATCGAGAGGATTACCGGTATTAACAATACTGCCCTGGCCGATATCCGCCGTGATGTTGGCCAGCGTAACACCGCTTCCCATCTGCTGCGGGTTGGTGCCGCCGACGCGGTCAGTCGGCTGCGAGGCCTGCTGTATCGTCTGGCCCAGCATTTCCGCAAAAGTCACCCGGCTGGATTTGAACGCGGTCGTATTGACGTTCGCCAGATTGTTGCCGGCCACATCCAACATCTTCTGATGGGCCTGCATTCCGGTCACGCCTGAAGACAATGCATAGGACATTTTTGCCTGCTCCTACTATTGATAACGCCGATTTGCCGTCAGCCTCGAATCGCCAGGACATCTGCCAGGTCGACTCTCTGATTGTCCACGGTCAGGATGATCTGCCCCGCATCGCCGATCGCGACTTCCTCCACATCGCCGGTCCCCATCTCGATGCTGCCGTCCGCTGCCGTCGTCCTGAATGACACCTCTTTACCGATCAGAGAGCTCGCGTAGCTGCGCTGCACGGACTCGAGCATCTTGCCGAACGACATGTTCAACTTCTCGACTTGCTGCAACTGCGAGAACTGCGCCAGTTGCGCCGTCATGTCCTTATTGTCCAGCGGCTCAAGAGGATTTTGATTCTGCAACTGCGTGACGAGCAGCTTCACATAATCCATCTGCATGTCGCTGGCCGAAGCGGTTGTCGATATCGCACTCATCCGTTTGTATCTCCGGAAGAAAACCGGGCTTACTCATCTGCGGCCCGCGCCGGTCCGCACTCACGTCAACGAGCAACTCGCGTGCCACACGAGCGCAGCGCGACGAAATAATGGAGATCGGACACACGTAAATGGGTGCAAACGTCGCATTCTGCATGACAGCGAGGTTTCCGCGACGCGATACATCCGTCGCAATCGGTTGTACACCAGGAAGAATCTTCCTCCCTATCAGAAGTTTTTTCCTGCCTCCCAGGAGTGGCGCCCTCCTGCCGAATGTGGTCAACGCGCGGACTGAGTGACACTGACGAGTCCCATAAGAAGCATGAGCGCATTGGTGTTTGTGTGTGCGCGTTCCGGCCGCATTTCGCGCACATTCTCGGGCCGTCCCATAAATCGTATGCGGATTCCATCCGAGTGACATCTCCTCGCGGGTGACATGGCATGGAGGAGTCCAATAAACATTAAAGATGTCCGAAAGGCCCTGTCGATGTGTGGGGTATTCGCAACACAGCGGCCAGGTGATCGCTGACGAAGTGTTGACAAACCGAGGAGATATGAGTTCAGTGCGAAGAATCATCGTAGTCAGCAAGAAACCTGAGATTCACACGATCGGACAGGAAGTGGCGCAGGAAGTCTTTGCCGCCGACGATCTGCATGAGGCCGCCGACATCGCTCAAACTGTGTCGCCGGACTTGACGATATTCGATGAAGTGTTTGCGCCGTGTCACGTCCGTGATTACATCGAGCGGACCGCGCACGCTTTCAGCGAATCCCATCGTACTGCTGTGATCGCAACGAATGAAGGTCCATTCTGCGAACGCGAATACAAGGAGGCGGGCGTCGATTACTGTCTGACGGAAGAGCAAGGTTCCGTGCGCCTGCAGGCCATCGCGGCCGAAATGTGCAATGATGCTCCACGGGCCGATGCCGCCCCGAACGACGAGGACGATTTTCTCGACGAAACGGCCGCCGCGATCGGGATGGTGGGACGCAGCGAAGCGATGCGCAAAGCCTGGAAACTGATCACACTCGTGGCGTGCAGTCAATGTAATCCCGTTCTCATCCTCGGCGACACCGGCACGGGCAAGGAAGTGGCCGCAAGGGCCGTTCACACGCTGAGGCATCCAAGCGGACCGTTCGTCGCGGTCAATTGCGCGGCGCTGACGGCCAACCTGCTCGAAAGCGAGCTCTTCGGGCATGTGAAGGGTTCGTTCACAGGCGCCGACCGGGATAAGACGGGACTGCTCGAACTCGCCGGCTCCGGCACGATCTTCCTCGACGAGATCAGCGAGATGCCGCTCGAGTTGCAGGCCAAACTGCTGCGCGTCCTGCAAGAGAAGACCTTCCGCAAGGTCGGCGGGATCAAGGACATGGCTTGCCAGGCCACCATCATCGCTTCCAGCAATCGCGACCTGAAGAAAGAGGTTCGAGAGAAGCGCTTCCGGCAGGACCTATACTACCGCTTGAACGTGTGTCCGATCCTCCTGGCGCCGCTGCACTCGCCTCAGCGGCGGGAGGACATCCGAGTGCTGGCCCGCCATTTTCTAAAAACATCGAGCATCTGCACGAACGGGCCGCACAGGATCACATCCATCACCAACCTTGCGCTGGAGGCGCTGTGCCGGTACGACTGGCCCGGCAATGTGCGAGAGCTGCGCAACGTGATCGAACGGGCCATCCTGCTCGAGACTACAGATAAAATCGGCCTTAGCAGCATTGTAATCGACCCGATCGAGAGTGAAGATCCATCCGGCGGCCGTGGACCCCGTGAACGCGTAAAGGATTTCTCCCTGCAAAAAGCGGAGCGCGAGTTGATCGCACGTGCCCTTCACGAGACGGGCTGGCAAAAGACACAGGCGGCCGCTTTGCTCGGCATTACGCGCGCCACCCTGTACGCCAAAGTGAAGCAGTACGATATCCGCAAGGACAGACCCGCCGAAAGACAGACCGATCTCGCGGGCCAGCAGGTCGCTGAAACCGAGGCCACGGCCGTTTCCTGATTGCCGCAACGCTATCGTCTTACTTGGGTACTCGCCGAATCCCTTCTCAGTCACCACATGTGGTTCCCCTCCACGCGCACAGGGAACGGTCGTCAAGGCCGGAGGGCGTGCGGCGACCGCCTTTGAAGACATCAGCCTCAATGCACCCCTATGTTGCGGCTGTCAGAAAATCTGTCGAGCCGTATAGAATCCTGACATACCAATGTCGCCCGGGATCGCAAGAGATGGGCCACCACGCCTTTTCAGCCCTGGAACGCGCGGTTTGCGCCCGTAAACACCGCCGCGGAGCTTTCGGCACGGTTATTGCTGAGTCCAAAGATGGATCTGGGCCGCGCTCGTGGAACGCAAAGCGGTCCGGATGAAATGGCGTGCGCGTCCGGATGAACGCGGAGAGTCATGGCAAAAAACAGACAACCACCGAATCGCCGGAGAAGATCGCGGCCGGAGCCGCCGTCCGACGAGGCAACCCTCGGGGTCCCCGCCCCCGATGAGGCGGCATCCGACGAGATCTTCTCCTCTCTGGCCGAATTCGCGTCCGAGTCCGACCGGAGCGATCTCGGCACGTCGCCACAAGCCACCTCTCGCCCAAAGCCATGGCAGCTCTCGCCGAAGCGACTCTCCGACATGCAGAAAATTCTGCTGCTGGGCACCGTAGCCGTAGCGGCGGCGCTTGTGTATACACTCGCAGGAAAGATAAAGGCAACATCGCTCGCCAATCAGACGGGCTCGCCACGACCCTCTGTGGAAACATCCCGCCAGACCAAACAGGTGACGGCCGAGCTTCCGGCACAGCGGACCTTCGCCTCACCCGAACAGCCGCCGGAGCCAGTCAACCTGAGCCTTCCAACCCCGGATCCGGTGTCGCTGCAACTGGCGGACAAGCTCTATCTGAAACGTGACTTCGAGCCTGCCGCCGCGATGTACGACCAGCTCTACCAGCGATTGCCGGCCAGCGATGAGAACCTGCCGCTGCGGGATTTCCTGCTGCTGCGAATGGCCCTGTGTTACCGGAACAGCGGCCATATCCCGCAGGCCGACGGCATGTTCCGAACCGTATCGCTCAGCCGCCTGCCGATCCTGAGGACCTTGGCACGGTACCACCAGAGCACGGTGCTCATCAGCCGAAACCGCTATCTTGAGGCGGCGGCAAAAGCGTATCAGACGATCGCTTTGATCGAACTGGTCGACTACGACAGGAAATGGACCACGGCCGTTCAGCAGCAGTGCTGGTTTCTCGTGGCCGAAGTCATGACACGTGATCTCCTGACATTGGCCGACGCCGACACGGATCTGCCGCCGGAACTCTGGAGTCAACATCCGGACATCGATCCGTTCGTCAATCTGGACGAACCGCAGTTGCGGATCTTCCTGACCTCAGGGGACGAGAAGCTCAATGAAGCTCTGCTCAGTCCGCAAATTCGCAGCATCCATGACGAAGGGGCGGCGGACCACTGGTCGGTCATCTGCAACGGCGCTTCGATCGAAGAGCTGCTGGCGCGGTTCGCGGCGAATGCGCACCTCAACATTCAATGGACTGACGATGGAGCAAGGGCTCTTGCCGACGATAGCGTGCGTAGAAGACCGGTGTATCTCTACCTCGCCTCGGCCACACCCCAGCAGGTCATCGCCACGGCGGCCGGAAGTGTCGGCCTGTTCGCCCAGTTGGAAGATGAGGGCAATGTCCGTGTGCTGGATCCCGCCTTCTATACCTCGCTGGCCGACCACACGAAACTCCTCGCCAACGAGTCAATCTCCTTGTGGCAGCGGTTCCTGCTGACCTGCAAGGACGATCAGCGCGTCCCCAACGGGCACTTCGCTCTGGGGTTGCTGCAGGCCGCGAGAGGACAGCTCGACGAAGCCATCGCCGAATACAAGCTGGTTGCGAACCGCTTTCCCAAGCATGCCTTGGCGCCGTACGCCCTGTTTCATTCGGGCAAGCTGAAAGTACGGCTGCGTGACTATGTTGGGGCACATGAGGACCTGAAGCAGCTTGTGGAACTCTACCCCGAAGCGGAATTGTCCGATCGGGCATGTCTGTACCTGGCGGATGCGACGATGAAGGCCGGGCTGTACGACGAGGCCACAGGCCTGTATCGCAAGGTCTACAACCTCGGTTTGTCCGTCGAGTTTCAGACGGAATCGGCGGTGGGTGCGGGGCGTTGTTTCTATGAAACGGAGAATTACGAGGAGGCGGCCCGGTGGCTGAATCGATACGTCGCGCTGGCCAGGAACCAGAGGCGTCCGGAATTCTACGCGACCTGTCTGCTGCTCGGCAAGACCTACCTTGCCCTGCACAAGCCACAGCAGGCTCATGCCGCACTCAACCTGGCGATCAAGGGCGAACTCTCGCGACGGCAGCACATGGAAGCCATCGCCGTCCTCGCCAAGGCGTACATCGATCAAGGGCTCTTTCTTGAGGCCCTCCACACGCTGGACGAGAGCGGCGGATGGCAGCTCTCGCAACAGGAGACAATCGAGTTGCTGCTGCTACGAGCACAGGTCCTTCGAGCCATCGGGCTGGCGGACAAGGCTGTGGTTCTGCTCGACGAGAAGAGTCAATTTCTGGCCAACCACGAGTTGAAGGGCAAAGTAGCGCTCGAGCTGGCCGGGTGCCATGCTGACACGGGCGATCTCGAACGTGCGAAGAAAACACTCAGTGACGCATTAGCGGTTGTCGAGCCCGGCCCCCTTGCACAACAGATCGGCTGTGAGCTGGCGCGGGTTTGCCTGCGTCTCGACCAGCCGGCGCAAGCGGCCTCCATCTGCTCGCAACTGCTGGAGCATAGCGACGAGGCCGATAGAGAGCCGATTCTGGATGTGCTGGCGGACGTCCGGCGTGAGCAGGGCCAGTACGATCAAGCCGTGGCCGCTCTGCTGGACCGGCGTGACAGCACGGCCGAGCCGAACGACGTTCATCCATTGTCGAGCCCAAGTATTGGAAAATAGCTAAACATCGAACGGATACATGAGGACACAAGGCCAATGAAGATTGCAGGCAATTCACCATCGAGCAGAAACAAGTACCATCGGACAAGTGCACCGGGCGCTTGCGTGTTTCTCTGTTTGCTGTTCTGCTATATGGCACAGTCGACGGTGCTGGCTTCGGATGATCGGGACCCGTTCGACCAGACGATATCCGCAGACACGGCTGGCCCCATCAGCCATCCGGCAAGCCAAACGAACGCGGCGCCACACGAAGACCGCCTGACCCGGCAGCTCTGGTTTAGCCGCATCACGGCCCCCGATCCCGATGCGGAGATCGAAGCCAGGCTGGCCCTGAAACGAGCCATCCAGCAAATCAGGTCCGTGAAGTTCACGAACGAGAACCCGGCCCCGACGTTCAGTCCCCTCGCCGAACCGCAGCCTGCATCGGAGTCGCCTCGAATTGAGCCAGCCGCACAGACGGGACCGGCGTCGGTCCAATCACCGACTGTCGTCTCGCTGGAGGCGCAGGCCCAGCCGCTGCCATCGACTCGGACAGAGGGAGCGCTCAAGAACCTGCTGCAAGACCCAAGCCAGGCGAGAGACCCCCTTAAGATAGCGGAACTGCTGTTCTTGAGCGGCCGGACGACCGACGCGGCCCCCTTCTACCAAAAGGCGCTCGACCACACCCGTCCCGCTGACCACCTGACAGACCGCGATCGAGCTTGGATCCTCTTCCAGCTTGGCAACTGCCTCCGGGAGACAGACACGACCCAGGCCCAGGACGCGTACACGAAGCTGATTGCGGAGTATCCGGGCTCACCGTGGACGGAATTAGCGAAGGCCTATGGCCAACTGGCCAGTTGGTACCAGACGGCCCAGCCCCATCAGTTGCTGGCCTCGCGAGAGCCATGATGTGTGGATGCCCCACGTCAACACCAGTCCGAGACCGGGTCCGTGAGTTGGAGATATCGAGAGTGAGCGAAACTGAAGTGAACGATAGAAGTACCGTCCAACGCCGTGGCGACCATGCGAGCGTTCTGATCGTCGATGATGAGCCGCAGACCATTCGGCTCATGCTCGAAATCCTCGCGCGCAAGGGGATCGGCGCCCGCGTCGCCTCCAGCCGCAGGATCGCGTTGGATGCCCTTGAGAAAGACGGCTGTGACGTAGCGTTCCTCGCCACGCAGATCGCAGGCGATGCCAAGCGAACAAAGGGCCTCGACCTGTTGAATGAGATTCGAGCCATTGCCCCCGAGCTGCCTGTGGTTGTGATGGCAGCCTCCGACGATGCTGTGGATAACCGCCGGCTTCTCCACGTTGGAACGCAGACGGCGGTTCGAGCCATCCAGGCGGGCTGTCGCGACTTCCTGCTGAAACCGCTGGACGGCCGCACCGTCACGGACCTGCTCGATATGCTGCTGCCGAACCGGCCGGTGGCCACGGCCGCCTTGGCCCAGGAGGGAGACCGCTGTCTCTATCAAATCGTCGGCCAAAGCCCAAAACTCATCCAGACCGTCGCGCTGGCGGAACGGATCGCCCCGACGTCGGTGCCGGTCCTCATCAGCGGCGAGAGCGGCACGGGCAAGGAGCTCATCGCCCAGTTGATCCACCACAAGAGCCGCCGAGCGCTCGGCCCGTTCATCCGGGTCAACTGCGCGGCCCTGAGCGATACCCTGCTCGAAAGTGAGCTGTTCGGACACGAGAAAGGCGCCTTCACCGGCGCCTACATGCAACGAAAGGGCCGGTTCGAGATGGCGCACGGCGGCACATTGCTGTTGGACGAGATCACGGAGACGCCGCCGAACTTCCAGGCGAAGCTTCTCCGCATCCTCGAGCAGCAGGAATTCGAGCGGGTCGGCGGCAGCGAGAACATCCGGGTCAACGTCCGCCTCATCACCACGACCAATCGCGACCTGCTGCACGAAACCCAGATCGGTCGCTTCCGCCCGGACCTCTACTACAGGCTCAGCGCTGCCCGAATCGTCCTGGCGCCGCTGCGGGAGCGCCGGGAGGACCTGCCTGAGCTGATCTGGCACTTTGTGAATCTCTATGCGAAGGAAACACATCGGCGCGTCCGTGAGCTCAATCCGACGATGATGGACATCTTCGCCAAGTACCACTGGCCGGGCAATGTCCGACAGTTGCGGAATGTCGTGCTGACGTCGCTGCTGCTCGGGGTGGGCCCGACGCTGTCGCTGGCCGACGTCTCGTGGCTCTTCGACGAGCTGCAGCCGTTGCCGCAACGCCGCGGACCGCTGCAGATGGCAGACAGGACAGCCGATTCATCTGCTGAGGCACGCGGCGAATCGCGTCCTACCGGCATCGGCGGCATCCCACTCAATGAGCTCGAGCGCCAGGCCATCCTCGAGACCTTGCGCCAAACCTCGGGCAACCAGACTAAAGCCGCCAGGGTCCTCGGCATCAGCGACCGCACCCTGCGGGAAAAGGTGCGCCGATACCGCCAGCAGGAGTGTCTTGTTCCTGTGTCCTGATGTGAAATCCAGACCATCGTTTAGGAATAAGGAAAATATCCGTGGCCGATCAAGAGAATACCGAGAGAACCGGAATCGCCGAGAAGGAGACGGCACAAGGCAAAGGGCTTGTCGGGCGAATGTTGCCATGGTTGATGACAGCTCTCGTGGTCGTCGCCTTCGCCGCTGCGGGCTTCCTCGCCGGCCGGCTCTTCGGCACGCGAGGCAACGCGCAGACGGCAGCCGCCGCGCAGACCGGTCCAGACCAGGCAGTTCAGCCGGAGGTGCCCCCGCTTGCCGCTGACACGGGCGAAAGCTGGTACTATGACCTGGAGCCTGTCGTCGTGAATCTGAACGAGCCGGGCGTCACCCGCTACGTCCGTGTGGGCCTGACCCTCGAAGTCAGCCGTACGATGGGTGAGAAAGACGGAACGGCATTCCTGGACCAGAAGAAACCCCTTCTGAAGCACTGGCTGACCCTGTTCCTGGCGAATCAGACCATTGAGGATATGCGCGGCGAAAGAAACCTCATGCGTCTGCAGACTCAAATCTCCGACGTGTTCAACGAGGGCCTCTTCCCGGATGCGAAGCCGCGCATCACGCGGGTCCTCTTCAAGGAGCTCTCGATCCAATGACCGCGCCATCGAGCAATGATCTCAATCAGGCAAAGATCCGTCAGCTCCTGGCGGCCGTGGGCTCCGCGCACGCGCAAGAGGAGCCGGCCGTGGAGGTGACGGAATATGATTGGCGCGACCCGCACTCCTTCAACGAAGAGGAGCTCAATCAGCTCGCCGCTGTGATGAGCCAGGTCGCGGCACGGATTGCGGAGACGTTCGCACGCTTTTACAGCAGCGAACACCACGTATCGCCGATGGCGATCACACAACACTTCGCAAATGATTTGCCCAATCAGATCGAACTGGACCGCGGTTGCTGTCTGACCTTCGGCCCCGAGAAAGGCCCGCCGTGCGGCTTCACCGCAATTACGGGTCGTACCGCCCTGGCCTGGGTCACCCGTCTGTTGGGCGATTCGGAAACGGGCGACGATCCGGAGCGGCCTCTCTCAAGCCTGGAGGAATCGCTTCTGTTCGACCTCCTGACGGCGGTGGTCGAGGGCTTTCTGCTGCCGTTGCAACCGCGCCACAGTCTGAAATCGGACGCCCGGCTGTGCCAGGGCCAGCCCGACATCCAATTCGAGACGACCGAGGGACTTTGCAAGATCGTCTTCCAGGTCAAAAGGGATGACGCGGATGAAGCCTGCGACATTGCCTTTCTGCTGCCGTGCAGCCGGCTCACGGCTCTCGTCGGCAAGATCGCGACGGTCCCCCCGCGGATTTCCCCGCAGGAGCTTTCCCACGCACTGACGGAGCACCTGCAGCAGATGCCTGTCACCGTCACGGCCAGGCTCGCCTCCACGACCGTGAGCTTTCGGGAGATTCTGGACCTGGGCCCAGGCGACATTCTGCTACTGGACAAACCGATCCAGGAGTCGATGGAACTGATCCTCGACGGCGCCGGCGTGTTCAGCGGTCGTCCCGTCCGATCACAGGGGCACTACGCCGTCGCGATTCAGCAGTTCGAAGACGTGACATCGGAAGCATCCAATGAGCCCAAGAAAGGACCGAACCACCATGCCCAAGGCGGCTAATACTGCGAAACGAAGTGAGCAACAGCAGGATCAAAAAGAGGCGACCTCGGCGGACGCCAAAACGCAGGTCCAATCCGTGGAGTTCCCCGATGCACCGCAAGACACCGCCACCGGCTGCGGCGGCCAGCTCGATATCCTCCTCGATATGGATGTCCCTGTCACCGTCGTTCTTGGCGAGACCCAGATTCCGGTGCGCCGACTCCTGCAACTCGGCCCGGGCTCGGTCCTGCGGCTCGAAAAACCGGTCGAGGCGCCGGCCGAGCTGTTTCTCAAGGACTCGAAATTTGCGGCCGCTGACGTCGTGGTCGTAGACGGCTGCTTTGCCGTCCGGATCAAACAGATTCTCGGCACCGGCATGCCGGTCAATCCGTCTCAGGAGTAGAGTAAACGTATGGCTTCTGATCGTTCCATGCCATCTACCTTACCTGTGGGCGACGAGGGCTTGGTCAATATCCCGCTGGCCTCACACAGCAACATCGTTCTGGCGATGGGCCTGGTCGCGATCCTGGCCACGTTGATTATCCCGCTGCCGACGATCCTGCTGGACCTGCTCCTGGCGTGCAGCATCTCGCTGGCGATTGCCGTGCTTATCGTGACGTTGTCAACCAGAGAGCCGCTGGAGCTATCGACGTTCCCGTCTCTGCTGTTGTTCGTGACGCTGTTCCGGCTGTCGCTGAACGTCGCCTCCACTCGTCTAATCCTCCTGCAGGGCGATGCCGGCAGGATCATTGAGACGTTCGGCGGCTTCGTCGCGGGCGGCAGCTTCGTGGTCGGACTCGTCATCTTCCTGATCCTCGTGGTCATTCAGTTCATCGTGATCACCAAGGGCGCCGAGCGCATCAGCGAAGTCTCCGCGCGATTCACGCTCGACGCCATGCCGGGCAAGCAGATGGCCATCGACGCCGACCTGAACGCCGGTACGATCACGGAGTCGCAGGCCAACAAGCGTCGGGCCAAGATCGTCAAGGAAAGCGAGTTCTACGGCGCGATGGATGGCGCCAGCAAGTTCATCCGCGGCGACGCCAAGGCCGGGCTGATCATCACGGTGGTCAACGTCATCGGCGGCATCGCCATGGGCTACACGCACGGAATGGCGATTACCGACGCCATCAAGACCTACTCCATCCTGTCCATCGGCGACGGCCTGGTCAGCCAGATCCCGTCGGTCATCATCTCGGTCAGTTCCGGCTTTCTCGTCACGAAGATCTCCTCCAGTCACAATGTCGGGCAGGACCTCTCCAGGCAGTTCCTCAAGGCCGGCCAGCCGTTGACGACCGCCGCGTGCATTATCGCGGCGATGGCGTTCGTGCCGGGCATGCCGAAGGTCCAGTTCCTGCTCCTCGCCGCCGGCGCCGCGCTGGTCGGAAGAATGGCCACCAAGGCGGAAAAAGCACAGCCGAAACAGGCCCCCTCCCCGAAGAGGACGTCGGACAAGGAGCCGGTGGAAGACCTGCTCGACATGGACCGGGTTTCCGTCCACGTCGGCGTCCGTCTGATCGGCATGGTCGATCCGCGCCGGAGCAACACCATCTTCGACCGCATCGGCGCCCTGCGCAGGCAGTTCGCCCAGCAATTGGGCATTATCATCCCGCTGGTGCGGCTGCGGGACGACCTGAACCTCGAGCCGAACGCCTACGAGGTCCGACTGTCCGAAGTCCCCGTCGCGAAGGGCTTCCTGGAGCCGGAGATGTTCCTGGCCATGGACGCCGGCGCCGTGCAGCACCCGGTGGATGGGATCAAGACCACCGAGCCGGTGTATGGACTTCCCGCACTGTGGATTTCCACCGCCAAGAAAGAGACGGCCGAGTTGAATGGATACACCGTCATCGACCCGGAGTCCGTGTTCATCACGCACCTGTCGGAGACGCTCAAGAGACACGCCGATGAGCTGCTGACCCGCGAGGACGTGCAGCTCCTCGTCGACCGGCTGCGAAAGAATCAGCCCTCGCTCGTCGGCGAGGTCGTCGGGACCGATGGCGACGTTTCGATCGGCCTGCTGCAGCGCGTGCTCAGGAACCTGCTCAAGAACGGCATTCCCATTCGAGAGTTGACGGCGATCCTCGAGGCGCTTGCCGAGAATGCATCGAAGACCAAGAACGGCGGCACACTGACCGAGATCGTGCGCAAGTCGCTGAACCGAACGATCACGGAGCAATACAAGGACGCCACCGACAAAGTGACCGCCATCACGTTCGATCCGGCGTTCGAGCATCAGTTGATCACGGCCCTTCGCCAGGAAAACGGCGAATTGCTCCTGAACATCCCGGCTGAAACCGCGATGGAGCTGAATCGCAGAATGGTCAACGCCTGGAAGTCCGCCATGGATCAAGGCAGGGAGAAGATCGTTCTGCTCTGCGACGCCCGGCTGCGGGCCCCCCTGGCGCACATGCTGTCGCGCACGCTGCAAATGCTGCCCGTGGTGGCCTACGACGAAATCGTCCTGGGCACCGAGGTCGAACCGGTTGACACGATCTCAATCGTATCCGACGAAGTGACCATGATGAATGAGCGGGAGCCGTTGGCCGTCGGCGCCGCGACGACTTGATGCAGAGGTTCGAATGGGACCGTCCGAAGATAAAGAAAACATGGAGAGATCGGCATGAATGGAAGCATCGTACGAAGCATTATGGCCGATCGCGTGCAGGGAAGGAGCGAGTGACGATGCTGGTGCACACGCGGCCCATTTCGGTCACGATTGCGGTCCTCTGTTTCTTTGCCATTGGCATTGTCGGCTCGCTGGCCGGCCTGACGCCCGGCACCTGCTGCAAACGAGCGGTCCTTGGGGCCGCCGTTGGCTACCTCGCGGCGGGCGCCGCCGTGCGGGCCATCAACACCATTCTGACCCAGGCAATGATCGCCAGTCGAATCAACGAGGAAGACACAGGTGACAGTGAAGGCTAAGAACATCCCGGGAACCGACGCGCCGCATGCCGCCGAGGAACAGGCCGGCAACAGCGACCATCTGAAGGCGGTCGCCCTGCGGACGTACAACGGGCACAAGCACCGGCAGATCGGCGATGAGGATATCCTTCACCTGTTGCCGATGGTTCGCAAGATCGCCCGTCGCGCGGTCAGCTACCTGAAGCCTCCGCTGTCGTTCGAGGACCTGGTCTCGGCCGGGACCGTGGGCCTGCTCAAGGCCGCTCGAGACTTCGACGCCTCTCACCAGGCGGAGTTCAAGACCTACGCCTATATCCGAGTCAAGGGAGCGGTGCTCGACGAGCTGCGCAGGGCCTCCCTGCTGCCCGCCGGTGTCAACCGGCAGATCCGCGCCGCCCAGGAGCTCAGTCACAGAATCACCCAGCAGACGGGCAGCCCGCCCACGGATGGACAATTGGCGGAAGGATTGGGCATACCCGTCGAGGAAGTCTACGGGCTCTTTGAGAGCGCCCGGGCCCGGCATTTCGTGTCCATCGACGCCCTGTCGGAGGAACAGCCGGCATTGGGGAATCTGCTGACTGTCGACCACGACACGCCGAACGACCATCTGGAAAAGGCCGAACTTCTCGAAACGCTCACCGAGGCGATCCGAGAGCTCGACGAACGAAGGATCCAGATCATCGTCCTATACTACCATCAGCATTTGACCATGAAACAGATCGCCGACGTGCTCGAGATCACGGAGTCCCGTGTCAGTCAGTTACACGCGAGCGCACTTTTCAGTCTGTCTGTGAAATTGGAGCAGTGGAAAGATGGCGGATAACGATTTCAATATGATCAAGCCCGTAGAGGGCCTGCAAAACGTCCACAGCCTGACCCGGACCAGGGAACGACAGGAGCGCAAACGGCGACAGAACGCGCCGGGCCACCAGCAGGCGCCCGAAGAGGCGCCCCCCGACGAGGCCGTTGAGGAACAGGAGCCGGCGCGGGATGATGATTCCCATGCGATCGACTATTGTGCTTGACGCAGAACGCTCTTGGGAAAAGAATCGGTACAGGTGAAATGAAGATGCCGAAGACAACACGACATGTTTTGAAAGCCGATGAGGTGGCCTTAGAGGGCCCGCACCAGTTGAGTATCGACTCGGCTGCGACGCCGGGTTGCACGGGGCCACGGGTCGCCGCGGGCGCCCCAAAGGCACACCTCGTGGAGAATCACGCGGACCACGCCGTGATAGAAGTCACGTGCCCGTGCGGCAGGACGACCCAGGTACGCTGCGAATACACGGCGGTAACCGCTCCGTCCGTCCCACAGGAGTCAGGACAATCATGAAAGCCCGAGGTTTGACCGGAAGCGAACTCGTGCCGCGCCAGGACGAGGACGCTGGCAATACTGGAGAAATCGTATGATGACAGCACTCAAGTCTACGGCGTTGTTGCTGGCGGCGTTAGGCGCGTTTGCGACCGGCGGCTGCACCGCGCCCCAAGGCCCGTCGGACGGCCTTGCCGCGGGCGTGGAGGGTGAGCCTGCCACGAAGCGCTTTCAGAACAGGCCGCTTGAAGGTCGCACGGCCGTGGAGTCGGCAATTGAATTATCTGAGAAATACGCGCAGCTCTCCGACCAGGCCGCCACCTTGCGAGAGGAAAACCAGCGGCTTGCCGCTGAAAACGAGAACCTCCAGCAACAGGTCGCATCGCTCGAGACCAGGCTCAAGCAGACGCAAAAGGAATTGGGCGAGGCAAACGATCTGCTCATCAAGATGCTTGGCGAGCTGAACAACTGGAAGAGCAACATTCTCGGCTTCCGCAGCGAGATGCGCGATGCGGCCACGGCCCAGCTCGAAGCCCTGCTGAAGATCCTGGAGATCCTCGGGGGCGAGGCCGAGGCCGGCGCCCTGGAGCGTCGACACAGCAACACGCTCGCGGGCGGCGCGAACGATGTGGCCGTATCCAACGAACCTTCGCTCAAGAGTGACGCGAATGAACTACCGTAAGACTCGAACCACGCACGGCCGCACGATGCCTGATGGTAACGCCCGTCCACAAGGCAGGCGCCTTGCGGCGGCATTCTGCCTGCTCTCCGCGCTGTTGATGCCGCTCTGCGGTTGCGAATCCTATTCGACGGGCGACGGGATGGCCAACGCCTATTACCTGGACCCGGGCAAGGACTTGCAAGCCATCGGCCGAGTCGCGCTGATGGAGCTGGACAGTCGGTCCGGATATCCGAACGTCTCCATCGACATGACCGAAGCACTCTATCTGGCGATCCAGAAACGACAGGTCTTCGGTGTGCAGGTCGTGCGACAGGATGACCCAAACTGGCGACCTCCCCAGGAGAATCTCAATTCCTTTGAGGCATTGAGACAATTGCCGACCGTGCGTGACACTTTCCGGTGCAACGGCCTTCTGACAGGCACGATCACGGAGTATCAGCCCTATCCGCATATGGTCATCGGCCTGCGGCTGAAGCTCCTGGACCTGGCGGACGGACGGCTCATCTGGGCCGCGGAGCAGGTGTGGGACAGTTCCGATAAGAACGTCCAGAAGCGGATCGAAGCCCACTTCAGAAAACCGGGACTGTTTGCATCGCCTTCGCTGCAAGAAGAAATGGCGACGGTGAGCTTCCTGAGCTTCGCCAAATTCGTGGCTTATGAAATAGCCGAAACGCTTAAGTCCGAGAGGCAATAGCCGGATGAATCAGGATTTTGCCAAAAATAGCGGCTAACAGTACTGCAAACGCCTTTTTCCGCAGAAGGCCCTAAAGATTTTGCCGAACGATGCGAAAATAGAGATAGGCAAACGGACAGAGAAGGGATCGCATGATGATTGACAATATCCATAACGATCAGATTGCACACGTCATGGGGACCGGCGGTCTGCCCCGTGGTGACGCCGCCAATAAGCGTCTGAGCGACGAATCGGATGCCACTCTCCATGTCGATTACGCCCACGTGATCGACCAGGCAACCCAGACGGGCAAGGCAAAGACGAACGCCGTGGAGAAAGCCCGGGAACTGTTGCGCTCCGGCCAACTGACCACCCTTGCGAACATCCGCTCCGCCGCGGACGACATCGTACGTTTCGGCATATAGAGGATCAACACCCACCTGCGATTCAGCCGAGGGGCCTGCCAAGGATGGCAAGAGGCCCCGTTTTTCTGCGCACCTCTCAAGACGCCGATACCTGTGATTTTGCCCACTGACCAGGGGAGGAACGGAAAGGTGTGCGTGCCGATTGAACCTGTAGGGCCGATTCACACGTCTTTCAAAGGATCGCTTGCGGCCGGTTACATGTAGCAGTCAAGCACAGAGCCGACGGGAAGCCGGCCCAGATCGGGTCCATCCGAACGAGCCTGCCGGACTTCCGGCACCGCCTCGGCGTACTGCCGGACGCGAACGCGGACATGAATGGGTTCCTCGGACTGAATAGGTCGGGGGCTATGGCCGTGGGATCCGCATGGCCCGTAAGTCGAATATAGACCGCCCAAGTCAACGGCTTTTTGGCAAATCGCGTTCGGCATATCATACACCCCCAGTTGACTGCATGATAGCACAACCGCCGAAACCGATCAAGCAAAAACACCGGCCCGAGAGCTCCGAGAACCGGGACAATTCTTCCCGTTACCCTCGCTGTACGGACGGCCTCTCTATTATCAGACAGACACCGATCCGACGAAAAAGAAAAACGCCGACGGGCTTCATTTTTCCCCGCAGGTATGCCGAGTATACAAGGTCAGGACAGAACGCAGGACATCTGAAACAGAGGTTATCGGATGCATATCATCGCAAGATGCCCACGATGCGGGTACCGCTGGTGGCTGAATGCGGCCGCCGCAGATCGTCGTCTTCGCTGCCGCAAGTGCTTCACCCTGCTCAAGGTTCCCCACCTGACGGAAGTCCCTGACGCAATCGACGTCATCCATCAGGCCCGCGGTGAACTGTATGTGGATGGCGCTGGTCGGACCTTCGGCTGAAGTCCGAAGATATCGCCCCCACGGCGCGACTCTGGCATCCCATGTCTCGTCCGCAGAAAGGACACTCCAAGCGTGGATGCGTGAACCAGCGAAAGCTTGTCACTTCACAAGTTCATAATGCATGCATCCGTTCGATGCACGCATCTCAAAGGCCACGCCTTCAGGTGTCTTCCGTACGGGGATTTGACCGAGTCGTTCGCCGGAGGAGGAAAGACGAAATACCTTCATGGGCGTATCGTGCCGGATGGTGACTTCTCCGGCCAGCGGCTCCATGAGAAAAGGCGGCCTCCCGGATTTCGTGATGACGCCGCGCTCCTCGTCGAATTCCATGTCGGACCAGCGCGCCCTCGCGGATGTTGAGACCAGCAGCCGGCTTGCCGCATTGATGGACTCGCCCTCCAGCGCACTAATCACGATGACGCCGAAATCGTTCTCCATATCAATGATCGCATCGGCCAGTTCGACCGGCCGATGCTGCGGAAAGCCCACGACACCCTGCGTACGCGGCGCGTTGAGGGTCAACAGGCCCTGTTGGAGGTCCCACTGGATCTGTCCCGTGACCGACTCGAACGTACGTTTCGTCCCGTCGGAAGCCTGCTTCAGCAGTTCCGTGTTGTTGGCGTTCGGTTCGTCGGCCACATCGTCGAACATGAGGCCGTACTTTCCAAGCAACGCAACGCGGCGGTTCTTCGTCGGCGTGGACGCCGGGTCCATGACTTCCCCGGCGCCGATCCGCTCGAAGTAACCGGTCGGTGCCTCCCGAAGATCCCGGCGATGGAACAGCAGCGCCGCAGCGGGCAGCACGTTCATGTGCGCCGGGTCATATAGCACCATGAACGAATTGATGATCTCGGGGTCGTAGTCCACGAATGCGAGGTAAGCGTATTGCATCGGGTGCCAGTCGTGCAGGCACGCGTACGCCGCCATGAAGAGGGGGCCTTCGGCGCGGTACGGATTGGGCAGACAATTGTGCCACTCGGAGACCGTATACGGCAGGCCATACACTCTGCGATCCGCCAGACCACCGATCGTGCCCAGCGAGTCCGACTTGACCATCGGCGTGGCCGGGCTGATCGACTGCCCTTCGACATAGTTGTACGTGCCGTGGGGGTGAGCGTAGTACTGGTGCCGGTCGACGTAATCCAGTTTCGCATTCACGTGCAGATCCGCGGCGTCGGAGATCCAGTGATTGCTCCCGGCAATCGGACACCTGACACCGATACCGCGCAGGAACTCGTACATACGGCGGTAGTACCGGCTCTGCGTGTCATAGAGGAAGGCGTACATATCGAGGTTGCGCCGACGGCTCCAGGCCGGGTCACGCCGGGCCTTCGGGTCCCACGTGAACCGGTAATCGAATGCGACGTTCCTCTTCTCGGGATCTTCCTCCTCGCCCAGGCCCTTCGCCGTGTCGTCTTCCGGCTGCCAGGCCCGCGCCAATGCCTCGCGCGCCCCGTACTTCTTAATCAGCCAGTCGTTGAACTGCCCCTGCAGCATCCGCTTGTAGTACTCGGAATTCGTGCTGAAGCCCGACCCCATCCCCAGGTAGAGCATCGAGTCTTCGTTGATGATCTCGGTCAGGGCGAGCACGGGATCGCTGCCGAGCGCCAGGCCGGTGTAAGGGTTCTTGTGCGTCAGAAGCTTCTTGAGATGCTCCTGCTGCAGGGCGATCAGGAATTCATCAAATTCCCCTTCGATCTTGAGGCCGGCATAGATGTCATCGAGCGAGTCGGCCGGCTCGGGAATACCGTCGGTGGGCATGATCTTGCGGCTGGAGAGATGACTGAGGAAAACGTAGATGCCGCGCTTCTTGAAGCAGTGCACGAGATAGTCGAACCGGTCGAGCATGTCCGCGTCCAACGCACGCGTGTTGTCGGGACTCTGGCCGCCCCAGAAGTTCTTGCGCACGATGAAATCCGTCCAGGGAGCTACGACGTCCAGATGATGCATGCGAATGATATTCGCGCCGGTCAAGGCAATCCGTTCGGCTAATGCCTCGGCCTCGTCGTGGGTCGGGAAATTGGCTTCGGCGAAGAGGTTGCCGCCCCAGAAGCGGGCCTCCGTGCCGTCTTCGAAGACGAACGTATCCCCTTTGACGGTCAGGAAGCCGTGTTTGCCCGCCGGCGCATCCAGCAGAAACGACATGTCGAGTGCTGTGCCCTTGAGCTTGCCGATATCCGGCATCTCGTAAGGCAGCCAGGTCGATAGATCGAGCTCGGTCTTATGCGAGGAACCAACCGAACTGCGACCCGCACACATCAGCAGACAGAACAGGACGAAAACGCATCTCGATAGTTTTCGTGTGTATGCCATTGTTCCTCCGTTCATCACCGGCTGACACCGACAGTAGTTGGCTGACGTTCACACGTGGAGCCAAGTGTAGCACGCCACGCAGAGCCAATCAAGTCCCAACCGATACCAGACAGAACCGTCCTTGCAACGCGTTGACGAGATGGGGGGGACGTAGGATAATAACGCAGCATGAAATAGATGATGTTGCCTGGCTGGCCCATCGTACGAGGCGGTCGGGCAGGCATGATGGGAAGCCTCCTGATGGGAGAGACGCCTTGAGACCTGGAAGGATCGTGCTGGAACCGCCGACATGGGTAGAGTCTTTCGTCGAGCGAGAAGGCTCGCCACGAGATTCGATTGAGGACCGGATGCGGCTTGTGATCGAATTGGCGCGGGCCAATGTCGAGCATCGGACCGGGGGGCCGTTCGGAGCGGCAGTGTTCGAGGCCGTCAGTGGACGGATCGCAGGTGTGGGCGTCAACGTTGTGGAGACGTCCCATTGCTCGATCGCGCATGCGGAGATGATCGCGATCTCCATGGTACAGCAGTCCACGGGGAACTATGACCTGAGCAGCGGCACGGTTGAGTACGAGGTGGTGACGAGTGCGGAGCCGTGCGCGATGTGCCTGGGAGCGATTCCGTGGTCGGGCGTTCGGCGGGTCGTTTGCGGAGCCCGCGGGGAGGATGTCTGTGCGATCGGCTTCGACGAAGGGGCCAAGCCCGCTGACTGGGTGGACGAATTGCGGAAGCGCGGAATCGAAGTCGTGCAGGACGTGCTGCGACAGGAGGCACTGGACGTGTTGCGGCAGTACGCCGAGGCGGGAGGAAGGATCTACAACGCGAGAGCCGGAATCTGAGGCTCAACCGCGCGTCGTGCCTGCCGGCCGCTTCAGGGCATCTCGGGCGGAATCGATCGTATGGCCCCGGAACGCGTGGAGCGGCGCCATGCGTTTGGATCCGGCGTTGCAGAGGGCGCAATCATCGGGGCAATGCCAAGGTGCTGCTCGATCCGCGCGAGGCGCGCGTCCAGCGTGCTCAGCCTGCCGTCGATGGCATCGAGCTTGTCCGTGAAAACCTTGACATCCGCAGCGAGCCCGACGAGGTTTCGCTCGGTCAGGTCCAGATAGCGCTCCATGAGGCGCTCGTAGGCCTCGATGGCGCGGGCGGCATCGGATTGATACGCGGGCACGCCGTAGACCTGCGTCTCCACCTCGTACCGTCTTCGGTTCTGGCCGACGGAAGTAGACAGACAGAAAGCGACGACGCAGAAGACAATCGCCGCAATGACGATGTAGACTCTACAGTTCCGGCTCATCGGGATACTCCTGCGCACATCCCGCACCGCGGGATGTGACCTCAAAACGCAATTGTCAAACAGCAAGACGACACCACAGTCGTTCGCGGCTCCTGCGTAAAGGGATCTGCCAAGCGCTGTTATCGGCAAATCAGTGGTGTGGAATTATCACAAGTGGGGCCGGGACCTTCACGATACGTCGTCGCCGCGACAGTGGCGGCCCTCTGTGTGGGTGAGCCATCGGCAGGAGTATGGATTCACTGTGTTTTCGGACCTGCTCAGGCGTCAGGGTCGGCTGTTTCAGCCGGTTCCCGGAACGATGGGCTCCCACTGGATGCGGGCGGCGCCGAGGATCGTGCCGGTCGCATAAGCGAGGTCCACAAGCGAGATCTGGTACTCAGCGAGCGCGCGAATCTCCGCGCTCTGAGCGTCGGCAAATTTGATCTGGGCGTCGAGGACGTCAGTACTGGTGCGTAGGCCGATCTCGAACTGGCGCTGCTCGGCCTCATAGACGCGGGCATTGACGATGCTCGTCTGTCGTGCGGCGAGGATGCGCTGCCAGTTGGCTTCGACCTGATCGACGGCGTTGAGCGTTTCCAGCGTGATCAGGTCCTCGCGGCTGGCGCGCGTGGCCAGCCGCTGGCGGCGCTGATAAGTGGCCTGGCGCAGGCGGCTCTTGGCCGCCTCGTTACCGATGGGAACAGCAATCTGCAGACCCACACGGTGGCCGGTGAAGTCGCTGTCGAACAGCATTTCGAGGGAATCGCTGCGCGTTTCCCCCGTTCCGCTGATGTTGTAGCTATAGTTGAGACTGGCCAACGGCAGTGTCTGGTTCCGCGCAAACTCCACCGTACTGGCGTCCTGCAAGAGCTGAAGCTCCAGGGTAAGCAACTCCATTCGATTCTCCAGCGCCGCGCGCACGATTCGTGGCCGCTCCAGTTCGTACCGAACCGGATCGGGCTCCGTCGCCGGAACCACAACAGTCGGGGACTGGACATCCAGACCTGCCCTATTGATGACCCGCTTGAGCTCGCGCTCACGGTCGCGAAGGTTGTTCTCGGCGATGATAATCGCCTCAAGCTGCTGGGCGATGCCCGCTTCGGCCCGGATCACCTCGACCTGCGGACGCTGGCCCGCCTCGACCAGCCGTCGCGCCTGCTCGTATTGACGCTGGGCAAGTTCGTATTGTTGCTCGCGCACCTCCAGTTCTTTGCGGGCGGCATAGAGACGCCAGTATACCCGGTCGATGGCGGCGAGCGCCGTAATGACCTGGAGCTTCGTGCTGGCGTTGACGATGTCACGATTGTAGGCGGCGATCCGAATGGAGTAGGTGTTCACCCATTGGCCCGCATTGCGCAACAATGGCTGGCTCACCGAGACCAAGGCCCCATTCTGGTATGACGGGTTGAACGGCGCCTCGACATTCAGGTCCTTGGTTCGATAGTCACTCAGATCGAAAGTGACGGTTCCGCCCGTACGCAACGGCATCTGAACCCCCAGATCCATTTCGCCCCGCTCAATCTGGGATATGCCGAGGGACGCGACGGGACTGTCGTCAACAATAATCGCCCTTCCCTGCGGCTGATCCGTCTTCAGAAGACTCCCGTTGGCGAAGAAGGAGGATTCGAATTTGGCCTCCTCTTCGCTGAGCCGCGCGGCGGCGATGGCCGGGCTGATGAGCTCGGCCTTGAGCTGCAGGTTGTTCTTCAGGGTCAGGGCCCGACACTCCGGCAACGTCAGCTCCAGCGCTACCGCCGGCTCGTCGGCCTCGGGCGGCGCGGCCTCGTTGGGCTCGGCTTCCTTGAGCTCCAACGGCTCGATCTCATGGATCTTCTGCACGGCGGGAGCCGCTTGCGCCAGCTCATAATCGGTCGCCTGACGTTCACAGCCGATCGACAACACAACAAGTGAAATGGATGTGACGACGAACAGGCCGGCGTTCGCAAGGGAGCATCTATTCATGCCTGAGAGCCTCAATAGGGTCCAATCGGGCGGCCTTGATGGCCGGAAACATGCCGAAGAAGATGCCGACGATGCCGGCAAAACCAAAGGACAAGCCGATCGCCCACAGCGGGATGTGCGCCAAGTCCAGCTTCACCTGCGGGATGTTGGCGATCGCCATGGTCAGGAGCTGGCCGAAGCCGACGCCGACGAGCCCACCGACGAAGCACAAGACGACCGACTCGATCATGAATTGCGTGAGAATGGCCGAGCGCCGCGCGCCGACCGCTTTGCGCAGACCGATCTCACGGGTCCGCTCGGAGACGGAGACCAGCATGATGTTCATGATGCCGACGCCGCCGACGAGCAGAGAGATGCCGACGATGCCGCCAGCAACGAGGGTGACAATCACGGCGATCTTGTTGAATGTCTCGAGGGCGCTCTGGAGCGATTCGACGCGGAAGGTATCGGGCTGGCCCGGCCGGATGTGGCGCGTGCGGCGCAGGAAGAATCGCAACTCCGCTTGGGCCTCTTCAAGCGTATCGGCGGACTTGCCGACAGCCATGCCCCACATGAAGGGCTCGCCGAGCTTATCGAGCGTTCGGAACGGGACGAAGACCTCGTAGCGTTCCTGGCTGCTGTCGCCGAAGTCCATTTGCGGCCGGGGCTCGATCACGCCGACGATGCGAAAGGCGTGGTAGCCAACGCGGATGGTCTCGCCGATGCAGTCGCGGTCGAGCCGCAGCTTGTTCCGCAGCTTCGGTTCGATCAGGCACACCTGGCGAACCTGCATATCATCGATCGGCGAGAACATCCGGCCGAGGACAATGGGCCGATGCTCGATCCGATGCCAAGCCGGCTCGATGCCGTTGATCTCAACGTTGTCCACCGACTGCTCGCCGTACTTGACGGTGCGCCGCCCGACGCCCCCCACGCGGCTCACCGCCTCTACCGACGGACAATGTTCGAGCATCTCATCAAACTCCTCGGGGCGAAACCGCAACTGCCACCAGTTCGCGTGTCGCTTTGGGCCTCGATCCGGCACTCTCGGCGAGATGAAGATCGTATTCGTCCCGAGGGTCTCGACCTGGGTCAGGATTTTCGATTTCAGCCCGGTCAGGGCGGCAATCACCGCCGTAACGGATGCGACGCCGATGACGATTCCCATGGTCGTTAAGATCGAGCGCATCTTGTTCGCCCAGATCTGGCCGAGCGCCAGGTAGATGCTCTGGTAGAAAAGGCGGAAGAAGGCCAGGGGGATAGCGAAAACGGCTTTCATTTCGTCACCTCCCCTAATTCATCGGTCAGGGTGTGACGTTTGGCCCGGTCCTCCTCGGCCGGCAGGTTGCTTGAGATGCGACCGTCTTTCATGCGGATGATGCGCTTCGCGTGCCGCGCGACGCTTTCCTCGTGGGTCACCAGGATGATCGTCTGCCCCTCCGCGTGGAGATGATCGAATAGCGCGAGGATGCCCTCGCTGGTCTTGCTGTCGAGGTTGCCGGTCGGCTCGTCGGCTAACAGGATGCTGGGGTTGCAGACCAGCGCGCGGGCGACGGCGACGCGCTGCTTCTCGCCGCCGGAGAGCTGGTTGGGACGATGCTTGACGCGATCGCTCAGGCCGACGCGTTCCAGCATCTGCTTGGCGCGCCTGCGTCGCGACCACCAGCCGTTGCGGGAATAGATCAGCGGCATCTCCACGTTCTTGAGGGCGCTGGAGCGACTGAGCAGCTCGAAAGACTGGAACACAAACCCGATCCGTTCGTTGCGAACGCGGGCCAGGGCCGCGTCGCTCATGCCGGTAGTATCCTCGCCATCCAGCTCGTAGCGCCCGCTGGTCACGCGGTCGAGGCAGCCCAGCACATTCATCAGTGTGCTCTTGCCCGAGCCCGACGGGCCCATGACCGCCACGTACTCGTTTTCGCCCAACTCCAGGGTCACGCCGTCCAGCGCATGGATGCGCTCGACGCCCACTTTGTAGACGCGCATCACATCCTCAAGCCTGATGACGACCCCGTCAGCTTGCGTTGACATCGTTGATATCATTCGTGTCCTTGGTGCCGGCTTTGGCGGCGTCTTTCTCGGCCTGGACCTCGCGCTCGTCCTTGATAACCTGGTCGTGCTTGAGCTTCTCCAGCTCCTTGTACGGCCCGACGACGACCTTTTCCCCCTCCTCGACGCCGGCCTCAATGATGGTGTGCGTCAGATTGCTCGGGCCGATCTTTACGGGCGTGATGACGGTCTTGCCGTCAAGGTACCGGAAGACGACCGTCGCAAAGGTCTTGGACTTGTCCACGAGCGGTGAACTATCGCGAATCTTCAACGGGAGGCTCTCGATCTCACGCGTCATCACCGCCTGCGACGGAACCGCCAGCACCTCGCGATGCATCCGCGTCTCAATGTCCACATTGGCTGTCAGGCCCGAATGGAGCCGCTCCTCGGTCTGCTCCAGAAGGATCTCGGTTCGATAGTACTTTGTCCCCTGCCGCGATAGATCGTTGGACAGGGCAATCGTGTACACCGTCCCCTTGAACTCGCGATTCGGATAAGCGTCTACAAGCACGATCGCCTTCTGGCCCAATTCCAGCTTGCCCACGTCCGCCTCATCCACCTGCGCCACGACGAGCATCTGGGAAAGATCGCCCACTTCCAGGATCTTCGTCCCGGGGTTGTTCATCATGCCCGTCACCACCATTTCGCCGACCTCGGCGTTGATCCGCGTGATGACCCCGTCAATCGGGGAGACGATGGTGGTGTAGCTGAGAGCCTCCTTGGCCTGCTCAATGCCGGCGTCGGCGGCCTCAAGATTGTGCTCCAGGACCTGCAAATTCAACTCGGCGGCCTCAAGCCCGAGCTTGGCCGCCTCGTACTGGGCCTGCAGTTCATCGAGCTTCAGCTTGGCCAGGTCATAGGTGGCCTGGCTGATATCGCGCGTCTCGATCAGCTTCTGCTGTCGCTGCAGGTCTGTCCTCGCCTGATCGAGCGTGGCGACCGTGCCGATCAAAGTCGCCTTCTGGCCGGCGATTCTGGCCTTCTCGACCTCAATGCCGGCGGCCTGGGCGGCCCGGCGGGCCTGCGCCGAGAGCAGTTGGCTCTCCAGATCCTTGGAATCCAGCCGCACCAGCACGGACGCCGGAACGGGCGGATTGGCGTTCGGATCGCCCTTCGTGACCGTGTCGCCCTCCTCGTACGGCAGCACCACTACCCGGGCCGAGGCCTTGGCGCTGATCTCGACCTTGCTCTTGGGCTCGATCTCGCCCGGGGCGCTGACGAACTCGACCAGCTCGCCCGGCTGAACCTGCTCCACGCGGACGATCGTCGGCTTCCTCCCGGCGTTCTTGCGGTGCTTGACGACGAAGCCGCCGGCCAGCCCCACAACCGCGATCACGACAACCAATATGATCAGAATGCGTACTTTTCTCACGCTGACGTCCTTCCTTACCACGAATCCACCGTTGCGACCGAGCTATCCACCAGCATTATATAAGCATAGACGTACAGGACCAATATTGATTGCGCCTATTCGTCACACGAGGCCGGATTTCCGTAAAATTCGATACAAACAGACCTTACGCAAGGCCGAGCCACCCATGTGATCCGAGCAACCGCCCCCCCTGCACCCCCACGTGCGCCCCACAGACCGACGCGAGAGGAGCGCTGCCCCCCGGCTCCCGGTGGTCGTCGCACGCAGAATCCCAGACCGCAGCGCAACGTTTGAAGCCAACAAGCCCGATAACATCGCACTTCACACACTACTCTCGAACAGATTCCGAGGTGATCCTCCGGCGGGCAAAAAAAAGAGGCGTCGTTGGAGGGACGACGCCGGAGAAAAAGATGAAACGGTTTTCACTGACTCTCATCGGCCACCCACCCCAAATTCCGCCAGCCTTTTTTCCACGATTCCACCTCACCCCCACCAACCCATCAACCTCCTCAGCCGGATCAAAAACGAGACCACCGACGTACGATCCCTGCAAATCGAGAGTTTGATTCCCAAAATGCAAGGATGATCCAATTCGCAGGGCCTGCCGTGACGAAGGAACGGGCCCTGACGGGAAGCGACTCCAGCGTCGCTCCAGCCCAGGAACAGGGGCGACCCCACGATGACATGCGACCGCCGCCGCTCATTTTCTATACTCCCGAGTGTGCTTCGGACAAAGCCATCGGAACGTGTTGTCCGGCATTCTCACTCTTTTCAGAGCCCCCCATTCCCCCGAACCATAGTTGGCGGGCGCAATACTCTTAAGCAACTCGGTTAATCGGAATCTGGCGATTCGTTTCTCCCCTTCGCGGTCGAGGTCTCGAAGATCCAGGATTCCCCCGAGCATCTCTCGTTCGCTCCAAAGAGCGTCGGTCTCGGCTGTGACGTCCGACGCGGCACCGCCCTTGAGCTTCAAGTGCTTCACAAGCTCCTTCATGAACTCCACCTCGTTCCGGACTGCCTCATAGATCGAGTCACCAACCGCCAGCGGCATGCCTGCCAGAGCCATCTGCATGCCCGCGGAAAGCACCTTTATACCCAGGGCCAATTTGGGCGCCGTTTTCTCCCACCAGTCACGAGGCATCTTGAATGACACACTGAAATAATCGCGATGGATACCGCCCTCCCATTCGCAGTAGGGTGTGAGGATGTAGTTCTTCTCGAACCAGTTTCTGGGATCGAACGCGCTCTTGTCCACCGGCGCGATAGAAACAATGGCCGGTGCCGCACTGAAATCCCTGTTGTCCAGCAATTCGTTGTGCAGGCGGAGGTACTCTCGCATGCCCAATTCCACCTGCTGTCTCATCTCCGCGGGGAGCGCATTCTGTGATGCGCGTGCCGCCAGTACCTCCGTGTACATCTTATCAAGCCAAACGAGGCAGTCCTTCAGATCCCGAATGATGCCCTGGGCCCACTGAGGCCTTCTGGACAGTTCCTGCTTCAACTCCTCTACCGTGAAAGCGATCTCGCCGAACGTGCTGAGCCCGTACACAAGTCGTCGGGGATCGACCTTGTGCCAGCCCTGCCCACATGGGATCTCATGGGGTTCATGGCACAGTGCGAAGAGAACCTGTCTCTCAGGATGCACGGCTGGGCATTGCCTCTCTTCAGGTTCGAACTTGACACATCCGTAGCCCCGCTCGGGCCTCAATCCATCAAAGAACCCAAAGACCGCTGTGGCAAATGCATGCAGTTGCTCGATCATATTCTGTGGAAACGCCGCACGGACATGGATGGAGAGTGTCGACTTATCGGGGTGGAGTTCGCAGAGCGCTTCGCTCGTGCATGCGCCGGTCCCGGCACGCAGAAAGACGCCGTTCTGCCAATAGACACCCTTCGGCATCGCCCGTGTCTTGGCGATCATGTGGTGGGTCTTCACGATGAACAAGCTCATCACGCCTTTAGGAGGGCGCTTGTTGAGTTCGTATTCGATTCTCCTTTCCTTCGCCCCGGCAATATCGCTCCACGGAATCCGCGGTTTCACATCGCCAAACCACAGGGGCACTAGGCATCCGGCGTTGAACTCCATATCGTAGCACAACTCGAATTCCTTCATGCAATTGTGGAAGTTGGCGTACAGATTAAGATAATTGTTCTTTGCCCAGATCTCGCCCATGCGCCTATGGGTGATCTCTCCTCTGTCCTGTGCGAGTTGGTCGTCCTCCATGACATGACTAATCGCCTTCGTCAACCATTGTGGCTTCAAGACGATGAAATCTGCTAGGTCCGGTGAATCGGGGAACTCGGTGATCAACCCCAGGGCCGCCATGTGACGAGCGACTGCGGGGAAGCCAACCTCGCTGATGTCACTTTGCCTAAAGATATTGTACAGTGTGTCTCTGGTAATGTGCGATCGTGTGCTGGTGTTGCTCTCTTCCCGTATCGTCTCTTCGGCCAGCTTATAGGTGGACGGCCATTCGATTCCAACGACTTTCATGTCCGCCGCTGCGCGCTGGATTTCCGAGGACAGCTCGGGGATGCCTTTGTTGGTCTCGCAGCCGACCTGGAAGAACCAGTGTTCGCCCTGAAACAGGTCGCCATAGGAGTCCTTCAAGACGTCCAGGGGCCAGGAAGGGACGGCGCTCTCACACTCCGTTGCCACCAGGATCACCTGGCTCTCTTTTGCGCGGGCGCGGATGGTATCCAGCCAATACTCCGCGCGGTCCAGTCTGAATGCTCTACGTCCGTTGATCACCAGCAGGTACAGCAACTTCTCCGTCAGAAAGAACTTGTGGGTCTGGTGATGGATCTCCTGGCCTTGGAAGTCCCAGATGTTCAGGGTGATGTTCTTGTCCTTGTCCTGCGGGAACCTGGGATGCGGGAATGTCCAGGACTGTTGCTCCACGCCCTCCGTCTGCCGCTGGTGCTGAAATGGTTCGCCGCGCAGCGCACGGGACAGGCATGTCTTGCCTTCCCCCCCATCTCCCAGGATGAGCAGCTTTGCTTCGTACCGCCTTCTCTTGCCCCTCGCAAGTTCACGTAGATAGGCGAGAGTCGCCTCGGTTCCCTGCTCGATTACCTCGGGGCGAGGCGATACAAGAAGGTTATCTTCGAGATGTAGGACCCTGAGCATCCGCAAATCGCCTAGCTCCATCGGGACTGACTTGAGTGCATTGTTGGAGAGGTCAAGTTCCTCGAGGCGAGCCAACCGGTGGAGGGCACTGGGGATCGATACCAGATTGTTCCTGGCCAAGAGAAGTGATTGGAGGTTCGCAAGATGGCACAAACGGTCCGGAATCGACGTCAACCAGTTGTCTGACAGGGAAAGTACATGTAGATTCCTTAGTCTCCCAAGATCGGGTGGCACAGATCCCAGGCGATTCTTCTCCAGGCGAAGCGTAACCAGATTCGTCAGATCTCCGAGTGTCGCCGGAACCTCCGTGAGCAGGTTGTTGCAGAGGTACAACTCCTGCAGGTTTGCCAACTGGCCTATCTCCGCGGGGATACATTCGAGCTTGTTGTTATCGAGATAAAGCCCTCCAAGATTCTTCAGTTGCCCGATCGTCTTCGGAAGGAATGCCAACTGGTTGTTCATGAGATAAAGCATCTGGAGGTCGACCAGTTCCCCGACTTCGTCCGGTAGAGACACAAGCCCCCGGTTCGACAGGTCGAGTCTGTTTGAGCCTCTTGCCTGTCGAACGATTTCTAACACTTCCTTCTCGTCCATACGAACCCTCGCTTAAACAAGTACTGAGCCATGGCCGAAATCGTCATCTCCTGCTCAATCGGCGCGCGAACCCCGTACGCGCAGATGCCTCCCGTTGACTTCCTCAGAAAGACAAGCCGGGCGGGCAGTCCCCCATTTTCTCCTCGCGTCTGTCTCGTCGCTCGGACGTTCGCGCCCATCTCACTCATTTCGACCTCTCCAAATCACGGTTCTTCCGCGCCGAAGGTCGCACCTTCAACAAGAACCTCGGCCAACAAGCCGTCAGTTGTTTGGATCATTCGCGTTTCAAATTTGTCTCAGGTCTCGAGCTGGGATTTCGGACCGGCCGGCTTTCGACGACAACGGCTGTAAGAAATCCCTGCTTGGCAGTATGATAGCCACCCGGGCGCGGAGCAGGCAAGGGAAAAAACGATTGAACAGATAGGTGATAAGCGCGCGGGCCGGGGGCCCTCTGAATTGATTCTCGATGATTGATTATTGATGATTTCGAATCGATGCCGACCTGTCTAACTTCTTGTTTCGAAAGGGTTTATCAGCGTTCACCCCTGTTCATCTGCGGTTCCACGTTTTTCGCTTGACGTCGAAGGGTGTGCTGTGTATGGTACTTATAGAACGAATGGCGTGGAATCATGTTAGGAAGCAGGCAATGGCAGATCGTAAGTCGCAAATCGGCGGGACCTGGAGAGAGCCACTGGCCGCTCGCAGCCGACGGCCGATGTACGGCACTGTTCCGGTCTTCCATGGTTCCATCATTCCATTCTTCCAATGTTCCATCCCCGAGGCCCCTTCGCCGGCAGCCGAGCACCCGAATATGCGAAACAAACCCAATTTCCCAGAGCCGAGTGTGCGAAACAAACCCAATTTGCGAGGGCCGAGCGTGCGAAACAAAGCCAATTGGGGGCAGGCCAAATGGGGCTTATATCCTGTTCGGGAAAAGGGTTAGAATGGAAAATGCGGATAAGCCTTTCGCGAGAACAAAGCCAATTTCCCGGCGGCAGAGCTAGGACATCGATGTCCTGAACGCGGATTGTGCAAAACAAAGCCAATTTGGCTCGGCAAGCCGGCGCCAGCGGCCGGTGCCCCGAGTTGTGGCGGATGAGCGTGGTTCCGTCGCGGAAGACAGGCCGTTTGCGCGGAGGCCGGGCGGCGGATTCCTGTTGCACTTGAGCGGTGAGTCTGCGTATATTTCACGGCTGAGAAATGGGTCGGAACGCAATGTCGCACCAGATGCAGGAGTACGCTTATGCTTCTCCCAAGATTCGTGAAGAAACTGTTGGCCGTGCTTCGGGGCAGCGTGGCCCCGCCGCTGATCTTCCTGTCGGTGCTGCTGGGCTTCTGGACGGGCATGATGCCCGGCTGGTCCGGCCTGCACACGGTGCTGGTCGTGATCGTGCTGATCCTGAACGTCCACATCGGCCTGTTCATGCTGTCATTGGGCCTCGGCAAGGCCCTGAGTCTGGCGGCGGCGCCCGTGCTGTACCATGTCGGCGTCTGGGTCCATGGGAATCTCGCGGGGCTGCTGTCCGCCCTGTCGTCGATCCCGATCGTGGGCATCACCGACTTCCGCAGGTACGCCCTGGTCGGCGGCATGATCCTCGGCCCGGTCGTCGGTGCGATCTGCGGACTGGTGCTGGCTATCATGGTCACCAACTTTCGGCGGATGATGCTCAAGGTCGATGAGAAATCCGAGAAGTTTCGCACTTATTACTCCAAGTTCTGGGTGCGTCTGCTCGACCGGCTCCTCATCGGAAAGCGGGCCAAGGACGTCAAGTCCATGTTTGCCAAGACCCGGCTCATCCGCAAGGCCGGGGCCATCCTGGCCGTCCTGCTGGTCGCGGGCTTCCTTGTGGCCGGTCACTTCCTGCAGGATACGGCGATCAAGGGCTACGCCATCGAAGCACTGACGGAGGCGAACAAGGCCGAGGTAAACCTCGAAGACCTGGGCATCTCGTTCTTCGGCGGCAGCGTCCGCGCCGGCGGGCTCCAGATGACCGACCCGGAAAACCCGCAGCAGAACCAGTTGGCCATTGAGAAGATGGAAGCCGATGCCGGCATGTACCAGTTGCTGCTGGGCAGGCTCGTCGTCGAGAAGGCAGAGCTCACGGCCGTAACGTTCGATCAGACGCGGGAGACGCCGGGCGAGGTTCTGGAGGTGCCCGCCGAGGAAGAGCCGGCCGACGCCAACGACTCCGGCACCGGCGATGAGAGCCTTGCCAAGCTCGAGAAGTACGTCAAGGACGCCAAGAAGCTCAAGGAGCAATTGGAGAAGCTGCGAAAGTGGCTGCCGGACAGCAACGAGCCGGCCGTCGAGACACAGAAGAAGCCGGAAAAGTATTCGGATTACCTGAAGATCAAATCGCAGACCCCGCCGGCGCCGAAGATGCTCGCCAAGCTGCTCCTGGCCGACAAGACCGAGATCCCATCCGAGCTTTTCGGCAACAGCAGGGTCGAGATGACGAATCTGAGCGACGCTCCCAAGGTGCTCAGTGAGCCGGTGATGTTCCAGATCAAGTCCAACGAGACGGCTGCTCTGTTGAAGGTGGTCATGGACTACTCGAAGCCCGGCGATACGCCGGAGGTCACCGGGACATTCGAAGGATTCGATTTAAGTGCGATGAAATCCAGCTTCGCCGAGGACGCCGGCCTTGCGTTCCAGTCTGGATTGGCCGGGGGGACATTCACCGGCCTGTTGACGAAAGACCAGGTCGATCTGAGCATCAACCTGAGTATCAAGGACCTTCAGGCCCAGGGAACCGGCGACGGCGTGTTGGGAATGGGCGCGAGTGAGACGACCGAGGTGATGCAGGCTCTAACGGAACTGGCCACGACGATCCGCGTCGTCGGCCCCACGACGGACCCACGACTCGTCTTCGACACCGAGGGTCTGACGAAAACATTCAAAGAGGCCTTGGTCAAAGCCGGCAAGGACCGTTTGGCCAACGAGCTCGACAAGCAGATCGAGGAGCAACTCGGCGACGAGGTCCCGGAGGAGATGAAGGAGGTGCTGAAGAAACCGGGAGGGGAACTTCTGGACGGCCTCGGCGGCCTGCTCGGCGGCAAGAAGAAAGAACAAGAGTGACCGCGACATCCGCCGTACAAAAACGGGCTGCGAGCCTAAGCTCACAGCCCTGGAGAGAGGGTGCGTGCCCGATTGGAGAACCATCCTTGGTATAGCCGCTGTGCCTTCACCCTATTCCGTTGCGAGGAGTTGCAAGCACATACCCTCACTCGGCCAAAAAGCTGTGCCTGCGAACAGTCCTGGGGTCGCGGGAAGCGCCCCGCACCAACGACCATCTTCTACTCTCCAAGCACGTCGTCCCCTCCAATGCACACGTCACGATGTGGAGCGCCCCTGCCTCAGGTAATGGGTCACGCTCGCAGAACGCAGGCTGTCACAGGATGATGCCGGCAAAGAAGACAGGGACACGAGCCCTCGGTCATAGGCATCCACGCGCACAACAGTCACTCCACCTCGCTGTGCACCCACAGCACGTTGCTTTCCGAGTCCCGGCCGCCTGGAGACAGCGCACCGTACGCTCCACCTTCACGCGAATCCGTTCC
>CBFDBY010000038.1:0-46983 GCA_965603165.1 uncultured Phycisphaerae bacterium
CAAGCCCGGCTCGCGCGGCTACCGGCGTCACCCGATAATCGCGCCGCGCGGCGTCCTCTTTGCCAACCACCCACGCGTCCGTGCGGCATCTCAAAGACCGTGCGATTACAGATTGCTTCGCTTCGCCCGCAATGACAGGCAATAGCCTGTCTCTGTCATTGCGAGGAGCACAGCAACGAGGCAATCTATGCCCCGGACCGTCGCGAAACTTGTGAAACGCAGTTTAGGGACCAGAATAGGAGTCCTGGGGCGGATCCGGATTGAGCTTATACACCTGGCCATCGCTGCCGGTAATGCTTGTGACAGTAAACACAACCTCGCCGGACGTCCGGATCGCCTTGGTGATGAACAGCTCCAGGCCGCTGTTGTCGGTGGAGCCGGTCACCGCCGCGTTGTACACGCCGCTCCACACGCCTTCTACTGTCGCATACAGGACCAGCCCGTCGTCATCCGTGACGATCACCGTAGCTGCCGCCTTCCAGCCCCTCCGGAAGGAGAACCACCGCGTCACGGCGACCGAGACATTAACAGTCTCCTCCGCGGCGCCTTGCTCTGCAACAGTCACCGTCGTGCTGCCCAAGTCGTTGCCGGTATCGTCATCACCAAAGTCGTGGGTCGCGGTGAGCGTATGACCCCCGCTGGTGGCAGCGCTCGTATCCCACAAGAACTCGAGGGTGGTGGAGGCACCTACGGCCAGACCGCCCCCAATTGTCTCGGTACCGATCGTCGGCCCGTCGGTCGTATCCTCCAGCGTCACCGGTATATCTTCGGCAACATCCTGATTTCCTACGTTCTCGACCGTGACCAGGATGTTCGCCGTGTTGCCCTGGACGACCGAGTCGGGCCCCGAAACAGCGGTGATCGCGATATCGATCAGGGCCTCTACAACCGTGGTCGAGGTGTCAGCCGAGTTGTTTGTCGCGTTGTCGTCGGCGACATGATGCTCGGCGACAAGAGTATGTCCGTCCAGACTGCTGCCTGTCGTGTCCCACGTATGGGTCAGCGTCGCGGATGCCCCGGCCGCCAAGCCAGTGACCTCCTGCGAATCGATAATTGGGCCAGCCGTGCCATCCCGGAGTTCAACGGTGAAAGACTCCGCAACATCCTGATTGCCGACATTCTGAACGGTGACCTCGATACTCGCTATCGTGCCCTGCACGATGCTCCCGGGGGCCTGGACGTCCGTGACGGCAATATCGGTGAACGGCTCGGCTTGCGCGGAGGCGGCCCAGCCAATCTTCTCTCTGTTTCCATCAGGGTCATTCTGGGTCACCAGGCCGCGCGTTGCATCCCCCTGTTCCACGGCGGCATTGATGAGGGCCTGTCGAATCTCGTGGACGCCGCTCGCGCTGGAGGCCGCCCCGTGCTCGGCGATGTAGAGGGCGGCGAGGCCGGCGGCGTGGGGCGAAGCCATGCTCGTGCCGCTCGCTGGACGGTATCCGCCGCCCATCCAGCAGGAATTGATGTTCACGCCCGGCATGAGCAGATCGATCGCCTTGCCCGGCGAGGTCACCGGATTGTCGGCGACTATGCTGCGGCTATAGTTGCTGAAGGAGGCGAACGAATCGTCCTCGCCGTAGGTGGTCGCACTGCCCAGCTCGCCCGGCAGACCGTCGCTGTCGGCCATGGCCGAAACGGCGGCGACCTCCGGATAGGCGGCGGGGATATGGTCATCGCTCGTGTTGAACGTTCCATCGCTGCCGTAGACATCGGTTGCACTGTTGCCGGCGGCCGCCACGAACACGACGCCTTCCGCCACGGCGCTCTGGATGGCCGTGCGCAACGCGTCGACCCTGGCCACCGCCGACAGGCTCATATTGGCAACCTCGATCCCACCGTGCGCGGTGACCCAGTCGACGCCGGCGACGAGGTCGGACACGTAGCCGGACCCGTTGGAGTCGAGAATCTTCACCGCCCACAGTCGCGCGCCCGGCGCCATGCCGACGACTCCGATATCGTTGTCCAGGGCCGCCGCGATGCCAGCGCAGTGCGTGCCGTGGCCGTTGTCGTCGTCGTACTGATCGTCCTCGAACGTAAACCACAAGAAGCTGTAGAATCGCCTCCCCCCTACGACGTTCAGGTCGGGGTGATCCCGGTCGATGCCCGTATCGAGGATCGCGATATCCACATCGACGCGCTCATCTGAGGTGTCGATCTGGGCTATGTTGTTGAGATCCGCATCCACCCTGTTGATCCCGGTCGGCAAAGTCTGGGCGACGGCGTGAATGCGCGCGTCAGGCTCGACCTTCAGCACGCCCGGCTGGCCCTCGATTGCCTTCTTGGCCAATCCCGGCGGCAACTGAACGGAGAAACCACTCAGGGCCTTGGTGTAGACGTGTCCCAGCTTTCCGCCGGTGCGTTGCGCGACGCCGCGGCCGATCTGAACGGGGTCCGCCCCCGGCGTAACTTGCACGATGTAACTGTTCAGCGGGCCGGCGGCGTGCGGCGGCGGAGCCGCGACGGCAACGAGAGCCAAAGCCAAGCACGGCACAATAATGCGGGGAATGCCTGTTCGGACCATGATCGACCTCCTTTCGGCAAGATCGTGCAGTCACATCAGACCGCCCGGCCTGGGCTCTTCCGGCGAGCGCACACCGGATCTCGCATCTCCGAATGGTGCAAGGTTACCCGCAAGGCAACGAATGAGTCAATTGTGGAAATTACGTATTTTTGCGAAGAAACAGCAGATCTCGCCCTTTTCCGGGCGATTCTGCGAAGGAGCCGGGAATGCCCTGGACTCCTCCGGCCACCGTTCGGCTCATTTCATCTCTGCCAGGTCTATGTCGTCCATCGCCGAAGGAACCCACTGCAAAAGACACCCACCATGCCCAGCACGAGCGCCCCGGGGGCCGGGATGACCACGGAATCCGGGACCAGGACGTGATTGTTTATGCTCCCGTTGCTCGGTGGGGCCAAAGGATCGTCCGCCATGAAGCCCCAGTTGTAGAGCGTGTTGAAGTAGTCTCCTTCGGGGTCTTTGATGAGAAAGCTCCTGGCGTAAAAATCGCCCCAGACCGGCGGCCGGTCGGAATCGAAGCTGATGGTCAACGAGAGGGGATCCCTGTCGGCACACAGCTTGATGCCGTATACGTCTTCCGGCAGGTTTACATTGTCCCACTTGCTGTGGGTGCCGATCTTCAGGTAGTTGAACCAATCGGGCGGATCGGTCGACAGGGAGAACAAGTTCGCCTCCGTGAAGGCCGGGCCGGGGTCGGCATCGCTCGTCTCAATGATCACACATTGAACGTCCCCCATCGGGACCGAAATCGTGTACTCATAGTGCCATTTGCCCGGCGTGGTTTCGTTGTCCACGACCCAGCCCAAAATGGTATTCGGGCGGCTCCACTCCCCACCGGCCGTTAGGAGCAAACCATCACCGCTTCCGCCCCACCCGGACAGGGTGCCTGAATACGACAGGAATGCCGCTTGAAGTGAACCCGTGCAACTCGCCCCCACCAATGCCAGAACCAACATCACCCTTCTCACAACCACACCTCCATGAAAAACACCCTTCCATCCATTAGTCGAACAAGCCAAATCGGATGCAGCGACGGTCGACTACTCAAGTCTGAGAAGGCCGCCGGCCGAAACCGGCGGCCTTTTGCGCCGCATCCGTGCAGCTCTTAGTATAATCTTCGTCGCCGCATCCAACTGACGAAGACAATGCCGATACTACCGAGCAGGATCGCGCCGGGCGCGGGAATGATGAACGTACCCGTGTCCGGCACAAGCACATGGCCTGCCGGTCCATCAGAATCCGAGGCAGTGAATCCCACGTTCCAGATCGCCACGTCGATCTTTGTTTTGTCCGGGCCTTCGCCGACATTGTCCACGCCGTCCTTGGCATAGAAATCGCCCCAGACAGGAACGCGATCGCTGATGAACGACACGGTCCAGTCATAATCGCTGGAGCCGGCGCCGCCCTCGAACTTGATACCCCGGAACGGGTCGGGCAGGCCGGGGTCGCTCTTACCGGGCGTCGGGTAATCCTCTGGTTGGCCGCCAGCCACGTTCCCCTGCAGCACACCCCAGAGATTATCCGGGCCAAAGCTGGGAGAGACCTCTATCGTCAGGTGACTAATTTCCTTGGAGCCCTCCGGGACCTGCAGCCGGTAGGTATAGGTGTACGTCCCGTTCGAGTTTTCGACGACTTCCCAGCTAAAGGTGGTTCCGCTGGCCAGCCAGGGGTTGCCAGTGACGCCCGTGATCCCGCCCCCGTCATAGTTCAGACTACCCGTATACGTTGGGCCCGCCTGGGCCGAAACGACGAAGATTACTAACAGAAAACCTGTTACTGCTGCTACGTTCTTCATATGACTACCTCCTTGTAACCCTGCCATCCTTGATTCACTGCGACACCAATCGCAATGCCCCGCCAGAGTGCGCGCAAACGAGAGATGCAACTACGTGCGGCTGGAATCGAAGACTCGCCTGTTCCGGGTCTCGCCACTCGATCCGTCGTTCCCGGTTGCTTTCTCTCCGTAGACACCCATCCCTGGACCGTTTCTCCTTTCGCCCCTTACGAACTCAGGTCACAGCTTGCGGGCCATCCAATTGCCCGCATTGTCCGTCTCCATACGGACACAGTCCATGCCGAGTTCTACAACGTATCACAAACTACACACAGCCCACCAGATTGTCAAGAGCTCGACCAAATATTCCGCACCGATTCCTATCTCGTCGGCGCGGTCGAGGCTTGCCCTCCCGCCGACTGATTGCCATAATACCGCGAGTTGTCAGTCCCAAGGATCGCGCGGAGCGTGCAGACGGCAGGGTGCCATGCCATATAGAGTGGATCGGTTCACGGTAAAGACGTACGATTGTCGGCCGAACGGCCAAATCAAGCTGAACGCCCTGATGCAGTACATGCAGGAGGCCGCCGCACGGCACGCCGAACAGCTCGGCTTCGGCTTTGCCGACCTGAACGCGCGCGACTGCTTCTGGGTGTTGGTAAACTCGTGTCTGGAACTCACCCGTACGCCAAAATGGCGCGAAGATATCACAATCAGGACGTGGCCCAGTACAAGCACGCGGATCATTGCTTCACGCGAGTTCATCGGCAAAGGGCCCCAGGGAGAGTCGTTTCGAGCCACCAGTGATTGGATGATCCTCGACCGGCACAGCGGACGCCCCAAGAACCTGAGCCGGCTCGATCTCGACCTGCCGCCGGCCGGGCCGAAGGCCCTTCCCGAAGAATCGAACCGTTTGCAGCCGGTCAAAGACTACGAGAAGGCATGCTCTCTCCGTGTGCCCTTCAGCGCCCTGGACTTCAACGGACACGTCAACAACACCGAATACGTGCGATGGGCCCTTGATGGCATGTACCGCAAGCTTGGCAGGCTGCCGGAGATTCGTGCGTTACAGGCTACATACCTCGCGGAAGTCTTCGAAGGAGACGATATCGAGGTTCTGGTCTCCACCGATACGGATACAGGCATTCACACTCTGACGCGCCGGCTTGGCGATTCGCCCGGAACCGATGTCTTTCTCATGAAAGCCGACTGCCGGACATCGCCCGAGGCGGAGTAGACCTCCCGGAGAACGGGATGACTGTGGATATGCCTGGCGCAAGACGTCCCGGGTGGGATTCCATGAAAAAGGGCTGTGAATCCGTTCACCGCCCTTTCAAGACAAGATGCGTCTCTCCGCCGGACTACAGGGTCCTTCTTTGGCGGAGCCAGCCGACGAAAGCCACACCGAGGCTGCCGAGCATAAGCGCGGCCGGCGAAGGAACCATCGGCACGTTGCCCCAGCCTGCATAGTCGGGGCGGTCCTTGTTGTCGGCGATGTGTGAGGTGGAAGTCGAGAATGCGATCCCCAGGGGGTCCTCACTGTTCCAGCCGGTTACGGAGGTGAAGGTCGCCAGAGGTATGGCGAAATCCACGAAATAGTCGTCGTCTACCGGTCCCGGTCCATGGAACTGCGAACCCGTGTAGGGCGGATCCAGTGTTCCCGACGCGTTTGAGAAGCGCGAGTACTCGTCCTTGTCGAACCCGACCGTATGAGGGGGCCCGGCAAGGGCTACCTCCCAATTCGTATCGGGGCCGCCGGACAAAGCCTGCACCAGCTCGACCTGGTTGTCGCCGGACAGATCGAGCTGCACCGCCCAATCCACGCCGGAGTCGGCATCCGTATTGAGAAGCGCGGTCCAGACAAACTGTCCGCCCACGCTCGGATCGCCGTCGACCCTCACACGGAACATGAGATGGCTCGCATCGAGAGCCCAGAAGCCGGCGGCAAACGGTCCGTCACCTTCCGGGTCCATGCCGCCTACGATATCCACGGGCGTCGGCGGCGGCGTGTCGTAATTGTCCACCCCGCTGTTGGCCAGGGCATCCACATAGATGTCCCCGCCGACCAGAACGGGGTTCCAGTCCGTATCCGCGCCGGGCCACGCAGGGCCCGCTCCCACCCGGGCAGATAAAACGCATAGCGATATCAAAACACTCAGTATTGAATATGCCTTTCTCATGGCTGCACTCTTATCCTTTTGTGATTGTCCACAAATCCTGAAACACTCGATCGCGTATGTCAGCGGGACGCTACGGCGGAGTTGGACAGCGAGACGTGCTACCGTGGCCATCTTCCCTCACTCCGTTGCCCCCGACGATTCTCTGAGCTCTTCAATTACCCCTCAACAGGGGAGTCTTTCATGTCACCCGGCCGAGTCTTATTCTTCAGCCAAGCGTGGAATTCTGTACGAAAGACCAATCCGCCCGGTTCAGAGAAACCGCCTTGGTCTACCTTTTTTCTTGCATTGGAGTCGCCGGACGTCATGGTTTCTGGTGAACGCCGAACCCCGACAACCATACAAATAGCCTGTTCATGGACGGGAAATGTTTCTTGCGATGGGGACAAAGATGGAGGGCGTGCCGGGTGCACAGCGGAGACCGGAAACAGCCGGGGCCTGTGCCGGCGTGGCACAGGCCCCGGAAATGCCTCATGACCGCGTGACCGAAGGCAAGCTGTCGCCTTAAACGGTCGGTCGCCGTTATCGACGTCACTCGACGACTGGAGCCGGTTTGGTCACGATGATGTCATCGACGTAGATGCGACCCGCGCCATCCGGCTGCGGATTGTCGCGATCACCCACGCCGATATAGATCTTCTTGATGCGGGCCGGATTCACGCCGACCGCCGTAAGCTCACTGAACGGGACCGCCCATTGGACCCAGTCCACGCTGGTCGCCAGCGCCGGGTCGGGGTGGACAGCGAAGTAAGCCTTATTGGAAGTATCTTGGAGCCCGACATACACTGGGGCGGCATCGTTCACATATAGGCCCCTGACAAAAAGCACCATCGTATCGGCGCCGCCGGCCGTCCAATCCTGCGCGCTCGCAAATTCCCGTTCGGCTTCACTGTAGAAGGGAGCATCGACGTTGTTGTAGTCTATCGGCATGGACTGCAACCCGCTGTGGACAATCGCCTGCTCGGCAAAAGGCGGATCGAAGTTGCCCACGATCGCACCCGTCCCGTTCGTCAGGCCGTCAATCCAGATCTCCCAGATCGCGTCATCCGTCTCCCAATCATCAACGTAGCTCTCGAAGTCATCCACGGACCGTGCGGTGGTGAAATTCCAAACCGGGCCCGTCATGACAGAGTTGTTGGTCAGGATCTCGTCTACGCGCCAGTAGTGGGTCGTCAGTTCATCCAAGACGTCCGGCACGAAATTCGCATCGACTACCTCCAACGTCCCTTTGTCCGCCTCCGCCGCACCCTGAGTGACCGCGTCAAGGTCGTCACTGAAATACACACGGTGTTGGTAGGTGTCCATACCGGGCATCCACGTCAACTCGGGAGTCGTCGAGACCGTATTCGTTCCATCAGCCGGGTTTTCATGATAGGCCGTCACACCCTGGGCCACGAAGCTCCACACGTCACCGACGTGAACCGTGACCATATCCTGCTCGATCTCGTCGACCCGCCAATAGTAGGTCTCGCCGGGCACAAACCCCAGGCCGTGCGCGTATTGGTTGATCGGATAGAGATCCATCTGTAGATCGGCTTCCGTCAAATTCGGGTCGGTGCCAACATAGATACGATGGAAGATTGCCGTCTCCCCTGCCGACCACTGCAGGACGGGGATACCGAGGCCCACGAAGCCGTCAGCCGGGATCGGCCTGTAGGCCTTGACGGCGGGGATGAGCTCCGGGGTCAACACGGACGCCGGGATCGGCTCTTCCGCGATGCCCGCGTCTGTATTGGACCAGTACAACTCAATCACAGCGTCGCCGCCGTTCTCATAGTACTCAAGCGTGATACCCACCGGCTCACCGCCTTTCAGCGGGATCGGCGTGCTTCGATCCCACATGGCCGAGTGGTCATTCCAATTGTTGATCGCTTGATCGATACCCACCCAAAGGCGCACCCCGTCGTCACTGCGGGTCCCGAATATGTAGTCGCCCGTTACCGGGGCCGTGATGCTGCCCGTCCATCGCACGGAAAAATTATCCACACCGAGAGGATCGCCCGGTGAGTCCGCCGCCCAGTTGAAGTTCACCGCCTCCACGCGGGTGAGCACCGGCTCGCCTGTGAGGATCCTGTTATCGAAGTACTCTCCCTGCAGACCCTGGGCATAAGCGGCCGAACAGAAGATCCCGAGCACAGCTACAGAGAAAAGAAATGCAAACGTTCTCAACATGACAGGCCTCCTTAATAGTCACACGGGCGGATCGTCCACCCGTATGTAATGTTAAGGTCCCAGAAAACCGGAGCCCGCGCATAGAGGGCACGGACCCGGATCATCCGATGCAAATCGTACGACAACGGCTTGCCATCCGGCAAACCGGGGCTCCTACAGCCCGGTCGACGCCGGACTGCCCAGATTCACTTCAGCCTCCCTCGCCACCGAATTCAGTTACCCCTCCGATCTTGCCCGGCACTCACTTCCGCTCACCGTTCAGCATGCCATTGATCTTGTCCGGACTGGAGCATCTTCCTCGCTTACAAGGCAGTTTACACGTAAACTCGATTCTCCGGGCTCATCTCCTTTCTGCGCACACATATCGCATCCAAACAGACAACTCCGGGGCCCGCATCCACCAGGACGCAGGCCCCAGATCGTTCTACCCAATTCAGTACGACACCGGTTTCCTGTCGAACAAGCAAGCCGCTTATTCCGCAGGCTCCGGTTCCGGCCTGGTCACTCGGATGTCGTCGACAAAGATCCGACCGGCGCCACCCGGAGTGGGATTGTCCCGGTCGCCTACGCCGATGTACAGCTTGTTGACCCTGCCCAGATTCACGGCACCAAAGCTGCTCAGCGAAATGTTCCACTGCGTCCAGTCGGTGACGTTCACCGCCGCCGGGTCCGGATGGACCACGAAGGCCGACTTGTTGCTGCTGTCCTGGATGCCGACGTACAAGTCATCCGGGCTGTTGCCAGGCTGCGGATCGTCTCCGATCTCGGCGATTTGCCACGGCCCGCCTGCACCCGTTATTGCGATGTCGGAGAACTCGGCGGTGGTGACCAAATTGCTGTTGTGGCTGGTCACGCACAGGCCGATGAGCGCGCTGCCGAACATGGAGACCGAGACCGGCGTACCATCAGCTTGTGCCAGGTCGGTCCAGACGTTGCCGTCGGCCGAATACTGGGCCGTGAAGACGTCGCCGCTGCGAGTCAGCCTCACCGCGTGCGGGGCTTCGAGCCCGGCCTGCGTCACGCTGGCGGGAGCCGTGCCCGCTAATGCACGCCAGCCGAAGGAAACTCCCTGGGCCGGGGTCACCACGACGTACGCGAACTTGGCGCCGGGATCAAGGCTCTCGCGGATCATCACGCCGCCCTTCGCCCAACCGTCGGTGTTTCCAATGCTGTTCACTCTGGCGGAGATTACGCCGTCGCCGTTGAGCTGCTTGTAGGCGAAGCGGAAATCATCGGCCGTATCCCAGATGTCGTGGCCGGCGCCGCTCATGGTGATACCGTCGGCCGTTTCGGCGAACGATACCGGATAACCGTGGAACCACAAGCTCAGCGTATCGACGCCCTCAACTGTCCAGTCCTGGGCCCCGTCAAGCGGCAATTCGAGCTCGCTGTAGTACGGGGAGACGATGTTGTTGTAATCGAACGGCATCGACTGCCGGCCGCCGTGAACGGTCGTCCGCTCCGCGAACGGAGCATCGAAGTACCCGACAATCGAGCCGGTCAGATTCGTCAGACCGTCGACCCACGTCTGCCAGATGGCCTCGCCGGCGTCCATATCATCCGTGTAGCCCTCGAAGTCATCGACCGAAATGAAGGTGGCCGTGGTGAAGCTCCAGACGGAGCCCCTGATGACCTCAGCACCGCTAATCTCGTCGACCCGCCAGGAGAAGGTCTTACCCCACTCGAGCGAGCCGGCATCGAAGGTGGTGCCGTTCTGGCTACCCATGAACAGCGGGCTGGAGGTGTCCGCAGTGGCAATGGCCTCGGCATCGTCGCCGAAATAGACCTCATGCTGCTGGGCCCCCTCGCCGGCATTCCACTCCAGGACCAGCTCCTGGGGGGTATCGACCGCGCCATCGGCCGGATACGGACTGAAGGCTTGAAGAGGCGGCAGGGCGAACATATCCACGTACTCGCCCTTGATGACCTCGCGAGTGTCGATGCCGGGCCCCTGCCAGGCAACTGCGGTGCTGTCGCCGCCGGTGCCTTCTTTACCCAGGGCCATGATGAAGTACTTCTGGCCGGCCTGCAAGGCGATCGGGTCTGACTCCTGTGCGTCAGCATTGCCCGTGCCCCCACCGGTGTTGTCCCAGTCAAGAGCCGGGGTCCAGCCCGGAACGTTGGCGATTTGCAGGGCGTTGGTCGGACTGCCGTCACTGCTCAGCCACAACTGCTGCTCATTGTCACCGGCAATCCAGAATGTGTAGTCACCCGTCTGCGGGGGCTTCAGCCAGCCCATCAGCCGCTGGCCGTAGTTGTCAGCCCAGTCCACCGGACTCTGGAACGAATCGACGTACTCGCTGGTAGTCGGGTTGTTGGGGTAGTCCGCATGGCCGGTCAGGGCGCTGAGGTTATCGCCGCCGATGCTCTCCCAGACTTCGTACAGGATCTTGTTGGTGATGCCATCGGCGGTGGTGAAGCTCCAGACTTCGCCGGCCTCGACCGTGTCCAGCTTGATTTCATCGATCCGCCAGTAGTAGGTCGTGGAGGCTCGCAACACATCGGTATTGAACTCCGCCACGTCCACCGTGCCCTGGTCCACCGAGGTATCACCGGCAGCCACGGCGGCCTGGTCCATACCGAAGTAAACTTGATGACTCATCGCCATTGTACCGGGCGTCCAGCCAAGAACCAAGCCCGGGAGCTGTCCCGTGGCGCCGTCCGCAGGTTGCGGCGCGTAGGCGGCCAGCGGCGTTCCCGTCACACTCCACACATCACCGATGTGCATAGTGCCGTCCGCTTCGATCTCGTCAACTCGCCAATAGTAGGTCACGCCCGGCTCCAGGCCCGGTGCGTGATAGTATATCGTGTGAAACTGTTGCGGGACCTTGAGGTCGGCTTCCGTCAATTCCGGCGTGGTGCCGAAGTAGACCTTGTGGAATAAGGCGGTCTCGCCCGCACTCCACCGGAACAGCGGTATATCGGCGCCTACCGTGCCGTCGGCGGGATCGGGCTGCCACGCCCTCAACTGGGGCGCCTTGTCGGTCACATTGCCTGTCCAACTGACGTTGTCGAACTCGTAGGTCCGTAGCTCACCGGCGGCGTGAGAGGTCACGCAAAGCCCGATCAGGACGGGGTCGGTCATGATGACCGTATGGCTCGACTGACACTGCGTCCAGGCTTGTCCATCAGCCGAGTAGTATCCGCTGAATGAATTGCCCTGTCGTTCGAGTCGGATCCACTGCGGAGGATCGACCACCGTGGCGGCACCGGCATCAGCCCATGCGGCACCGCCACCCTGCGTATCTCGCCACTGGAAGCCGGCACCGTTGCCGGCGTCCCCGCCCTGGTTGTCCGTGATGACCATGTAGGCGTCCGCTGAGCCCGGCGTGTTGTTCTGGCGAATCATGATGCCGCCCTTGGCCCAGGTGTTCGAGCCTGTCCCGTGGCTGACGACGCGAGCCGTCATGGAACCATCCCCTTCAAGCTGCTTGTAGAGGTAGTGGAACGCGTCGGCGGCGTCCCAGATGTCGTTACCATTACCGGTGACGAGGTAGGTGTCACCCTCGATTGTGGCGTTGCCTTGGGCGCCGGTACCAATGGTCTCGCTCCACCAGCCTTGCGGGCCGGCCTGTGCGAACGCACCGCCGGTGAATGAGAGCAGCAACACCGCTGCCGTCCAAAGGATTATCTTCTGATACATGGTGTTTCTCCTATACAAAAGTCCAACCAGTTTCATTCCGCCCACACGCCGGGCCCACGATCTCTCTGGCCTGCCCAGAGGTCACTAAGCGCCATGCCGTATCCTTCGTCAGCCAATTCCTGTGGCGAACCGGTTCCTCCTGCCGGCAGATGTTCTTTCGACTCAACATGCAAATCCGGGGCCTGCTCCACCAAGACACAGGCCCCGGATCGTTCAACTGCAATCAGCGACGTCACCGGCGTACTGCCGACGACGTCAACGTTCCTTACTCTTCGGCCGGTTCCGGCTTCATCACACGGATGTCATCGATGTAGAGCCTGCCGGCACCACCCGAAGTCGGATTGTCCCGGTCACCCAAGCCGATGAACAACGTCTTGACCCTGGTCGCGTTTATACCAAACTCGGTCAGCGGAATCTTCCACTCGATCCAGTCGGTAGCGTTCACGGCCGCCGGGTCCGGATTGACAACAACGCCGATGTTGTTGCTGCTGTCCTGCACGGCCACGTACAGATCGACAGGGTCGTTGCTGGGCGCCACGTCGCCCAGGTCCGCTACCTTCCACTGCCCGCTCACCGAGCCCGTCATATCCACGTCGGAGAACTCTGCGAAGCAAACGCCACCCCGGCCGTTATTGCTACTCAGGGCCAGGCCGATGTAGACGGAACCCGTCATGTAGATCGTCTGCGGGTTCGGGGACGCATCGTCGCCGGTATTCTCCGTGTCGGGCTGCATGATCCAGTTGTTGCCGTCCGTCGAATAGTAGGCGGTGAGCTCGTTACCCTTGCGTTCCACCTTGACCCAGACCGGGTACGTGACCTCGCCCTCGGCACTGTGCGCCGAGATGGCGTTGGCCGCCAGGCTCGGGCGGTTCTGGAAGGCCCTGCGACCGCTGGGCGTCGGGAACATAAACGCATAGGAAGAAGCGGGGTCGAGGCTCTCGCGGATCATGACGCCGCCCTTTGCAAAGCCCGAGGTGTTATCCACGCTGAGGACCTTGGCGGAAATCGCGCCGTCGCCGTTGAGCTGCTTGTACACAAAGCGGCCGTTGTCGGAGGTGCCCCAGATATCGCTGCTGTTGGCACTCATCCGGTATTGGCCGGGCGCGGTCTCGACGAATCCGGCCGAATTCCCTTGGACATAGAGGGTCAGTTCGGAAACGCCGTTGACCGTCCAGTCCTGCGGCGGGTCAAGCGGCAACTCGGCCTCGCTGTAGTGCGGCGAGATGAGGTTGTTGTAATCGAGCGGCATCGACTGAGCGCCGCCGCGAACGACCGTCTGCTCGGCGAACGGAGGATCGAAGTAGCCGACAACCGAACCCGTGCCGTTGGTAAGACCGTCGACCCAGGTCTGCCAGATGGCCTCACCGGCGTCCATATCATCGGTGTAGTTCTCGAAGTCATCCACCACGAGGAAATCGGCCGTGGTGAAGCTCCAGACCGTACCGACCCAGGGACTGTCGGCATCGACATCGTTGATCCCATCGATCCGCCAGAAATAGGTCTTGTCCCACTCCAGGTCGCTGAGGGCAAAGCTCGTCTCTGCCTGTCGGCCCTGGTACTCGGGACTGCCGGCATCAGCCGCAGCGACAGCGTCGGCATCGTCGCCAAAGTAGACATCATGCTCGCCCGCCTTGTCGCCGGCACCCCACATCAGACTCATATCCTGACGCACATCGACGGCCCCATCCTTCGGATAGGTTGCCTGGGCCCTCAGTGGGGGCTGCAACGGACCGGCGGGAATGATCTCTTCCGCCATCGTCGGCGTCGACCAGGACAATTGTTCTACAGCGTCACCGCTGCTGTCAAAGTACTCCAGCCGCAGCGAATGGATGCCCCTTTCCAGGTAGATCGGCAGGGAGTAGTACGTACTCGTAACCGTGGGGGTGATCCATTGATCGATGAGCAACTTGCCATCGACCCACAGCCGGGTGCCGTCCTGGCAATTGACGACAAAGGTGAACGTATCGGCGATGGCGATGTCGAGGTCCGCGGTCCAGCGGGCCGACCAGCCATCTCCCGGAATCGGGGCGCCCGGACTTTCCGCACCAACCAGATTGATGTTGACCTCCGGGTCGATTCGCGTGAGGGCCGGCATGCCGCTCAGGGTCGTGTTGCTGAAGTACTCGCCCTTGATGCCGCCGCCGCCACCGATCGTGGTGAAGCTCCAGACCTCGCCGGGCTGACCGGGCTCGTCGACCGCCCAGTAATAGGTGGTATCCTCTTCCAGTGTGCCGGGGTCAAAAACCATCGCAATGAATTCGCCTTGGGAGACGCTGGCATCGCGAGCCGCCACGGCCGCCTCATCCGTGCCAAAGTACACATTGTGCTTGGTCGCCCCCTTACCAGGCGCCCAACGCAAGTCCACAGCGACATTGATCCACTTGGCTCCGTCTTTCGGATCGGGGTCATAGGCGGTCAGAGGGGCCGCCGTAAAACTCCACACCGTGCCCGTGTACACGTTGCCCTCGGCGTCGATGTCATCGACTCGCCAGTAGTACGTCTGTCCGGGCACAAGGGGCACCACATAGTAGAGCATCTTGATCATGGCCGACTGGCGCGATTTGACGAGATCGGCCTCCGTCAAGTCCGGTGTCGTGCCGACATAGACGTCCTCGAACAAGGCCATATCGCCGGGTGTCCATTGAAGCAGCGGCAAGACCACACCAAGGGCGCCGTCAATCGGGCTCGGTACCGTCGGAACGAGAATATCCGCCAGCAACTCGATCTCGGCAATCTGCATGTAGGGCTCAGTGGCTGGGTCGCGAGTCGTTGGGAACATCAACTGGTAGTGCGCATACGCCGTGGTATTGGCGAACTTGATGGGCGTCGTGTTCTTCGTGAACCGCGGCCAAGCCGCCCCCCCGGCAAAATCCACGATGTCCCCTTCTGCGATCAACGTATACGGCCCGTCAATGCTCTCGTTGGAGCCGGACAACTCGTACGTGATGGGATCGCGGTAGTCAGCATCGTTGGCCGTCGTGAAACTCAGTCCCGTTACCACAGTCGGGCCGGCCGCGGGCGTGACTCGGATGCCCGAGGGTACGTTACCACCTTTGAAGTGTAAATACTTCGTGTTTGTCCGGTCATCAATGGCCTGATGTGGCGGTTCGTTGCCCGGCCAGTCATTGTCATTCGGGACGCCTTGCACGACATCCCCCGGCTTGGTGATGTCTCGCGCCGCCTGCAACGGCAACGTCAGGCACAGCAAGACTACGAGAATCAGATACTTTACATTGCGACTCATTACTGTCCTCCTTCTGGTCAAGAACTCTGTCGCCGCGCCTCGGCCACACACCAAGGCGCCGCCCTCCATCTCGTGTCGTACGGATCCATTCGCAAACGCGGTCCCGCTATGATTCATCGACAAAAATCCCCTGTAACTTCCTATGAACACGAAATCTGCGCGCTCACCTCCTTTCTCCAACAGACGGCTGATTTCCGCGGGGATAGAGCAAATCCGAGATGCCTTCTTCCTGCGTACCTTGCTCCCCCGTTCACCCTGTGTCCGGATAAACCTACCACGTCAGGGCCTCCGACACTGACCCATTATGCCACGCCACTTGTTGAATACGTTGCCCACCCAGCAGACGGTGCAGGCGACGCCAAACCCATGCTATTGATATTCTACCACACTCAATCGGTACATACAAGAGGATTATTCTCGGACGCACCGGCTCGCCGGCTCTTGACTACCCGCCCGCAATCGCCGCGGCGCGTCGCCTCTTGCGACGCGCTGCTAAACCAAGCATTCACAATGGTTTAGGGTTGCATGGCCACCGGGCGACGATTAGTCCGGTCCCGATTGCCCACCACCGGCCACCTTTGCACCCCCCGAGCGCAGGACCCTGATTCCCGCTTCGGCAATCCGGCCCACGCTGGCGAAGGCAAAATGCCCGATATCCAGGTCTTGCGGCGACAGCAACAGGGTCTCCGCAACTTCGCTATCCATCGCGCGGACCGCCTGCGCACCGGCCGCTTCGCACAAGAATCCAAGGTCCACGGTCCGATAGCGCACACCCATATAGTCGTACACATTCGGCCAGGAGCCAAGGTACCGCAGGGCCGTGACCTCCAGCCCCACCTCCTCGCGAACCTCCCGCCGAAGGGCCTCTTCCGCCGTCTCGCCCGGGTCCACGAATCCACCCGGCAGGTCCCACTTCCCTTGGCCCGGCTCCTGCCCGCGCACGAGCACCACGATCCGACCATGTTCATCTGCAATTACCCCAGCCGCCGACGCCGCCGGATTCATATACAGCTCGAACCCGCACGCCTCGCACCGAAGCAGCTTCGCCCCCACCGCTCGCAGCGCCGCCGCCCCACACTTCGGACAATACTTGATCACGTTGCCCAACCCACCATCAGATCTCATAGCTACCCCTGATTCATGAGCCCAAACAGACAAGCGCGGGCGCCGGTATCATACCATGATCAAGAGGGAAGCAGCGCACGATTCTCGCACCAAGGTAGGCGCCGTGTCGCACCTATCTCGCGACCTCGCCGGGCGAGATTACAATCGGCAGGTACCAGAGATCACAGTTGCCATGGCCGCCCGCACGTGGGGCAGCCCATGGGTGGTCGCAGAAATAGAGCCCGCTGCCGTCGGATGACAAGGAATAGATGAACGGTATCTCAGAGCCTTCAAGTGCAGAGCCCAGGTCGATCGGCTCCGACCATGGGTCGGTCTTTGCCTCCCGAGTGGCGGCATAAAACCACTCACCGAAGCCCCGCTGGCCGTCGGGACGACTTTCGTTCCTGATTCTCTGAAAGAACAGAACGCGCTCATCGATAGACAGGCACTTGCGTCCCTCCACGAATGGGCTGTTGATCGGCGGAGCCAGAGGCCGCGGACATTCCGTCCAAGAGCCATTTACTTCGGATCTCTCGACCACCCAGATATCAGTGTCGCCGACACCATCCGAGCGATCGGAAACAAAATACAGGGACAGCCCGTCAAAGGAAATCAACGGGCCCCAGTCTCCCGCCGTCGTCGTGTTGACGTTCATGGGGAGTTTGGTCGGCATCAGCCATGGTTGTTGGGGGGAGTCCCGTCTGACCATATATATGTCCCCGTGGTTGCCTCCGCCGCGGCTGAAGTAAAGCTCGAGGCCATCGGCGGAAACGCTGGCAAATCCTTCAGGTTCTGGCGTGTTGATCGGTGGGCCGAGGTTCGTCGGCTGCGACCATGCCTGGCTCGGCGAGGCTCGTGTGGCGACCCAGATGTCCCAATGACCCTGGCCGCCCGGCCGGTCCGAGGTGAAATAGAGTGCAAGACCGTCCGCCGAAATGAACGGAAGTATATCCATGTGCGGACCGTTGACCGGCCGTCCGAGGTTCACGGGCGTGCCGAAGATCCGACCTCCCTCCAGTTTCAAGGCGCTGCGTAGCAGGTCAAGCTTCTCGCCCGTCGCGAGGGATATCTGCCGCCGCAGGAAGTAGTAACGAGCGATGGCAGGGACAAGTCTCTCCGCCTCCTGCCGATGATAGTCGCGCTTCTCCGCGTATGCGCGGGCCTGCGCGGCGTCGAGGGGCTGAACCTCATCATAGATCCTGGCGAGCAGGAAATGGGCACGCCCGGCAATCTCGTCGGCCGGGCCCACAAGACGCTCCAATTCCACGATGGCAGCCATGGTTTCCTGCCGCTCCATGGTGCTCTCTGCGTGCAGGAGTTGGGCGGCCCGCGCGACGTGACGGCTATCGAGAATCGGCTCCAGAGTGGACTGCGCTGCCTCGTATTGTCTATTGCTGAAGAGTTCCTTCGCCTCCCTGAGAATCGCGTTGTGATCAAGTGCTTCCGCCCGGATCTGAGTGTTTCTGGCGTGTGCGTACATGGCGGCGCTGACGATCGCGCCCGCCGCCACGGCAGCTACGGCCACAGTCAGCCCGGTGGCGATACGATGTCGGCGCAGGAACTTGCCGGCCCGGTACAAGAAGCCGGGCGGGGCGGCGCTGATCGGCTCATGTTTGAGATGCCGACGGATATCCAGCGCCAGCGTATCTACGGTAGCGTAACGTCGATCCCTGTCCTTCTCGAGTGCCCTGAGTGTGATCCAATCCAAGTCACCGGAGAGCGTGCGTTCCAGACTGCGTGGATCAGTCCCACGAGTTTGTGCGGCCTGGCTCCGCACCTCTCCCTTCGCCGCCCTCACCGCCGCGCTGGGTGGGCTGGGCTCCTGTTCGGTAATGACTCGCCTGAATTCATCGATACCACCTTCTCGCAAGACCCGTGAGTCGAACGGCAATAGTCCGGTCAGGAGCCTGTACAGAATGACGCCAAGAGAGTACACGTCGCTGCGGATGTCGATGTCCTGGCTGCCCACGTTTGCCTGCTCGGGACTCATGTACTCGGGTGTGCCGATGGGCCGGCCATGTTCGGTAGTCAGGGTCAGTTCAGTCAAGGGTCTGCTCAAGGCCCGCGCGACGCCGAAGTCAATGACCTTGGCGATCCCCCCCTTATTGTGCGCAACGACCAGGATATTGGACGGCTTCAAGTCCCGATGGATGATGCCCTTCTGGTGTGCATGCTGAACCGCCCCACAGACGTGCAGAAACAGCCCGAGCCGCTCTTCAACAGAGAGCCGCCGTTGATCGCAGTACTCGGTGATGGGAACACCATCGACATATTCCATCACGAAATACGGACGGCCCCATGTAGTCAGTCCCCCATCGTAGACTCTCGCCACGTTTGGGTGATCCATCACAGCAAGCGTTTGCTGTTCGGCCTCGAAACGTGCAATCACGCGTCTTGAGTCCATCCCCGGCTTAATAATCTTCAATGCCCCCCGCCGCCTGATCGGCTCGCGCTGCTCGGCAAGGTAGACAACGCCCATGCCACCCTCACCGAGAACCCTGACCAGCTCGTAACGTCCGATCCGCGCCCCGGGCTTTTCCAAGAAGATATCGAGCGAATCAAGGCCCGCCCTGCCGTCAGAGAGCACCTGCGCCTCCACCCCGATCGAGAGTAGACGCTTCAAGCGGTCAGGATCTGAGCCGAATGTAGAATCCTTGAACATGTTGAGACCATTTGAGCAAAACCGCCGGCGGACACCAGCCGATATGCGGCATGACGCCTATCACCTAATCCAGCAACTACCTGAGACGCTGCGCCGGTCTTCCAAAAAAATCCATCAATTCAGCCAGTTCATCACTTACCTGGTCCTCCGCAAGCACCGTGCGACGCACCCGTTCCCTCAGCGCCGATTGAAACCGTCGCTTCACCGTGATGATCATGTTGGACGCTTTCTTCTCGTCGTCTACTCCGTGTTGCTCGCAAAGCTGTGTCAAGGACGCTGGTTCGATGTCTTCCAGAATCGGTCGAACGACGTGCTCATGAAAGAGTCTCCAATGAACTTCCAGGCCCTCCTGCGAACAACTGACGTGGACCTCTTCGAGGACCTCGTCCAGCAACGCCGACAGCCAGGCGTAGTTGTACGAATCTTCCGGACAGAGCTGCGCGACGTTTGCGGGGATAGCCGTCGGTTCCACGACATCGAGCGACACAAGCCTACCTTTCGGCATGCGTTTCTGCGCGGATTGCTTTTCCTTTTCATTGATAAGGTATTGATTGAGAGCGTGCAGCAAGAACGAGCGAAAGCGGCCCTTGGCCTGATCGGCCCGTTGCACCAGATTCTTGTTCAGCACAATCTCGTGGAAGAAGCCCTGAGTCAGATCCTTGGCCTCCTCGTTGCCGAGACCCTTGCGCCGCAAATAACAGTACACGGGCTTCCAGTACTTGCCCAACAGCAGGCTGATCAAAGCGCGGTCCCTGTCCTCGCCTGATTGGATGCCTTCGATGAGAGACCAGTGTGTGGTGAGGAACGCCTCGGTCGTGCCCCCCATGTCTGTCTGCTCAAAAGGCCTCATCAGCTATGTCCTCATGCCGCCGGCGACTCCACGCGTCAACGACTCCTATGGGGTAGTCTAAACCAGATTCGACCCGTCGTCAAGCCATCCGGGCGAATATCACAATACCACATGCAAGAGACACACACGACGTGGCGGGAGATTCTTCACATTTTCTCCGAACTCCTGCGCAGCCAAATGGATTTCTTCTGGATAAACGAGCAAGGACCCAGGGCGGTTATCAAGGTCCTCACAGCACAGGCCCATGTTATCGATGAAGAAAGGATGGTGCGAAATGAGGTTTCATGGTTTGCAGGTGGCCTGGATCGCCGCAACGTCGTTCCTGTTTGCAGGCAACACCTGCGCGGACTTCGTGTTTGGTGAACCGGTGAACCCCGGGCCGCCGCTCAACAGCCCGTATGAAGAACTCGGTCCCAGCATTTCACCTGACGGTTGTACGGTCTACTTCTTCTCGGATCGGCCCAATGGGTACGGAGACTGGGACATATGGGTGGCCACTCGGCCCTCCGCTCACGAGAGATGGTCCAGCCCGGCTAACCTTGGGCCGGCGGTAAACAGCTCGGCTATCGAATCGTTTCCGAGCATCTCAGCAGATGGGCTTACGCTATACTTCTGCCGTGGACCAAAGGGAAATGCCGATACGTGGGTAGCGACGCGTGATTCCACCGATACTCCCTGGGGTTCCGCGAAACGTCTCGATGTGCCCATCAATGTGACTGGAGCCGACGATTATCGGCCCTTCATATCCGACAATGACCTCTCCCTGTTCTTTGTTTCCGATCGGCCTGGAGGATATGGCGGGTGGGACCTTTGGGTCAGCACACGAGCCACAGCGAATGAACACTGGGAGCCTCCAGTCAACCTCGGGGCCCCGATCAACAGTCCACATCACGAATCTCGAGTGGTCCTGTCCTTTGACGGCTCGGTGATGCTGCTTCAGTCCAACCGGCCCGGCGGCGGCGCTGAAGTCATCTACATGTCAACGCGCGAGTCACCTGGCGGAAGCTGGTCTGAGCCAGTCAACCTTGGCCCGGTCCTCAGCGGCTTCCCCATGGCGTTTATATCCAATCTGCCGCGGAGTGGCCGGGCGCTGTACATCTTCGACCATCCGTCATACACGCCTCGGCCCGGTGGTTACGGCAAAACCGACATCTGGCATCTGCCCATCGACCCAGTCGTGGACTTCAACGGCGACGGTGTTGTGGATGGTGCTGATGTGATCATCATGGCGGCGCACTGGGGCGAGGACTATCCGTCCGGCGACATCGGACCGACGCCTTTCGGCGACGGAATCGTCGATGTCCAGGACCTGATCGCCCTGGCCGACTACATCGGAGAGCCAATAAGCGATCCCACGTTGGCAGCTCACTGGCCACTGGACGAAGCAGAAGGCGTCATCGCCCACGACACCACGGGCTTGAATCACGCTTCGGTGGTCGGCGACGCGATCTGGCAGCCGGATGGTGGCAAGTTCGGCGGAGCACTACGGTGCGATGGTTTCAATGACTGCGTACGCTCAGAATTCACCCTGAACCCGGCCGCGCAGCCTTTCAGTGTCTTCGTCTGGGTGAAAGGCGGCGCGCCGGGGCAGGTAATCTTGTCACAAGAATTTAGCGCCGACTGGCTCGCCACTGATGTCACTGGGGCTCTTGGGACTGAGTTGAAGGGCCCCGGTCGAATGGGACAAGCTCTGTGGTCACATACCGTCGTTACCGACGACCAGTGGCATCGGGTCGGATTGGTGTGGGACGGTGGAGCCAGAATACTGTATGTGGACGATGTGAAGGTTGCTGTTGATGTCCAGACCAGCCTTCGCGATTCACCTGGTGGTCTGTTGATCGGTGCCGGCGGAGACCTGGCTCCCGGTACGTTCTGGTTCGGGCCCATCGATGAAGTACGCGTCTACAATCGGGCCGTGAGACCCTGACTCATCTTCATAAACACGAGAAAGGAGAATGACAATGAGAACGAAAACCGGATTACTTATGGCATCTGTAGTTGCCTTGAGTGGCGTGCTGGCGGTTTGCTGGGCGGTGGATGACCCCGCCGGCGAACCGACCGACTCGTGGCCGCTCAGCGGCGCCTGGATCGAGACGTGCGCTGGTATGGATGGGGCAGCCGTGTTCACGTATGAGATCCTGACTCCGGCCGACTCCACCGGCAAAGTCTTCGCTTACAGGCAGAGCTACGCCAACGCCGATCCCACAATCGAAGGGCTTCTGCCGGAAGCAGATCTTGGCGGGGAAATGCTCGGCACGGCCGTGCGAACCGGTCCCAACACTTATGACTACACAGTCATCGGCCATGCGTCGAAGTCACGCGAAGGTCAGCGGCCGGAAATCCTCGGGATTGTCGTCTTCTCAGGGACGATGACGCTGACGGGTTCCGACACAAGAATGGACACACAAGTATTCGCCGCCTTGTACGGGCCAGATGCCGATGTTGATCCCATCGATGGCCTGCCAGACGAGGGTGCGAAACCGTTGATCTGCGTTGGTCCGATGGAGGGCGCCGCACGCCGCGTCGGCCTTATGCTCCCATGCACGCCGACGCCGATGCCTCCGCAGCCGTAGACGCAACGGCAACGCAATCACGCCAGGGCCGGCGGAGCTTCCTACCCGGCCCTTGCTTCTTCCACCCGCAGGCAGTAGTGCAGCGCGGCCCACAGCATGTGGCCGAGGTCTGAGCAGCGAACGGCGAGGTACGAGATACAGCCCTAGCGCATCACCCAGCCCTGGTCTTTGTAGACGACTTCGACGTTCGGCCGCAGGGCGGGGTCACCTCGAAAGGCATAGCTGAGTTCGAGGGTCTTGCGGAGGTAGACCGGCACGGGCCGGTCGTTCTCGTCCGTCGCGACCGGGTGCGGCACGACGGCCGTCTCGTTGCTCAGGCCGCTGATAAAAACCTTGAAACTCGTCGCCTGCGGGTCGAAGTCCGGCCAGATGATCGCGATGTCCTTCGCGTTGTCCTCGCCCTCCAGGAGACGGTCTTCCACTCCCACCAGCGACTCCAGGAAGGGATATTGGATCGCGTGCCGCTGCCGGATCATCTCAAACGCCACCGGCGGCACCATCCGCCCCGCCGGCACGATCCGGAACGTATCCGTCAGCAAGTCGGCCTTCGGGTAGAACTCGACATCCATCCCCGTGCGGTTCGTCACCGTCACGATCATGTACCAGAACCGCTGCTCCCCGTTCGGCCCCCATGGCAGCACAAGCTGCTGAGGATGCTCGTACTGCACCTCCACGGTCCACAGCCCAGGCCCCTGGACGACCGCCGGTTCCGGGGCCGCCAAGCACATACCGGCCAAAACCGCCGCCAGGACCGTCCCATAAAGCAAATGCCTCTTCATCTGAAATCCGCTCTCCAGACAACACGTTCGGTTCTCAGGCACGCCAGATCCTTCGTTTTGCCTATTTTACACGAAAATCGCCCGCAAGCCAAGAAGATTTTCGCCCAAACCCCATCATAAGGAAGCCATGCCACAAGCCCGCGAATCGGCGAAAAGGCTGGACTTTCCATCGATCTCGGATACTTTGCACCCGTAACGGTGCAGCCGCGTCGGTGGCGCACGATGGCAAGATCGTGGACCTGTGGAGGCAAGATCATGACCGGGGCAACCAGCAAGCACGTTGAAGCTATCACACGTCGCGGCTTTCTGTCCAACGCCGGGGTGGCGGCGCTATCGTTTGCCGTCGTGGCGCCGGGTGCGGCCCGAGGCACGGCGGCGAACAGCCGGATCAAGGCCGGCGTGATCGGCCTCGGCAGTCGCGGCCGCATGATCGCCGGGATGCTGCAAAGCCACGGCGGCTACCAGATCACGGCGGTGGCGGACTACTTCCCACAGGTCGCCGAGGCCGCCGGCGAGCAGCTCGGCGTGCCCAAGGCGAATCGCTTCTCCGGCCTCTCGGGCTACCGGGCGCTCATCGCCGCCGATGTCGAGGCGGTCGTCATGGAGACACCGCCCTACTGCTTCCCCGAGCACGTCGAAGCGGCCCTCCAGGCCGGCCGGCACGTATATATCGCCAAGCCCCTCGGCTGCGACGTCCCGGGCTGCCTGCGAATCCGCGATGCCGCCAACAAAGCAGCCGCCAACAAGCAAGTCTTCCTATGCGATTTTCAGACCCGCACCGACCCCTTCTTCATCGAGGTCTCGGCAACCGCACCGGCTATCGCGGCGGCGACGTCGTCGATCTCTACCCGCGCGGCGCCGAGCGCAACATCGCCACCTTCCACAAGTGCGTGACAAACGCCGTCTACGACAACGCCACCATCGAACCCAGCATCAACGCAACCCTCACGACGATCTTAGGCCGCGAGGCCGCTCGCCGCCGCACGAAGCTCACCCTCGACGAGATCCTCCGTGAAAACCGCCGCCTCGAACCCAACCTCACCGGCCTAAAGGCATAGACAAAGGGCCGACGCTCCGTTTTCCGTCGGCCCTTACACGCTTGGCCTGTGGCCAGTTCTTGCTATGGCCTTGTTGCCCGTCGGTAGACTCGGATGTCGTCCATCAGGCCGGCCCAGAAGGTGCCGGCGGCGCGGTCCTTGCCGGTGCCGATTTGCAGGCTGCCGCTCGAAGCCGCTAAGTTGGGCTGCGTATCGGCCGCCACTTCGACGCCGTCCACGCGCAACGCCCGATTCGTCCCGTCCCAGACCAACGCCACGCGGTGCCACTGGTCGTCGAGAAGCCAGGCGTCCGAAGTCAAAGACGTGCCGTCCTGCCCGGATGCCTTCAGGTCCGTGGTCAACATGCCGTACTGATTCAGATAGAGCCAATCCGCCCCGCCGAACTGCGACACGATCACGCGATTAGGCGCCCCGCCCTTGACCCAGGCGATGACACTCAACGGCCCTGTGGCCGGATCGAGAATAGAGTCCACCGTCCGCATATAGTTCTCTTGCCCGTCGAACGCCAGTGCGCCGTCAAGGACGCCGTTGGGCTCCCAGACCACGTCTCCGACAATCATCGCATAGTGCTCGCCGACCCAGTCGATAGCCACGCTGCCCGCACCTTCGTCCAACGCCCAGTGGGCCACCAAAGTCGGATCGACAAGCTCGGGCCCAATATAATCCGCCAGCACGATCACGTCGTTGACGTCCACGATCCCATCGCCCCAGGCGTATGGACCGATGTCACACACCGAATCACTTTCGCCCCAGTGCTCCATGAGAATCACCAGGTCCTTGCCGTTGACCTTGCCATCGCTGTTGAAGTCAACGACTGGCACAATGGAGGCCTGCCAGTTCTCCCAAATGCCGCCGGAGTTCGTGCTGAAGTACAATGTGGAACCATCGGGCGTTATGCGCGGAATCAAATCGTGTGCGAAGCCGTTGACTTGGGGCCCAAGGTTTACAGGTGTCTGCCAAGGCTTCGACAGGGTCTCTCGTCTTGTCATCCAGATGTCAGAACCGCCATACCCTCCCGGTCGCTGTGCACTGGATCCTGATGGAGCACCGGTGAAGAAGAGCAATCGCCCATCAGGCGAAACGCTGTGGACCGCCTCAAAGTACACACTGTTCACCACGGAGCCGAGATTCTCCGGCTCCCCCCAGGAGCCATCGGTTGTGACACGACGAGTCACGTAGACATCACAAGACCCGTATCCACCAGCCCTTGTTGACGCGAAGTACAACTCCAGGCCACCCGCCAACATCCAGGGGCAATAGTCGTGAGCGGAGCTGTTAATCCGTGGCCCCATATTCACAGCCTGACCCCATGGACTGTCCGTTGTCGGCCGGGTCGCTACATAGATGTCTTGGCCTCCGTAGCCTCCAGTTCGCGTGGAGGTGAACAGGAGCGTAAGTCCATCGGCAGAGATCGAGATGCCGTTTTCCCTATAAGAAGTGTTGAGGGTCTGCCCCAGATTCTCCGGCGCGCCCCAGTCCTCGTTGACTGAGCTGCGCCGCAGCACCCAGATGTCGAAGCTCCCCTGGCCTCCAGGTCGGTCCGACTCGATGTACATCTCTAATCCATCACTTGAGATGCAGTTGATGGATTCGTGCGCCGGGTCGATGAGGGGGACGACCACCTTCAGGTTCACCACCTCGCCGAAGTCGAAATCTGCATACAGTGGTGGTGTCTCGATACCTGGCAACAAGCAGAGCGTGAATATTGACGTTAAGAACATGGGGATTTCAAATGGTTTCATGGTGGACCTTCCCTTCTGCCCGAAGGCGATGGATGCTGTAATGATTCCATTGTCACGTCTTCCAACAGAGAAGACGAGTCGATAAGGAACTGTCTCGGTCCTGACAACTTTCAGGACCGTCGGTGTGCCGAAGCGGAGCCGGGAGAACCATCCCTGGCCAAGGATGGCAGCGTACCGGCTCATGTCGGCATGGACATTGTCCTCATCACGAAGGTATTTGAACTGCTGCGCGCGTCGCAGATAGTTATTGGGATCGGTAGGGTCGGCTTCGATCTGTCGGGTATAGTGCTGCACCCGCTCACGGTGGTGCTTGTCCATGATGGCAGTGATCCCGGGAGTCTCATTGGCGTCATCGCCCATGATGCGGCGAAACAGAATCCTGGCCTCCAGTCCTACGTGCCTGCTTTCCAGGATCGGTACAAGGAGCTGACGGGCCGCGGTGAGGTCGCCGTCCTTGACGAGCTTACGGGCTTTGGCTAAGTCGTTCACCTGCCTGACGGCCTCCGCCTCTCCAAGCCGAACCTGATGCCGGTTCCAGACCGAAGAGATGATGATGACAGTGCCTGCCACGACGGCCACGGCCAGAACAGCCGTAACCTGCAATCGATTCCGGCGCAGGAACTTTCGGAGGCGATATGCTGCGCTCGGCGCGTGCGCCACGACCGGCCTGTGCTCCAGGTGTCTCTGGATATCGAGCGCCAGGCCGGAGGCTCCCTCATAGCGGCGGGCGCGGTCCTTCTCCAGGGCCTTCATGACGATCCAGTCCAGGTCGCCGCGGACAGCTCTTCGCAGCAGGTCCGGCGTGCAGCCCCGACGCGTGGCGATGTCCGTGAGGGTTTCGCCAAGCGTGCTGAGCTTCGTGGAGGGCTTGATGGGCTCCTCTTCCCGGATGATCCGTTGCATTTCCAGGTAGCCCGCCTTGCGAAGCTGCTCCTCGCTGAACGGCGTCGTCCCGGTCAGCAACTCATAGAGGAGCACACCAAGCGAATAGATGTCGGAGCGGCCGTCGATGCCCAGGTCGCTCAGTTCCGCCTGCTCGGGACTCATATAGGCAGGGGTGCCGATGATGTGGGCGTAGCGGGTGAAGAGCGTCTTCTCCGTCAGTCGCTGGTTCGTGGCCTTGGCAATCCCGAAGTCGATCACCTTGGGGACGGGCACCCCATCATGGTGCGCCACCATCACGTTGGAGGGCTTAATGTCCCGATGGACCACTCCCTTCTGATGGGCATGCTGGACGGCGTGGCAGACCTGGACAAACAAAGCCAATCGGTCCTTGGTGCTCAGGTTGTTCGCATCACAGTATTCAGTGATGGAAACGCCGGTAACCAGTTCCATGACGAAGTAGGGCCGGCCGGTCTCGGTGGCGCCGGCGTCGAGGACCTTGGCGATATTCGGATGGTCCATCATGGCCAGGGCCTGACGCTCGGCCTCGAAGCGAGCGATGACCTGGCGAGTGTCCATGCCCAACTTGATGATCTTCAGCGCCACCTTGCGGCGGATCGGCTCGGTCTGCTCGGCCATATAGACCACCGCCATCCCGCCCTCGCCGATTCTTTCCAGGAGCTTGTACCGTCCGATGACCGTGCCGGAACCCTCTGCGACGGGGACAACCGGGGGGCCGATCTCCGCTTCGAGAATCGGGGACTCCAGGAACCCGGCGGCGCCGCCATGGGCGCGCAGCAGCGTCTCCACCTGCCGCCGCAGAGCGGTGTCCCGACCGCATGTTTCGTCCAGATAGGCCTGTCGATCTGGCCCCTCCCGGTCAAGCGCCTCGGCAAAAATCGGCTTGATACGCTGCAACTCACTCACGGCCCTGCCCTTTACCCATTCTCGGTCCACTCTACCATGCGAAAGTCGGATCGCTGATGCGACATAAGAACGGCGGAATTTGCGAAAAAGGGGGCGGCACGGATTTCAGGTGGGTTACGGCGGACACTCGCCGTCGGTGACCTCCCGAAAGAGCCAGGCACGCGCCAAGGCCCAGTGCCGGTCCACGGTGCGTCGGGCCACGCCCCTGATCTCGGCGATCTGGCTGAGGGTCAGGCCGGCGAAGTAGCGGAGCTTGACCAGTTCCGCCAAGTCGGGGTCCTCCCGCGCCAGCTTGTCCAGGGCGATGTCCAGAGCCAGCAGATCCTCGTTGGGACCGTCGGCAGGCACCCATGCCTCATTCAGCTCGACCCGCTGGAGATCGCCGCCGTGCTTGATGCTGCGCCTGCGGCGGGCACGCTCGACGAGAATCCGGCGCATCGCTTCGGCAGCCGCAGCGAAAAAGTGTGCCCGACCGTCCCAGTTCCGAGAGCCATCGCCCACCAAACGAACATATGCCTCGTGGACCAGGGCCGTGGCCTGGAGGGTCTGACCACGTGGCTCCCCGGACAGCTTCTGCGCGGCGAGCAGGCGGAGCTCTTCATATACGATGGGCAGCAGTTCATCCGTGGCCTTCGCATCGCCCCGCTGGATCGCGTTCAGTATGCGAGTAACATCGCTCATGATCGTACCCTGCCGTTGTGCCTCTTGAACACGGTCATTGTCGCAGAAACCGCGCGGTTTTTCAAGGCTTCCCACGGCCGACGGGACATGGGGCGAATTGCAGGTCGGCTCTGCGGCTTGAGTGCGTAAACTCCACCAGCTATAATGTCGATGGGAACAGCAAGGCCCTTTTGGGCATCTTGTGTTTGGACAGATCGCACGGATGGAGAGGCTTGTCGGAGTAGGTCGGTTGCTATCGGAGGTTCATTCAAATGAGGCAGTCCCCCATCCACAACACACTTGCCGGATTCCGGGCTCCCCTTCGCCGTTCCGTCGGCTGCAGGGCAATGTTCATGTTGCTGGCGTGGATATCCCCGGCGTTTGCGGGGGATTCGTACGATTTGGCGTTTTCGACGTACTTCGGCGGCGGGCAGTGGGAGCATGCGCGGGACGCGGCGGGCGACAAGGACGGCAATATCTACGTCGTGGGCGGGACGGCCTCGGCGGATTTCCCGACGACGGAGGGGGCATACTCGCGGACGCTGAGCACGGGCGGGACGCAGGCGTTTGGGCCGTGTGACATATTCGTGGTCAAGTTCGCGCCCGACGGGCGGCTGCTCTGGTCCACGCTGATCGGCGGGCCGGGGTACGATCGCGCCTATGCGGTGGAGGTGGATGCAGAGGGATTCGTCTACGTGGCCGGGCGGGCGGGGCCCGGGTTTCCCGTGAAAAACGCCTTTCAGCCGGACTTCGACGGCGTGGACAATGGCTCGTACGGCATGCAAAACGCCTTCGTCCTGAAGCTCATGCCGGATGCGTCCGACCTGGTCTGGGCCAGCTACGTCGGCGTCTCGACACTCTGTCGTGACATGGACATCGACTCGAACGGCGACGTCTACGTCCCCGGCGGGCGGTGGAATACGACGAAGACGCCGCCGGCCGAGTGGTTCGCCAATGCGTATCAGAAGACACCGCCCGGCGGAGAGGAGGATTGCGGGGCCATCAAAATCAAGAGCGACGGGTCGAAGGTCCTGTGGGCCACGTGGCTCGGCGGGTCCGGCAAAGACGTCAGCGCCGCTTCCATTCGCGTCGGTCCGGGCGGAAAGGTCTACATCGGCGGCTCGACGTTCTCGGAGGACTTCCCGACGACTGCCGGCGCGCACGATGGCACGTACAACGGCGAAGCGGATTTCTTCGTCGCGTGCCTGACGCCGGACGGCTCCGACCTCGTCTACGGCACCTATCTCGGCGGAGAAGGCAACGAGTGGATCAGTACGCACAATCTCGCCGTCGACGACGCGGGCAATGCATACGTCGCCATCCCGACCGCCTCCACACACTACCCCGTCACACGCTTCGCGATGCAGCGAGCGCACCGCGGCGGCAATACGGACTGGGCCGTCAGCAAGCTCTCGCCCACCGGCACCCTGTTGGCCAGCACGCTCATCGGCGGCAACGGCAATGAGAACGCGGACGGCGTCTACGTCGATCCCGAAGGCAACGTCTTCATCACGGGCGAGACGACCTCCACGAATTTCCCGGTGACGCCCGGCGCCTGGCAGAGCCAAAACAACGGCGGCACCGAAGCCGCTCTCGTCTTGCTGTCCGCCGATTTTCGCGAGTTGCTCTACGCGACGTACCTGGGGGGCAGCGCCAACGACAACGGCCGCTCGGGATTCCTCGATGATGACGGCTGTCTCTACGTGACGGGGGCCTCGGATGGTCCGGGCTGGCCGGCCCGCAATGCGTACCAGAGCGAGTTCGCCGGAGGGAGCGGAAGCTACGGCAACGGCGATTGCATCCTCGCCAAGTTCGCGCCGGCGAGCACGATCATGGTCGATCCGCGCACGAGCTATCAGACGATCAGCGGCTGGGAAGCGGTCGCGTTTGCTCTGGAGCCCGGCAATGCGGCTTATCCGAACTTCAAGGACACGCTGTTCGATCGGGTCGTCAATGACCTCGGCATCACGCGTGTTCGCCTGGAGGTTCGCAGCGGCGTCGAGAACAGCGACGACAACTGGTCGGGCTACCAGGCGGGGACCATCCCGTACCAGACCTGGCGCAGCCGGCGGTACGCGACGATAAACGACAATGACGACCCGTACATCATTGACTGGTCAGGCTTTCACTTCTCGGAGATGGATGATGCCGTCGAGCGCGTCGTCAATCCGCTGCGCGCGGTCATGGAGGCCAACGGCGACAAGCTGTGCGTCAACGTGAACTACGTCGCCTTCACGGCTCAGATCACGGACGGCATCTACCTGCACGACGATCCGGTCGAGTACGCGGAATTCGTGTTAGCGACGTATCTTCATCTGCAGGAGAAATACGGCTGGGTTCCGGACTTGTGGGAGGTCCTGCTGGAGCCGGACAACGTCTCGCAGTGGGACGGCAGACTGCTCGGAGAGGCGATCGTGGCCTCCGCCCAGAGGCTGCGCGCCGCGGGTTTCGAGCCGGCGTTCGTTGCGCCCTCGAATACGAACATGGGCAACGCCGTGCGCGATTTCGACCAGATGATCCAGGTCGCGGGCGTCCTTCCGGTCCTGCGCGAGTTCTGCTATCACCGGTACGGCGGCGTCTCGCAGGCCAATCTTCAGGCCATCGCCGCCAGGGCCAGGCAACATGGCCTCGACACCTCCATGCTCGAATGGTGGAGCAGCGGAAACGGCTATCGCACGCTGCACGAGGACCTCAAGATCGGCAACAACTCCGCCTGGCAACAGGGCGTCCTGGCCGGGGATCTCAATGCACAGATGGCCTGCTATCTCATCGATTCCTCGAATCCCGCCCAGCCGCGTGTCCTGTTGAGCGAGCCGTCGAAGTTCCTGCGGCAGTACTACAAATTCGTGCGGCCCGGCGCGACCCGCATCGAAGCGACCTCACAGGAGCAGCCTCTCGATCCGCTCGCCTTCATCAACGATGACGGCGGCTATGCCGTCGTGGTCAAGTGCGATACCGGCGGCGGGTTCTCCATCGGCGGACTGCCCGCCGGGACATACGGCATCAAGTACGCCACAGCGGCTGAATTCGACGTGGACCTGCCGGACCAGGCCATCTCCGCCGGTCAGCCGATTGTCACGGCGATTCCCCAGGCCGGCGTTGTGACGGTCTACAGCAAGCCGCCGACGCTCGATGATGAGCCTCCGGCCGCACCGACGGCGGTTGAGACGAGCGAAATATCACCATCCCGGATCACCCTGATATGGAATGCCTCGACGGACAACGTCGCCGTGACCGGCTACAAGATCTACCGCGACGGCGTTCGCATCGGCTTTTCACAGACCGTTTCATTCGAAGATATACACGTCAGACCTGCGGCGAAATACGCCTATGAGATCTCCGCTTACGACGCGGCGGGGAACGAATCGCCTCTTTCGAATCCACTTGTCGTTACCATGCCCGTGGCGAACATCGACAGTGAGATGCTGGGCCACTGGAAATTCGACGCCGAAGGCGGCACTCTGGCGGCCGATTCCTCCGGCTATGGCCACTACGGGACTGTTCTCGGCGCGACGTGGACGGCCGGAAGAGTGGGGAACGCCCTCGATTTCGACGGGCGCAACGATTATGTCCAAATCGTGCCGGCCATGCTGCTGGATAACCTGGAGGCCCTCACGATGATCGCCTGGATTCAGCCCCGCGTCGACGCGCACTGGCACGTGCTCGACAAGGGCGACGGCGACAAGCGGCTTTACGCGGAAGGCACGAGCCGGACCCTCGACGCAAGGATTCGTTACAACGGGGCCCACGCCTACTCCAAGAGCGTCTCCGGAACGATCGTCCTGAACACCTGGCAGCACGTCGCCATGACCTGGAGCCGCACGACCAACATCACCCGTCTGTATCACAACGGCACGGAGGTCCGCTACGGCGCCCAGGAAACGGGCACCGACGGCCCGCTGGACGACACGACCCACGCTTTCACCATCGCCGTACGGGGCGCCCTCGGCGACGTAACCTTCTTCAACGGCCTCATCGACGAGGTCCGCCTCTACAAACGAGCCCTCAACGCCCAGGAAATCCGCAACATCTATCAGCCCCTTGCCGTGAACGTGCGTCCGCGTCCATGACCGCATGGATTACCAGACCATCCGGCATGATCCGTTCTGCCCTCAACTCACACGTACGCATTGTTAGAAGTACGTATTTTTCGGCAGGGTATGTCTGTTCTCGCACTTCAAATCATCGAAGCTGAAGTATATGCCGATAGATTAGGTATGAAGTGTGGGACTACCGTGGGCTTTTTGACAACTTTGTGAAAATCGATGAGCAGTATCGGATCTGTCGCGAAACCGGGCTTGTGGTGCGTTGAGGGCCTTGCCCTCAAGAACGGAAAATCCTTGGAGAGCCTTGCTCATATCATCCCGGTAGACCGGACTGTTCGCTCGTTTGCCCCGAGGTGAAAACGCCGCCGGTGGGAGCGCCGGCGGCGGCCCCGGGCAACCAAGGGAGTGAACGAATGGCAAGATCAAACGAGATCGAAAATTCGCGGAGCACCGAGGCAACGGAGGGGTGCTCCGCCTGGGCGATGGGCCTCATCCAAACGCGGTTGACGGTGAAAGATGTGATGAGCCCAGACGTCGTCACGCTTTCTCCGGCCGACGAGATCCTCTCGGCGGCCCGCCGCATGTGCGCCCATCACGTTTCCTGCGTCGTCGTGGTCGACGGCGGCTCCGTTGTCGGCATCTTCACACAGAGAGACCTGCTCGCCGACGTTGCCGGCCAAGGACAGAATCCCTGCCCCCTGCTCGTAACGGAGCGTATGTCGAGCCCCGTCGTCGTGGCCTCGCCCAACCTGCCGGTGCTGGAGGCCGGCGGGCTGCTCCGGTCGCACCACATCAAGCACTTGCCCGTCGTCGCGGAGGAGTGTCTTGTCGGCATCGTTACCCAAACGGATATCACGCGCGGATTGATCTACCTCATGCCCCTGCAGCGCGTCTCGGACGTGATGAGCTCCCACGTTGCCACGGTCGGCGTAGAGGCGACCGCGGCAGACGCGGCGCGCCTCATGTGGTCCCAGAGGATCTCATGCGTCGTCGTGATGCACGAGAGTGAAGCAGCAGGGGTCGTATCGCAGAGAGACATCCTGACCCGCGTCCTGTCGCTGCGAAAGGATCCGAGGCGCACCCCACTGGCCGATGTGATGTCCACGCCCGTTCTGCCCATTCCGTCCCACTATTCGGTCTTCACAGCCAGCCGAATGATGGACACCATGCGCGTTCACAGGCTCGTCGTCCAGGATAACAAGCAAGTGCGCGGCATTATCTCGCAAACAGACATTCTGCAGGCGGTCGAAAGAAGCCTGGCGGAGGAACAGAGACACTGGCAATTGCTCATGCACTCGGATATCGCCGTGTTCACCCTTGATGCCTGCGGGACGATCACCTACGCCAACAGCGCCTTCGTCAGCCTCCTCCAAGCCGAGACTCATGACCAGATCGCTGGCCGGATGCTGTCGGACGAAGGGCTCTGTGACCATCCTCAAGATCGAGAACGGCTCATGGGAATACTGAGCAGCGAGCAGTCCGGCCGGCTTGAGCTGGTGATGAAAACCTGCACAGGTAAAGCCAAACGAATCCTCCTTCTCCTGGCGGCGACAAGAAACACCTGCGATGGGATCACCGGCTGGCAGGGCGTGGCATGGCCTGTGGCGCGCCGCGAAAGTTCGGCGCGCCCGGCCTGCCTTAGCTCCGCCGACACGTCACCGGAGACATGATCTCCCGGCGGACGCGTGGACGCGAACTCGCTCGGCGAAACGCGGGACGGCCGCGCCCCAAGCACCCTTTGCGACAACGCTGCGACCGCTATGCGTAGGGCAGATTGAGAATCGAGTTCACGAGGATGACGGCGACGGCGGCGGCGATCGTCAGCTTGCCGCTGAGGTGTTTCGACCTCGACCACGAGAGCAAGCCGCACATCAGCGCGACAATCCCCAGGGCATTGGCGACCGCCAGGAACACAGCGACGTCCCCGATTACTTCCGGCTGCGCCTGCGTGGCGACCAACCTCATCTTGATGGCGCCCTGGCCGACAAGCCCCCAGGGCATTGTCGCCTCATCCGTCTGCGCGTCGGCCTCTTTGTAGTTGTGCATGCTTCCCGCCGCGAGCAAGGCCTGGCCGCCGATGAATACCCAGGCGAGCAGGACCAGAACGAGACTTCTCCTCCGCGGCTTCCTTCCGGCCTCATGAGAACTGGTAGACATTTCTTGCCTCCATTCACAACAAAGGCGGTTCACCTGAACCGGGTGATAATCGTTGGCAATACCATCGTGGCCATCGGGCTTCGGCTTCTCTGGGGCAGCACGCCTGCCCGTATAAAGTATGCCAATGGGCCGGGCATCAAACAAATGGCGGGGGCAACTTGCCTGCTCCCACCCTTCTGTGTTTTGGCAACGTGGGAATTGGTTCGTAGATTTTCTATGGCATGGCAGTGCCCCTGCTTGCCTATCTCGCAGGTGGGGACCCGGTTTCATGCCGCCGTCGTGTAGAGGGGTATAGGACCATAGATTGCACGGAGAGTACCCATGAGGACGTTCAAGGTATCCGATGAGCTGTACGAGCAGTTGAAGAGCTTCGTCGTCGATCCGTTTGACGACACACCGGACATTGTGATCGGTCGGCTGATCGAGATCGTCAACAAGGCCAAGGGCCGGTGGTCGCCCTTTGATCCCGACGACACGCCGGAAGAAACCGAGCGACCCAAACGGTCCCGTCAGCAACGCCAGGAGATTGCCGAGGAAGAGTCCGTGGTGGTTCTGTAACCACCCGGGCTTACCAAGCATTCCCACAGACGACAACCTCAGTTCAAGCCGGAAACACTAAAGGCGGTGGTCAGGGCATATGGGTTTCTCATGCCCCCCACCGCTTTCTCTATTGCCACGCCCCGCCACGATTCGATGCGCCGGACCCGTCCCTTCGCCGGCTGCGGTCCCACGAAGCAACAAACACTCGACCTCCTCATCCGCGCATGACTTAACAGACTCTGGGCGGGTGCTCGTTGGGGTGAAACCGAGAGAAAAAGCGGCACGCACCCAAGGCGGCGGAGCGGTGCGTGCCACGTACCAATTCTTCCGGCATGCGCCGGGTTCACAAGCTGCGGTCGCCGGCGGCGGGAAACGCCGCCACACACTCTTCCTTGTGGCCCAATCGCAAACGGCAATTGTATGGGCTTCCTGCCAAACCCTACGAACTGGGCGCCGGTCGGACAAATCGCCGCGGGCCGCAACGACAGCCGCCCAAGGAAATGGCAGCCATCGCACGCGACCGTTCGCAGGATCTCTTTGGAATGCCGTGTACCGTTTATTATGGTTTGTTTGGAGACACATAGAAGTACGGACAACTCACACCCCACTCCAAACATCACGAGGAACAGATAATGCGTATGCGAACATTCCACAAGGGCAGTGCACTGATCACCTGCACGATCATGCTGGTGGTCGTTTCGGCGCTGGCGGTCGGCCTGGCCACCATAGCCGGGGCCAATCTACGGATCGCCGACAACCAACAGGAGGCGAACCGCGCGTTCGCCAGCGCTGAATCCGGCTTAGAAGTTATGCGGTACTGGCTGGGCCAAGTCAAGATGCCCAGTTCGACACCGCCATCGGATTACCTCAGCACCGTCATTTCGATCGTGCGCAGCGACCTGGATGCCAACGACATCACGAACTTCACGGTCAACACCGACGGTTCGATTCCCGCCGTTGCGTTGGACTCCACGACCGGACAGACGTTCACCGGACAGTGGTCCACCAGCGCCACGGCCCCTACGATCCTGAACGTCGCCGTCACGGGAGTCAGTGGAACGATGTCCCGGACACTCACGGTGAATTTCGGTATCGAGCCGTACGAGTTCCCGATCTTCAACTACGGCATCGCGACCAAGGGCGCGCTCGAGTTCCCCGACAACCCCACGTTAACGGGCGCCACGCAAAATTGGGAGGCCGATATCTACGTCGAGAGCAACGACAGCCTCACTGCGGTGGATATCGGAGGCAATGCGAACTTCGACGGAAACATCGACATCGGCAATCCACTGGCGACCATTGCCTATGACGGCGATCTCCAGATCGCGGGTGACCACGGACAGACGGCCGTCGACAATCACGTCAACATTGGGGCCGACCCCGTCGAGTTTCCGGTCCCGGAGACGGCGAGCTTTCGCGACTACGCCACGGGGGGCGCCATCGATCCCGCCACGTTGACTGCCGCCGGCCCGACGCTGGTCAACACCATCATCCCCGCCGGCATGAACCCCACGTTCTCGGGGAGCGTCACGATTCAGGGCATCCTGTTTGTCGAGACGCCGAACGTGGTCACGTTCGGCAAGAATGTGCAGTTGCAGGGACTGATCGTTGCCGAGGGAGATGTGCTGGATCCCGGCACGAATGAGATCAGCTTCGAGGGCAACTTCGCCTCCGGGCCATATCCATCCGGATCGCAGTTCGACGCGATCCGCCAGGAACAGGGCTCGTCCATCATAGCACCGGGCTTCGGCGTGTCCTTCACGGGCAACTTCGCGTCGGTCAACGGAGTGATCGCCGCCAGCACCATGTACTTCTCAGCCAACGCCAGCGCGGTGGTCAAGGGAACCATGCTGAGCTTCTCGCCGGACGCGACGCGTGTGGAGGGCAACATCGCTCTCAATTTCGATCGCGCCGCCATGGTCGAGATCCCCGCGGGATTCGACTTGCTCAGAGTACTGACCTACCACCCGAGTTCCTACGCCATGGTCTTTTGACAGGGGCCGTCATTCGAACGAACAAGCGCCCCAGGATTCGAAAGAGACGGAAGAGAAAACCTGCGCACAAACTCAGCGCTTCGCTTTCACACGACATCAGCAATGTGCGTAAGCGAGCACTTACCGGACGAACGAATCGCCCCCCTCCATGATTTGCCGCGACTACCATACCGCGGCGTAGTCGCACCGCGCAATCGTGAAGCCGTCGTTCCAGCCCCTGTTGTACTGGTGGTCTCCATCGTAACGAGAGAGATCCCGCGTAAACTCGTACAATGGATGCCCCACCATGTGGCAGCCGGCAGAGTAGCCGTCCACATAGCCGTCCACGTATTGTTCGGTGTAGCCGGCAGCCAGCAATCCATCGCGATCGGTCGAGCTGCAACCTGAAACGAGCCATACGATCAACAACGCGACCATAGCCTGCTTCATCATTCCATTCTCCACCAAGTACCCACACAATCCGTGCAGCCATACAATATACGGCAGCGGTACCGGACTATACACCTGCCGTGGCGAGTAGAATCCTACACGCTCTCGGCGGATTTGGCAAGCAAAAAAACCGGATAACAGTACTGTTTCCGCACGTTAGACACCTGGCCACATAAGACTCACTGGTAGCACGTCCCCACTGATACGGTACGCCCTCGCGAGGGATCCTTGGGCGGCATCAGCCGGCTCACCCGGGACGGGTCTGCGAAAGGCTACATCTTTGTGCTTGCTTTGGCGCGCATTTTCGCGAGAATTCGTCCGGCACGGCCACATTCGCAGGTCGTCCCGAACCGATCGAAGGAGGCCCTGGGCCGCAAGGACGTTGAAGGCAAGATATGACATAGGAACGATAGTGGTCGCCGCCGTTGTCTACGCGGCGTTGCGCCTCCTGGCCGAATTGTTCGTCTGTACCGCCGGTACGGGATTTCAGCCTCCGTGGTGCAGCGTTATTCCGCCCGCACTGGCGATCATCCTGGCCTTTCTCACCCACCACGTCATCATCAGCCTGGGCGTCGCGATCCTTGTCGGGGGGTTCCTCGGTTCGGTGCCGGCTTCCCCGGCGGATCCCGCGGCCTGGATGGGGGGGTTCGAGAACATCCTGAGCTATTTTGCCGCTACGCTCACGGATCGGACGAATCTGCTGATCCTCTCGTTCATCCCGCCCATCTTCATCATGGTCGAGACCATCATGGCTTCCGGCGGCTTCCGGGCCATCGTCCTGTGGCTCCTGAACCGGATTCGCAGCGGCCGATCGGCCCAATTGGCAACGGCCCTCATGGGTGTGGTCTGCTTCATTGATGACTATGCGAATGCCGTAATCGTCGGCTCCATGATGCAGCCGATCACCGACCGCTTTCGCATCAGCCGCGAGAAACTCGCTTTCCTGGTCGATGCCACCTCCGCCCCGGTCTCCGGGTTGGCTGTAGTGAGTACGTGGATCGCGTACGAGATCAGCCTGTTCGGCGACATCAGCGAACAACTCGGGGTGGGCAAGAGCGGCTACGCCCTGTTCTTCGACGCCCTCAGCTTTCGATTCTACTGTCTCTTGATGCTCGTATTCGTTTTTGCCCATATCCTCATGCGTCGCGACTTCGGCCCAATGCGAACCGCTGAACGCCGAGCCCGCAACGAGAACAACGCCTCGCAAAACCATAGTGTGGCGGACGTGGCGGCACCAAGTCGACCGGGCAGGGCAATCAACGCCCTGCTGCCGCTGGCCGGCTTGGTCCTATTTCACCTCACGGGCCTCTGGATCGACGGTGGCGGTCCGGCCAAACTCGCCGGCGGCAGCTCGCTGCTAGATCCCACTTACTGGCGGGAGGTCATCAAGGCCGCCAAGCACAGTCATCACATGCTCTTGTGTGCCGCTTTGTTCGGAACGGGCCTCGCGATCCTCTGCGGCCGGCTCTCGGGCTCGCTCCCCTGGAGGGTCGTGCCCGGATGCGTCTACCGCGGCGTGAGACGCGCCTTGCTGCCTTCGATGGTTCTCATCCTCGCGTGGTCGCTCAAGAACTGCTGTTACGAACTGGGGACGGGCCGCTTCCTGACCGGCCTGCTGGCCGGCCGCATCCAGCCGTACTGGTTCCCCCCACTACTGTTCCTCGTCGCTTCCGTCGTCTCCTTCGCCACGGGGACGAGCTGGGGAACCATGGCCATCCTGATCCCCACGGCCATCCCCATCGCATTCGCCCTGGATGGCAGCACCTACGGTCCCATCACCATGATCAGCCTGGCCGCCGTGCTCGACGGCGCCATCTTCGGCGACCACTGCTCCCCCATCTCCGACACCACCATCCTCAGTTCGACGGCCAGTTCCTGCGACCTCGTCCAACACGTCCGCACCCAACTGCCCTACAGTCTGGTCGTCGCCGCTGCCGCCCTGCTCTGCGCTTATATCCCCAGTGCCCTGGGCCTCGGCTCCCTCTGGAGCCTCGGACTGGGTGTAGTCGCCATCCTGATCGTGCTTCTCGCCCTCGGCCGACGAGAAAACGCATGTCCAGAAGACACGGCAGGAGATCGCGCCTGAGACTGCCGACACACTGCGCTCGCGCGTGCCACATCGCCAGCGCAAAGGCTCCCGGACGTATGCCAGCGTCGCTTGACAATCCCCCAGACAGAATACGAAAGACTTGCATTTTCAGGCCATTCCTGACACACTATCGAAACAAGAATGTCGCATGGCAATTGGGCAGATACGGTTGGGGAGTCCTGTGTGGTGCGTCGGGTGAGAATACGATTGGGCGGCACGGTCTTGGTATGCAGCATCGCCGTCGTCCTGGGGGCATGGATGGCGTCCTGCCGTCCCCAGGCGATTGAGAAGTACGACAAGGTCGACCGCGAGCCCAACATCAGTCCCGACTATACCGGGACGGTCATCCCCGCAAATGTCGCCCCGCTGAATTTCCAGATCCGTGAGGAGGGAAGTGCTTATCTCGTCACCATCCGTTCGGAGCGAGGCCGCCCCATAAGTCTCTCCAGCAAAACGGGGCAGATCCGCATCCCCGTCCGCCCATGGCACGCCCTGCTCGAAGCCAACCGGGGCCGCGACGTCTTTTTCGACATCTACGTCCGGGACGCAGACCACCAGTGGAGACGATTTCGCCCCATTGTCAATACCATCGCACAGGAAGACATCGACGGGACCCTCGTCTTCCGGCTCATGAAGCCCTTGTACAGTCTGTGGAAGAACATAGGCATCTACCAGCGCAACCTCGCCAACTACGACGTGTCTGTGGTCCTGCACGGCCGGTCGTTCGGCGGAGGCTGTCTGAACTGCCACAGCTTCGTGGGCAACGATCCCACGACCATGACCATCAGCCTACGGAGCAAAACCTACGGCAGCGACACACTCATGGCCCGCAACGGCTCCGTCGAGAGAATTGGCACCAAGTGGGGCTACGCGGCCTGGCACCCCAACGGGCAATTGGCCGTCTACTCGATCAATAGGGTAACGCAATTCTTCCACGCCGGCGGAATGGAGGTTCGCGATGTGGTGGACCTCGACTCGGCATTGGTATGCTATCGGATCGACAGCCCGAAAGCTGCCAGCCCGGAACCGTTAGCCGACAAGAACAGGCTGGAAACCTATCCGACGTGGTCCCCGGACGGCAAGTACCTCTACTTCTGCAGTGCGCCCATCCTGTGGAAAGATCGCAGCGCCTTGCCGCCTGAGAACTACGACAAGGTCAAGTACGATCTTCGACGCGTTGCCTATGACCTCGCCACAGACCAGTGGGGCCAGGTCGAGACCGTCCTTTCCGCCGACGAGACGAACCAGAGCATTTTGCTGCCCAGGATATCGCCGGATGGACGCTTCCTCGTCTTTTGTATGTGCCGGTATGGCTGCTTCCCCGTCTATCAGCCCAGCAGCGACCTCTACCTGATGGACCTCGCGACGAGGCAATATCGCAGGCTCGCGATCAACAGCGAGTTTTCCGAATCGTGGCACAGTTGGTCCAGCAACAGTCGGTGGATCGCATTCAGCAGCAAGCGCCAGGGCGGCCTGTTCACCCGAACCTATCTCAGCTACGTGGACAGCGAAGGGACGGTGCACAAGCCCTTCGTCCTGCCGCAACGCGACCCGGCCCACTACGATTCGTTGGTAGAGACCTATAGCGTTCCGGAGTTGGTCAAGGGACCAATACCGGTGAGAAAATCCTTGCTCGCCAAAGCCGCCCGCGCGAAGGCTTCCGTGACGCCGGTGATCGCCATCACGGGAGCGAGTCCGAAGGCGGCCCCGGCCGAGCCCTGGCAAGAACGCGAATAATCGGCTGCTCGTCGCGTGCCGATGAAGGCATAGAGAGAGTCTCGTGAGGCGTCGCCCCGAGCGAAGCCGGGAGATGCAAGAGCATGGTCGTCAGAGCGAAATGGCTCCTACAGAAGATGCCATGGCCCGGCAATCTGATCTTCTTCGTGCTGGCGTTTCTCTACTTCTGGCTGGTGGTCGAGCCGCACCTGATCTATCACTGCTTCGGCACGATCCTGCCCGACGCCCCGCAGTTCGCGACCGGATGGGCGTTCCTGAGAGACTCCCTCGCCACGCCGGGCGGACCGGCTGTCTACGTGTCGGGCTTTCTCTCTCTGGGCTATAGCAGCGCCTGGCTGGGGGCGGCCATCATCGTCCTGGCCGGCGTCTTACTCGCCGACCTTACCAGACGGCATCTCGTGAAGGCCGGTTTTGTGCACGCCTCCCTCCCGGCCGTATTGCCGGCGATTATGCTCTTCCTGGTCTACAGTCGCTACAAGCACCCTCTGACCGCTTGCCTGGCGGTGTCGCTGGGACTACTTCTGTCCCTGGCCTTTGAAAAGCTGCCGGTGCGCCGGCCCCTGGTGCGCATCCCCCTATGCTGCCTCATGGCGGTGGTCGGCTTCTGGCTTGGCGGCGGCGGAACAATGCTGGTCTTTGCGATTCTGGTTGTGCTCTCCGGGATTCTGGCTCGCAGGGACTGGACGACCGTCGCTGTCGCACTGCCGACCGGCGCTGTGATCGCCTGGATCCTTGCCGAATATGTGTTCCTGCTTCCCGCCCGCCAGGCGCTGCTCACACTCACGCCCTTGGCACCTGGACAGACGACCGGCATGACTGCCTTCCTGAAGGTCCTGATGTTCCTGCTGTATGGCTTCGTGCCTCTGGCCGTGCTGCTGACGCTCGTCGTCGGGAAAGTCTTCGCCGCGCACAGACAGAAGGCCGACCACCAATCGAAGAAGGTAAGGGGAAAGGAGAAGCACGCCGCACAACGCAAGAAACGCTCTCTGGCTTTCCTCGCAAAGCCGGCCCTGTCCGCCATGCCAATCGCACTCATGGCCCTGGGGCTGTACCTCGGCCGCGACGAACTCCGCAAACCCTATGTCCTGTCGAACTACTACTCGCGACAGAAGCAATGGGACAAGATTATCGAGCTCAGTCGCCGCCTGCCGAAGAACCGGAGCAACGTCTACGTCAACCACGACATCGTACGAGCCCTCTACCACACAGGCCGGCTCCCCTACGACATGTTCCGCTACCCGCAGATGCCGCAGGCGCTTCTGCTCACGCACGAACGCGGACAGTCCGATCTAACGCAGTTGAAGCTGAGTGACATCTTCCTGGAGCTGGGGCACATCAATATGGCCGAGAAGTTCGCCTCGGAACTGCTGTCTACGAAGGAATACTTCGGCGTCGCGCTCGAGGAGCTGGGGTGGATCAGCATCATCAAAGAACGCCCCGTCACGGCCCGGGTCTATCTGAAGGCCCTGAAGAGCAACCTGCTCTATCGTGAGCGGGCGGAATCCCTGCTCCACGGCCTGGACCACGGCTTCACGCCGGAGAAAACAGCCTACATCGACAGGATCCGCTCGTGCATGATCGACGAGCCGCTGCCAATAACCGGCGGCGAGCCGCTCGATGAGGCGCTGGCCCTCCTGCTGAAGCACAACCCCCGCAACAAGATGGCGTTTGAATATCTCATGGCGTGCTACCTGCTCACCGACCGCGTGGACATGATCGCGGCCAACGCACCCCGGCTCCGCAGCCTCGGCTATCGCGAAGTCCCGACGCTCTATCAGGAGGCCCTGGCCATCCACTGCGGATCCCTCGGCCGGCCGGTAGACCTGTCCGCCCTCGGCATCAGCGTCGAGACGATCCAGCGATATGAAACGTTCGTCCGGCTCGTAGGCGCCTTGCAGACCCCAAACCGCCAAGCCGTCCTCAACACCCTGGTCCGCGACTTCGGCACCAGCTACCTATTCTACTGCTCCTTCGGCCACACCGGCGCAGTTGCCGAGAAATGATTTCCCGGGCAGAACCCGGACGCCATAGAAATCTGCCATTGAATCCCGCGCTCCCGGAGGCCGAAGGCAGTGTCCCCCTAAAAATGGATCGTCGGGTGTTTCGGCGTCAGCCACAGCCAGGGCGCGAGGACGGCCATCAAGGGCAGGAACAAAAAGGGAACCACGACGGCGATGGGGTAGGCCCACCATCGAGGCGGGCGTGCGGCACGCTCGGCCGGAACGCAGTGCGCGGGCAGCCAGACCATCAGGCCGTAAACGAAGATCCACAGGGCGAAATTGCCCAGGTTCTGCGGCCCGAAGGAGATCGTCTCAGCCAGCAGGCCCGTGACGCCGAAGAGCAGGAAGACCGAGAACGGCGAGAATCGCCACCGGTATAGCAGAACCGCCCACCCGATGAACATCGGCACAAACACGACCACGCTGTGGTACAGCACAACGTCGAGGTAGTTGGCGGAGGCGGTGATATAGGCTTCGCCGACCTCCACGCCGAACAATGGCGCACAGTTGGTCATCGACGTCGTGATCGCCTCCTCCAGCAGCGCCAACAGCATGCAGCCCAGGACGAACTTGAGCGGCCACGGCAGCCGGATTCGAGCCGCCTGCCGGCACCAGAAATCGCGCCAGCGCCACATCGCCAACCCGCACCCACCAATCCAGAGCACGATCAGTCCCCACGCCATGCCGATGATCGCCCGCTCTACGGCGTTGCCCCAACAGGCGGCTAACACAAGCCCGGAGACCACCGCCATCCACCCAGCTAAGCCCACCACCAAAACCCGCCGCCACCTACCGCCTTTCATAGCAACACCACCCGACACCGTCAATCCCCGTCAGTTCTCCCGGTCTTGGTATCACTGTAGCCACTGGCGATCGAACAGTCGATGCCCGTGGACAACACCGATAATGGCGATCCTGTTCTCGTCCGGTATCTTGTCCAAATCAACTCAGCCATTTCGCCAGTCGGCTCTCTACTTCCTCGTGGCTCAGGGTTTTGCCATCCTCAATATCGCGCTCGCCCCGCTCAATGCACTCAAGGATGTAAAGATGGTACTGGATGTCCCTGAGGGTCGAATCGGCCGGCATTCGCGATATCACTTCACAGGCCTTCTGTTTGCTGGTCATAGGATACTCCTGGCTGCCGTGTACGATCCGCCCGTATGCTACAACATCCCCCACCCGCAGACGCACCAAACGGACCAGCGGCGACTAGATTCGGGCACGTACTTGGGCCAATCCCCTCCGAAGAAAGGACCTGACACCTTCGGTTCTGCAACATTTCTATCATCTAGTCTTCTCTGTCTCCACCGGCTCCCTCCTCTTGACCTTTTTCGCCTTCCCTCTCCTGATCTGACTGGTCACCTGCCGCTGCCATGTCCACAGCCACGAACTCGGGACTCTCAAGCAATTCAAGGATTGCAGAGGCTGGCACAACACTACACAGACCCGAATTCTCTTCAAATGTGATTCTCGGGCGTCCAGTCTGGGGGCTTACCGCCACATCGACGTAGTGCACACTATTCGAAACGAGACCGACAAGCCACTGCCCATGAAGCATGGATGACAAGAACATCGTAATATCCGTAGGGGCATAAACAACCGGACCACCGGAGTTGCCTGGGAATACGAATGCTTCAGCTAGGATTTTGTCTGGAGCAGCTCTGGCAACCATGCCACTACGCAAAATGGGCATGGCATATTCCTCAGACCTCAATCCCATCGGAAAACCAATAATAAAGAGGGGTGCGCCTGGCTCAATCCCCGGCTCCGTCAAGAAATGAGAGTATCGAATGAACTTGATATCTGAATCCCTCCCCTTATGAATCATTAGACGGCACGCTACATCCTGCATGGATGATTTGAACCATCCATGCGGTGAGTGTTGATTGACGGCCGCTTCCGTAATGAGGTCGCTCGCCCCTTCCTTTCGGTTGAGCCGGTACGCTAGATTGGCGTGTTGTTGCCCTTTCTTATCGAACACCACGTGCTTTGCCGTAATCATCGCAAGGTGTTTTCCCGCCGTCTCGACGAGAAACGCTGAGCCTATCGATTTCGGTTCCTTGTTGGGCTCAGCAACCTCGACAGACACCAAGGTCTTGAGCCAATCCGCATTGAATAGAGAAGTATGTCTTGCATCCTCCTCACCTGCCCAAAGCAATGAGGCAAACAGAGTGCAAACTAGAATCACAGGTATCTGTAAGCGACCGCATAATCCGATCCGCCTTCGTTGCACGAGTTCATTGCGCACCACCATTTTCGAACTCCAACAAGAAGATTCCGCGTTGCTTGATTCTCCCACAGCGCTGGGAGGCAGTCCCTATCTGCACCACATTCACTGTCCAATTGAGTACTCAAGGGGCTTCTCTATGTGGGTCCCAGAGATCTCCACGGAAAGAGGTCCTGTCACTACAAGCTTAAGCCGATGTATGACCGCTCCGATGGGTTGATAGATGAGAGAAGCCACTTTCCCTTCTTCAGTGATCTCGCACCTCTCCTGGCCAATTAGTACGCCAGCCTTTGCGCTGAAACTGACTATTTTCGGCTCCGCGCCCGTATCTGCGCGCACTCGAAAGGCGACCACGCCTGGCGGAACGAGTTTCGACTGGACGAATACAAAAGAGGCCTCGTACATGTCGCCCGCTCTCATCGTCGAAGGGGTACCCTTGAGGGATAGTACGGGAGGCTTCGCCATCTCGATTGTTTTCTCGAGATCCTCGCGAGTCTTACCAGCTTCATCAATCAATGTTGAAATAGAGCTCTCCGCTTGCTCCAATTTCTCTCGCGAGTCGTTGGCGGATGTTATGACGAAATCAAGCCTTTCCTTTTGCGAGTTAACCTCTTCTTTGATTTCCTCAAGGGCGCTGTCCTTCGCCTGCCGTATAGTCTCCATGCCCAAGCCGCCTGGCCCGGTCACTTTCGTGATGACATCATAGTTCGCAATAGCCAAGCCACCTACGATTGCCGTGCCCAGAATGATAGCGAGTGCCTTCTCATCAATCCTCTTGGTGACGTGAAGCCCTATGGCGATCGTAACGAGCGCCGAGGCAAGAGCAATTGCGATGGTAATCTTCATGTAACTACCTTTCCCGTCGCATACGGTACATAGCCCGCGAGTCCATAGGTCCATTGTAGGACCGGGCGAGTGGAGAGGCAAGGAAAAAGGTCATAAGTTATAAGTGATACCAACTGATGATTTCGCATTGACGATTGCGTACTCCTTTCGCGT
>CBFDBY010000039.1:0-46912 GCA_965603165.1 uncultured Phycisphaerae bacterium
CGCGAGATCCTGCAGGCGCCGGGTCAGGTTCGTATCGTCGAAGGGATCGACATCGCCAACATCAGCGGGGCCGAGGCCGTGGGTTCTTTGGTGAAGTTCATCGACGGCCGGCCGTTCAAGAATGGCTATCGACGCTTCAAGATCAAGACGGTCAAGGGCATCGACGACTATGCCATGATCGCCGAGGTCGTCCGCCGGCGGTACAAATACGCCCTTCGTGGGGAGGAATTGTGGCCCGACCTGATCCTCATCGACGGGGGCCTGGGGCATCTGAGGGCCGCCGAGGCGGCGCTCGGGGAGATGATCGCCGAAGTCGGTGCAGGCGATGCCCCCGAGATGGAGACGCCGCACACGAAAATCGCCTCCATCGCCAAGCGGCAGGAGGATATTTACCTCCAGGGCAGCTCGCAGCCGCTGAAACTGCCGGCCAACTCCCCGGCCCGCAAACTGCTGCAGTACGTCCGCGACGAGGCCCATCGCTTCGCCCAGCACTACCACCATATCCTCCGCACCAAGAAGATGCTCAACGAGGGGGCCTAATCCGGCGGATCTTCGTCTGAAGGGGCCTGGGGGGCCTCTAAGAGGCGGATTGGACCCGGTTCCCGCGCCACACTCACGTCGCGACAATTTTCTTGACCCGTCCCCCATCGATCTGGTATAAATGATAGTGGCAGTTTCTGCGATTTTTGTTGGTTGGTATGGCAAAATTCGATCGTGGGTCTGGTTTTACAACGGGTGTATGGATTTCCAAAGGAAGGGTCGCGCGCGAGGTACGCTCTGACAGGGGCGGTTTACCATCTGCGTTGAGGTTCCGTTACACCTACTGACATGCCCGCTGTGGGCCACTCTAAGGAAGGAGGTGACAAACGGGTATCGCAATGCGCACGCTGCGCGAGCACCGTATCGGGTAGACGTGTGCATGACAATTCACGTGGCATCGGGTCGGGAGCAGTCGCATTCTCCGACGGTGTCCGGCCCGGCATCAAGTGTTGGGACGTGTGGGCCCGGCATGTGTGACAACACCGGCATTTGGAGGGCCAAATGATGTATCGTAAGTCTGTTCTTTTTACCGTCGTCGTGCTAACGGCAATGTTCTCCAGCTACGCGTTGGCCAGCGTGTACCCGGCCCCTGCGAACTGGTGGGCGCACATGTATGAAGGCAAGAAAGCATCTCCGGGGGGCGCTTTCTCGGCGTTGGACGGGACGTGGAGTCACGATAATGGTTCCGACGCCTGGGACGAGTCTGAGATCGGCCAGGGTGCCCCGGGCGGCGCGATGGCGCTGGAAGAGGATGGTACGACCTTCTTGAGAATGCAGGATTGCGGCGATCCCCGTCCAAATCCGGCCGATCCGAGCAACCGCAAGATTATGTTCGGCCACAGCATTACCGGCGACGTCGGCGGGGATGTGGCCGGCACGGTCCTCGACACGGGGGTGACCATTTCGTTTCGCGCCCGCATTCCTACGTCCGGGCCGCTGGATGACCTCAACGACGGCGGCTCCAAGACCCCCTATCCAGTGGAAGGGGATGGCTATGTGCCCCACGACGGCGGCAAGGACAATTTCAACGTCCGGCAGTCGAATGGGGACAAGGTGATCTCCTTTGCCCTGTGTCTGGCGGCCGACGATGACGAACTGGAAGGCAGGAGCGGGCTGACGATGAACAAGCTCAACGGTACTACGGTCACGGGCGACGTTGATATCCAGGGAGATGAGCCGGGAACTGTGCAGGTCTTGGAGTTTGATCCGACGCAGTGGCATGAATTCTGGATCACGATCCAGGCGGACCCGACCGGCAGTGGCACTCATATGGTGCAGATCTACATGGACGGTTCTTTAGAGCCGGACGTGTTCTACGTTACCGCCGGCAATGGGGACGACTACAGCGACAGCTACATTGCGATGGGGGTGGGCGCTACACCCCAGAGCGGCGCCCTCGACATCGATTTCTTTGGCTACCAGCCCGGCATCTATGCCCCGGACGGGGTCTTCAAAGCGGGCAGCCCGTCGCCGGCCGACGGCGAGATGGCCGCACCGGCAAGCGTGCCGCTCTTCCGGTGGAGCGCCGGCCTCAACGGCGTCCTGCACAAGCTCTATCTCGGCACCTCCCCGGAACTAACGGAGGAGAACCTGGCGATGCCGAGTATGCCGGCGATGGTGTACTACCACCCGCCGGGTCTGGAAGCCGGACAGACGTACTACTGGCGGGTCGATGAGATCCAGGCCGATGGAACCGTCACAGAGGGCGATGTCTGGTCCTTCATGACGCAGGCACTGACGGCGTATTATCCCACGCCGGCGGACGGCGCGATGGATGTTTCTGCTGCGGCGACCCTGACGTGGTTGCCCGGGTACGGAGCCGTTACCCATCAGGTCTACTTCAGCGATGCCTTCGCCGACGTGAATGAGGCCGCCGCGGCGGCCGACAAGGGGATCCAGGAAGAGACGGCCTTTACGCCGGAAGATCTGGAGGGCCTGGCGATGTACTATTGGCGCGTCGATGAACAGCTCGCCGGTGGCGTCGTGAAGGCCGGCCCGGTCTGGAGCTTCACCACAATCGGATCCATCGATGATTTCGAGAGCTACCTCGATGATTTCGAGACGGGCGACGCCATCTGGGAGGTCTGGATTGACGGCCTGACGAACGGCACCGGCGCGATCGTGGGTAACTTCGATCCGCCTTTTGCCGAGACGACGATCGTGCATGGCGGTTTGCAGTCCATGCCCGTCGACTACAACAACATCGTTGAGCCCTTCTACAGCGAAGCTGAGCTGCCGCTCGCTCCATCCCAGGACTGGACGGCCGGTGGCGCCGGCGTGCTGGTTCTTTTCGTCAGGGGCAATTCGACGAACGATGCGGCACCGGTGTACGTCGCCCTGGAAGATACCTCCGGCAACGTTCACGCGGTAACCCATCCCGACCCGGCTCTGGCGACCAGCCGCGACTGGGTCAGATGGCCGATCCCGTTCAGTGAGTTTGCGGATGCCGGCGTGAACATGGCGCGCATCAAGACGCTCTACATCGGCGTGGGCGACCGCGAGAATCCGCAAGCGGATGGAACCGGTCGCATCTACATCGACGATATCAGTTTGATGAAATCCGAATAGTTATTGGGGTATGAAGGAGGATTGTTATGTGTAAGAAGTTTTTGTTTGTTCTTATGGTGCTGGGGCTATTCCTGGCGCCGGCGGTGCATGCCGCCAACATCGTCTGGGTGTCCGACGCCTACGACGAGCGGCCGGACAGTGTACCCGACGACCAGGCGGCGGCGGATTTCCTGGTATCCCTGGGACATACCGTGGATTACCAGATCGCTTCGTTCGGTAACGGGTACTGGCGCACGCTTGATGACGACAAGATCGCGGCGCTCAACGCGGCCGACCTGGTGATCGTCAGTCGAAACAGCAACAGCGGCGATTACGCTAACGACGCCACGGAGATCGCCCGATGGAACGGCGTCAGCGCGCCGCTCATTCAGATGACGCCGTACATCACTCGGAGTAACCGATGGGTGTGGTACGGCAATGATTCGCTGAGCGAAGACGGCGGCACTCCCACGCTGGTGGCGGTCGACCCACACCATCCGATCTTCGGCGGCGTCGAGCTTGCTGCCGACTTCAGCGTCGACATCTACGACCAGTCCGTAGGATCCGGGACGGTCTCCTTTCCAGGCGGCGTCGATGTCGGCAACGGCAGACTGCTGGCCAAAACACTCACCGGCGAAAGAACCATCGTCGCCGAGTGGGATGCCGGCGAGCCGTTCTATGCCGGCGGCGCCCAGACTCCGGCAGGGAAACGGATGATCTTCTGTGCCGGGACGCGCGAGGGCGAAGGCTTCGGGCGCGGCGAATTCAACCTCAACGAGCAGGGTAAGATCCTGTTCGCCAACGCCGTCGAGTACATGGTCGGCAATCTCGTCCGCGAGCCCTGGGTCAAGGCCTGGCAGCCGGATCCGGCGGACGGCGCCAAGGGGATCGCGCTGCCGCTGTTCCGGTGGACGAAGGGCGAGACGGCCGTCTTCCATGATATCTATATGGGAACGAGCCCTGAGCTCACGGCGGCCGACCTTGCCGCCCCGAAGTATGGCATGACGACGTATTTCTACGGTCTGGGCCTGACGCCGGGGACGACCTACTATTGGCGCGTCGATGAGGTCGAGCTGGATGGGACGACCCACGAAGGTGACGTCTGGAGCTTCTCTGTGGCTCCTTTGACGGCCTACGAGCCGGACCCGAAGGACGGCGCCAAGTGGATCGATTTCGAGGACGTCACGCTGACCTGGCTCCCAGGCCAGAACGCCGTGTCACACGACATCTACTTCAGCACGGATCAGACGGCTGTGGCCGAGGGATCTGAGGACGCGTTCCAGGTCACCAAGGTTCCGCATATGTTCGAAGCCGGCGCTCTCGAACCCGACACGGTGTACTACTGGCGCGTCGATGAGCACGTTGTCACCGGCGGCCTGGAGATTGGCGCGGTCTGGAGCTTCCGAACGCTTGGCGAAGGCGGCGGCATCAGGGGCTTGTACTACGCCAACGCGGACCTCTTGGGCCTGCCCGTTCTCAGCCGGATCGATCCGCAGATCGACTTCGACTGGGGTGACGCCACTCCAGACGCCACTCTGCCCAACGACAACTTCTCCGTGCGTTGGGTGGGCGAGATCGATGTGCCCTTTACGGGAACCTATACGTTCTATGCGAATACGGAAGATGGTGTGCGGCTGTCGGTCAATGATATCCAGATCATGGACTTCTGGACCAATCGTCGCGCCGCCACGGAGGTGAAGGCTTCGATCGATCTGGAAGGCGGCAAGCGCTATCCGATCGTCATGGAGTTCTATGACAGCGGTGGTGTGGCCGTGGCCCAGTTGAGCTGGGAAAGCCCCTCCATTACGAAGGAACTGATCCCGCAGGGCGCCTACTCCGCGCCTCTGCGTGCCAGCGGCCCCAGTCCGGTTAGCGGTGCGGTCGGTGTGACGCAAGCGCCGATTTTGCTGTGGAATGCGGGCGAACGCGCCGTGCAACACCAGGTCTACTTCGGCCAGGACAAAGACGCCGTGGCGGCGGCCGATACCTCGGCCGTCGGCATTTACCAGGGCCAACAGGCGCTCGATGCCATGTCCTTCGATCCCGGCATGCTCGAGTGGAACAAGACCTACTACTGGCGCGTCGATGAGGTCAACAACGCCGATTCGGAGAGCCCGTGGATAGGCAACGTCTGGAGTTTCACGACGGCGGACTTCATCGTCGTCGATGACTTCGAGCGTTATTCGCCGGATGATTTCGAGACAGGCGACGCCATCTGGGAAATCTGGATCGACGGCCTGATCAATGGCACCGGCTCGATCGTCGGCTACTTCGATCCTCCGTTCCAGGAGGAGACGATCGTTCACAGCGGCAGCCAGTCCATGCCCCTCGATTACAACAACATCATCTCGCCGTATTACAGCGAGGCGGAGTTGCCGCTCGATGGGACGCAGGACTGGACGATCAACGGCGTCACCGATCTGACGGTCTGGTTCCGGGGCAGCCCGGTGTCCTTTGTCGAGGCGGCCGACGGCAGCATTACCATGGGCGGCGCCGGCCACGACATCTGGGATACGGCCGATGACTTCCGTTTCGCCTACAAGCGGCTCAACGGCAACGGCACGATGACCGTGAGAGTGGACAGCATCGGAAACACCAACGGCTGGGCGAAGGGCGGCCTGATGATCCGCGAGAGCCTCGATCCGTCCTCGAAGTTCGTGTACCTTGTGGTGTCGCCGGCCAACGGTGTCTCGTTCGGGTGGCGTGAGTTCGCCGCTACGGACTGTGCCAGCGCGACGCAAGCCGGGCTCCAGGCTCCGTACTGGGTGAGGCTGACTCGCACCGGCGACGTCTTCACCGCCGAGTACTCCGCCGACGGCAACGCCTGGGTTGACCTGGAGCAGGACGACGGTGCGCCGGTGTCGGTCTCCATGTTTGGCAGCGTGCTCATCGGTCTGTGCGTGACCAGCCACAATACGAATGCTGTCACGACGGCCGAGTTCTCCAACGTTGCGTCGACGGGCGCGACCGGGCAGTGGCAGGTGGCGGAGATCGGAGACGATCCGCAGCCGGGCAACAGTCCGGACCAGTTGTACGTCGCGATCCAGGACAGCAGCAACAAGACGGGCGTTGTTGTCCATCCGGATCCGGCGGCGGTGAACATCAATGAATGGACCGAGTGGAAGATCCCGCTGACCGACTTCGGCGTGAATGAAACCAGGGTCAAGACGCTGTTCATCGGCGTGGGCGACCGGGACAATCCGACCCCGGATGGCGCCGGCGTGATCTACATCGATGACATCCGCGTGACCCGGCCGGAACCGGCCGAGTAGGTCGGTCAACCGGCGGCAGAATAGTTGGACAAGACGGGGCTTGTGCCGGGCGTTTCCGGTGCAAGCCCCTTTTCCATACCGATCGAGTCCCACCAGCCCCGACGCGTGTGGAGGCCGGAGAGTGTCCGGCCGCAGTGACGTGACCGGCGACAGAGGCCGATCCGTCCCACGCTATTGCAATCCTCGCGCCGTCACCTTAGACTGATCGTGACGTGTAAAATGGCCGGTGAATGACACGAAGGGCATGATGCCGTTCTGGACGTGCGATGGAGTCTGCATTCTGTCATGAAGCCGCTCGTTCGAAAGGATGTGCGATCATGAGCACGAAGATCACGCGACGACAGTTTCTCCGAAGAACTCTGGCCGGCTCGGCGGCGACGCTGATATCTCCGGCCTTGCTCTCGGCCAGGCAGACGGATCGCCCGAACATCGTCCTGATCATGGCGGATGATATGGGGTTCTCCGACGTGGGCTGCTTCGGCGGCGAGATTCGCACGCCGAACGTGGATCGTTTAGCCGCCGAGGGTCTGCGCTTCACGCAGTTCTACAACTGTGCCCGGTGCTGCCCGACACGGGCTAGCCTGATGACGGGGCAGTATCCGCACAAGGTGGGCCTGGCGCGGAACGGTCGCAGTCTGACGCACAACGGCGTCACTATCGCCGAAGCGCTGAAGCAGACCGGCTACAACACGGCGATGGTCGGCAAATGGCACTTGTCGTTCACGCCCGTCCTTGAGGATGGCAAGCTCCATCAGAAATGGCTCGACCACCAGCACGACCCTGGTCGTCCGTTTGGCCCGCCCCAGACCTATCCGGTGAGCCGCGGATTCGACCGGCACTACGGCATCATCTGGGGCGTGGTCGACCATTTCGATCCGTTCTCGCTTGTGGAGGGCGCCGAGCCGATCAAGGCTGTGCCGAAGGATTACTACTTCACGGATGCTATCACTGATAAGGCCGTGGAAGATATCCGCGAGTTGTCGAGATCGGATCGGCCGTTCTTTCTGTACGTCGCACACGCCGCGCCGCACTGGCCGCTGCACGCTCGGCCGGAGGATATCGCCAGATACAAGGATACGTACACCGGCGGCTGGGACAAGCTGCGACGCGACCGCTACGAACGCCAGTTGAAGATGGGGCTCTTCGACGATGATGACACCCCGTTGCCGCCCATTCAGGACCGCGGGAAGAAATGGGATCGGCTATCCGATGAGGAAAAGGCGTTTCAGGCTCGCAAGATGGCGGTGCACGCGGCCATGGTCGACCGCGTGGATCAGAGCGTCGGGAAGATCGTCCGGGCCCTGGAAGCGACCGGACAGATGGACAACACGCTGATTCTGTTCCTCGCCGACAACGGGGCCTCGCCGGAGGTGCCGCAGCGCCCCGGGTACGATCGCACGGGCCAGACACGCGACGGCCGCCAAGTCAAGTATCGGGGCATTCCGCTGGACGAACTCGGCTCGGAAACCAGCTACACCGGCATCGGCACCCCGTGGGCCAGTGCATCGAACACGCCGTTTCGGTACTGGAAGCAGGAGTCGTTCGAGGGCGGCTGTCACACGCCGCTGATCGTGCACTGGCCGAAAGGCGTGCGCGCGAAGGGCGGCTCCGTTACCGAAGAACTCGGCCACGTTATTGACATCATGCCGACGTGCCTGGAGTTGGCGGGCGTGCCGTACCCTGACACCCTCGGCGGCCACCAGCTCACGCCGCTCGACGGCAGGAGTCTCGTCCCGCTGTTGGATGGCAAGTCGCGGGTCGGCCACGAGAAGCTGTTCTTCGAGCATGTGGGAGGCCGCGCCGTCCGCATGGGCGACTGGAAGCTCGTCGCTTACAGCGACACGCCGGAGAAATGGGAGCTGTACGACCTGGCAAACGATCGGACCGAAACGCGCGACCTGGCCGGCGCACACCCGCAGCGCGTCGAAGAGATGACGGCCGAGTGGCAGGCGTGGGCCAAACGCGTCGGCCTTGGCGGAGATTGAAGGGCAAAGCGTATGAATCGCAGGCAGTTCATCAAGGCGGCGAGCCTCGCAACGGTAGCCTCTGCTTTCGGGCGGCCACATTCGCTCGAAGCTGCGTCATCGCACCGGCCCAACATCATGATCGTTATCGGCGACGATATGACCTGGCACGACTGCGCGCCCTACGGGAATAAGGTGATCCGTACGCCCAATATGGCGAAGCTTGCCGAGGAGGGCGTGTGCTTCGATGCGATGTTCACCGCCACGGCGATGTGCGCCCCGACCCGCCAGCAGTTCTACACCGGCATGTACCCCGTACGCAGCGGCGCGTATCCGAACCACAGCAGGGTTCATGAGGGCGTCAGGAGCGTCGTGCACTACCTCAAGGACCTGGGCTATCGCGTCGGCCTGATCGGCAAGAGACACTTTGGCCCCCCGGAATCCTTCGCGTTCGAGTTTCTCGGGAACAGCGTGGACAAAGACGGAGCGGCCGACGTTCGTGCGATTTCCCGGTTCGTGAATCGCGACGCAGCTCAGCCGTATTGCCTCATCGTCGCCTCGAACGAGCCGCACGGGCCTTGGAATAAGGGCGACGCCTCCGCTTACCAGGCGGACGAGGTTGTTGTGCCGCCGTATCTGGTGGATTGTCCCGAGACGCGCGAAGCCATGACGAAGTACTATGCCGAGATCACGTTCGTCGACGGCCAGCTTGGCGATTGCATGAAGGTCGTCGACGAGTCGGGCCGAAGAGACAACACGATTGTCATCTTCACCAGCGAGCAGGGGACCTCCTTTCCTTCCGGTGGCAAGTGGACCTGTTACGACACCGGTCTGAAGACCGCTTTCATCGTGCGCTGGCCGGCGAAAGTCAAGCCGCGCACGCGAACGAACGCCATGACGCAGTATGTGGACGTCGTGCCCACGTTGATCGAGGCGGCCGGCGGCAATCCGGAGCGACTGGAGACAGGCCGGCCCGATGCGCGCGGCAACAAGGGCTTCGACGGCGAGAGCTTCCTGGGCGTGCTGCTCGGACAGACGGACAAGCATCGCGACTACGTCTATGGCGCGCACACGACGCGCGGGATCATCAACGGCTCCGCCTGCTATCCCGTTCGGTCCGTTCGGTCGGATCGCTACAAGTACATCTGGAACCCCAGCCATGAGGCTATCTTCTACAATGTCATCTCGACGGGACCGCGCACGTTGCTGGCGGTATGGGCGGAACGTGGTGAGCGGGATCCGCACGCGGCGTTTCTCGTACGGCGGTATCAGCACCGGCCGGCCGAGGAGTTGTACGACGCGCAGAAGGATCCCTTCGAGCTGAACGACCTTGCGGACGACCCTGCGCTGGCGGAGGTCAAGAGCAGACTTCGAAAGGCCCTTGACCTCTGGATGCAGCAGCAGGGCGATGAAGGGATCGATACGGAGATGCAGGCGCTCGAGCGGCAGGGGCCCAATCGCAAGTGGCAGCCGTACGAGCCCGATCAAGCAGCACGGCCCCGAAAGAGACGTGAAAGGGACACGAATTGAGACCGATACGATGGACGGCAGCTATCTCGCTGATGAGTCTCGCGCTCGTCGAGGCAGGTCTCAGCGAGACACGTGCAGTGGACCGCTGGTGGCTTGAGCCCCAGCGCATGTTGCAGACGAACCTGCGTGAAATCGACGCCACCATGGACCTGGACCGGTACGTGCGGGAGGTCAAGGACTTCGGCGCGAACGTCGTTCTGTTCAACGTCGGGGGGATCGTCGGCAATTATCCGACCGAGCTGCCGTACCACTATCGCAATCCCCACATGCAGGGCGATCTCGTCGCCACCGTGCTGGAGCGCCTGCACGCCGAAGGGATTCGTGTGATCGGGCGGTTCGACTTCAGCAAGATCAATGAGAAGTTCGCCGCTCAGCAGCCCGAATGGCTCTACGTCAGCGAGCGAGGCCGGCACGTCAACTACAACGGCCAGGTGCATACCTGCGTCAGCGGCGGCTATCAGCAAGAGTATATGTTCGAGATCCTCGGCGAGGCCATCGACCGCTATCCGCTCGACGGCGTCTTCTTCAATATGATCGGCTACCAGAGATCCGATTACAGCGGCAACTACCACGGCCTCTGCCAGTGCCGGGCCTGCAAGGACAAATTCCGCGAATACTCCGGCATGGAACTGCCCAAGACGCGCGACGACAACAGCCCTGTCTACCGGAAGTACCTTGAGTTCACGCGCATGATGAGCGACCGGCAGTTCAATCGGGTCAACGCGTTCCTCAAGGCGAAGCGCCCGGACCTGGCGATCTGCACCTACACGCCTACGGGCGTCGACATCATCCGCATGGAGTCGAACCGGCCGCTCGGCCAGGGGACGTACCACGATACGGACAAGGCTAAGGCGACGCTGTTGACGGCCGGCGAGCGGCAGCTTGCGAATTGCGCGGTGCATTTCATCGATATTCCCTACCGGCACGCCGCGGTGTCACCGTATCTGACGGTCCGCAGGATCTGGCAGTTGTGGGTCAACGGCGCCTGGCTGGATTTCTACTGCATCGGGCCGCTGCAGCGGCAGGAGGACCGCACGGGGCTGGACCTGGTGCAGGCGTTGTATCGATTCCACGGGGCCAACGAACGCTGGCTGAAGCGGACCCGGCCCGCCGGCGAGGTGGCTCTCGTCCGGCGCGGCGGCGCGGAGTACGACGGCCTGCTGCAAGTGCTCTGCGAGAACCAGGTGGCGTTCGAGCTCACCACGCTCGATGCATCATCGCTCGGGACGCACCCGCTTGCCATCGTTCCCGATGCGGGCGGGCTGAGTGAGAAAGACTGCGCCGTCCTGGATGCATACGTGGCCGACGGCGGCAAGCTATTGCTGACGGGTAAGATTCCCCCGGCCCTCAAGTGTCTTAAGGACGCCGCGTTTCAGCAGACCCGGCCGGCGGAGAAAGGCTCGTACATCCGCATCCGTGCAGAGGACCGCCAACGGTTGCATCGAGCGGATCTGGAGAAGCTCGATCTCGTCTTCCTGCAAGGGGCTTTTCATGTCTATGATGGGGGCGAAGGCGTCGAAGGACTGCTCCGGTTGATCCCGGGCGACATGTTCGGGCCGCCGGAGAAGTGCTACTATCGAACGGTCTCGGAGCATCCCGCCTTGTTCGTCGCCAAACACGCGCGGGGCGTCGCGGCCTGTTTCCCCTGGGAGATCGGCAGCCACTACGAGCGGCAGGGCCACCAGGGACACGCCGCCATCGTGATGGGAACTATCGATTCCGCCCTCGGGCTCGACCGGCGGCTGCGGGTCGTGACATCACCGCTTGTGGAGGTAACGCATCGACAGGGGACCGACGGCACGTTCGAGTGGGTCGCCCTGTTCAACCATTCCGGCCAGCAGGGCAAGGTCCTGCATCGTCCCGTCCCAATCCGCGACATCGCCATCAATCTGAGACCGTCCAAGGAGGTCAAAGCCGTGCGACTGCTTCACGCGGGGACGGAACTGCCTCTGCGACGCGAAAACGGCCGCGTCACTGTCGCGGTGCCGGAGCTTAACCATTACGAAATCGTGCTGTTCAAGTACGCTGAGTGAGGAGTTGTTCCGTGAATGCGAATCTCACACGCAGGGACTTCATGCGGCGCTCGGCGGCTGCCACCGGTCTTCTCCTGGCGGGTCATCCGGCCGTCGGGCGAAGCGAGCGTCGCGGGCGTCCGAACATCGTGATGTACCTTACCGACGATCACGGCATCGACTTCGTCGGCTGCTACGGCAACGAGGACGTCCGGACGCCGAACATCGACGCGCTGGCCAAAGAAGGAACGCGCTTCACGCGCATGTTCGCCGCCTCGCCGACCTGCGCGCCGTCCCGTTCCGTGCTGTGGACGGGCCTCTATCCCGCCCACAACGGCTGCATGGGCAACCACACGATCTGCCGGCCGGACATCGTCTCGCTGCCCACGTATCTGAAACGGCTGGGCTACCGCGTCGTGCTCGCGCACAAGTTCCACGCCAAGCCGAGGGAAGTCTTCAATTTCGAGTACGTCGATGCGGCGCTGCCGCGCGACCCGGCGCACCCCCGGACGTATCGCCGGGAGGGTCTGGATACGCAGGCGATTGACGCTCTTCTCGCCAAGCACGCCGAGACGCAGCCGGAGACGCCGCTGTGCCTGATCGTGGCCGACAGCAGCCCGCATGTCACGTGGGAGCCGAATCGCGTGTACGATCCCGCGAAGCTGAAACTGCCGCCGTGGTTCGTCGATACCGACGTGACTCGCAAGGCGCTGGCGAACTATTACCAGGATATCACGACGATGGACGCGCGCGTCGGCGAAATCCGCGAGATCCTGAAGGACCGCGGCTTCGAGCGCAACACGCTGTTCATCTATACGACCGATCAGGGCTCGGAGTGGCCGCACTCGAAGTGGACGCTGTACGACGCCGGCATTCGCGTGCCGTTCCTCGCCGTCTGGCCGGGCGTCACGCGGCCGCAGACGACCTGCGAGGCCATGGTCTCCTTCGTCGATGTCACGCCGACCTTGATCGACATTGCCGGCGGCGAGCCGCCGCAGGGCCTCGACGGGAGGAGCTTCCTGGGCGTGTTGGCAGGCAAAGAGACATCGTTTCGCGACTTCATCTACGCGACCCACACACGAGACGGCAACATGAACGTCTTTCCGCAGCGATGCGTCCGAGATGGACGCTACAAGTACATCCTGAATCTCTACTCGGAGAATACGTGGACCACGCACTGGACGAGAGTCGCCGGCATCGCGGAAAGCCACCGGGCGGTGTGGGATACGTGGGTCGAGAAGGCCGAGAGCGATCCACACGCGGCCCGGATCGTCCGGCTCAACGAGCGGCATCCGTGGGAGGAGCTGTACGATACACAGGCCGACCCGTGCGAGCTGAGCAATCTGGCGGCGAGCCCCGAGGCGAAGCCGGTGCTGCTGCGGCTGCGGCGGCAGTTGCAGCAATGGCTCACCGAGCAGGGCGAAGCGATGCCGGACGGCGAGTTGCGGACGTGGACGCTCGACGAGATTCGCATTCGCGATCCGTTCATCCTGGCGGATGAGTCAAGCCGCACGTACTATATGTACGCCCAGATGGACAATCGCATCGGGAAGGAGGATTCCGCCAAGGGTGTCGAGGTCTATACGAGCCGGGACCTGGAGCAGTGGGAGGGCCCGTGGCCGGCCTTCACGATTCCGGACGGCTTCTGGGCCGACCGCATGGTCTGGGCGCCGGAGGTGCACAAGTACGCGGATCGATATTATCTCTTCGTGACGTTCACCGCTCGCGAGACGATGGGCGCCAACGCCCAGGGCCAGCCGCTGGACAAACGCGGCACGCAAATCCTCGTCGCCGATTCGCCGAAGGGGCCGTTCGCCCCGTTCCAGAACCGCGCCCACACGCCCGCCGACTGGCTCGCACTCGATGGCACGCTCTGGATCGAGGACGGAACGCCGTGGATGATCTTCTGCCACGAGTGGGTGCAGACGACCGACGGCACGATGGAGCTGGTCCGCCTGAAGAAGGACCTCTCGGATGTGGCTGGCGAGCCGGTCACGCTCTTTCGCGCGAGCGACGCTCCCTGGGTCAAAAACCTCAAGGGCCTCGGCGACAAGTACCACGGCTACGTCACCGACGGTCCGTTCCTCTACCGCACGAAGACGGGCAAGCTCCTGATGATCTGGTCGAGCTTCGGCGCCCGGCATTACGCCGTTGGCCTGGCCGAGTCCGAATCGGGCAAGGTCGCCGGCCCCTGGAAGCAGAGGGCCGAGCCGCTCTTCGCCGCCAACGGCGGCCACGGCATGATCCTCAAGACCTTCGACGTTCGCCTCCTCCTGGTCCTGCACCAACCCAACTCCAGCCCCCACGAACGCGCCCGCCTCTTCGAGCTAATCGACATCGGCGACACCCTAACCATCCGTGAAACGGACTCGCTCTGACGCCGATAGACACGGACAAATTCTCATCAGACACGGATTCACGCGGATTCACACGGATTGCTGGCATACCCTGAAAAGTCTACCGAGGACGATACTCACGCCGTGCCGGGTCGGAGGTAGAACTGCGCTGAGACCACGTTGGCCAGACGCAGGGTGTCGGTGCCGGTTGTGCCCCGACTCCGCTGGCCGTCTCAGGCTTATGGATGCGAGTTGTCTTCGCGGGCCAGCGTTCGTCTTATCTGGTCGTAGATCGTCTTTGCGGCTTCGGAGAACTCTCTTGCTTCAGCAAGAGAGGGTTTGCCGGTGGGAAGGAGCCCCAGGTCGCCGGGGTACCTGGACTCGATGTAGAGATCGTCCAAATCGGTCAGGACGCCCGTATCCATATCGACTGCAACGAACTCCTTAGCCAAACCGTAGAGCCTCAATGTTGAGTGGTCCTTCGGGACCTTCTTCGAGTGCTCTTCGAGAACCGCTTTGAGGCACGTCTCAACGCACTGCTGGGCGTGAAAGGCGACAATGGGAGTCAAGTGCTCCAGATGGCCGATCTGGGCAACGTTCTCGAGGTCCATCTCGGCGGATTTCAGCCACTCAAGAGTTGCCTTTCTCATAGCAGGCGGGTCCCTTTGCTCATGATCTGGCGCGCGAAGCTGCTCGCTCGTTCGACGAACTCCTGGTGCATGGGCCTGGTGTGTACGAGCAGGTCGATCGGATACCGCATCCTGAGATCGAGGATTCGATTGGATACGCTCCGCACGATGTCGCGCTTCTGCCTCCAGGTGGACGGCACGAAATCGTCTTGCGTTACGACGTAAAGATCGATGTCGCTGTCCTCCGTCGGTTGGCCCCACGCGTAGCTGCCGAACAGAATCACCTTCTCAGGGTGCGACGCTTTCAGCGCTTCGCTGATTTGCCTTCTCAACTCATCCGGAAGCTGTGTTCTGTCTTCTGGCATGGCGGTATTTTACCGATGAGATCGAAGCCGGGCAACCGTCATTCCTGATATTGACAACCGTTCTGTCGATTACCGGCCGCCGGCGAGAAATCGGCGTGCGTCGGCGCACCTCGGCGTCTCCTGCGTTCGTCCTCAGGGCGCTATGGTGGGCCGCTATCGGGTTGGGGTGAGGGCGGCGGCGAAGCCGCCGTGGGGGAGCAGGCGGATCTCCAGGTGGTCCTGGGCGGTTACGGCTTGCGTTGCGGTCTCGAAGGTGCGCGGGGTCTCGCCGTCGGCGATCAGGGTGACCATCGCGTGCGCTTCGCCGAGGAAGGACAGGGGCACGTCCACGTCGCGGCCGGCGTCCTCGCCGTTGATGCCGCCGAGGTACCATGAGGTGCCGCTGCGGCGGGCCAGGATGATGTATTGGCCCGGCTCGCCCTCGAGGAAGCGCGTCTCGTCCCAGACGACCGGGACATTCTTCAGGAACTCCTTCGGCGCCTCGGGCAGGTCGAGGTACTCCTTAGGCCCGCCGGCGAAGTGGAGCCAGCCGGACTCGAAGATGATGGGCAACGCCAGCTCGTGGCTGTAGCTCGTCAAATGCGGATAGACGTTGTCGGCGAACATCACGGGCGTGTAGTCCATCGGACCGACCGCGTTCCGCGCGAAGGGCGTAATCACACTCTGGATGGGGGCCTCGGTCGTGAAGCGTTTGTCGAAGCTGTAGCACTCCTCGCCGCGGACGGCCTCCATGCTCATCAGGTGCGGATAGGTCCGCGACCAGCCGCGGGGCAGCGTGCAGCCGTGGAAGTTGACCATGATCTGCGCCTCGGCGGCGTCCTCCATGAGGTCGTGGTAGAGCTGGATCATGTTCTGTTTGTCGCTCTGCCAGAAATCGACTTTGACGCCCTTGATCCCCCAATTCCGCAGCCGGGCCAGCTCCTCGCGGCGGATTTCACGGTGGGTCATCAGGCCGCGAGGCTTCTCGGAGACGTAGTTGTGCGGCCCGCCCGAGTTGTACCACATCAGCAGGCCCACGCCCTTGCCGTTCGCGTAGGCGATCAGGTCGTGGATCGTGCCGTTCTTCATGATCGTCCAGTTGGCATCGACCAGCGAATACTCCCAGCCCATTTGGGCGGCCAGATCGACCCAGGCCTTGAGCTTGGTGCAATCCTGCGGGCTGTCGTGATCGAACAGCCAGCTCCAGGAGGCCCGTCCCGGCTTGATCCAGCTTGTGTCCTTGACGACGGACGGTGGGCTCACGTCCGTCACCAGGGTGGATTCGACGATATCGCCCACGGAATCACCGACGATGACGACGCGCCACGGCGTGGCCCACGGCAGCGTCCACGACGGCTCGATCGAGCCGGTGAAGTCGCCCTCGCCTTCGTCGGGCAAGCGGATTCGATACACGCAGTCGGGCGCGTTTTGCGTCAGGCGAGAGCCGCAATAGGACGGTTCCAGGCCGGCCTCGGTCAGCAGGGCCCAGCGGCTGCGCTCCGCGGTGCAGAACAGCACCGGAAACGCCCAGCCCGCCTCGTTTACGGAAGCCGTACCTGCCTCGATGCCGTTGACGTAATACGTTTCGTACGCGGGTGTATACTTGCCGGCCATGTCGTAGGGGTGGGCCCATACCTTGGCGCCTTTCGGAAGGCGGAAACCCGTGGCCTCGCGCGTCACGGTGTGCTTGTGGTCGCTGGTTTCGGGGAAGCGATATCGGAAGGCGACGCCGTCGTTGTAGGCGCGCAGGATGAGTTGCAGCTTCGCGCCGTCGGCGTTTTGGAAGACCAGGGTCTGCTCGTTCGCATGGTTGCGGCAGGCCTTCCGCTTGCCGGACAACATCGTATACGTTTCGTCAATGGTCTTGACGCGACCGGCCGAGACGAATCGCAGGTGGTCCACGAAAGATCGGTCCCGGCGCTCGATCCCGAGCGGCGATAGAGGCAGCACCGTCTCGCCGGCGCAGGCCACCTGATAGTAGAGCCGTGCTCGGCCGCCCGGATAGTCGGCCGTTTGCCCCGGATCGGTCAGCTTGACCGTGATGGCCGTGGCGCCGTCGGGCGAGGCAATCTCCCAGCTCGTCTGTGCCGGAGCCACCTGTGCCGACAGACACACGGCGAGCGCTCCAATCATCATCGTGTTCGTAAGGTGCGGTGTCACTTCATATCTCCTTAGATCGCTGGTTCGGCCGACTCCCCGCGCCTGCGGATCATCGACTCTACGATACAATAAGGAATCCGGCCGGCGATTGCAACCAATACCACATGTTAGAAATCGTGCGGCTATAGATTGCCTCGCTTCGCTCGCAATGACATTAGAAGGCTATTTTATCCTGGATTTCCCATATAAAATGTGTGACACTCAGGCTATGAATCTCGGCTGCTTGGCCCGTTTGTTGAACATTCGGATCGCAAACCTGGCCTGGATCATTGTCAAGATCATTGAAATTGAGCCATACAAGAAGCTATTATGGAGATCAGAGCATGCAAGGGAACCGCTTGTGACGTCATATGGGAAATGTCATATATTGACGTATTCAACGGCGAATGAGGCTACGTGACAAATAATCAGGTATTAAGATGAAAGAAGAAAAAGTACTCGCTCATGAATTCATCTTGACGCTCCTGGCAGGGATCATCGCTGGACTTGGTGGCTGTGCAACCTCTCCATCTCCAGTCATTGATCCCAACGCGAAAGATGAGTATGGTCAGACTGCGCTTTATAGGGCGGCAAGATATGGTGATATCGATGCCGTTAACCGCCTACTTAAAGCTGGTGCCAACGCTAATGAACGCATTGGTGAAGATGGGCTGACTTCGCTCTATATAGCATCGCAGAACGGATATACCCAGATAGTCCACGCTTTACTGATGGCAAAAGCCGATGTAGATGCTGCTTGGAAGGGGCAAACTCCGCTTTTTGTGGCAGCCAAGAAAGGCCATATTAGTATCGTTAGACTCCTATTAGAAAACGGGGCCGATGTCAATGCCGTCATAGAGTCAGGTGTCGGTGTCGATCTAACACGGCTGACACCTGAGGGTAAGTTTCCCGCAACAGTGTTGACTATGACCCCACTCCAGGCAGCGAAACAAAATGGACATCACGATATCGTCAAGCTCTTGAGAGACCACGGTGGTGAGTAGGTGCAATGCTGACAAAGGGTCGAGCATATTTGTGAAAGAATCAGTTGGTCCTTTTTCGCATGTCACCAAAAAGGGCTTGAATGCAAATCTATACGGGATAGTGTATTATCGATTGTCCAGGTTTATGTCATTGCGAGCGAAGCGAGGCAGTCTCTGCTCCCCGGACCACCGCAGAACGTGCGAAGCGTGGTGCCGGGTTTGTGTCCTTCCTGGGACCGGCGTGTTTCAGCAGGACAGGGCTTGATGCGGACGGGCCACGCAGATGGGCTGCCGGCGTGAGCGGCAGGGCGGATCATCTGTGTGTGTTGGGGCGAGCGCGGGGGCCACGACAGTTCCGTCATCGCCACCATGAAGATTGAAGACGAGATTCGAACAGAACGATCTGAAACGGGCGAACCGGCCCGCGCTGCTCGACTACGTCAGCAACGGGAGGGCGTCCTGCCCCTCGACCCAGGCCTGGATTTGCAGGGCTTGCTCCGGTTTGTTCTCGAGTTCGCTGGCCACCCAAGAGGCGAGGTCAGCGAGCAGCCCGGGTTTGAGATCCTCGATCTCCATGTCTATGGGATTACGGTTGAGATACGTTCGAAAGTTGGCGTCGAGCGGTCCTGTAACATCTACGAAGCCGCTACTGTTGAGTGTCTCTCTGACCATCTCCCGGGCCGACCCTAACGGGCCTGGGCGTTCTGAGACTGCGCGGACCGTCTCCACCGCGCCGATGAGGTTTCCGACCCCGTACATAGTACTCCCCCTGTAATGCGCGTGTGCTTTCGAGCAAATTCTTTCCAGGGCTCCCCGAGGGTGCCCTCCGTTCACTGAAAACATACAAAACATGCGCCCGGGGCCAAAACAGATGGGGACGTTTTTCGATGGTGCCGGCGCGCCCGGACGGGGTGCGGTCGGGATATGGTGGCGGGGCCTGCGCCGGTCAAAGAGAACTGCGTGCGTGGCCACTGTCTGTCATGTCGAGCGCAGCGAAGCGCAGTCGAGACATCTGGTCGCGAACACGGCGTACCTCCGCTGCGCGGCCAGATTCCTCCACTGCGGCCTTCGGCCTCCGGTCGGAATGACACCAGCCCAGGGCAACCCGAATCCGCCACCGTATGCCGGCCGCACCCCCCGGACGGATCGTGCAGATGAGGGCTTGCCATCCGGCGGTTTGCCTATATAATCGGGATTTGCTCTGAAGCTATGGAGGCAATCAGTTATGGCAAAACTGACGAAACTTGATGACATTGTATCCCTGTGCAAACGGCGCGGGTTTATCTTTCAGTCCAGCGAGATCTACGGCGGGCTGGCGAGCTGCTACGACTACGGCCCGCTGGGCGTCGAGCTGAAGAATAACGTGAAGAGGGCGTGGTGGAAGCACGTCGTCCAGATGCGCGACGACGTCGTCGGCCTGGATTGCAGCATCCTCATGCACCCGCTGGTCTGGAAGGCCTCCGGGCACGCGGACAAGTTCGCCGACCTCGTTTCCGAGTGCAAGAAGTGCAACACGCGGACGCGCGTGGACCATCTGGAGGACAAGGGCGCCGAGCAGACGCAGGAGCATACGGAGCACGTGTCGCTCGACGCGGCCGAAGCCAAGCCGCACGACCTGAGCAACAAGGTCTGCCCGAGCTGCGGGACGGTCGGCCAGTTCACCGAGCCCATGCCGTTCAAGCTCATGTTCGAGACGCAGATGGGCGCCAACGTCGACGACTCGATGATCCTGTACCTCCGCCCGGAGACCGCACAGGGCATCTTCGCCAACTTCCGAAACGTCCTCGACACGACGCGGGTCAAAGTCCCCCTGGGCATCGCCCAGATCGGCAAGAGCTTCCGCAACGAAGTGACCACGAAGGCCTTCATCTTCCGCACCCGCGAGTTCGAGCAGGCGGAGCTGGAGTTCTTCTGCGAGCCCGGCACCGACGAGCAATGGTACGAGCACTGGAAAGAACAGCGATTCAACTGGTACCTCAGCCTCGGCCTCAAGAAGGACAACCTCCGCTTCCGCGACCACGATCCGGATGAGCTGGCGCACTACGCCAAGGCGTGCGTGGACGTCGAGTACCGTTTTCCGTTCGGCCGGGGCGACTGGCAGGAGCTCGAAGGCGTCGCCAACCGAACGGACTTCGACCTGCGGCAGCACCAGCGCGGCATGAGAACGCTCAACCGCTGGTACGAGAACGACAGAGACCTCACGAAGATCCAGCTCGCCGACGAAGCCGAAGAATACCAGTCCGGCCCGCTGTCTTTCTTCGACGACGAGAAGAAGACGCGGTACATCCCCTACGTGATCGAGCCCAGCGCGGGCATCGACCGCAGCACGCTGGCCTTCCTCGTGGACGCCTACGACGAGGAGGAGGTCCGCGGCGAGACGCGCAACCTGCTCCGCTTCCACCCGGCCCTGGCCCCGATCAAGGCGGCGGTCTTCCCGCTGGTCAAGAAGGAAGGCATGCCCGAGATCGCCCGGAACATCTACGACGACCTGAAGAAGTACTTCAACTGCTTCTACGACCAGAAGGGGGCCGTGGGCCGCCGCTACCGCCGCCAGGACGAGGCGGGCACGCCGTTCTGCGTCACCGTCGACGGCCAGACCCTCGAGGACCGCACCGTCACGGTCCGAGAGCGCGACAGTATGGACCAGGCCCGCATCGCCATCGACCAGCTCAAGACCTACCTCCGCGACAAGCTGGATATGTGACGAGGAAGGAGCCAAGAGGCATGACTGTTTCCGATGAGACGCTCCGAGAGATCGTTCATAAGATCGTGGAACTGGCGAGCCCCGACCGGGTGATCCTCTTCGGCTCTGCTGCCGCCGGCGAAATGACGGCCGACAGCGATCTGGACCTCCTGGTCGTCGAGTCACGAGTCCCCAATACTCGTCATGAAAGCATTCGGCTGCGAGCAGCTCTGGAGGATGTGCCCTTGCCCATCGATGTGATCGTCATGAGCCGGGAACGGTTCGAGGAGACCAAGAACATCATCGGCGGCATCGCCTACCCAGCCCACAAGTACGGGAGAGTCCTCTATGAAGCCGCCTGAAGAAGCCAAACGAGAATTGGTTCGGCAATGGCTTGAGAAGGCTGAAAGTGATTGGCGACTTAGCCACCGGCTTGCAACGGATTCGGAATCATACGCCGAGGCAACAGCTTTCCACGCTCAACAAGCCGTCGAAAAGTACCTCAAGGCCTTTCTCACATGGCATCAGGTCGAATTCCCGAAGACTCATGACATCAAGCGGTTGCTCAAATTGGCGAGCGGATGTGATCCGAGCCTCACGCCGGAGCTGTCTGACGCCGCAGACCTGACGGTTTACGCAGTAGAGTATCGTTATCCCGGCGAGTACCCAGCGGTGATTGCGGAAGAAGCAACCAGCGCGGTGGCGATATCGGATCGTGTGCGAGATGAGGTGCTACAACGGTTGCTGTTGTGAGAATCGGGAGGTTTGAACGATGATTGTGGATCGAATCGAGAACGCTCGTCTTTATGTGCCGCTACATGAGAGATTCGAGAAGGCTTTCGCGGTCCTGTCGGATCCCGCGACCGCTCGCAAGCCCGATGGGCGGTACCCCATCGACGGCGACGATCTGTTCTACATCGTCCAGCGCTACACGACCAAGCCGCTCGACCAGGGCCGGTTCGAGTCGCACAAGAAGTACATCGACATCCAGGCCTTGCTCGCGGGCGAAGAGCTGCTCGCGTACGCGCCGACGAAGGGCCTTGGGGTCGTCGAGCCGTACGACGAATCGAAGGACATCATGTTCTACCGCGTGGGCGCGATCACCGCGCGTCTCCGGCTGGAGCCCGGCCTCTTCTGCCTGCTCTACCCCCACGACGCCCACCTGCCCTCCTGCCAGTTAGCCTGCCCCGCGGAAGTCCACAAGGTTGTCGTCAAGATCAGACTTGGTGAGTAAGGGTGCTGCCCACAATGGCCGGTCAAGGCGAACTCAGGGAGCCTGCGGACCAGGCCGCTGCCGTCTGTTACCGGCGTGTGGGTGGAACGCTGGAGTTTCTGCTCGTTCGCACCAAAGGCGGGACCCGTTGGACTTTTCCGAAAGGGCACATCGAAAAGGGCGAGCAAGCGTCCAGAGCGGCGGAGCGGGAGGCCCTTGAGGAAGCCGGCGTACGCGGCAGGATCATGGCGGAACCCTTCGCCATCTTCCCGCACGAGAAGCACGCATCTGACGGCCGACGCGTGGAACTGACGGTCGCTGCCTACCTGCTGCGGGTGGAGTCGGATGGTGATGCCCACGAACCCGGGCGAGACCCAACCTGGTTCCGGGCGCAGCAAGCCAAGCAGAAACTCGCCGAAAAGCGACATCCCCGATATCAGCACGCCTACTTCCGCGTAATCGACGAAGCCCGCAGGAAACTGGAGTACGCGGGCTGAGGCGAACTTTGGGTCAGGTGTCAGGAGTTGGCTCGATTGAGACGCAGGTGCTCGCAGTCTGGGACGCGTGCAGGCGTCTAATATTCTACGTCGCAGACCCATTTCGCGATTGTCTCGATGTACTCCTCCAGAGAAGTCGCAATGTTCGTGCCATTAAGGTGTTCGATCAAGCCCGCGATATGAAAATCGGCCTCAGCTATATATCGAATCTGCTCATCAATCATCTCTATGAGGTCGCGCCTGCGTTCCTCATCTTCGGCATGACATTCGATTCCAAGGGCTGCCTCATGCGCGACGGTGTTCCTCGCCTCTCTGGCGTGGTGAAGCTTCTGGCTGAGAAAGCCAGCCAGCCATGTACGCATCTCCGCCTCTTCTGGCTTCAATTCCCGCTTGCCAGACGGTCTCTTGACGCGGGACACGAGTCGTCTTACATTGCTGTTGAGTGTGAGTTTCGAGAGCTTCAGCACCTCTTCCTCGAGTTTGCCTGCCTTGACCAGATGATGGCGTCGAGGTTTGACGTCCAACACGGTTACCAAGACGCGAAGATTTGCCTCGTAGTGCGTCGCAACAGTCAATGCGCGACCTATGATAGCATAGAGTTCATCTGAGAATGGCGTGCGTTCAAGGGCATCAAAGAAGGCCAAGTCCATCGTCCACCGCTTCTTTCGTAGCGCTCAATTCAATGCGTATCTGGTTTGGCTCCACGTTCCGACAGTTGCTTGAGGACCTCGGCTGCAAAATCCTCCACACTCGTGACCCAGCGAGCGACGCGCTCGGTTCCAATGGATTTCGCCTGATGATGGCCGCTGCCTTTCTTGTCATTGCGGTCTGCTCTATGGACTATCCAATGGCGTCGCGTCATTAGTCCTTCAAGGTCAGAAAACAGTGAGTCTACTTTGCTCTTGTCCAGTTGCATATCAACGAGTGCCGATGCCAGGTCGTCTGGCTTGTTGTAGTTCGACCGTTCGAGGAAGTCTTCCACGGACTTCGCCAAGACTGTGTCGACAGTCATCCCACGAAACTGTGCGAGTTTACCGAGAGAGAACTTTTCCGGCCGTCCATGGTCCGCAGTGCCGGAAAGTGGGATCTTATTCAAGACCGCTTCTTCCTGCGTAGGGAGCAAGTGGCGAGACAGTGTGCGCATGAAATCTTCCAGTGTTGCATGGAGCAAGACAACTGCCGCGCGCAGCACGTCTGAACTCCGAACAGCACGACGCCCCGTTCCGGCGGCGACGGATGTCTTTGTGTATATTTTCATGAGATTGCGGACTCGTTCCAAGTTCTCGCGGAACTGCGTCTCGACTTCTCTTGTCATCATCTTTGCCCTTTATCGAGCCAGTAGCGGCGCGTTGCTCATCTATTCGTAGGTAGCATCCTTCGAGAGAAGATCCCCAAAGCCGCTTCACGGCATGTTAGTTTCTCCCGTTGTACTTCCGTCTCAGTCTGGGCAGGCCGCCTTTGGCTTCGCCGAGCTTGCGGAGGGTGAGCAGGCGATGGGCAAGCTCGGCGGGTTCGATCTGCTCGCCGGTTCTCTCGGCATAGTCGGCTGTAAAGGACAGCAGCCGCGCCGGGTCGCTTACAAGGCGGTCACAGGGGGTGTCGCGTTCGACGTACATCTCTCTCAGGACGGTGTCATCCAACGTGAGCGAATCGGATTTCTCAATACGATCACGGACCATCGCTTTTCCTTTCCAATGGCGAATCGGATTTCGCAAGATATCGTCAAGGCTGCAAAAACTCGCTGGTGCGCGCACTATCGGCAGCGGGCCATCGCGCGATAAGCAAAAAACGCGGGAGAACGAGAAAATGGATAAGAGTATGCATCCTCCGGCGATTGCGCGCCGACGATCGCGGATTATCTGACCATGAGGCGTTACATAACGCCTCTACGATAAGGTGAAGGGGTGGTCGATCTGGCGGATACCGCGTAGAATGGCGGGGCGGGGGCAAGAGGGCGGTGACGGATTGCGTGGAGATTGGGAGGAATTGTGGAGCAGGTCAGAAGGATCGGACACGGCGGGCGGCTTAGGTCAGGGCGGTGGCGGCGCGTTGGCGTTGTGATGCTCGCGTGCGCGATCTTGGGCGGGGCGGTGTGCCTGCTGGGTCGGGGATGGTCCCGCGAGTCGTTAGAGGCGCGGATTGCGGCGGTCGATGCGCGTCTCGCTGTGCCGGCGGAAGAGAATGCGGCCACGCTGTACGACCGGCTCTTGACAGTCGATGTCATTGCGGGTGATCCGGCCGATCCGGGCCTGACGCCCGCCGGGTTGGCCGGACTGGTCGCGGCGGCGAAGATGGACTTGTGTTACTTCCCCTTGTCCGCCGGCTTGCAGTGCTACCGCGACCACCGCAAGTATATCACCGCGATGCGCGCCTGGTCACGAGCGCTCGACAACGCGGCGACCAAGGACGTCGCAGAGGGGCGCATGGACGCTGCCGGCGAGAAGCTGTACTGTCTGATCCGGATGGGATGCCATGCGCGCGGGCAACCACTGTTCATCGATTTCCTGCTCGGCGTTGAGATTGAAAGGCGGGCGTGGGCACTCCTGCGCGATTGGGTCATGCAGGCCGACGCTGCCGAGGAGCACCTGAGGCTGGCCGAGGCCATGCCCGCGGAATTGGCGAACGAGTGGGAACAACTCTCTGGGCCGATGCTGGAGGTGCAGCCGCTCATCGCGGCCAGTGTGATCGCTGAATACAGTCTGCGACAGCGTCTGGGGAACTGGTGGCGGCAACGGGGGGCGGGGGACGCCGTAGGAATTGTCAGGGACAAGTACCTGCGCCTGCTGTCACTGCGGCGGGGCGTCCGCGTCCTGGTGGGGCTCAGGCGATATCATGACGCCAACGACCGATGGCCGGACCGCTTGGACGAGATCGAGACGCTCGTCCCCGCCCAGGCCCTGATCGATCCGTACACGGAGCAGCCGCTCGTATATGTGCCGGCGGGGGAGGTCTTTCGCCTTTTCGCCCGCGGCCCAAACGGCATCGACGACAGCCACTCACCCGCCAATCGGGCCGACGATGTCCCCATCTGGCCCTCGTAAAGGACTTGCCAGCGTCATCGATGTCATGTCCAAGGGACGAAGGCAAGTCCGCCTCACAGGCGAATCCGGGCTGCCTTCCGCCGGCGGGGAGTTTCTCTTGAGCCGGCGGACCTGGCCGTGTATAGTCCAGCGAAAGACAAATAGAGGGATTGACCATGAGATACCTGCATGTTTCCAGGACGAACAAGAAGCTCTTCGGTGTCTGCGGCGGGATCGGCGAGACCTACGACATCGACCCGACGCTGATCCGCCTGATCGTGGTGTTCCTGTGCTTCGCGACCGCCGTGGTCCCGGTTCTGGCGACCTACATCGTCGCCTGGCTCATCATGCCCGTAGCGGAGAGCGGCTGAGAGTGCGATATCGCTGCGATGCTCTTGGCCGTATCAGCACCCCTCCGGCCAACCGAATTGCGGAGTTGATGCCTTCAGGTTGCAAGTCGTGACGCTGGAGGCATCCTGTTGGGCCAATCCTACTCCTCGGCATCGTCACGCTGGGGCAGCTCCGCTCGCCACTTGGCGGCTTCTTCGGGCTTGTTCCAGGCTTCGTAGAGGTCGACCAGGCTGTTCCACGCCTCCAACGTGTCCGCATGCTCGTCGCCGAGTTCGAAACGCCTGCCCCAAACCGCTCTAAGAAGAAAAGACTCCGCCTGGTCGTGGTGGCCCTGGTTCGTGTACAGCGTGCCAAGAAAATACTCCGTCTCCAATGTGGCCAAATGCCCTTCACCGCGGTTGATGCGTCGGTTCTCCAATACCTGCAAAAACAGAGGCTCCGCTTCATCATGCCGTCCCTGTTGTAAATACATGTGAGCCAGGGCCGATACCATGTGTACATAGTGTGGATTTTCAGAATGGACTATATCGGGTAGCAGCTTGCGAAACAGGCGTTCTGCGTCATCGTACCGCCCCTGTCTCTTATAAAGGCCAGCAAGGTTACCTTCAGCAAAATGAGAAACCGCCTTGTGGTCCTCGCTAAACTCCGCTTGGCTTTCGCATATCTTGAACATCTCCCAAAACAGCGACTCTGCCTCGTTGTAGCGTTCCTGAGTCCGATACGTTAAGGCAAGTGAATTCATGCACCAAAGCGTTCGCAGGTGCTCGTCACCGCGGACGCGGCGACTGATCTCTAGCGTCCTGGCGAGTAGCGCCTCCGCTTCGTCAAGCCTGCGTTGGAAACTGTAAACCGCTCCGAGGGAAAGCATTGCTTCCAAGGTACGTGGGTCCTCCTCACCCAGTTGTTCTCTATATAGCTGGTAGGCCCGTTTCACATGGTCTTCCGCCGCGTCGAGATGTGGCTTACTCGTACGATGCAGGGACGGTATGACCAAGTTTTGTCCAACCCGCCAGTACGCCCGCCCTAGTAGAAGGCGGATGGATGCCTCTATCAGAGGCCTGTCCTCAAACTTGCCCGCCAGTTCTTCAGATATGGCATCGAGAATGGAGGGGACCGTTCCTTTCTGGCCCCCTCGAACTGGATTAACGGCAGCAAAGAGAACACTCTCCAGTAGAAAGTCGCTTACATCCTGGGCTTCAGCGCGAGCCCGGGCTTGACCGATGGCAAAGAGGGTGGCGACCACTGTGCCGATGAGAGAGACAAGCAGCACGGCGAGCGTGCCCGCGACAAGTGCCTTATGTCGCCGGGCGGACTTCTTCAGTCTGTATAGAGTCCCCGGCGGGCCGGCGATCAACGGATCGCCGTTCAGGTAGTTCTCGATATCGTCGGCCAGTTCCGAAGCCGAACGATAGCGTTCCGTGCGCTCCTTGCGCATCGCTTTCAGTGGAATCCACTCCAGCTCCTTATGCAACCGCTTGGCAAGTGCTATCACCTCGGTACGGCGATTATTCGCAGCCCTGTTGGCCTCTTCGCCCAAGCTCGTCAGCCGGGTACTCGGCGTCTTGGGATCGGCTTCACGGATGATCTTCCGCACGTGCTCCACACCGCCCTGGCGAAAGGTCTTGGAGTCATACGGCATGATCCCAGTCAGCAAAACGTACAGCATGACCCCGAGCGAGTAGATATCCGAACGCGTGTCGATGTCCTCATTAACCATGTCCGCCTGTTCGGGACTCATATACTCCGGCGTACCGAGTAGCTGGCTGTCCTCCGTGAACAGGGTCCGTTCCGTCAAGGGCTGACTGATGGCCTTGGCCACGCCAAAGTCGATGATCTTCGGAATCGCCTTGTCGCCCTCGGCGCAAACTAAGATGTTCGACGGCTTGATGTCCCGGTGAATGATCCCCTTCTGATGAGCGTGCTGCACTGCCGCACAAACCTGCTGGAACAAGGTCAGTCTACTCTCAATGCTCAGCCTGTGGCGGTCACAGTACTCCGTGACGGGCAATCCTTGCACGTGTTCCATGACGAAGTAGGGCCGCCCGGATTTCGTGGTGCCGGCATCATAGACCTTGGCGATGTTGGGATGATCCAGCAGAGCCAAGGCCTGTCGTTCCGTCTCGAAGCGGGCAAGCACGCGCTTGGAGTCCATGCCTGGCTTGATCACTTTCAGCGCGACTTTGCGCCGAATCGGGCCTTCCTGCTCGGCCAGATAGACCATTCCCATGCCGCCTTCACCCAAGACACGGAGCAATTTGTAGCGTCCTATTTTATCGCCGGGCTTCTCCATGAACACGTTCAGAGGTCCCGTTGGAGCAGCTCGTGGCGCCTCGCCGGAGGAACTTGATTGCTCCTCAGACGCAGATCCTGGGGCTTCCTTGCCGACAGAAAGGAGTTCGTGTAGCTGCTCAGGGTCCAGGTCAAATATTGATTTCTTGCTCATCGTTCTGTACCGCAGTTAGACGAACATCGATCGACCGTCACCACCAGCCTGTGTTTGTGCGGCTCCATATATAAACACTGCAATCATGTGCGATCTTGCGCCACCTTTGGAAGAAATCGCATGATTTCTGCCAATTCTTCATCGACCTGATCCTCGGAGACGACCAGACCACGCAGATGACTCTTCAGAGCTGTCTGGAAACGCCGTTTCACCGTGACCATCATATTGGACGCCGTGGTCTCGCTCTCGATGCCATATTTCCGGCAGATTTCTGACATGGAGGGCGGATCACTCTTGTCCATGATTGGATCCAGAACCCGGTCGTGGAAGACGTGCCAATGCACCGTCTTGCCGTTTCTATGACAATCCTCCTCAACCTCTGCCAAAACCTGCTCCAGTAGGGCAGAGACCCATGCGTAGTTAAATGAATCTTCGGGAGTCAACTCTGAAGTGGCCTGCCGCAACTCCTTGGCATCCACTACATCCAGGGGAACGAGCTTGCTCTTTGGGATTCGCTTCTGTGCGGCCTGCCCGGTTCTGGCGGTGATGAGATAGCGATTCAATGCGATAAGCAAAAATGACCGAAAGCGCCCTTTGGATTGATCGGCTTTCTGAATCAAGCCGCGCCCAAGCACGACTTCATGAAAGAACCCCTGCGTCAAATCCTTGGCCTGTTCATTGTCATGACCTTTACGCCGGAGATAGCAATAGACGGGCTTCCAGTACCTATCCAGCAACAGACCGATGAGGGCTCGGTTTCTGTCATCGTCACTCGAACTGACATTCTCGATGATGGACCAGTGGGTCGTCAGAAAGGCCTCTCCCTCCCCGCCCATGTCTGTCATGTCATCGCGTTTCATGATCGCCTGCTCCGCTTTCTGTGGCATCAGAGATCATGTAACTACACGGTCTTGCCTGGATATCTCAAATTCTCGGAAAAGACCCAACGCGCGGCGCAATATCCAGAGATTTTCCAGTGTTTAACTGTAGAAGCTCTCAGTGAACAAGTCAACAAGTCTTTGCAGACGTCTGGAAGGTTCGCCATTGGCGATGATTGACAACTATTTTGCGTCCCTTGAGAAAGAGGACAGAAGGGCAGGTGCAAAATGAAACGGCTCACGAGTCCAAGAATCGAGATGGTTGCGGTTACATTTGTGGTCGTCATTTTGCTTGGCGACGGTGGATCCGCGAACGCGGATTTCACATTCCAAGAACCCACGACTCTCGAACTGCCGATCAATTCGGTGGGCCAGCATGATGGATCGACTATGCCGGCTGATGGCTTATCGCTCTTCTTCGGTTCCCTTCTGACGGAGATGGGGGACTGGGATTTGCACGTGGCCACGCGGGAGACGACAGACGATCCTTGGTCTGCGGGCGTGAACCTCGGGTCAACCGTCAACACGCCGCAGAACGAGGCCTATCCGAGCATTTCGGCTGATGGGCTGTTCCTTTACTTCAGCTCCGACCGGCCCGGTGGGTCAGGTGGTTGCGACCTGTGGGTAACAACGCGAACAACGACAAACGATGACTGGAGCACTCCGGTAAATCTCGGACTCACTGTGAACAGCCCGAGCTTTGAAGCTCGACCGAGCATTTCACGCGACAATCGAATTCTCTTCTTCCAGTCCAACAGGCCCGGCGGCTTCGGTAGTACCGATCTTTGGATGACGAAGTGGTCAACAATCTCCGGCACGTGGGGGCAGCCAGTAAACCTGGGAGCCCCTATCAACAGCCCATACGATGAAGGCGGAGTGTCCATCTCGGCTGATACCTCTGGCATCTACTTCCATTCCAATCGGCCTGGTGGGTATGGCGGCTGGGATCTGTACTACGTTCCCGTCATTCCAATCGTGGACTTCAACGGAGATGGAGTCGTCGATCTTGTTGATCTGGTGATGTTGATCGAGAACTGGGGAACGGCCGACACGCTCTATGACATCGGGCCGATGCCCTGGGGCGACGGCAAGGTGGACATCGAGGATTTGAAGGTATGCATCACTCGCTGGGAAGAAGAGAACATGGCCAATTCTGACGGTGCTGAGTGAGTCGACCGAGGGCAGTGGGCTCGCTTTGCGCACCTTCTTCTCCGGCCTGATCGACGACGTCCGCATCTACAACCGCGCGGTGAAGCCATAACGAGAATTGGCCACACGCGAAACCCACAAGGGTCGGCGGCGAACGGACCGCCGGCCCTCTTTTTATGGCCCGCGACGTGTACTTCGTCAAGTCTATCGGCGTCTGCGGCGGGATCGGCGAGACGTACGACATCGCCCCGACCCTGATCCGGCTGATTGTCGTGTTCCTGTGCTTCGCGACCGAGACAGACTTCTCATGGCGCGAGAGAAGTGGGGTGTAGGCTGGGGAGGCTGGGTGCTCTGGGGTGTTCCGAGGTGCCGGGCGGAAGCGACATTGCCGGGATGCTGCACCTATTTCAGGCGTTAGCAGAACGTATTTGACACCCGGCGTCGCGACGGCGGCGGGCGATATTTTGTCCCTCCAACGCCTTTAGCCTCAGAATGCCCCAGGAGGCTTGCGTGTATTCTTGCGGCGCGGTATTAGTGTGGGAGGAGACTTTGTGCTAAGCGGCGTACCCAAGGCAGGGACGTCTTGTTGATGGGCGTAGTGCGAGTCAAGGAGACGATACCATGGCGAACAAGAAAGCCCCCCCGAAAGCCCCGCGCGTGAGATCGAAAGCCAAAGTCCATCCTGTGGTGATCTTCCCGTTTCGGTTCAGGCTGGGCACAGATGTACATTTCAAGCAGTTGCTTGGTTTCCTGAAGTCTCTACAGGTAAGCAATGGAGGGCGATATCTTGACCCCATATTTGTGATTAACGATCAGACAGAGCGATGGGCCAGGCGGCCCGGAAAAGCCAACAGTCAATTACGTGTTGCGTTCAACAGGCTGGTCGAGCGAATTCGCACTGTCTTTGGCGAGAAGAGCTTTGAGCATGTCCGGAGCGTTGACACTTGTCAGATGTGGCTGGCCGGGCTCGGGCGCGCCTGCAGAAATAAAGCGACAAACCGCGACGTATACTGGCTCGTGCCCGGCGACTTTCTCTATGATGCGGAAGGTGCGCACCAAGGTCTGCAGGACATGAAATGTCTCCCTGAGAGGGTACTGACAGGGGATTGCACGCTTGCCATCGGTGAGATCCAGGTCGACCGGGATAACGCCAAGCAGCTAATCGACACGTATGGAACTTGTGGCTTGTTGTACAATTGGTTTCCCGATGAGGCTGTCAAGATCAGAGAGTTGACCAAGAAACCGAGAACGGAGTTCTTTGCCGTGGCACACCGAAGGCTGGAGTGCCTATTGAATCATCGCTGGTTTCCGTATGAACAGACGGTGTTCATCTTGCTCCAGGCCATACGTAGGAGGTGGAAAGTGATGAAGGTGGAACTCGACGGACTGATAGACGATGGGCAAAATCGAGAAACACTGGCGGGGGCGATGGAGCAGGTCGAGAGGTTTGAGCGAGCCCTGAAGATGTACTGGCGTGAGATACACTGCGGCAAGCAGAGCCGGAAAGCAGCGAGGAAATGGCCGTTTGGGTACCGGCCTCTGGATCGTCGTTCTGGAGAAATTCGTTGTGCAGCCTTGACCGTTTTGGCTCAGTATCTTCAGTAGGAAAGGTGCTGTCGACATGTGTGAACTCAACGAGGCGAACTCCGAAGTCGGTTCGGTGATGACCGAGCGTATCGCGGGTGTCCCGGCGGCCGGGTATTCCGCGAGCGCATTCATGGGGACTGTCGTTGAGGCGAAGGGACGGTCGCTTCGTGTGCGAACGGCCTCGGGCGACCTGGCGTTGCAGATCAACCGGTGGACCAAGGTCTCCAGGATAGAGAATGGTCGCCATGGGAGCGCGATGGAAGATGAGGCCGGTCGGGAACTGACGGGACGCGATTGTATCGGCCAGCTTGTGATGGGTCGAATGATTGCCTGCGGGCGGCCTGCCGATGAACAGGCGAGGCGTATCTGCACGGAACTCCACCTCCAGGGACGTGATGGAAGCGACCCGTCGTATCTTTCTCCGGAGTACTGGGTCGGTTACCTGGCCGATCTGGCGACGTGGTGGCTTGAGCACGCCGTGGATCGTGAACACGGAGGGTACTTCACAGACCTCGCGCAGGATGGCTCGCCTTCTCATGGCACAGATGGAACGGACAAATGGCCGTACGTGGTATCGCGTACGCTGTATGCCTTTTCGAATGCCTTTGCTCTGACCGGCGACAGGCGGTTCCTGGAGGCCGCTCATCTCGGCGCCGAATTCCTGAGACGCAAAGCAGTCTTTCAACGCTCGGGCCACACTCTGTTCTTTACCCGTCTGGATGGGCTCGGGCGCAAGCACGCGGAGGAGCCTGACGTCGTCAACATATTCACCCAGATATACAGCCTGACCGGTCCGATCGCCTATTACGACGTCGTGCGATGTCCCCGCACGCGCGCCGTCATCGAGGCGAACCTGCGTAGTCTCGCCGAACTGTACCATGACCCTGAATATGGTGGGTACTTCGACGCAATCGGGCCGCTGGACCTCACGCCCCAGCGAGGGGTGACGGACAGCAAGTCGTTCAACAGCATTGTCGATCCGCTGAGCGCGACGTTGTACTTTGCCGCGAACGCGAACCTGCGCTGCGAGCATCTCGATCTGCAAGTTGCAATACGCGAGCTCTGTACGCTGATTCTCGAGTACATGATCGACGCCAAACACAACTTCATACGGGAGATCTTCGATCGGACGTGGCAGTGCCGGAGGCCCCCCTGGCGAAATCCGTACAACACCGATTTTGACGCCGGCAATATTGGCGGAAACCTCAAGGTCATCTGGGTCCTGCTGCGGGCCGTGCAGGATTTGCCGCCCGCCCTCGCGGAAGCCGCGCACGCGCAGGCCGAGCGCATCTGGAGCAACCTCCTCAAGTGCGGCGCCTGGGATGCATTCAGAGGGGGCTGGTTTGAAATCATGTGGAGGGAGTCGTGCGCCGGCTCGCTTGCCGAGCTGATGGGCCACACGAACAAGGTCTGGTGGCAACAGGAAGAGGGAATCATGGCCAGCTTGCTGATGTTCCTGGTGCATCGGGACGGACAGTCTCTGGAAATGGCGCGCGACGGCCTGCGGTTCTGGCTGACCTGCTTTGTGGACCGGGCAAATGGGGGCATCTTCGACACGGTCTCGGCGGATGGCTGGCCTCTCAACGGGCTGCCTCTGAATCGCCAGAAAGGCTCATGGCTCAAGGGTGGGTACCACGAAACGGAGCTGGCGCGTTTCGTTCATGTGTATCTCAGCGTATTGCAGAACCGGACTGTGGCAGTGTACTATGCCTACGATCGCGCCAGGGAGACACGGGAGTATCGAAGTGTTCCGGCAAGAATCCCGGGCCTGACATGGTTCGTCGCCGGAGAAGAGCAGGTAGCTGAAGACATTCTGAGGGTGGAATATGGTTACAGATGGATTGCAGAGAGCGGGGCTCGGACGCTGCGTGAAGAACGGCCGATCTGAGGCCTTCCTGAGACGCATGGCGAGACTGGTCCCGGGCGGCGCCAGTTCCAATGCCCGGGTCGGCAGCCCTATTGCCGTGGCGCGGGGTGAAGGCGCCGAGCTCGTCGATTTGGACGGGAACCGGTACATCGATTACATCCTTGGATTTGGCCCGATCCTGCTCGGTCACGCCAACGAAGAGGTCACGATGTCGGTCACCGAAGCCATGTCTCGTGGCACAACATTCGCCTTTTCTCACGGCCTGGAGCTCGAAGTGGCTGAGTTGATCGTTTCGCTCTGTCCGTCCATTGAGATGGTCAGACTGTGCAACTCTGGCTCGGATGCCGCCGGCACGGCCTATCGTATCGCTTGCGCACACACGCACGCCTCGATGGCCGTCAAAATCGAAGGAGACTACAACGGCAATCCGGATGTCCTACTCCATGATATCCCCGGTGTGGACGCGGATCAATTGGGGGGCAGGGCGGTTCCCGGAAGTGTGGGATTGCCCGCCTCTGTCCACGATTCCATAATCACGGTGCCGTTCAACGATGCCGATGCTCTTGAGACCGTGCTGAAGAGTCACCCGGGCGAGATCGCCGCCGTGTTTATGGAACCCATCCTCGGCAACACGGCGGCCATCATGCCGGAGGGCGGTTACCTTAACGCCGTTCGGTCGCTGTGCGATCGGTATGGGATCGTTCTGGTCTTTGATGAAGTGAAGACAGGGTTCCGCGTCTGCCGAGGCGGTGCACAGGAGTATCTCGGTGTGCACAGCGATCTGACGATGTATGGCAAAGCGATGGCGAATGGCTTTCCGCTCGCCGCCATAGGAGGAAGGCGCGAGTTCATGGACCTGATAAAGCCCGGCGGCGTCCATCACTGCGGGACATACTTCGGCAATCTTCCGTGTACGGCGGCGGCGAGGGCCTCACTATCCGTTCTCTCCCGTATCGACTATTCCGACTTGCAGCGGCGAGGGGAGCGCCTCGCGCAGGGGATTTGCACTCTCCTGGACAACGCCGGGATTGCCGCGCATTGGCACGGGCTGGGCTCCATGTTCGGCATCACGATTGGCCCGGAAAAACCGCGCGACTACCGCACATGGTGGCTTCGCACCGAACGGCGCGTGTGGATGGATATCGCGGCCCACCTGCGGGAATTGGGCGTGCTCACCGACGGCTTTATCGGGTTGTTCTTTCTGTCCTTTGCCCACACCGATGAGCATATCGACCGTACGTTGTCGGCGTGTGAAGAAGCCGTCGCACGCTACAAACGCAAGGCCTGAGAATGCGCGTTCCGCTTCACGATATACGAGATCCCAATGTGCGGGCCTTCCTTCGCCTGCTGCGCCGGTGCGGGATCTGCGACATCGTGGTGCTGGGCGGCGCGGTCCGCGACATACTGCTGGGCCGCCCGTGCCGGGACATCGATGTCGCCGTGAGGGTGCAGGTCGAACCTCCGACAGCGGTTCGGGAGCCCAATTCGGATGGCGCCTATCGTATGGTCCCTGCTCTGGAACGCGGACTCCGTTCCCTGTCCGTGGCTCTCGGTTATGATGTATCGTGCTTCCAAGACCGCGTGCCATTTGGAGAAACCGCGATCGATGTTCTCGGGTTGTTGCCGGTTCGGGATGCACACGGGCGGGAATTTCCCGATGTGTTTGTCGACTGCAATCAACAGGTCTTCAATGCCCGTCCCGAACTCAGTGTTTCACAGCTTGTCCTGGATAGCAATGGGAGAGTGTGGCCGACGTCGGGCGTTCAGGACCTTGTCGATCGGGTGGGGCGCATCACCGACGCACCTCTGCCGATACACTTGCGCCAGATCGTGCGCGCGCTGCGGACCTGCGAAGAAATCGACTTGACCCTGACGTCCGACAGCGTAGAGAAGATGATTCGGCATCTTCGGGAGTTACAGGAGCCGGCCAGGTTTCACAAGGAGATTGGCGAAGAAGACGCCCCTCAGTTGGTAGACGCGTTGCTGGGGAGACGGCCCGAAGAGGAGCGTGCCTTGGATCGTGACTGGGTCTTGAACGGGATTGCTTCGCTTGTCAGGGGTCGCTCCAGGCAGGAGTGACGACTACGGTGACGTGGGGCGTGGCCGTCGTTTTCGTCGAGCGGAGAGGATGCGATCCATAGGCTGAACGCCGAGAAGGGCAGAGGCTTCTACGGGGGGTGGATGATCGATGATGGGCCGGCGCGGAGGCCGTGGCGGGTGAGTACCCACAGGGCTTGTTGGGCGGAGCGGTCGGGCTGGATGAGCCTGTTCCCTCGATTTATCGGCGTTTGTTATGGACATGGGCCGGGCAAAGTCGTATACTGGTTATCGGTCGATTGAAGGGATTCCGGTCGGGCTTCGGGCCGAAGGGCGATTCGCGTCGAGCTGCCCGGAGGGTCGAGCGGGGGAGGGGGTACGGGAGGGCGTGGTGACTGCATCACGCAGAATGCATTGGCCGTGGGTGGGGGGCAAATCTGAGGGTCTTTTCCCGGATGGCGGAGCCGGTCTTCGCCGTCGTCGGCCGGCAGGGGGGTGCGCTTATCCATTTCTGGTTGACAGCCGAACCGCGCGTTCGTGGCGGTTTTTCGCGCGGATAAACCTCTTTTGAAAGGGTGACGAAATGAGTGCTCGGAAAGTCGTGACAAGCCTATTCTTGCTCGTGCTCGTCGGGAGCGTGACGCAGGCGGAGAGTATCTCCTGGACACAGGGCAAGGAGCCGGTCGCCGAATGGACGATCGATCCGGTCGAGCCGACGCCGACGGATATCATTACGTTTGCAGGACCCACGAAGGTCTACTCGAACGAGTGTGTGGCGGAGAGCGGTCTGGGCGGCACGCCGGAACTCCTGATTGATCCGGTCTCGAAAGTGATCCTGCTGTGGTTTCAGGGGCCGGCCCCGGAAATGTGTCCGCTCATCTACATGCCCGTGTGCGGGCTGGAGGGGGACTTCGGTCCGCTGGAGGCCGGGGACTGGACGTTCACCACCTTATCGAAGGACATCGCCTTCGAGATCCGGTTCAGCGTGGGCGGGACGTTCGGTTATCATGTCGATGCCGATGCGCCGGGCCCGATCCACAACGGTTCGAGCTGGGCGACGGCGTTTCTGACGCTGCAGGACGCCCTGGCGGTGGCCACCGATGGCGACGAGATTCTCGTGGCCGAGGGCGTGTACAAGCCCGATCAGGGCGGGGCCGTCACCCCGGGCGACCGCGCGGCGAGCTTCGTTCTGAAGGAAGGCCTGGTCGTTCGCGGCGGGTTCGCCGGCTACGGCGCGCCGGACCCGGACGCGAGGGACATCGTCGCGCATGAGACGATCCTGAGCGGCGATCTCAACGCCAACGATCTGTGGGGCATCCTCTTCCGCGATGACAACAGCTACCACGTTGTGACAGGCCCGGCGTCCGAGCCGCCGGCGCTGCTCGACGGGTTCACGATCACGGCGGGACAGGCCGATGGGCCGTATCCGCATCACTACGGCGGCGGCCTCTACAACCCCGGCGGCAAAGTGGATATCGTGGACGCGACGTTCCGCGGCAACACCGCCGTCTGGGGTGGCGGCATCATGAATCTCGGCGCCCCGATCCGAATGGTCAATACGCAGATCATCGGCAATCGAGCGATGATGCTTGGCGGCGGGCTGCACAACTATGAAGGCGACGCCGCACTGCACAACTGCCGCGTCGTCGGCAACAGCGCGGCCTATGCTGACACGGTCGGTGGGGCGGCGATCTACAACCTCAACGGCACGCTGACGATCCTCAGCTCGACCGTCGCGGACAACATGGCCCCGATCGGCAGGGCGATCTCGAGTTTTTACTGGGGCCCGCCGGCTGGGACCGAGATCGGAATCGCCAACAGCATCCTGTTCAACGGCGGCGATGAAGTGTGGAGCAACAATCTCGGCGCGGTCGAAATCACGTATAGTGACGTCGAGGGCGGCTGGACCGGCGTGGGCAACATCAGTTCCGACCCGCAGTTCGTCAGCCCCGGTGGCCGCAGCATCGAGGGCGAGTGGATCGACGGCGACTACCGGCTGCTGGCCGGCTCGCTCGCCATTGACGCCGGCAGCAACGCCGCACTGCCGGCCGACATCTTCGACCTCGACGCCGACGCCGACACCGCCGAGCCGATCCCCTTCGACCTGGACAACGAGGCTCGCATCGAGGACGCAAGCGTGGACATGGGGGCCTACGAGCAGCTCGGCAAGAAGCCCGGGCCCGCGCCGGATGTCAGTCTGGTCGTGTGTTCCGACGACACGTGCTGGGCGCTGAGTCCCGACCCGATGGCTCCGCCCTCGTCCTACACGTACATTGGCAGCGTGGATGTCGAGCTCGAGCTGAACTTCGAGGGCGAGTGGAGCGTTGGCGTCGAGCCCACCTCGGCGGCCGGCGGGACCTGGACGGGATGGGTCGTGCCGAGCATCGCCGGCCCGGGCGTTATCCAGCTCACGATCTGGGTCAAGGGTGAGAATCTCGACCTCGGCGCGCTGCCCGGCGGCGACAAGGACGTGCAGGTCGCGGAGGTCACGCTGTACGTCAAGCCTGCTCCGTAACGGGCTGTTCTCGCCGATGCGTAGATGACCAAAGGGTCCGGCGGCGATCTTTGCGATCGTGGGCCGGGCCCTTTTCTTTGCGCCGTCGGCTGCACGTCTCGGCCTCGCACCGCGGTCCGCTACGCATCCCAGTACAGCCGCTCCTCGTTGCGCCAGTAGAACCGCCCGATCAGGTGCGCCAGGATCAGCAGTTGATAGAACGCCGCGAACAGGAACACGTACTGCAAGACCCACGCGTGCAGCAGGTACCGGGCGGCCATCGGAATCGACACGAACAGGACGTAGCCGAACCCCACCACCGCGCTGTACGGAATGAGCGTCTTGAGCGCCGAGCGAATCAGCAGGATCGGGTTCAGCCCGCGCAGCGATTCGTGCATCACCACGGACAGCAGCGCCATCGGGAACAGAGAGCCGCCCAGGCCATACAGGACCCAGAACATCGTGTCCGCGCCGCCGCTCCGACTGGCGTAAAGAATCGCCGGGGCCATGCACACGAGCCCCGTGATGAGCACCGTGAAGAACCGCCCGAAGATCTCGGCGAACCCCGGCGTGATGGCCGCCGTCTCGACCGCCCGAATCCCGCCGGCGGCGCTGTCGCGGATGCACTCGCACACGTACCAGTTCATATACAGCACGAAGATCGCCAGGCCCGACCAGTGCAGCATGATGAACAGGACCCAGAAGATCAGGGCCGGTCCGAACGCACCGCTGAGGAAGAAGAAGAACTTCAGCACGACCCGCAGCAGGAAGGGCACGCCCACGCTGATGGCCACAAGCGTCAGCCCCGGCTTGTTCAGCGGGTACAGGAAGATATCGACGAACCACGGGTGCCGCCGTTCGGGGACCGCCTCGGCCTCCAGGAGCCGCCCCCCGTACATCCCACGCAGCGTCTGATACGCCTCCTCAGCACTCTCCGGCTCCGCAGCCGGCGTCTCGGCCGGCTCAACCGCCGGCGGGGCGTCGAACAGCAGCGCGTCCCGCAGCTCCGGCTTCAACGTCCTGGCCCTCGGCTCCGTCGGGCCGGCCTCCCCGACCGGCCCTTCGGCCGCCGGGACCGTCACGACCTGCTTGCACTGTGGGCACCGACCCTTCTTACCGGCTAACGTCGCCGCCACCTGCAACTGCCGTCCACAATGTCCGCACCGAAACTTCATCGTCCGCCGTTCCCCTTCTGCCCTGGGCCCGGAACGCCGCCCGCGTCACTGCCGGGCAGTGTACCATGATAGACGCCCCCCGGCCACCACCGTTGGCCCAGCGGCGAAGCCGCACAGCGATAAGTAACAGGTGAGAAGTGAGAAGCAGGATGGAACCGCGCCGGCGGAGGACAGAGGACAGAGGACGGGCATTTCAACCACAGAGGACACAGAGACCACGGAGACATAAACCTTTGGACCTGTTAAGGTTGGCTCTTTACTCTGTGAACTCCGTGTCTCCGTGGTGAACCCTTGTCTTGAACCGCGAAATACGCAAAAAAAAGGCCACATTATCTCACCACAGAGCACACAGAGGGCACAGAGCAGAGCATCAATAATCCATCATCAATGCAAAAGGGGCCGGCAAGACGCGGAGGAAATGGAACCGCTGATTCACGCTGATGGACGCAGATGGCCGGACGGAAGACGGCCGGAGCCAGATTACCTCGCGCAGAGGCGCCAAGACGCAGAGAAATCATCAATAGTCAATAATCCGTAATCCATGGAAGGGGCCGCCTTCTCCTCCCCAATAGTAAATGGTAACTCGCAAATTGTAAATTCCAAGGGCCTCCGGCCCGCCTTCCCCTTTCCCCGCAATAGTAAATAGTAAGTCGTAACTCGTAAATTCCCCGCCTTTTGCCAAAAAAGCAGAAAAACGCCCACTTTTTTCTTGCCTTTGCTACCAGATCCGGGCAGAATGCGATCACTTGATTATGCGGCATACGCTTCCTTGATCGACAACTTAGAGACCGGCCGCGAGACGAATTGGTGTGGGATCTGGGATGTCAGACACGAGTATGGTTACCGCGCGATTCAGGACGGTCCGCCCAAGACTTAAGGCCATCGGAGCGCGGATACCTACGCCATTGCTGGGGTTCTTTCGGATAGATCCCGGTTCTCAACGTTATCCCCAGGCAGTTCCTTCAAGGAAGAAGCGATGGAAGAGGGAGCCGTAACTGCGGAGGCACAACACGTCTGGCCACTGCTGCGCCGGTATCTGTATGCCACGCGAGAGGTTTTTGTGCGAGAACTCGTGACGAATGCCGCGGACGCGTTGGAGAAGATCCGCGTAATCGCCTTGGAGAATGCCGCTGTAGGCGGAGATGCGGGCGAGCTCCATATCGACATACGCGTGGACAAGGAGGCGAGGGAGATTACTATCGCCGACAACGGCGTTGGCATGACGTATGAGGAGGTGAAGAGGTACATCAACCAGATGGCGGTTTCGGGAGCCCTCGATTTCGTGAATCGCTACGGTGGCGGTCACAGCATGATCGGGTCGTTCGGGGTGGGATTCTACTCGGCGTTTCTGCTGGCGGAAGTGGTCACGATAGAGACGAAATCGTGGGTGGACGGGCAAGCTGGCTGTCGGTGGGTGGGCACTCCAGACGCTCGATGGAGAATGGAAACCATCGACCTAGCAGAGCGGGGCACGACGGTGGCACTCTGCGTAGGAGATGGCGAGGATTCCGGGGAGTTCCTCGATCCCGATCGGATCGAGGCCGCGATCTGCAAGTATTGTGATTATCTACCGTACCCGGTTTATGTGAACGGAAGAGTCGCGAACGCCGTGGCCGCGCCATGGCACCAACCACGGGCGACAGTGACGGCTCGGATGTATCACGATTTCTACCAGCGACTGTTTCCAAAAGCCAACCAACCTCGATTCTGGGTACACATAGAGGCTGAGTTCCGCCGGGGCACGAGCTTGAGAGGGATCGTCTACATTCCTTTCAGTCCAGAGGAGCCCGGTGGCATCCGCCTGTTCTGCAGACGCGTCTTCGTGGACGGGGATTTCCGAGAAGCCGCAACGCCGTATCTTGGCTTCTTGCGAGGTGTGGTGGACATCGAGGGTGCGGACGTGCCCCTCAATCTGCCACGAGAGAAGATGCGTGACGACGCAGCAATTGGGGAGATACGGTCGTTCCTCGTGCGCAAAGTGGCTGACGAGTTTGCACGTATTGCGACTGAACGCCGAGAGGATTTCACCGCGTTTTGGACGACCTATGAGAGGCATCTGAAGATCGGGGCAATAGAGGATGATCGATGGCTGCAAGTGCTCTTCCCGCACTTTCTCTTCCCCAGTTCCAGGACCAGCGACACGACGATCGGAGCGTACTTTGAAAGAAACCCCCAGCACGAGAAGGTGGTTTACTACGCAACAGACCCAGTCCGGCAACGCGCCTACATTGAGGGATTCCGATCGCGCAACATGGAAGTCGTGTTCTTCGCAGGCGAGTTGGATCTGCTGGTGTTGGAGCGTGTCCGCCAGCAGCTTCCTGAGCTCGGGGAATTCCGGCGAATTGATTTTGAGCCGGCACCGGCGGGGGCGGTATCAGCACCCGCCCAGGATGAAGCGGAGCGGCAGACATTCTGCCGACTGTTCGAAAGCTTTTGCCAGGGCATGAAGGTCAAGGTGGAGCATCTGGGCCGGACGCAATCGCCGGTTGTCCTGCGCAGAATGGGGGCGGATCCAACGCGTGCTGATTTCGAGGATTTCGTCCGTCGGGCAGCCAGGCGTGATCAGAAGGAGTTGCAGGATGAGACGCTGAAAAAGGGCTGGCAGGTGGTGCTCAATGATGGGCATCCGCTGATTGAGGCCATGGTCGAGATGCACCGTAAAGACCGCAAAGATCCCGCGCTCACAAGAGTGTGTGAAGTGCTGTACCGGGAGACGTCGGTAAAATTCGGATTGGCAGATCAGGATAAAACGGATCGGTTCCTCACCCAGATCGAGGGGCTGCTCACGTGGGTCTGCCAGCAGAGCTCCCGGAAGGACGGACATAGCTAAGAGGGGGCAGACAAGTCAGGAGATATCGGCATGGCAAAAGAGAAGGCTCCGTTTACGGTCAGCGTCAGATTTCTAAGGCTCTTGGCTCACCATCTCTTTGGTGACTCACCGGCGGTGGTGTTACGTGAACTCGTGCAGAACGCCCATGATGCCGTGTTGATCCGAGCTGCCAGTGTGCCCGACCATCAGGCAGGCGACTGGCGTGTCCGCATCATCATCGATGAGTCACAGCAGCAGATCACCATTCTGGACGATGGAATCGGCATGGATGATCGGGATATCATCGAGTCGTTGACTTGCCTTGGTGCCGGCAGAAAAGGCGATCACGATATTAAGCAACTCATATCCACCGTTGCGAATCCTGAGATGCTGAAGAACGTGGTTGGATACTTTGGCTTCGGCTTCATTGCCTCCACGATGATCAGCACCCGGATTGAGATTTACTCGCACAAGGAAGGCTGCGATCCCGTTTGTTGTACGTTTGATGAGGGTGAGAAGGAGGGATGGTACGAGATCAAGTCAGACCGAGAAAAGACGCCAGCGGTGGGAACGCGCATCGTGCTCCATGTGGACCGACAGAAGACCGAGATCAAGGACGATGTGGTGTGGGCCGTCAAAGGTGGTAACCTGCTGAACCTGGAGATCGCCGAACGAATCCTGGTCAAATACTGCGACCTTCTTCAATTTGACGTTATGCTGGGTCCTGATGAGGGCAACCTCAAGCCTGTTAATGCGAAGACCGCACCATGGGAGCGGGGCAAGAAGCCCAGCAAACAAGACAAGCTCGCCTACTTCAAACGGCGTTTTGGCGAAGGTTTGAACGATCCGATCGACGCCCTCAATGTCGAATTGACGAGCGATGTTCACAACATCGACGCGACGGGCGTCTTATACGTTCCCAAGCCTGCTCCGCGCGAGCCTGGCAAGCCGTCCCGGGAGACCCTGGAGGTTTTCGTCAAACGCATATGGGTATGCGACGATGACTTTGATATTCTGCCGGAGTGGGCCCGGTTCTTCCGCGGAGTGATTGTCTCGCCATCGTTGATGACCAGGATGGACCGCGCGGGCCTGGATCACCTTGACAAGAGCTACACCGATCTGCAAATCGCTCTGCGCGAGTGCCTTCGGCGCTACCTGGTTGAGCTTGCACAAAGGAACAAGGAGACGTTACAGAGCATTCTGGATGATCACGGACACGATCTGCGTGTGGGGCTATTGAGGGAGCGCTCCAAGTACGAGGGGACCCGCCCAATCTGGTTCGCCGATTTGATCCGGATACTCCCGTTTCGCACCTACTCCAGGACGTACCCGGCAGGCGATGACGCCAGTCTCAACGATTTGCTGAAGCTGGCCCCTACCGCGGCCCTGGTACGGAAGGACAGCGGCGAAAAGCACGAATTGCACGGCGTAAGCCGGGTCGTGCCTCCTGCGCAGCTTCCTGAGTTTCGCAAGGTGCTTGCGGACAAGACATATCCGATCATTGTTCCGGAAAACGATGTCGACTTGGCTCTGCTCGGCGCAATTGGGCACGAGTTCGAGGACGTGCTGAGCATATCTGACGTTGAGTTCCGCTTTGGGGTGGATTTTGTCGAGCCGCTGGAACCGGCTGAGCATGATCGTTGGCTCAGATTTGTCGAGTTCGTATCTACGGATATGTTGCGCTACAAGGAAAAGACCGCTGAGACGGTTGGCGAAGTCAAAGTAGGCAAGATACCGAAGACTGATCTGCCCATGCTGATACACTGGAAGGACAGAAAGATCGACGGCTTGGACGAGCCCGCCAACCATGCTGATCGCACCCGATATCAGCAAATCACGACGATGAACGCAGGCAACCCGTTCCTGAAGGACTTGCTGGCGTATGTTGAAGAACGTGAAATCCGAAGGATCGAGAGGAGTTCCCTGGTCGGCAACAGCCTATACCTCTGTTACTACCTAGCGCTGATCGAGCAGCATTCGAGCATGCAGAAGGAGCAGTTCGAGGAACTTACCGCCTGGACGATGGAGATGCTCAAGCTGGTACTGAACACGGACCGGGAATTAGATGACGTAAAGACAAAACGCGACAACCTGGAACAGGAGGTCAAGAAACGGAAGGAGGATGTGGAGCGTCTTACGGCGCTTCCGAAAGTCGACGAAGGAGCGTCGAGGATACAGATTCCCGAGGAACCCAAGACGCGTACGGCGGCCATCGTGGTTGTGGATCTGATCAGGAGCACGCAGATACTGGGGACATTGGATTTCGCCAGTCGCCCGGGCGTATTTGGCAGGTATGCGACCATGCTGCAAACTGAGGTGGAAAGAAGGAGGGGGTTCTTCGATAAGTTCACGGGCGATGGCATCATCGCCCTGTTTGGGGTCGAACAGGAGAAGGCAGAGCGTGCGGAAGTCTGCCAGCGCGCCGTCGCTTTTGCACAGCAGGCTCGCGTGCTTACGGCGAATTTCGGGGACGATTCAGACGTGCGCCCCAAGCTGCACGAACTGGGTCCGGGCCGGTCCGGGCAGGGCTTGTTTGCCTGCCGGGTGGCCATATCATATGGCCACGTTGGATTCGGCCGGTTTGGCGGCCAGGGGTCGGCGGTGGGCACGAAGATGGTTGAGGTATCGCGCGTTTGCTCCGAGGCTGATCTCTACGGAGACATGGGTGGCATCATCGTGACCGCGGATGTGTTTGGGGCACTGGGCGCGCCCAAGGGATTAGAACTGGTCAAGAATGACTTTCAGCCTCGTGGGCTATTGCATTCTGTCGATCTGTACAGGTTGTCGAGTTGAACAATCGCGGATTGTGTGTTTGTGAATCCTCATCGCTGCAGCCTTGGCTGTCTGGGGTACCGACTGGAGAACGATGATGTGGCAACGTATAGGTGAGGTGTTAAGCGACTGGCGATTTCCGGCCGCGATTGTCTTCATTGCATCGTTTGTCGGCCGATGGGTTTATCGGTTCGTGCCCCTTCCACAGGGATGCTTGGACCATCTCGACAAGGCGACGCGCGCGGCCGTGGTCAGCCGCGTGGCCAACAGGGTCGGTGCGCCACCTGTTGAAGCGATTGCCGACATAGTCGGAATCGGCGAAATGGGCGCGGTGCGTCGCGCCCTTAGACGCCAGCGCCGTACCTGTCTCGTGGGAGCAGTCTGTGTCATCGCGGTCATTCTTCTGCCCGTGTTTCTGTATACCCATATGGCGTCATTGCCGGACTGGGTGTTCGCAGTCGCGGTGGCATTCGGGTTGTTTGGCATCTGGCGCATGTGGTAGTGAGACGGTGTGCGGCAGTGCCGCGCCTGGGCGACTCAGAAGCACGCCCAGAGCGGCGCCAATCGCGAGGACGTATGAGACAGGGCTACCTCAGAGTCGCCGTGGCACAGATTCGTGACCTCAATAGCCAGCAGAACAGCTCGATAGCGGTTTCGCTGCTTGGCATCGCGTTCTTGGTGGCTGCGCTGGCGCAGTCGCATCAGGTCTTCCGGATGGTGGAGCTTGATGTGCATCCGACAGGTCGTCCTGTCTTTTCAAGAGTATGTCAGATGCTCAGAGCTGGCGCTACCCTATTTTGACAGGCGAGCAAGAATCTTCCCTAATCCGTATAACCGGGCTGAACCATGATGCACCTCCGCAATAGGTGATATGTGATAGGTAAGATGGGATCCTTCACTAACGCCTCTATATCTCGCCGGTTGCGCTCCAGCTTCTCACTTCTCACGTCTCACTTCTCACTTATCGCCGAAGCTCCTACCGGAGTTTCTTATGTGTAAACTTTCGGGCATCGGGGCCTGTGTAATCGGCGACGACTTGACCTTTGCCGAGGAGCTTCCATTTGTAGATGACTAATCCGTCGAGGCCTACGGGGCCTCGGGCGTGGATTTTGTTGGTGCTGACGCCGACTTCGGCGCCGAGGCCGTAACGGTAGCCGTCGGAGAAACGCGTGGAGCAGTTCCAGAAGACGTCGGCGGAATCGACGAGGTTCATGAAGGTCTCGGCCTTTTCCTTGTCGGCGGTGACGATGGCGTCGGTGTGGCCTGAGCCGTAACGGTTGATGTGCTCGATGGCGGCGTCGAGGCCGTCGACGACCTTGATCGAGAGGATCAGGTCGAGGTACTCGGTGGACCAGTCGGCTTCGGTGGCGGGCTCGCAGTCGATGACGGCGCGGGTGCGGGGGCAGCCTTTGAGGCGGCAGTGCTGGGCCTCGAGGGCGGCCTTGACGCGGGGCAGGAAGGCGTCGGCGCAGGCGGCGTCGACGAGCAGGGTCTCGGCGGCGTTGCAGACGGCGACGTACTGGCACTTGGAATCGACGACGATCCGCTCGGCCATGTCGAGGTCGGCGTCGGCGGCGACGTAGACGTGGCAGATGCCGTCGGCGTGGCCGAGGACGGGGATGTTCGTGTGGGTCATGATGT
>CBFDBY010000040.1:0-46697 GCA_965603165.1 uncultured Phycisphaerae bacterium
GCGGTTCGTCGCCGACACGAAGGTTTCCGATGAGCGATCCCTTTCCTTCGGCATTCGCGAAGTCGCGGACTACCGGACGCCGGACGGCCATCGTGGATTCAAGATCAATGGCAGAGAAGTGCTCATCAAGGGGGCCGGCTGGACGGATGATCTGCTTCTGGCGGATACGCGCGAGACAATCGACGCCGAGCTGCGCTACGTCCGGCACATGAACCTGAACTGCATTCGCTGCGAAGGCGTCTGGGGCAACGATTCGACACTCTACGACCTCTGCGACGAATATGGCATCCTCGTGATGGTCGGCTGGAACTGCCACTGGGAGCACGAGCAGTACCTCGGCAAGCCGGTCGACGAGCGCTACGGCGGAGCGGTCTCGCCGGAGGATGTCGACCTGCTCAGCCGGTCGTGGCAGGATCAATTGCTGTGGTTGCGAAATCATCCGAGCATCTTCGTCTGGGCCGTCGCCAGCGACAAGATTCCGGCCCCACCGCTGGAGAGAAGGTACGTGGAGACCTTCCGCAGATACGATCCCACGCGTCCGTATCTTGCCTCGACAGGCGGGGTCGGCAGCGAGCAGCGGATTGTCACGCGCGAGGAGATTGTCAGCGAGATCAGCGGCGGCACCGGCATGAAGATGCTCGGGCCCTATGAGTACACGCCGCCCGTGTACTGGTACACCGACACGCGGCGCGGCGGGGCCTACGGCTTCAACACGGAGACGTCGCCCGGCGCGGTCGTGCCCACGCTCGAAAGCCTGAGGAGGATGATCCCGCCGGAGCATCTATGGCCGATCGATGAATGCTGGGACTTTCATTGCGGCCTGAATGAGTTCAATACGCTGGACGAGTACCGGGAGGCTCTCGCAAGAAGGTACGGCGAGGCAAGTACGATTGAGGAATTCGCACGCAAGGCGCAGGCGATGAACTATGAGCTGCTGCGGCCGATGTTCGAGGCGTTTCGCGTGAACAGGGGCCGCGCGACCGGCGTGATTCAGTGGATGCTCAACGCCGCCTGGCCCAAGATGTACTGGCAGCTCTACGACTGGTTCGGGATGCCCACCGGCGCGTTCTACGCCGTCAAGAAGGCCTGTGAGCCGGTGCAGCTCGTCTACCACTACGGCGACCAGAGCATCTACCTGGTGAATGAGCCGCGTGTCGTAGGGTGGGCCATGCCCACCGATTCCTGCGCGTCCGGGCCTTCGGTGGTGGGCACAGCCCACCCCACGAGTCTCACGGCGGATATACGTATCTATGACATTGAGTCACGGCTGTTCCTCGCGTCGCATTTGCCGGTAGAGACGGGGCGCGACCCGTCAAAGAGCATCTTCACACTACCCCGTTTCGATGCGATCAGCACGACCTACTTCCTCTCTCTTCGCCTGCTGGACGCGACCGGCGTGCAGGTCGCGAACAATTTCTACTGGCTCTCGACAAGGCTCGATGTGCTCGACTACGAAGCGAAAGTCACGCCCTGGGAGTATTACACGCCCAGCAGACAATACGCCGACCTGACCCTACTGAATGACCTGTCCCCGGCGGAAATCGATGTTGAACACCGCATCGAAGCAAACGAACGGGAGGGCGTGATTTCGGCTAAGCTGATCAATCGCAGCGAGCGGATCGCCTTCTTCGTCGAGCTGTTGCTGATCGATGAAGACATCGGCGAGCCGGTCGTGCCGATCTTCTGGCAGGACAATTACGTCAGCCTGCTGCCGAACGAAACGAGGACCGTCACGGCGACGTTCCCAGCGACGACACGGAGGCCTGTCTTGAGCGTCCGCGGGTGGAACATCGAGCCTGGCCGCTATCCCGCGCAGTTCAGCGGATGACACCTAAGTAGCGGCCCAGCCAGTAGGGCAGGAGGTAGATATCGCCGCTGAACTCCTGCCGGCCGCCGTCGCCGCCGTCGAGGCGGAAAGCGTTGCCGTTGTGCTTGCTCATCGGCCGCTCGTCGGGAGGCAGCACGGTGCTTGTGCTCTGCTCTCGGAAGTTGGCGCCCAGGAACTGCAGGTCCCGACGATGGCTGTTTCGCACCGTCCAGCTCACGGTGTCGAGCGGGAACTCGCGGAGGGTCCAGACGGACTCATCCAAGTCGAACTCCTCGGCCCCGGTGGCGGCGTAGATGAAGTTCCACAGTGCATTCTTCTCCGGCCGCTCGATCTCCCAATGGTCCCGAATGGCCCGGCGATACTGCTCGCGCAGCTCAGGTGTGAAGGCATACCGGTACAGGTTCCAGTAGCTCAGGAAGGCCAGCTCGTCGTCGGAATGGTTCCACTCCGTCGTGAGGTCGATACCCGGCACGCGGCCCAGATCCTCTATGGGAATCGTGATGTTGTCGAGATAGCCGTGGTCTTCGAGCAGCTCGAAGGCCTTCTCCCGGTAGAGCTGCTTGTTGGTGAAGTGATAGGCCGTCTGGAGGAAGGCGATGATCTCGGCGGAGTTGAGCCGGCGGTCGCCGACCTGACGCGGGAAGCTGTTGACGTATTCCGGATGCCACCGGCCCCACTGCGTCGGCTTGCCGTCCAGATCGATCAGATACCAGTTGTTGCGAACGATATGGCTCATGATGTCATCGATGAGCGTCACGGCCCGCTCGCGCCAGCTCTCGTCGGGCGCAAGCTCCGCGAAGATCGCATAGACGAAGAAATGGCCGACGATCTCGTCGCTGCTGGTCGTTCCCTTCCACGCCCACCGCTTGTCTTCGGCGACGTGCCAGCGAGACTTGTCGGCGACCTGATAGCCTGCCCGCTCGAACGATCGTGCCGGGAAGCCCTCCATCGGGGTGATCTGCGTCAGTCGCTCCATCGCTTCGAACGCTTCATAGCAGTTGTGCAGTGCCTCGTCCGACTTCGTGACGGCGTAGCGAAACAGCTCGCCGGCTAAGTACATGGCGGTCCAGAGGCCGTCGTTATCCGTGTCGATCAGCGTTCCCGTCGAAAGATCCCCCGGCTCGCTCATGGCGAAGTCGCTGTTGAACCCGTAGCGAATGTGACGCGTGCGCGTGAGCCTGTCGAAGTGCTCGGCCTTGTCGGCGAGCGTCATCGGCTGAAAGCGAATGGTGCTGAGCCCGCCTTTGGACAGGATCAGGACCGACTGCTCCGGGCCGGGCTGGATGTCGACGACCGCATCATCCACGAGCCACCGTCCTGATGCGTAGTAATCAATCTGTCCATCCGGATGCCGGGCAAATGCTCCCCGGGCCGTCCCGAACCAGACCTTCTCGCCAATCGCGCGGATGCAGGCGATGTCGGTGCAGGGCAGTTTTGTCACCATCGGCTGCGCCTCAAAGGCATTCGGGTCCAGCGGAAAATATCCGTCGGACGTGCCTATCAGGAGCGTGCGACCGTTGTTGGCATACGCGAGACAATTCAGGACGATGGCCTCGAAGATCGCGCGTCCCTGTCCGGCGTGCCTCAATAATTCGAAACCTCTGTCGGTCAGTAGCAGATACTGCTTTTGCTCCCCATCGAATATTGCCTGTTTCACTGCCGTTGTGCCGACTTGCCAGCTCCGGAACGGCTCACCCTGGCGAAAGAGGACGACCTGTCCATCTCCGACGACCAGGAAGTCCGAGTCGCCGCCGATTGCCAGCAAACGCGCACCCGGCACCTGGTGTTCCACGAGGATCCGACCGGCCCAGGCGTTGCTCAACACCTGTTCGTCGGTCAGGTACACGAAGTCGTCTTGCTGAACGTCCATGTCGCGGATGTGCATGTCTGCAAGCGGGCGATGGAGGCGATCGGGCACGAGTTGGCCCTCGTGGACCTTCAAGAGCCCCTTGTCGGACAGGACGACGATCCGTCCATTGCGATCCGCGCGGACCTTCATCAGCTTTGCGTCAGCCATCGTGGGCGCGAGCGGGACCTTCTCACTGTGATCCTGGAGGAAGGGGCGATCCACATGGACTCGCGCGCTATCCGTTGCGAAGGCGTTCAAGGCGAATGCTGTCGTCATGATGAAAACGATCGTTGCGGATGTCATCTTCATTGCCGGTCTCCTTACTCGAACAGGATATCCAGCTCCGCTGCTGAGGCGAACGGCCGACCGTTGACTTCGCTGAGAGCGACCAGCTTCACGAACCGGGCGCTCAGGGTCTTGTCGAACTGCACGGTCCTTATCGACGGGCCGTCGGACCATGTGCCCGACGCGACGGGCGTGTCCCAATCTTCGCCGTCGATGCTGACGCAAACCTCGTAGTTGGCGATGCGGCCGTTGGTCATATCCTGCCGGGGGAGGTACGTCAGACCTTTCAGCCGGACCGTCTGCTTCAGGTCGAGAACAAGATAGTGCGGCGGTGCGGCCATTGGCTCCCAGTTCGTGTGCCAGATGGTCGCCGGATCGCCGTCAAGGGCCAGCGCGGGAGCATGGTTGGGGTGATGATTGTCCGCCGTGATCGTGGCGCCGAGCTTCTGCAATGGGCTTGGCGTCTTCATCAGTCCGCGCATCTGTCCCAGCGTTAGCGTGTATCCAGGGTCGAATTCGGCGCCGGCCATGTAGGCCAGGAGGCTGCGGCGCATCTGCCGGGCGACGGGGCGCTTGTCCAGATCGTTGACGAGATCGCTGCTGCACGCAAGGAGCTTGCCCTTGCCCACACGGGCCTCGAACGCGAGGGCGAGCTTCCTGGCGGTGACCCAGTCGTCAACCACCTGAACGATAGGTTGCAGATCACGGTGGGCGGTGAGAATGAACGGTGCGGCGTTGTGCACCAGTTCCCACCATTGCCAGTTCGAGTGGTACTCCGTTGGAAACCGTGCGAGGGCCGGATGGTTCGCGTCACACAGGATGCCCAGCGTGTGGGGGGCCTGCCAGTTGGTCCAGACCGTGTTCCAGAAAATACTCGAAAAGCCCATGCGGATCGGATGCCGTTCGTCGTTTCGGATCGCTTGTGCGGGCGGCAGCAACAGGACCTTGCCGCCTTTTTCGAGATGGTCGGCCACCGTCTCGTTCAGCTCCCTCGCAATCAGGACGTCTGCAACGGGTTCGGCCGGGGCTTCCTTGGGGAACACCCAGAGGTCCCAGTCATTCGCCGCGTCCGTGCCGGGGATCGAGACTTCGAGATTCAGCTTCTCAGCACGATCGACGGCCTTTATCCTGACCTGCACTTCACCGATCGTGCTGAGCGTTCCCGTGTTCAGCGTCTGTTTGGGGAGGTTGCCCTCGGCGACGACGCGTCGCGCATTGCGGAGCGCCCACTTCGGCGTGACGTCGCGCAAGTCGGACGGTCCGAAGTGAGCCAAGTCGATTCGGGCGTTCAACGTCTCGCCGCTCTCGAAGATGCGCCGTTCGAGGCGCGCCAGCGGGACAATTGGACCTGAGAAGCGTCGATACTCCTCGGCGGTGATGTACCCTTTGGAATCCCAGAACGGGTCCACCACGCCGACCAGAGCGGTGCCCTGGCCGGGGAAGTCGTGCAGGTCCAGCAGTTGGAACCCGCCGAAGCCTGGCGTGCGCAGGGCCGACTCGATGTCTTCCTTGTAGAGCAAGGCCTGAAGCTTGCCCGAGGCCATGAGAAAGTCGCGGGCCTGGTGCAACATGCCGTTTCGTTCGAGCTGCTCCCGGAAGATTTCGAAGTTCCTGGCCTTGAGCAGCCCGGTGTACTTCTTCATCTCCTCCAAGTTCGGGTAGACGCACCACTGCCCGATCTCGTGGCTGACGACCGGCGTGTCACTGTGCTGCCTGACGAAGTCGCTGTAGTCGGTCATCGTCTCGGCGGGTCCGGCGTTGACACGGCTGCCCAACCCCTGGCCCCACTGCTGGATGCGCGGCGCCGGCGTGCTGTGATAATCATTCTCCGGGATCAGCGGCCAGCCGGCGGCGGACGTATACAGCCGTCGCGGGTCGCGCTGCTTCCAGTACGTCACGAAGTCACCGAGGAACTTGTTCTGGTTCCGGCCGCCGGGCTCGTTGCCGTAGGCCATGAAGGTGAAGGAGGGGTGATTGCCGTAGGCCTTGATCATGGCTTCGCTCTCCTCGTACAGCCACTTGTCGAACGGCCCGCCGTTGCCGACCGTTGCCCAGGCGGAGCACTCGACGTGGTAGTAGAAGCCCAGCTCGTCGGCGGCGACGAAAGCCGCCTCCGGGGGGCACCACGAATGGAACCGGATGTGATTCAGGCCGTGGGCCTTGCACACGCGGATGATTCGCTTCCACGAGTCCACGTCGGTCGGAGGGTGCCCCGTCAGCGGGAAGATGCAACACTCCAGCGTGCCTCGAAGGAATATCGACTTGCCGTTGATGGTGATGCGCGTGCCCTCGGTTCCGAGCTCGCGCATGCCGAATCGGACCGCTGCCTCGTCCTGGTAGCGAGGGCTCAACGTTTGCCCGTCCAGCGCGACAATCATCTCGTACAGCGACGGATGGAACTCGTCCCACAAGCGGCAGTCGCGGCCCATGTCATAGGTGCATCGAGCCTGCCCGCCTTGCGCCGACCACGAGACCGGAACGGACAACGTCCGGCTGCTCGCCCCCGGGACGCGGACCGATACGGCGCCGGTACCGGCTTGGCCCGTCAGGTTGCCCAGCTTCACCGTTACATCAACCGTTCGTTTCTCAACATTCGGATAGACGCGCACGTCGTCAATCCACACCGCATCCGTCGCTTGCAGCTCGATGCGTCCGGCGATCCCGTTCCAGTTGCCCTGGGTATGGTCGGAGATGCTGTGAGCATTTACGCCGACGTCCACGATCATGCGGTTATCGACACGAATGGTCAGTTGATGTCTGCCGGGGCGCAGATCCGCACCGAGCTCGTAGAAGTGGGGCGTACCCATTCTGTCCTGCGAGCCGAGACAGCGATCGTCCAGCCAGACGGTCGTCTTCCAGTGCGGCCGCTCCAGGAACAGAGTGACTCGTTTCCCTCGCCAGTCGGAGGGGATTTCGATTCGCCGCTGGTACCATGCCGCACCGGCGTAGTGTCGGTCCGGCTGGAGCCAGAAGGGCATCTTGAAATTATCCGGCCTCTGATACTGCTCGTAGTACGGGTCCTCATGCCAGACCTGATTGATGTTCCCGATCCACTGCGTTTCCATGGACGGGGGATCTCCGTACCCCTGAGCCGTGAGCACGCCGGGCAGTGCGATGGTCTCCGGGAGCTTGCCATCGAACCATTTCTCTGCCTCGCCCGAGTCCGCGCGGTCCAGTTGGAACGACCATGTGCCTGCTAAGTCAATGCGGCTTGCTTGCGCGGTCTGCGGAGCCAGCAAGGCCAACGATAGAAGCAGGGCGGCTGCGATAGCTTTCATCCGAATCTCTCCTGTATCAGATCTCTTACGGTCTTACGATCTTCACCCCGGCGGGGGCCTGAATGTCACTGCGCACGGTGCCGTCGGGGCGCTTCTCGTGCCGGATTTTGATGACTCCCATCGGCGTTGGAAAGGTCCCCTCCGCCCACTTTAGATCGGCCAAATGGGGCTCGATTCTCACGACGCGGCAGCCGGGCTCGACGATGGTCACGCCCAGGACGTGCTCGGAGAGCCACGCCGTGGGCCCGGAGGCCCACCCGTGACACAGGCTGTGCCGGAAGCCCTTGTAGCAGTAGTTACCGAAGTCGCCGTGGATATCCTTCTTGCCCTCAGGAACCAGCTCATCGATGCGCGCCGCATTGGCGGTCCAATCGAGGTCGAAATCCTCCCAGAACGTCGTGGCGCCGAGATCGAGCATGCCCCCCCAGTACTGCCGGATACAATCCAGAGCGCCCTGGTAATCGTCCGCCAGGGCTCGCGCCTGGAGCACGTAGTAGCCGTAGAAGGTGGACATTCGATGCGCCCCGTCCACGGCCATGACCTCGCGATTCAGCTTATCGGCATCCTCCAATCCGGCCAGCGCCATCAGGGCCGCCGCCTGCTTGCTGTCGCAGGGGTCGGGGACATGCTTGCGGAGCTTCTCAACGGCGCCAAGGCATTTGTCTCGTGTTTCGCTTTCGTCGAGGACGTCGCACAGCTTCGCGCCGTTCGTCAGCGTCATCACCAACAGCGCGTGCAGGCCGGCGTGAATGGCCGGCGGGTTCTCCGCGGTCGGCCAGTCGAGAAAACGCCAGGAGGGCAGCGTCTCGCGATTGTCCGGCCCGACCTGTTTCGCCAGCAGGTCGAGCAGGCCCGTCAGATAAGGTCGCTGCTGCCGCAGATAGTCCTTGTCCGCCGTGTGCATGTACCAGGAATGATGGAGCAGGACCCACCACATGGAGTAAGAACTGATGCCGTTCATCCATTTGGGCAGCGGCGTCTCGTCGCGGATGAGATCCAGGCTCTTCGGCACGACCTCGTTGTTTCCAAAGACGGCGCAGATCGTCATCGTTTCGGGGTGCATGTCGCCGATCCAGACGAGCCGGTCGCGCTTGATGCCGTCCCACAGGTAATCCTGCATATTCAGATGGACCGTGTACGCCCCGGTCCGCCAGATACGATTGAGCCTCTCGTCGTTGCAGCGGAACGAGCCTTTGTACTCCAGGTCGCGGTAGAGGAAGACCGCGCGGACGGCCTTGAGCTGCGCGAAGCTGTCTGCATCAACCAGGTCGATCCGTACGAAGCGAAATCCGGTGTTGCCGATCTCGGCCGTGCCCAGCCACGGGACGAGGATGCTCTGATCGCGGATCGCGTGGTCGTTCGTGGTATTCTTCTCGCCGCCGAATTCGGCCATTGCTTCACTGGCCGACTCGCCGAACCGAACGCGGAGCCGGACCGGCTTATTGTCCTTCGTGTGCCAGACCATGATCTGCACGCCGCCGTGCAGCTCCTTGCCGAAATCCAGCAGGAGGGCGCCTTTCTTCGCGTTGCTGCGCAGGACGCACGGATTCGATGCATCGAGCGTGACCTGTCCGCTGCGCTTGCTCAGCAGCGCCTGGGCGTTTTCCACCGTGTCGGCGCCGCTATGCCACACGATCCGGGCCGGCAGAACGTACCGTCGGACCCGCGGGTCAGCTTCCGTGCGTTCCGTCATTGCCGGCTCGTTGATGGGGGGAGGGAGAACAGACTCGGACTTAGCCGCACCGGCCCCAAAATGAGCCAGCAGAATACACATCAGTATCGCGTCCCATCGCCTCAATGCCGTCGCAGCTTTCATCCGGACCTCCAGCTTGCTCGACTCATACGATCTTCCGTGGACCTGCCCGTCAGTAGATGACCGGGCGTCGAGCTTTGACTCTACCGTATCGCCCGCGATTTGTCACGTCCGGACGCCGGTGATGTGGCGTGCAGACGATAATACTCCCATTCGTTCAGCGGTCCGCTGTCGGGGTAATATGGATCGCTTGTCCGCCGCGGGCGGGGAGCACGATGTTCAGCACGGTCTGGCTGTCGGCCGGGCGATGTTCGACCCTAACGTGGGTGGCTGTGCGGATCGTGGGATCGTCGCTGTAGATGTGCGCCACGTATCGGTGGGTCGCGTCGAGAAAGCTCAGCGGTACATCGAATGTGTGCGGCTCGGAGCCGTTCATGCAGCCGATGAACCACTGGTGGCCTTTGCGGCGTGCGATCACGGCGTATTCGCCGATACGGCCGTGAATCACCTTCGTCTCATCCCACGTCGTGGGCATGTGTCTGTAGAACTCCAGCTCCGGCGTCTGGGCGATGCGGTCGGGCCGGTCGTACCAGAACAGAAACTGCCACGGGCTGAACAGGCACACAGGCTTGGCTAATTGGTAGGCGTATGTCGAATTCTCCACCACCCGCCGGTCGGTCCAGCATACGGTGTTGTCCGCGTAGCCGGCCAGCATCCGCGTGAAGGCGTAGGTCAGTGTCGTCTCGTTCGTCGGTCGCGTCTCATCGCCGCGGACGCCCTCGACCGTCATCAGGTTCGGGTACGTACGACCGTAGCCGGTCGGACGGTACTCATCGTGCACGTCCACCATGAAGCCGTGCGCGGCGGCCTGGCGAATCGCCTCGTGCAGCCAGCTCGTCCACTTCTGCGAGCCGACGTTGACGAAACCGAACTTGATCCCCTTGACGCCCCATTTCCTATAGAGGGGCAGAAGCTCGTCGAGCTGTCTCTCCAGCGCCCGGTGGTTCACGTAGACAATGATGCCGATACCTCGCTCGTCGGCGTAGCGGATGACCTCGTGCAGGTCCAGGGGGCCTTTGGAGCGTTTGGGGTCCAGGGTGACGGTGGTCGCGTCCGAAGCATTATCATCTTCGGGCCCGTACCAGCCGGCGTCATACTCGACGTATTGCAGCCCGCGCTTGGCGGCGAAGTCCACACAGGCCTTGCCGCCGGCCGTCGTCAGGCTAACCTCACGGATGACTTTGCCCGGCTTGATCCAGGACGTCTCGGCGATCGCGCACGGCGCGTTGAGGTTCAGAATGATGAAGTTGTTTTCGAGCAGTTGCCCCGGGCTGTCCGCCGCCATGATCACCCGCCAGGGCGTCGTGAGTGGGAGCGGCGATTCGACCTCCCCGTCCAGGTGACTCACGAGGCTGTACGCCGCGTCTGGAAGCGGCGCGAATTTCATGCGCGCGTAGTCCACCAGCGCCGCCTCGGCGAGCGCTGCATAGAGATCGTCCGCGATTTGCACCACCAGCGGTCGCTCGCAGCCCGGCTTGACCTCGCTCAGGGCGACCTTCTCATACGCCCCTTGCCCCGCGTACGTTGCCCAGGCGGCATAGTCCGCGCGGAAGCGGAATTCCGAGCGCTCGCGCCCGATGTGCGCGGCTTCCATTCCTTCCTGTTTCGGCACCGTGTAGCAGAATGCGACGCCCTCGCTGTACGCGCGGAAGGTCAGATGGAGGATACGGTGCGGCGCCGAGGTCTCCCTGAGCTCGATCAGGACTTGATTGTAGTGGTCTCGAATCTCCGCCCGCTCGCCGCACACCGGTTTCCAGGTGGAATCGTGCCGGTCGGTCGCTTGCCCAGCGAGGGCGAGCTCATGGTCCAACGGGGCGCCCTCGATTTCGAGGCCAAGACGAGAATCCACGATGACCGGTCGGCCCCTATAGTCCACGCGATAGCACGGGCAGCCCGCGACGCCGGCGAAGTCCCTGACGTCGAACGTCACCACGAAATTGCCATCAGGCGATTCAAGCTGCACGGCCGCCACCGTGACACTGGAAAGGGCCAGTGCGAGCGCAATGCCGATCAAAGGGTTCTTCATGAGATTCCCTACCTATAAGCCGCCGGACAACGCATGGACGCGGCGTCAATCTCTGACTCTCAGACGAAGCACGGTGAACGAGTAGGGCGCGAACGTATGAGTGAATTCTGCGCCCGCGCGTCGCAATCGCGAGGTAATCGGCGCGACCTTCTTCGGCTCGGCGAGAGAGTTCTCATCGGTGAGGTTCTTACCCGCCAATACGATTTGCGTACCCCGGCGCGCGATGCGCATGCCGCCGTCAATCTGCACATCGGCGCTGATGGGTTTGTCCGCGCTGTTGACGACCTTGAGAATGATCTCGCCGGCCTTCGAATCGCGGCTGGAGGTGACGTACAGGCCCGGCTGCTTGACGGAGGCCGGCTCCTGGCCGCTGACCGTCACGGGCAGAACCACGTCGCCGGCGTGGTGACTGAACAACTGCTGCACGTAGTAGTTGCACGTGGCGTAGGAGGTGAGGTTGTCGAACCAGATCATGTCCGGCCGCCACTGCCAGCGGTCCTCGTGGCCGAACAGCGGGGCGTAACAGCTCATGATGACGAGGTCGGCGTTGCGCTCCAGGCCGGTCATGAACGCCGCCTCGGCCAGGGCGCATTGCCAGTTGTTGCGGTTGTCGGGACTGGCGACGCCCACGCTCTGAGCGGCGTACTCGCCTACGAACACCTTCGGCCCGTTGCGGTCGTAATCGTCGTAGAGACGGGCGCTGTCCAGGAACCAATCCGGGTTGCGATAGAAGTGCTCGTCGACGATCTCGGCGTTGAGTTTGCGGAATTGCTCCCACAGGTACTTGACCTCCTTGACGCCGTTGGGGAAGATCGTCGGGTCGGAGCCGGCAGCCGCGATCAGTTGCACTTCTGGGAACTTGTCCTTGAGCGCCTTGACGAAAGGCTTGTATCGTTCGATATACTGCGGGCCCCACTGCTCGTTGCCGACGCCGAGGAATTTGACGTTGAACGGTTTGGGGTGGCCCATCTCGGCCCGCTTGCGGCCCCATGGGCTGTCCGCCCGGCCGTTGGCGAACTCGAGAAGGTCGAGGGCGTCCTGGATGTAGGGTTCGAGCTCGTCGAGCGGCGCCAGCTCGCCCGAGTTGAACTGGCAGGCCATGCCGCAATTGAGGATCGGCAGCGGCTCGGCCCCGATGTCCTCGGCCAACAGGAAGTACTCGTAGAAACCGAGGCCGAAGGTCTGGAAGTAGTCGGGAGCGGGGCGGTGCCTGAACTCGTCGTTCCATCGATTGATGATCAGCCGCCGTTCTTCGGGCTTGCCGATGGTGTTCTTCCACTGATACCGCGTGCTGAGGTAGCGGCCTTCGACGATGCATCCGCCGGGAAAACGCAGAAAGCCCGGCTTGAGGTCCGCCAGCCACTGCACGAGGTCAGCCCGCAATCCGTTGGGTCGGCCCCTCCACGTTTCTTTCGGGAACAACGACACCATGTCGAGATCGACCAAGCCGGCGGGCGTGCCCATGAGAACGCGCAGTTGAGCCCGAGCTTCCGTGACCGCGGGACGCAGAGTCGCCGTTTTCTTCGTCCAGTCGGCGTCGAAGCCTTTTATCTTCGCCGTTGCCAGAATGCGTCCATCCGGCGCCGTTAATTCGATTCGCAGCGCCACCGCCCGTCCGCCGCGTGCGAACGCGGAGAACACATACTCCTGGCCCTCGCGCACGCCGATGCCGCTGAAGCCATCGTTCGCGATGCCGTAGCCGTCGGCGGCCCAGTCGGATTTGAGGCGCAGATAGTGCGGACTGACGCTGTTGAGCGGATCCTGGTCCAGGATCTTCAACGATCCGGTTGCCGAGCCTTGTTTGACCTCTTTCCAGCCCATCATCGGATCGGGGAACTCGAAGGCGCGGTTCTTGACCAGCTCGGCGTAGAGACCGCCGTCGGCGCCGAAATTGATGTCTTCGAAGAAGATGCCGTACATGACAGGACTGATCGCGGCGCCGGGTCGGTCGGCATGGACGACCAATCGGACGGCGCTCTCAGCACTCAGACCTGTCGAGTACGTCAGGACGGCAAGAAGGACGACGGCATAGCCTTTCCATATCGCTCTGTTCATCATTTCACCTATGGTTGGTTCATCTGGTTAATGATCTGGGCGGTTCTGTCGGGCCCCCAGTCCGTGGGACGGTCGCCCTCCAGGTTGGCTTCCATTTCTGCGACCGTCGGCGTTCGTGTGGGCACGCCGTCGGGCGGGACCTCGACGCCGGCGATCCAGCACATGGCGTTGAGCATCAGCTTGCGGAAATCGTTCTGGGCGTAGACCCAGTGGGTGTGCCCGCCGGTGCAGCCGAACCCGCGTCCTCCATCCGGGCGCTCATACGCCCACGCGACGTGCTCGGGCATTCCGATGCGCGAGCGAACCGTCGGATTGCCGCTATGCGGCCCATCCGGGCGTTTGCGCGTGCTATCAGGCGGTGCGGCCGTCAGGATCGGTGTCACGTGGCTCATCGGCTCGCGAAACCGCATGTGATAGTACCACTCGTCGTGGATCTGGAACGGCTTGACGCCCCGCGTGATCGGATGTTCGGGCAGGGAGGTGAATGCCGCCAGCCACGATGGATTCACCGACCAGTGCTGCTCATAATAGCCCCCAATCCAGTCGAGCAGGTACTTTCCGTAGCGCGTGCCCGGGTCGAGCGCGTAGTGGATGAAGGCGATTCCCATGCCTTTGTTCGCGAGATCGTCCAGGGCTTGCCAGTTGGATTCGGAGCCGAGCAGGCCGTTGCCGTCACAGGCGATTACGACCGCCGCGGCGCCGTCCAGCACGCGGATGTCCTTGGGCCAGCCGCCTTCGAGGACTGTGGCTTCGATTGCCGGCACGTTGTCGTTGAGAATCCGGGCGAGCAGCTTGCAGTCGGCGGTATAGGCGTGGCCGCTCCAACCGTGACTTTGCCGCCCCGGCAGAAAGACGATCTTCTTTTCGGAAGCGGGCGCCTCGGCGCCGCGCACATTCGCCGGCCATGCGATGATAACGCCGCACAGCGATACGAGGATGATGCGGGCCAATCGAAAGTCAATCAGATCACCGATCATAAACCACTACCTCCCAACTCCTCTGAGCATCTGTGTGTCGTACGAGCGCTGGTCGCCTCTCAGCAAGCCATGTCCACGCAAGCGTGGACATGGCGCCCAACGTATACGCCGACACACAAAGAGGTTAACAAGGGCTCGATCTGACTGCAAGAGATCGTTTCCGGATTCGATCGGCGATCGCGCCGCTGATCACAGCGTGTGTGTTTGTATATCGTGGCGGTATCGCTCATGTGGAGTCGAGTCTCCCCCTTCCCTTGTCATGCCGAGCGGAGCCGAGGCATCTGCCTGCGGACGAGGCGTGCCTTTCCTTTGTGTCCAGACCCCTCGACTTCGCTCGGGGTGACAAGTAGGGCGCTCGGGGTGATAGAAGAGATTGATCCTGCCGGAAAACGCCGTCCGACACATCACATATTCGGCCTTGCTTGCGGCCTTGCCACGGGCGCACAAATCGGTAGGATGGTGTCCATCATCCGGCCGATCCAAGGCTTGCAGGCATGAGAAAGGGTCCGATACATGAGAACTTCTGTTTTGTGCATGTCGTTACTGCTACTGAATACTTACGGCCAGGTCCGGGGCGCATCGTGTGCGGACCCGGGTGTTCCCGGGGCGTCGTTCGACATCGCGCCCTTTGCTTTTCGCACGGCCGATGGAGTCCGCTGGACGGAGCCGCGGAAGATTCGGCGCGTGGTCGTTGCGTTTGAGCAGAGTCGGCCGGAAGCGGGGCAGCTTCAGTTACAGTACTGGCACAGGGTCTGGAACGGCAAGGCCGACCCGCTTCAGGTTGAGCGCGGTGCCGGAGGCGTCGGCTGGGACGCCATGGATGACTGGACGAACGGTCGCTGGATCACGGCGAAGGCCGACGTTCGGCGTACCGGCGATGCCTACGAGTTCACCTTCGCTCCAACGTCCTCGCAGGAGATTCGGGGGCTGGAGGGCGAGGGAGTCCGATACCGCAAGACGTTGGCCGTTCGCGTGTTGCGCGAGGGCGAGGTAAATCGGCCCGCGCGCTTGCGCGTATATACGGAATCGGCCTGCAAGCCTCTGCGGGTTCGAATCCAGTTTGGCGAGCCCCGTGAGGTGTCGCTGAAATCGGACGCAAAGCGGTCAGGTCGTCTGGAGGTCTATAATGGGCGGGTGACAGCGGTGCGAGCCATCGAAGGAGACTCCGTCACAGTGCAGCCGGACCTGGGATGGACGTTGAAACAGTCGAACGGCGGCGGTATCGAAGCCGATGTCGTGATGGCCGTCGATCCAATTGACGGTCGTTACGACCGGACGATCGTCACGGTCCGGGCCGGCGCCAGGTCGTTCTCCTTCGCCGCCGATGAAGTGGTGCGCGGCGACCGCATCCTCGTGGACGACCTGGGTGTGCTCGTGACGAACGCGGATGACGCGATCTCTCTCGATGCTTATCGCGATGCGCTTCGGCGGGAGTACAGCGGCCGGACCGTCTACGACCGCGTGGCCGCCGAGAGCGAGCAGACCCTGTCTCGCGCCTGGAACGACATGCCGCTCAAGCACCCGCTGTTCTTCGTACACGGACTGCCCGGCAATCGCAACACGATGCGCCAGCAACCGAACGGCGAAATTGAAGTCACCTCCGTCGGGCGCTGGTTCAACGTGCAGCGGAGCAGCCGGGACAGTGATCGCAAGCTCTGGGATTCAGACCGGCTGCGCATCTCGTTCGGCTTCCCGCGCGGCGAGCTTCGTGGCGGCCGGGAACTGCACGAAGGTTACCTGCCGGTGGTACGCACTTGGTGGCAGGATGGGCCCGTGTACTACGAGCAGAAGACGGTCCTCGCGGCCGACTTAGTAGATTTGGGTGACATTGGCCTCGATACCCCGACGGTGCTGTTGATTCAGGTGCGAGCGGCCAACGTGTCCGACGCACAGGAAGGGACCGCTTCGCTGCGGTTCACATCCGACGCCGGCGGCCGCGAGAGGCTCGTCCTCAACGGGAATCGCATTCTGGCGGCCACCGATGCCGGGCAGCGGCTGCGCTTGCTGGTGAGTACGGACGGGGGGCTCACGCAGCAGGGCGAGGCCGTGGCGTGGACGAGGAGCTTGAAGCCGGGCGAGACTGCGCTGCTTCACGTGACGATCCCCTCCATCACTTTGCTGACCGACGAGGAGATCGCAGCGGCCGGCAGTCTGGACTTTGGTAAAGAGGCCGCCCGCGTGTGCGCCTTCTGGCGGCATGTGACAGCGCAGGGCACGCAAATCCAGACGCCCGAGCCCTGGCTCAACGACTTCTATAAGTCCCATCTGCGTCACCTGCTCGTCAACTGCTTCAAGGAGCTCGATACGGATTATCTCCATGCCCACGTGGGCACGTTCCATTACGGGGTCTACCCGAACGAATCGGTCATGATGATCAGCGATCTGGACCGGCGGGGCCATCACGAGCAGGCCCGGCACAACTACGACGCCTTCCTGCACTACCAGGGCTCCGTCTCTATGCCGGGCAATTTCAAGAGTTCCGAAGGCCAGTTTTACGGCGCCGGCGGACACGAGACGGGCGGCTACAACAAGAGCCACGGCTATGTCATGTGGGGCATGGCGCAGCACTGGCGGCTCACGCGCGACCGAGCGTGGATGAGCCAGGCGGCCCCGGGGCTGGTCAAGGCCTGCGAATGGGTCATTCGAGAGCGCCGGGCCGGGATGACCGCCAATCCGGACGGAGGCAAGCCGCTGCAGCATGGCTGGTTGCCCGCCGGGTCGTTGGAGGATGTAACCGACTATTGGTACTGGCTGGCCACCAACAGCGCGACGGTCTGGGGCTTTCGCGCGTTGGCCGATGCGCTGGCGGATTTCGGTCATCCCGAAGGCAAGCGATTGCAGCAGGAGGCGAGTGCATACTACCAGGATTTCATGCGAGGCATCACGGAGTCGCGGATTCTCTGTCCCGTCGTGCGGCTGCGCGACGGCACGTACGTTCCGAAGATCCCGTCCCGGCTCTACGAGCGCGGGCGGTCGCACGGCTGGCTGCGGGAGACGCTGGAAGGGTCGCTATTTCTGCCCGCCTACGGCCTGCTCGCTCCCGATGCGCCCGAGACTCTCTGGATTCTCAAGGACTACGAGGACAACCTCTACATTTCCGATCGCTACGGCTACTCGATCCCGGCCTACGACGCTTTCTGGTTCTCCCGCGGAGGTTTCTCGATGCAGGCCAATCTTCTCGATGGGCCGCTGCCGTATCTTTGGCGCGACGACGTCAAGCATTACCTCCGCGCCTATTTCAACGGCTTCGCCTCCGCCTTCTATCCCGGGATCCGCATGTGCAACGAGCACTCGCTTCCCGAGCTGGGCCATCCGCGCGGCGATCACTTCAAGAGCTCCGACGAGGCCCAGTCGACGTATTGGCTGCGCCTGATGTTTGTGAACGAGCAGGGCGACGATCTCTATCTTGGCCAGGCGATCCCTCGCTACTGGCTCGCCGACGGGCAGCGGATCGGGATCGAGCGAGCCGCTTCGTGTTTCGGTCCGCTGTCCTTGCAGTATGAGTCCCACGCGGCGGAAGGGAATATCAAGGTGACGTTCGATCCTCCCACGCGCAACCGGCCCCGGGTCACGTATCTTCGCATCCGTCATCCGCAGGCCAGATCCATCAAGAGCGTCTTGCTGAACGGCAAAACATATGACAAGACCGATCCGGGTAAGGAGTGGATCGTCCTGCCGGGTGAGCTCGATAGTCGCCAGGAGATTGTTGCGCAGTACTGATAGGAAGCTGCCATGACGGTTTCACGCGGATTCCCGCCGTGTTCGTATCCCGGACTTTGCGGACATGGTATAATCACGCGTCAGGGTTCCGTTCTCGCGCTCCCTGCGCAAGCCGAAGAGGACAGATGAAAGGATGGGAAGGGACATGGAAACACGAAGACAGTTCCTGAAACGTATCGCTTCCGTGGCCGCGTCAACGGTATTCGTGACGAACGTCCTCGAACGTCCCTGCGTTGCGCAAGGCCGGTCGGATCGCGTGAAACGGCCCAACATCATCGTCATTGTCAGCGACGATATGGGCTATGCCGATATCGGCTGCCACGGCGGCAAGGACATTGCCACGCCCAACATCGATTCGATCGCCGCCAACGGAATTCGATTCACGAACGGATACGTCTCGTGTCCCGTGTGCAGTCCGACGCGGGCCGGGCTCGCTACGGGTCGATACCAGCAGCGATTCGGGCACGAGTACAATACGGGACCGCCGCCGCAGGGCCTGCAGGAGCACGTCGGCCTGCCGCTGTCCGAAGTTACGATTGCGAACGTTCTGAAGTCGGCCGGCTATGTCACCGGCGCCGTCGGCAAGTGGCACCTGGGCATGGCCGCGCATTTCCACCCGCTCAAACGCGGCTACGATGAGTTCTTCGGGTTCCTGCACGGCGGCCATTCGTACGTCGATCCGGGGCTGGGCACGTTCAATCCGATCCTGCGCGGCACCGAGCCGGTGGATGAGAAGGAGTACCTGACGGACGCCTTTTCGCGCGAGGCCGTGGCTTTCATCGGTCGGCACCAGGAGGGGCCGTTCTTCCTCTATCTTGCGTACAACGCGGTCCACACGCCGATGCAGGGGCCGGAGCGACATAAGAACCGTTTCGAGCACATCCAGGCCCCGAAGCGGCGGACCTATGCCGGTATGCTCACCGCCATGGATGAGGGGATCGGCAGGGTCCTCGCCAAGCTCAGGGACCTTGGCATCGACAAGGACACGCTGCTGTTCTTCGTCAATGACAACGGCGGTCCGACCCAGGCGAACGGTTCGGATAATGGCCCGCTGCGCGCGACGAAGGGGACCATGTACGAAGGCGGGATTCGCGTGCCGTTCATGGTCCAGTGGCCGGCTCGACTCAAGGCGGGCCAGGTCTACGAGCGTCCGGTCATTGCACTGGATATCCTGCCCACAGTTGCCGCCGCTGCCGGCGTCGAGCCGCCGAAGGATCGATCAATCGACGGCGTGAACCTGCTGCCCTGTCTGACGGGGCAGGACCGCGGGACGCCGCATGAAGTCCTGTTCTGGCGGGCCGGTCAGAATCATGCGGTACGCAAAGGGAACTGGAAGCTGGTGACAATGGGCGATGAGACCGGGCTTTACGACTTGGCCGCAGATATTGGCGAGAGCAAGGACCGTCGTCAGGACAAGCCGGAAGTGTTTGCAGAGTTGAAGCGGGCCTTCGACCGCTGGGATGCACAGATGGCCAAGCCTCGATGGGGCAGACCAGGGAGGACGCGGCGCGCGCCCAGGCGGCGATAGAGCAAGATGACCGCACAGCGGTAGAGAGAACGTAGCGACATCAGTATAGGACAAGGCAAAGGAGGCGTAGAATGGTTACGCAACGCAAACGGATGTGTATTGTGGCATGTTTCCCACTGTTGATTGCCGTCGTTGGTTGTGCCTCGGCGCAGAAGAGTGACGGATGGGTCACGCTGTTCGACGGCAAGACGCTGAATGGATGGTCCGTCCACAGCGGATTTGCCAAGTATCACGTGACCGACGGCACGATCGTCGGGACCGCCGTTAGGGGCAGCCCGAACTCGTTTCTGTGCACGGACAAGGAGTACGGGGACTACATTCTCGAGTTCGAGGTGAAATGCGACCCGAATCTGAACTCGGGCGTGCAGATTCGCAGCCAGATTGCCAAGGCCGAGACGCCGTTTGTGTTCCGTGACAACGCCGGCAAGCCGAGCGTGCGGACGATCCCGGCGGATCGTGTCTACGGCTACCAGGTGGAGATCGCCACGGCCCGGTCGCGCTCCTCCGGCGGCATCTACGACGAGGCCCGGCGAGCATTCTTCGTCGCCGACATTCGCGACAACCCGGCCGCCGGAAAGGCTTTTAAGGACGGCGAGTGGAACAAGTATCGAATCGAGTGCAAAGGCTACTCGATCAAGACGTGGGTGAACGGCGTTCCCTGCGCCGACCTGAAAGACTCGCTTGATACGAAGGGTGTCATCGGCTTGCAGGTTCACGGCGTCGGCCGGGATTTCAAGCCGTACCAGGTTCGCTGGCGGAACCTCCGCATCAAGCCGCTCTGACGGGTCACGACACGAGGTGGCACAGCCACGCCGCCAGAAAGGCGCCGTAGTTGCCGGTGGCGTATCCGAGCAGCGCCATCAGGATGCTGACCGGTACAAGGCGCGGATTGTGATGAGCGGCGACGACCGGTGCGCTGGCGGCCCCTCCGATGTTGGCGGCGCTGGCAATCGCGGTGGAGTGAACGTCCACGCGGAACAGCCAGGCCCCGAACACGCAAACGGTGCCGTGCAGGAAGATCCAGATATAGGCCGCGACGACGAACCAGACCGCCTGTTCCTTCAGGCCGGAGAGGTTGGCCCGGGCCCCCATGTTGGCCACGAACAGATACACCAGGGCCGTCGCCAGTTCCTGGCTGCCGGGGATTTTGTGGGCCGGCGTGAGCGAGAGCGCGAGTCCGCATGTAGTCACGAGCAGGATCTTCCAGGTGCCCGCCGTCAAGACCGGCCCGAACTCCGGCAGTCTCTCCGAGATGCGCTGAGCGACCAATGCCACGGCAAAACCGAGGAACAGCAGGTAGAGCAGATGGCGCATCGCGGGCTTTTCCCGGTCGTGCTCCATATTCGTACTTGCTCGTTCCAGCATCTCGATCCGTTTGCGGCTCACGCGCGTGAAGCGGTTGAACCACGGCGCCAGGCCGCGCGAGGCCAGCAGGATCGGCAGCCAGACGATGTAGACGGCGTTATCGCCCAGCACGGCCAGGCCGAACTCTGTGCCGGAAGCCTCGATCCCCTGGCCGACCGCCGCCATGTTCCCGGTCCCGCCGATCCAACTGCCGGCCAGCGTCCCGAAGGCCTTCCAGGCGGTCGGATCGAGCTTGCTCTTCACGAGGAGATACGCCAGCGGGGCACCCAGCACGACGCCCGCCGTGCCACACAGCATCACGAGGATGCCCTTGCCCATCACGCGCACGGTCGAGACGACGTCCACCTTCAGCAACAGGATGGCTAAGAAGAAGGGCAGCATGGTCCCGCCCATCCAATCGTAGACCGGGCTTTCGTGGACCAGCAGCCCCGTGCTGGACAGGATCATAGGCACCAGATAGATAAATAGCAGCGGGGGGAAGAACGAGAAGAATCGCCACTTCGTGTAGTGCTCCATCCAGAAGAATAGCGCAGTGATCCCCGCCAGCACGGTTACCACAGCCAACGGACTGGCGATCGTGTACGTTTGAGCCATCCCTGCCAACGTATATCCCCTAAAATCGGTCCTGAGCCAACCCGGCCCAATGTGACATAACAGGGCGGTGAAATCAACGGGCAACATAGCTCTTGATGGAATCTCTGGTTGTCGATACGCTGCAAAGATCGCCTGTGAGTTATACTTTGTGAGGTGCGTATGCAGCTTCGAGACAACGCCGCAGCAATTGTATCATGTCTGTGGATTCTCATTGGAACGTGCGTCGGCGCGGCGCACGCCGACATTTCGCTCGATCCGCCGGTGTTCCTTCCCGACGGCGGCGAATTCCGGACCTGGGAGGATGAGACGGTCTATCGCAAGGTCTACTACGTGGACCGCAACCATCCGCAGGCCTCCGACGACGGGGACGGGACGGAGGCGCATCCGTTCGTGACCATCAACAATGCCGCACAAGTAGTGAAGCCCGGCCAGAAGGTTGTGGTCAAAAGCGGCGTTTATCGCGAGCTGGTGCAGCCGCGGGTCGGCGGGACCGGGCCGGACGCGATGATCAGTTTCGAGGCAGCCCCCGGCGCCGAAGTGATCGTGAAGGGCTCCGAGGTGTTCGAGCCGGATTGGCAGGCGGTGCAGGAGCACTCGGGAAAGCTCTGGCGGGCGTCGTTGCCCGCCGATCTGTTCGGCTCGGACAATCCGTTCCTGACGCAGAACGCCAGTGAGGCCGATATCGAGCTCATGCCGTGGGCCAAGCAGTGGGCGGGTAAGCTGCCCTATACGTTAGGCAGAGGGCTGGTCTTTCAGAATGGCAAACGGCTGGCTCAGCAGGCGAATCTGGAGGACGCATCCAGGCGGGAAGGTTCCTATTGGGTCGATACCGAGCACGTGGTCCTGTACGTTCACCCTTATGGTGGAGCCGACCCGCACGGGCAGGCCTTCGAGATCACGACAAGACAGCACATCTTCAAACCGGCTGTTCCCGACCTGGGATACATCCGCGTAAAAGGGTTCATCATCGAGCACGCCGGCAACGGGCTCCCGCGTACGGGTGTGGGGGCGCTGTTCACGATGGGTGGGCACCACTGGATCATCGAGGACAACGTCGTGCGCCAGGTGAATTCCGTCGGCATAGAGATCGGCGCCCGCACGGACGAGAGCCGGGGTAGCCGGATTACGGATGTGCCGCGAGCCCAGAAAAGCCCCGGCTGCATGATCGTCCGGAATAACGAGCTGTACGAGTGCGGCACGGGTGGCATTCAGGGATTGCGGGTCAAGAGCGCCCTCGTGGAGAACAATCGGATCCACCATTGCGGCTGGCAGGATGTGCAGCGATACTGGGAGACCGGCGCGATCAAGCTGCTGCTGAACCGGGGCACGCTGGTTCGGCGGAATGTCATCACGGATATCCAGGCCGCCCCCGGCATCTGGCTCGACTACGACAACATCAACTCGCGGGTCACGCAGAACATTCTTGTGAACGTCGAGTCCGTCAACGGTGCCGTCTTCATCGAGGCCTCGCAAGTGCCGAATCTTGTAGATCGCAACTTCGTGTGGAACGTTCGGGGAAGTGGTATCTATCAGCATGACTGCGACGAGCTGACCATCGCCCATAATTTCGTCGCCCACTGTACGAAGTACGCCGTCGAGATGCGGATCTGCGAGGGCCGGGTCGTCAACGGCCGGCTCTCGACGTGCAAACGCAACGCCGTGCTGAACAACCTCTTCGTGGATGCGAGCATGGGCGTTTTCATCCTGGATGATGAGAACCGCTGTGACAACAACCTCTTTGCAGCATGTGATACCATCGACTTTGACGCGTGGCGGGCAAGGGGGTTCGGCACGCACAGCGTGAAGGCGGACCTGCATGTCTCATTCGATGTAGAGGCAATGCGCCTCAGTTGGTCTTGTCCGGATTCGCTCCCACTGTATGTGGGTCTGAAAATCTGCGGTCGTGATTTCTTCGAGGCGAAATGGGCCGGTGCACAGGTCCCTGCCGGACCGTTCCGGTATCCCGGAACGCGCGCGACAGAGATCAGCCTGCGCTAGTTGCGGGACGGCGGCGGGACGGTAATGCGCCTTGTCGAACGCCATAAAGGAAGGGGTCTTGTCATGAGAACACTCCGAATTGTCGTCTTCGTAGTGGCCGTGCTCACCATCGGCGCCTCTGCATCGTTGTCTCAGGAGTACGGTTCGCCGGACCGTGGGCAGCCGGGTGACGAGATGATCCAGAAATATCTCGCCCGTGAGGCGCAGCGCATCCATGACACGTTTGCCGAGGACATCAGTTCGCCGGAGGATTGGCAAGAGCTGCGCACGCGGTACAGACAGGAGTATCTCTACATGCTGGGTTTGTGGCCGATGCCGGAGAAGAGCCCGCTGAAGGCCATGGTCACCGGGACGCTGGAGGGCGATGGCTATGTCGTCGAAATGCTCCACTACCAGAGCATGCCGGGACTGTATGTCACCGGGAATCTGTATCGGCCATCTCACATTCAGGATGGAGAGCGTCTGCCGGCCGTGTTCTATGTCTGCGGCCATTCCCACTGTGGACGCGACGGCAACAAGACCGCATACCAGTCGCACGGGATATGGTTCGCACGGCATGGCTATCTCTGCCTCGTCGTCGATACGCTGCAGTTGGGCGAAATCGCGGCGATTCATCACGGCACGTATCGAGAGAACCGCTGGTGGTGGCATTCCCGCGGCTACACGCCCGCAGGCGTCGAGTGCCTCAACGGCATCCGCGGCATCGACTATCTCATCAGTCGGCCGGAGGTGGATCCGCAGCGCATCGCCGTCACCGGCATCAGCGGCGGGGGAGCGGCGACCTTCTGGATCACGGCGGCCGACGAGCGAGTGGCAGTCGCCGTGCCCGTCAGCGGGATGGCCGACCTGCCGTCTTACGTCGCCAACCGCGTGATCAACGGGCATTGCGACTGTATGTTCCTGTGCAATACATTTCAGTGGCCGTGGCCCCGCATCGCGGCGCTGATCGCGCCGCGCCCGATGCTCTTCACGAACAGCGACCATGACGCCATCTTTCCGATGGATGCGAACCGGCGCGTGATCAACCGGCTGGAACGCGTCTACAGCCTGTACGGGGCGGGCGACCTCGTCGACGGCTTCGTCAGCATTGGCGGTCACGCCTATCGCCAGGACATCCGGCAGGCGGCATATCGCTTCATCAACACGCATCTGAAGAGTGACCCTCGCCTGGTGACCGACAGTGAAGTGGACATCCCAACGGGTCCGCGAGACAAGCGGGAGTATGCAATTGCCCCGGAACGCCTGCGCGTGTTCCCGCAGGACTCGGATATTCCCGCCGACGAGCTGAACACGACAATCGACCGGCATTTCGTACCTGTGGCGCATGTCGAGCCGCCGGAGCAGGGGGCATACGAGACGTGGAAAACGACCCTGACGTCCGAACTGGGTCGCGTCGCATTCCGTTCCTTTCCCGAACGAATTCCGCCGGCGGAATTTCTTCGGCGAGGCGAATCCGACGGCCTGTGGCTCACATCGGAGCCGGGCATTCGAGTGCACTTGCAGGCCCTTGGAGAGAGCGAATCAGGCCGGCGCCCCACGCGGATACTGCTGGCCATATCGAGTCCTGATTCCGACGGGGGCGTTTCCGAATGGGTGCAAGGCGTGCGTGAGCCGGGCGATGTGGTGTATGTGTGTGCTCCTCGCGGCGTGGGCCCGACGCGATGGACCCGGAAGAATCCGCCGAACTACGTCGAGCGATCTGGCGTTCTGCTGGGGCAGACCGTCGATATCGGGCGGGTCCGGGACATCATTGCTGCCGCTCGCTACCTGCGGGTGGCGCATAGCGAGAATGTTCCGGTGCATCTGCTCGGCGGAGGGCCTGCCGGCGTCCTGGCAGCCTACGCGGCCCTGTGGGAGCCGGAGATTGCCGGCGTGATGGCTATCAACCCACCTTTGTCGCACATGGAAGCCGAGGCGCCGCAATTCCTGAACGTCTTGAGAGTGTGCGACATTCCTGACGTGCTTGGCATGCTTGCCCCGCGACCTTTGACAATACACGGGCAGGACGGGGCCGCCTTGCAGAAAGTGGCGCGAATCTACACGGCGGCGGGTGCACGTGACCAATTGGCGGTACGCGCCGCGCCGTAAGGCCCGCGGAGGCTGCCTGCCGCCAGATGAGGGTCGGTTCCAATCCGCAATCGGCGGGGCAAAGAGAATCTGCCGGGAATCGGGTTTCTGTATTGACAATTTCAAATGGCCATTTAAAGTAGGAGAGACGGTATTCCCGCCGAAGCGGGACGCGATACAGGTGGATTCATGGCCAAGCGAAGTGACGGGCTTAGGACAAAGAGCCGGATTCTCAAGGCGGCCTCGGCGGTCTTTGCGGAGAAGGGCTATCATGACGCGACGGTGGAAGACATCTGCAAGCGGGCGCGGACGAACGTGGCGGCGATCAACTACCATTTCGGCTCCAAGGACCGGCTGTACGCCGAGGTCTGGCGCCATGCGTTCGACGCGGCCACGCAGGCCTATCCGCCGGAAGGGGGGCTCGGGGCGGATGTTCCACCGGAAGAACGTCTCCGTGGTACGATCCGATCTCTGGTGGGGCGTAGCGTCGATCCCGGCCGCATCGGCCACGCGGGAAAGCTCCTGCTCCGCGAGATGGTGAATCCGACCGACGTGATCCGCGATGTCAAGCGGGATGCTATCCAGCCTCTGCACGAGCGCATGAGTCGGCTGATGAGCCAGTTGCTCGGGCCGAACGCGAAGCACGAGCAGGTCCTGCTGTGTGAGATGAGCGTCGTCCACCAGTGCCTGACGTTTGGGATTCGCCTGTTCACCGGCCGGATGCCGCCCGAAGCGAAGCTCGATGTGCCGCCGGAGCAGCTTGTCGAGACCCTGACCGACCATGTGACGCGATTCTCGCTCGCGGGCCTTACGGCGGTACGTGACGATATTCGGAAGGACCAAAAACAGCGATGTCTGTAACCGGTCCGCTGCAAGTGACCACTCTACAGATGAACGGCATGAACTATCTGCAAAGACAACTATGGCGGCTGCTTCCAGTCGCTTCGCTGCTGGCTCTGGTCGCGGGGTGCTCGCATCCCGTGGCGGAGTTCGATCTGCCCGGGGATACGCCGGAGACATTCTCCAGTAACGGGCCAGCCCCGACGGGCAGCGCCGCGACGGAGATCGTGCCGGCGCACTGGTGGCGGGCATTCGGGGACGATGCGCTCGACAGGCTCATCGAACAGGCTTTGGCGAGCAACTTCAATTTGCAGACCGCGTGGGATCGTCTGGTCCAGGCGCAGGCGGCGGCGGACAAGACCACGGCGGGCCTCTGGCCTCAGGCGAACGGCAGCGCCGGCGTCGGCCGCAGCCGCAGAGACGCAGCCGGCTCGGTTACGTACGACACGACCTATGAGACGGGAGTTGCCGCCGGCTACGAGATCGATCTGTGGTCCCGCCTGCGGTCGCAACAGACAGCGGCCGTCCTGGACGTCCAGGCCCAGCAGGATGCCCTGGACACTGCGGCCATCAGTCTGTCCGCGCTCGTCGCCAACACGTGGTACCAATTGGCCGATGCCAAGGCACTGATCCGAATCACGCAGCAGCAGATCGAGACAAACCGGCAGGTCCTTGAGGTGGTGAGCGTTCAGTTCCGGAAGGGGAGGGTCTCGGCAGCCGACGTGTTGCGACAGCGTCAATTGGTCGCGTCCACCGAATCGCGGCTGATTTCCGCTCGCGAAACGGCCGAGCTGCTGCAATATCTGCTCAGTGTGCTGATCGGTGCTCCGCCCGCGCTGGCGTGGGAAGGGGCATCCATCGAGTTGCCGGATCTGCCGCCTCAGCCGCAACTGGGCATTCCTTCGGAGGTGCTTTGGCGTCGCCCGGACGTGCGGTTGGCCTATCGCCAGGTTCAGGCGGCCGATCAGCGTCTGGCGGTCGCCGTCGCGGACCAGTATCCGCGATTGAGTCTTGCGGCCAATGCGGAGACCTCGGCAGGCTCGGTGGGCGACCTGTTCGACGATTCCTTCGCCAACCTGGTGGGCAACGCCGTGCAGCCTTTGTTTGATGCCGGCCTCCGCAAGGCGGAAGTCGAGCGTCGCAAGGCCATCGTCTCTGAGGTGATCCACAATTGGCGACAGACAATTCTGGAGGCCTTGCAGGAGATCGAGGTGGCCCTCACACAGGAGAGGCGGCAAGGGGAGTTTCTCGACAGCCTCCAAACGCAGCTCGACTTGGCACGGCAGACCTACGACCGCAACAGGGACCGCTACACGAAGGGGCAGACCGATTATCTTCGTGTGCTGGAATCGCTGAGTTCCACGCAGGCCCTGGAGCGGGAGCTCGTCCGGGCGAGAGCCACCCTCATCGAGCGTCGTATTGACTTGTATCGCTCGATCGCGGGTGGATGGGAGCTGCCGGAGCCTTTGCCGCTTGAGGTCGACGATTTGAAACAGACAACCGCAGATGCCGGACACACCGGCCGGGATGGATAGGGGATTTCATGACTGCCCTTACAGATGGTGAACGCAATCCGCAGAAGAGGCCGAGACGGCCGGTACGCACGTTTTTCGGCGGATGCATCAAGATCCTCGTAGCTGCCGCGATCGTGGTGGGGGCGGCGGCTGCCTATCGGCACCAGATGAAGACGAGCCCTCGCCTCAGTCGGAAGAAACCTCCGACACAGGCCCGGCTCGTGCAGGTCATTGGCGTCCGGAAGACCGATTGTGCGACGAGCGTCACGGCGATGGGGTCTGTCATGCCGGCCCAGCAGGTCACGTTGCGCCCGCAGATCACAGGTCAAATCGTCGAGATTTCCGAGGATGTTATCCCCGGCGGTTTTGTGGAGGCGGGGCAGAAGCTCTTTGCCATCGACGATCGGGACTACAAGATACTCGTCGAGCAGCGGCAGAGCGATGTGGCCAGGACGCTGAAGGATTTGAAGGTCGAGCAGGGCAATCAGGCCGTCGCCAGACGGGAGTACGAGCTGCTCGGCGAGGTGGTCGGCGAGGAGGACCGCGAACTGGTCCTGCGCGAGCCGCAACTCGCCTCGGCCGAGGCCGCCTATCGATCGGCCCAGGCGGCCCTGGAGAGAGCCCGCCTGGACTTGTCTCGCTGCACGATCACGGCGCCGTTCAATGCCATCGTCCAGGAGAAGTCCGTGGATCTCGGGGCCACGGTCTCCCTCAGTTCCAATCTCGTGACCCTGGTCGGAACGGACCAGGTCTGGATCGAGTTGAAGGTGCCGCTCGGCAAGCTCAAATGGATCTCGATCCCGCGCAGCAATGGCGACCGGGGATCGGAAGTGGAGATCTACGACCCTCTCGCCTGGGGTCGCGATCGCTTCCGGACGGGGCGCGTGCTGTGCCTGGCAGGGGAGTTGGAGCCACAGGGCCTGCTGACACGGCTGCTGGTGAATGTCGATGATCCGTTCTGTCTGAAGCCGGAAAACCGCGATCAGCCGCAAATTCTGATCGGCTCGTTTGTCTCCGCCGAAATTGAGGGGCGTACGCTCGAATCGGTATTTCCCATCGCGAGGTCCTACTATCGTGACGGCGATGCCGTCTGGATCATGGACGAAGCCGACCAGCTTGAGATCCGACCGGTAGAGGTCACCTTCAGCGAGCCCGGCCATGTCTACGTCAGCGAGGGGCTGGCTGAGAATGAGAGACTCGTTGTGACGGACATTGCCGCGCCGGTGGCGGGCATGCCATTGCGGGTGGCGGACGTGGCCGACATGGCGGAGGGGGCTGAGCAGCAGGCCCGCGGCACATCCGGCGAGGAGGGAAGCCGATGACCTCCGTGAGCCGACACGCCGACAGCTCATTGCACCACGGCCCCATCGCCTGGATGACGCGTAACCGGATCACGCCCAATCTGCTGATGTTCATCTTCCTGGTGGGCGGGTTCATCGTGGCGCTCCGCATCAAGCAGGAGGTCTTTCCGGAGTTCGATCTGGATATGGTGACGGTTCGGGTCGTGTACCCGGGCTCCAGCCCCGAGGAAGTCGAGCAGGGGATCGTTCTGGCCATTGAAGAGGGCGTCCGGGGGCTGGACGGCATCAAGGAAGTCACGGCCACGGCGGCCGAAGGCATGGGCATGGTCCGGATCGAGTTAGAGGAGGGGGCCGACGACCAGCGTGTATATCAGGACATCCGGCAGGAAGTGGATCGCATCGTCACGTTTCCGCTGGATGCGGAAGAGCCGGAGGTGAGCCTCATCATCATTCGCCGGGAAGTGCTCGATATGCAGATCTACGGCGACGCGAGCGAATGGGTGCTGCGCGAGCTCGCCGAGCAGGTACGGGACCGACTGCTGCAGGACCCGGCGATCACCCAGGTGGATCTGGAGGGCGCACGGCGGTATGAGGTGGCCGTCGAGATCGACCAAGACGTTCTTCGCGCGTACAACCTGACGCTCGATCAGGTCGCCGAGCGGATCCGGCAGACATCGGTCGAGATCCCCGGCGGTCGGCTGGAGACGCAGGCCGGCGATATCCTCCTTCGCGTCAACGAGCGTCGCGACTGGGCCCGGGAGTTTGCGACGATCCCGCTGATCACGACGGCCGACGGCTCCGTGCTGTTCCTGAGCGACGTGGCGCAGCTTAAGGACACCTTCGAGGAAGTGGATGAGTACGCCACCTACAACGGCCAGCGGGCCATCGGTCTCGAGGTCTACCGCGTGGGCTCTCAGACCCCGATTGGCGTCTCCAAGGCCGTGAGCGCGGCCATGGAGCGGATCGAGCGCGAGCTGCCGCCCGGTATCCATTGGGTGATTAACAACGACAGGTCGGATATCTACCGCCAGCGGTTGGAGTTGCTGCTGAAAAACGCTTTCTACGGGCTGACGCTGGTCATCCTGCTGCTCGGGTTCTTCATGGAGTTTCGGTTGGCCTTCTGGGTCCTCATGGGGATTCCGATCTCGTTTGTTGGTTGTTTTTTGTTTCTGCCGATGCTGGACGTCACGATCAACATGATCTCCATGTTCGCGTTCATCATTGCGCTGGGCATCGTGGTCGATGACGCCATCGTGGTGGGCGAGAACATCTACGAGCGTCGCCAGGGTGGGATGAACTTCGTGGACGCGGCGATCCTCGGGGCGCGCGAGGTGCTGCTGCCGGTGACGTTCAGTATCATCACGAATATCATTGCCTTTGTGCCGTTGTGCTTTGTGCCCGGGGTTATGGGCAAGATCTGGCGGGTGATTCCCTTCGTTGTGATCACGGTCTTCGCCATTTCGTGGGTGGAGGCCCTGCTCATTCTGCCGTGTCACCTGGCGCATGGCCGGCCGGCGGCGCGCGCCGGGTTGCTCGGGGCGCTGCAACATGTGTTCGCCACGGGCCTGGACTGGTTCATCAATACCCTCTACATGCCGGTCTTGCGGTGGTGCATCCGTTTTCGACTCATTACGATTGCGCTTGCCGTGGCTGTGCTGATCTTCATCCTTGGCTACGTCAACAGCGGACGTATCGGCGTCATCCTGATGCCGCGAGTGGAGTCGGACACATCGGTTGTGACAGCCACTTTGCCCTACGGCTCGCCGCTGTCCAAAGTCGAGCAGGTGGCCACGCGGTTACGCGAGGCCGCCGAGGCGACCGCCCAAGACAACGGAGGCGAGCGGCTGGTCGAGGGCATCTTTGCGATGATTCGAGAGAACGAGGTCCAGATCCGGGTCTATCTGACCGGTCCCGATATCCGTCCGATCAGTACGACGGAGATGACGAACCAGTGGCGGCAACGGGTAGGGCCGATTGCGGGGCTTGAGAGCTTGCGTTTCGAGGCCGACAGAGGTGGTCCTGGTCGTGGCGCCGCCCTGACGGTCGAACTGAGTCACCGTAGAATCGACGTGCTCGAACGCGCCGGTGAGGCCCTGGCCGCCTCCCTCGCGGATTTCTCGAACGTCCGGGATATCGACGACGGGTATACTCCCGGCAAACGCCAGTTGGATTTCAGCCTGACCGAGGAGGGGCATAGTCTGGGCCTCACGCAGCAGACGCTGGCCCGTCAACTGCGAAATGCCTTCTACGGGGCCCAGGCCGTGCGCCAGCAGCGCGGGCGCAATGAGGTCCGCGTCAAGGTGCGTCTGCCCCGCGAGCAGCGCGTTCGCCAGTACGACCTCGAGCGTCTGCTCGTTCGCACACCACGGGGCAGGGATGTGCCTCTGGCCCAGATCGCGCAGGTCGAGCGCGGCCGCTCGTATACGGTGATCAACCGTCGAAACGGCCGACGGACCGTGACCGTCACGGCGAACGTCGAGCCAATCTCGCAGACCAGCCAGGTGCAGGCGACGCTCGCAGCGGAGATCCTGCCACAACTGTTGAGGGATTTCCCCGGCCTGTCCTATGCGTGGGAAGGCCGGCAGCAGGATATGATGGAGAGCACGGCGAAACTCTTCAGTGGTCTGCTGTTGGCGCTGTTCGCTATCTATGCCATGCTGGCGATTCCGTTCCGCAGCTACTACCAGCCGATCATTGTGATGATCGCGATTCCGTTCGGGATCGTCGGCGCCGTGCTGGGGCACGTCATCATGGGCTATGCCGTGAGCCTGATGAGCATGATGGGGATCGTCGCGCTCTGCGGCGTCGTGGTGAACGATTCGCTGGTCCTGCTCGATTTCTCGAATCGACGGAAGCGGGAGGGGCTTTCCGCCTACGAGGCGATCGTGCAAGCCGGCAAACGGCGTTTCCGCCCGATCCTGCTGACGACGCTGACCACCTTCGGCGGTTTGGCGCCGATGATCTTCGAGACTTCGCGTCAGGCGCGTTTCATGATTCCCATGGCGATTTCGCTGGGCTACGGTATTCTGTTCGCCACCACGATCTCCTTGATTATTGTGCCGTGTCTATACATGATAGCTGATGATGTGCGGCGGTTGCTCGTCTGGCTCGGGCTCTTCGCCACGGTGGAGGGTGAAATCGGTCACGAAGAAGAGCCGGCCGGCCTTGCCGCGGCGGCGGCCGGCACATAAGCCGGCTCCGGACATGAAAAGGAGGCAGATTATGATCGGTATCGGGAAAGTCCCTGGATTGACGGTGGCAGGCTTGCTGATTGTGCTCGTCGCTGCAGCGCCGGGGCGTCCGGCGGACGCGGAGAAGCAATTCGAAACCGATGTCATCAAGACGGAGAGCGGCGAACTGCGAATCACGTTCATCGGCCATGGGACACTCATGTTCGACTACCTGGACAAGGTCGTTCATGTCGATCCGGTGAGCCGGGAGGCCGACTATTCGAAGCTACCAAAGGCGGATCTTGTGCTCATCACGCACGAGCATGGGGATCACCTCGACCCCAAGGCCCTCGGCGTGTTGCAAAAGGAACAGACGAAGGTCGTGCTGACCAAGGCGTGCGCCGAGAAGGTCCCGGGAGGCGTGGTGATGAAGAACGGCGATGTGCAGACCGTTGGCGGACTGAAGATCGAGGCCGTGCCCGCCTACAATATCGTGCACAAGCGGTCAAACGGCCAGCCGTTCCATCCGAAGGGTCGCGGCAATGGCTATGTGGTGAATTTCGACAAGACTCGAGTGTACGTGGCGGGCGATACGGAGAACATCCCCGAAATGACGCAGTTGAAGAAGATCGATGTCGCCTTTCTGCCGATGAATCTGCCGTACACCATGACGCCTGAAATGGTCGCCGACGCCGCGAAAACGTTCGAGCCCAAGATTCTGTATCCATATCATTACGGCCGGACGGACCCGAACGAGCTGGTCGAACTCCTCAAGGACTCGGACAAGACTGAGGTCCGGATCCGCAGAATGCAATGAAGCAGAGACCGTTCATTCGGACGCGTGTGCTGGTCGCGATGGGAGTCGCGCTTGCCGTGGCGGTGACATGCTTTGTGGTTGTTGCCGTCCTGCCTGCGCCGGGCGTACCTCTCTTCAAAGATGCGCTCAGGAGTTTCCTGACGGGTCTGGGCGTTCTGGGAATCGCCTATCCTGCCTACGCCATTGGACTGGCGATCCAGAGACGGTTCGCCGGCTCGCCTTACTTTGAGGCGGGCTTTATTGCCGCAGCCATCAATTTGTTTGCGTTTGTCTGTCTCGCTGTTGGCCTGATCTGTATCGGGTTCGGCATCTACGATCTGATCCTGCAAATGCTTCCTTCGTGACACATGGACGGTGCAGGGTCCATGCAACGGCGTGTCGTGATGGGCACTTTCCACTCGGCGTCCGAATCCTTCGGCGCCGCTCAGCATCAGGGAGTAAACATGAAACGAAGAGAGTTCCTGCAGACCACGGCGGCGGCCGGTGCATTCGCCATTCTGGGAGCGCCGTGGCAAGCCGCGGCAAGAGACGAAGAACAGTGGTTTGACCGTCCGATGCGCTGGGCGCAGTTGGTCCTCGTGGAGAACGATCCGGGCCGGTTCGACCCGGATTTCTGGCTAACGTATTTCAAACGCGTGCACGCGGACGGTGCCTGCCTGAGCGCGGGCGGGGCCGTCGCCTACTATCCGACGAAAGTTCCTCTTCACCACCGGAGCGCCTGGCTCGGCGATTCTGACCCATTCGGCTACCTGGTGCGCGGCTGCCGCAAGATGGATATGGCGGTGATCGCCCGGACGGACCCGCACGCCACCTGGGACAACGTCCATCAGGCCCATCGCGATTGGATTGCCGTCGATGCCCAAGGGCGGCAGCGACGCCATTGGGCAAACCCGGAATTGTGGGTTACCTGCGCGCTCGGGCCGTATAACTTCGAGTTCATGACCCAGGTTCACAGGGAAATCACGGAATTGTACGGCGTGGATGGCATCTTCTCCAATCGCTGGGCGGGGCACGGGACCTGCTATTGTGAGCACTGCATTCGGAACTTCAGGTCATTTTGCGGACTGGATTTGCCGCGCACCAATGACCGTCACGATCCGACCTACCGCAAATACGCCCAGTGGCGAATGGAGCGACTGAAGGAACTCTGGTTCCTGTGGGACCGAACCATCCGCGAGGTCAGACCGGCCGCGCGATATATTCCAAACGGCTTTCCGGACAACGTCGTGACAGGCAGACTATCCGACATTTTCTTCACGGACCATCAGGGCCGAAGCGGCGTGATCCCGCCATGGTCGAACGGCAAACGGGCGAAGGAACTCCGTGCGACGATGGGCATGAAACCGCTCGGCGGCATCTTCAGTATCGGTCTGGAGGAAGCCTACCGCTGGAAGGACTCCGTGCAGAGCGAGGCCGAGATCCGCGTCTGGGTGGCGGAAGGCATCGCGAACAACATGCGGCCGTGGTTTGTCAAATTCGGCGGCGTGATCTATGACAAGCGGTGGCTTAAGGTCGTTGAGGAGGTCTATCAATGGCACCACCGCTGGGAGCGGTATCTGAGGAATACGGCACCTCTGGCTCGGGTGGCGATGGTCTATTCGGAGCAGACGGAGCGGCACTATGGCGGCCGGCGGTGGCAGGAACGAAGCGGCGGACATGAGCTGGGGATGTACCACGCCCTCATCGAGGCGCGTGTGCCGTTCGAGATGGTCAACGACCAATTACTCGATGCCGATCATCTCAAGCCGTTCAAGCTGCTGATTTTGCCGAATGTGGCCGCTCTCTCGGAGATGCAGTGCGAGCAGCTCCGGCAATTCGTGCGACGAGGCGGCAGTCTGATGGCAACCTTTGAGACGTCGTTGTACGACGAACAGGGGCAACGGCGAGAGGATTTCGGCCTGGCAGACCTCTTTGGGGTCTCCTTCCGTGACAGGGTGGAAGGGCCCATGAAGAACTCCTACCTGAGGCTCAGAAGCGACTCGACAGGGCGGTTCCATCCGGTCCTGGGCGGTCTGGAGGATGCGTACCGGATCATCAATGGCATCTGGCGGCTGGAGGTCGAGCCGCGAGCGGACTGTCCCTCGCCGGTGACGCTGATTCCCAGCTATCCGGACCTGCCGATGGAACATGTGTATCCCCGGAGGCCGGAAACGGATACGCGGGAGGTGTACTTACAGCAGGCAGGCGACAGTCGGATCGCCTACATTCCGTGGGATATCGACCGTACGTTCTGGCAGATCATGAATGCCGATCACGGCCGGCTGCTGCGCAATATCATCCGCTGGGCGATCAATGAGGAGCCGTCCGTCCAAGTGACGGGCCGGGGAGTCCTCGACGTTACCGTCTGGCGGCAGAAGCAGTTCATGACGGTTCACTTGGTCAACCTGACAAATCCGATGATGATGAAGGGGCCGTTCCGCGAGTTGATTCCAGCGGGCGAGCAGAGAGTTCGGATTCGACTGCCGGAGGATGCAGGCGTAGAAAAGGCGCGTCTTCTGGTCAGGGATACGGTCGCGGACTGCGAAATCGACGGTCGGGTCGTTTCGCTGTCCGTGCCGTCCCTTCTCGACCATGAGGTTGTGGCACTGGATCTGCGCGCCCGATCAGGCAGTATCGCTGTTTAACGTCGTTCTTTAGGTTGAGAATCTTAAAAAATACGTATTTTCCCGTATTGCCAAGTCACAGTTGCGCGGTAAACATCCGGCGAAGAGGCTGGCCGTCTGGGCCGGCACGGATCTGAGATTGGGCATCCGCACGGGGGCAAGTGAACTGTAAGGCCTGACAAATCAATGGCTTAGAGAAAAGAAGCCCCCGGACATGAGAAATGGAAGAGATAGCGAACGGTCGCCCAGGGGCTTGGCTGAATTCTATTATACAGGTTTGGCCTCTTTTTGCAAGTCCAGGGAATCCCCGACCAGAATTTGGTGATTGGCTTTTCGGGTCCGGAGAACCAGAGGCGACCCTCGAGGTTCAGCGCCCCGGGCATATGGCAAATGTGCCGGAGCACCCGTTTCGGCGGGATTCGCAAAGGAACCACGTCTTGTACCTGCCGCCCGGCAAAAGGTGAGAATCAGTAATCTCCCATCTTGACATGCGCCAAAGGCCGGTGAGAATATGCCGAAACTGATGCTGGTGGGGCATCGGAAAGAAAGGATAGATGGGCAGGGAGGTGGAGAGTGATGACTGTATTGACGGCAATGGTGTCTGCCTGCATCCGTCGATGTTGCGCGTTTATTTGTCGGCGAAAAGACTTCTCGGCCGGGGCGGGCAATTCGTTTGCCGCCGGGGGAGACATGCCCGCCTGGTTGTCACTTCTGCATCGCGTTACCACTGTGGTCGTGCTCACGATCTTGGGGCTGACGCTTGTTCTGTTGGCTACGTCGATCGTGTTAGCCGCCTGCTCGTCTTACGAGCGGATTCTCTTGGTCATGCAAAAATGGGGGGCTTCAGCCGGCTCTTAGCTGATTGGGGATTGGGCATGACGTGCCAGGGGCCGACCAGGAAGTGCGGGGGCACTCCGTAGTCATCCCTTGATGAACGGGCAGATTTCTCGTACAATCCGGGTCGCGTCAGTTCCGGGGCGGAAGAGCGGGGGCGGTTGTCTGCCGCCGCGTATGAGGGCGCATGCCGGCGCTGCAATTCGGACGCGAGAGCATGATCTTGAAGGCGGTTGACAGGTGAAATCTTGAGTAGCCGTAGAACAGAGCAACAGCCGGTCGTTCTGGTTGTGGATGACGAGCGGGACCATGCCGACGGGATCGTGGAGGCCCTCGGGAGGCTGTCGGTCAAGGCGCTTGCCGTCTACACGGGCGAGCACGCGATCGAGGTGTTGCAGAATCAGCGGATTGATGTTGTGGTCACGGATTTGAAGCTGGACGGGCAGGTGGACGGCCTGGACGTCCTTCGCAGGGCCCGGCAGAACAGCGATGCCACCGAAGTGATCCTGATCACGGCCTACGCCACGATTGAGAACTGCAAGGAGGCCATCCGGCAGGGGGCGTTTGACTATCTCGTTAAGCCGCTCGATGTCGATCAACTCCGAACGCTCGTGGAGCAGGCGGCCCGAAAGGCCGCGGCCGCCCACGGGAGGCAAGGCGAAGCGGAGGAAGAGCAGGACTCGTTTGTCTTCGAGGGCATCAAGGGGACCAGTGCCGCCATGCGGGGACTCTTTGAAGTCGTTCGCCGGGTGGCCCCGACGAATATCTCCGTCCTGATTGAGGGCCCTTCCGGCACGGGCAAGGAGCTCCTCGCTCGGGCCATCCACAACAACTCGCAGCGGCGCGATAAGCCATTCAAACCGGTCAACTGCGCGGGGCTGTCCGAGACGCTGCTCGAAAGCGAGCTGTTCGGACATGTGAAAGGCGCCTTTACCGGCGCCAGCACCGATCGCAAAGGGCTCTTTGAAGTTGCGGACAAAGGGACGCTCTTCCTCGATGAAATCGGAGATATGCCGTTGACGATGCAGGCGAAGCTCCTGCGGGTCATTGAGGATGGCGTCGTCGTGCCGGTCGGATCGAACAAGGCCACCGTGGTAGAGGTCCGCATCATCAGCGCGACCAATCAGAACCTGACGAAACGTGTCGAGCAGAATGAGTTTCGCGAGGACCTCTACTTTCGCATCCGGGGCGTGAATATCGTCCTGCCGGCGCTTCGGGAGAGGCCGGAGGACATCCCGATCCTGGCGGAGCATTTCCTGCGGGAGGCGGTCGGAGAGACGGGCCTGAACGTCACGGGCATCACGGATGCCGCAATGAGCGTGCTCGTCGGCCATGAATGGCCGGGCAACATCCGCCAGCTTAGGAATGCCATCCGGACGATGGTCGTTATGTGCGATGGTGACCGGATTGATGTCCGGGATGTCCCTCCCGAGATTTCACAACGCCGGCAACTGATGGGCGACAGTGCGACGCCGGCAAGTCTGGCGGGCGTTTCTTTGAATGAACTCGAGAAGAAGGCGATCGCCGATACACTGGCGAGGACCCAAGGGAATCGTGAGAAGGCCGCCAAGATTCTCGGCATCGGCGAGCGGACCCTCTACCGCAAGATCAAGGAATACGACCTGTAAGTGGGGCTGTTTGCGTGTGTGGTCTTGGGCCGAATCGGTGCGGAGGACGCCGGGCGCATCAGTGGCCAAGCCGAAGGTCGGGTCGCATTCGTTGGAGCCACGGCGGCAGTTGGTCGGCCTTTACATCCGCCCACAGGCCTGCTCGGAGGGCCCGGGCACTGGCTTCCAACTGCTGGTACTTCTGATAGTAGCTGTGCCGGAATCGCAGGTCGGCGTATGCATAACCTTCCAGAAGAAGATCTTCGTTGAGGAAGCTTCCATCCGCCAGTTCGATATAGGCGAGCAGTCTTCCGTAGCGATCCCGACTTCCCGACCGCTCGTCGAGATAGACCGTCACCTGCCCATCGCAAACCAGCCGTTCAGCAAATGCGGTCGCCTCTTGCGCGAAATACATGCGATCTTCCGCATGCGTCGCTATCTCGGGAGCGTCAATCCCCAGAAGCCTGACCTTGGTCACTGCATCGGTCGAGTCCGGAGCGGCAAGATGAAGTGTGTCGCCATCGACGACCCTGACGACGCGGAAGCTCTTGCCCTGATACCGGGCCGGGTCTGTCCTGACGGCTTGCGCGCTGCGAGCGGACGCATGCAGCCACTGCGGTGCAACGACATCCCGGTCCAGCCAGATGAGGAAAGCCGTCCCGATCAGACAAGAGCCAATCAGGACGGCTCGTTTGCGTCTATTGATCGCGCGGGTTTTCCTCCGTCGGCCGGTCACCCTCCGGGCTCCCGATCAGGTCCTGGCCGTGCGCTGCCGCGCCGGTCGGTCCAGCTCGAACACAAGGCAAACCGCTTCGAGCGCCCGCTCCACATCGCTGCGATCCACGGCACAACTGATCCGGATCTCACTCGTGGTGATCGAGTCGATGTTGACTTTCGCCTTGGCCAGCGCGTTGAACATCGTTTCCGCCACGCCGTATTGGGACCGCATGCCGACGCCGATCACCGAGACCAGCGCGATGTCCTCCCGCACGAAGATACTGTCACAGTTGAACTCCGTCTTGAATTGCTCAGCGACTTCCGTCGCGGCGCTCAGATCCGGTATGGCAACCATGAAGGACAGGTTCGCTTTCTCTGGGCCGATTTCCGTTTGAATGATATCCTGCACAACGACTTTCGCTTCCGCCAGGCGGGCAAACACCCGCGCCGCCGTGCCTGGAACGTTGGGGATACCAACCAGCCCGATCTTCGCTATATCTTTTTGGATTGTCGCACCGGAGACAAGAACACCTTCCATCTGAGGCACCTCGTGAGTTATGATCGTTCCCGGGTTATCGGTTCCGCTGTTTCTGACGTGGATTCTGACATTGTACCGCTTGCCGACCGAGATGGAGCGGATGTGCATCACGCCGGCTCCGAGGCTGGCCATCTCCAGCATCTCGTCGTAGCTGATTTCTTGCAGCATCACGGCGCTCTTGAAGATCCTCGGGTCCGTCGTATACACGCCGTCCACGTCGGTAAAGATCTCACACTCCTCGGCCTTCAGCGCCGCCGCGAGCGCCACCGCGCTCGTATCGGAGCCGCCCCGCCCGAGAGTGGTTACGTTTCCATGCTCATCGACACCCTGGAACCCGGCGACGGTGACGACCCGCCCGCGATCCAATTCTTGGCGGATGCACTCGGAGTCGATGCTCTTGATCTGGGCCTTGCTGTAGACGCCATCGGTCAACATGCGAATCTGCGTGCCGGTGAAGCTGGTCGCCTCATGGCCCATAGCGTCGAGCGTCATTGCCAGCAGCGAGACGGTCTGCTGCTCGCCGGTGCTCAACAATTGGTCCATTTCCCGCTTCGGGGGGTTGGGGTTGAGCTCGAGCGCGTCGCGGACGAGCTCATCCGTCTGGTGTCCCCGTGCGGAGGCCACGACGACGACCTGATAGCCGGCCTGTTTCCTTTCGATGATCCGCTGGGCTGCGCGGCGAATCTTCTCCGCGTTTGCCACCGACGTGCCACCGAATTTCTGAACGATCACTGCCATAGTTGTTTTGCCATCCTTACAAATGACTGAGTGTATGGGCCGTATCTGCGGCCGTCAATTGCCTCCACTCTTCAGGAAATATTCCATCAGCTCGCATCCATTCTCAATGCGAAAGCCGGATTTGGCCGCATTCGTCTCGCCGAAACCCATGTGCAGGATTCCGGTTACCCCTGTTCCTGCCATCGCGAAGGGGACCGGCGTAGCCGAATGCGCACCGCTGTGAACGGGCGTCGGATGGTCCGGCAGCACCAGGATACGCCAGTTTTCGGTGCCCTCAAGGGCCTCCAGAATTGGACCTACGACGAGACTGTCCACGTGTTCGATGGCCGTCTTCTTCGCCTCGGCGTTGCCCTCATGCGAGGCCTCGTCCGGAGCTTCGACGTGGACGAAGACCAGATCGTACTCCGCCAGCGCCTCAACGGCCGCCAAGCCTTTGCCCTCGTAGTTCGTATCGGTGAATCCCGTCGCGCCGGGTACTTCAATCAGGTCGAACCCCACCAGCTTCGCGAGCCCTCGGACGAGGTCCACGGCTGTGATGGCCGCCCCTGTGGGCCCGAAGCGTTTGCGGAAACTGTCCAGCCGGGCCTGCTTGCCCTGGCCCCAGAGCCAGATCGAACTCACCTGGTTCTCGCCGAGATCCTGCCTCACCCGGTTGATTTCGTGGTCGGCGAACAGTTGCTGGGATTGATTCATCAACTGGATCAGCAGATCGGCTCCCTTGCCGCGTGGTAGGATCTTGTCGACGGGTTTTCCAATGTGGTCGTGCGGCGGATAGGTGCGAACGTCGAACTCCAAGCCCTTGAAGACGAGCAGATGCCGGTAACTGACGCCCGTGTGCAGGCGGATACGCTCGTCGCTGATATGGCTCTGCAACTGCTCGATCAGACTGCCTGCCTCTTCAGAAGAAATATGCCCCGCACTGTGGTCGGCCATGGCGCCGTCTGCGATGGTCACGAGATTGCAGCGGAAGACCCAGTCCTCCAGTCCGAGCCGGATGTCGCGGGCGGCCGCCTCGATCGGCGCCCGTCCACTATAGTAGCGGAGTGGATCATACCCCAGGAGGCTCATCTGGGCGACGTCGCTGCCCGGTTCGCACCCTTCCGGGACGGTGCGCACGAGACCCTGTCGGCCTTCGGCACTGATCCGATCTATGTTGGGCGTCTCGGCCGCTTCCAGAGGTGTCTTACCGCCGAACTCTTCGAGAGGCTCGTCCGCCGCGCCGTCCGGCACGATGATCGCATACTTTGCCATGCTACGTGTCTTTGTCCTCGGGAATATCGACAATCCGGATGCGTACGGGCTTGCCGCTGATAATATCCAGTTTCGACAGTTCCGCTAATGCGGCCGTCATGTTTCTTTCCTGCGTCTTGTGGGTCGTTATGACGACCGGCACCGTGTTTCCCGGCCCCATCCCCTCGTGCTGAAGGGCTCCAGAAATGCTGATCTGATGGTCGCCGAGGATCTTTCCATAACGAGCCACCACGCCCGGCTCGTCTTTCGCCATCACCCGGATGTAGAACCGGCTGATGGAATCATCAACCTTCTCAATCAGTGGCTCAACTTCGTTGCGGGGCCTCAATCGCAGGTGCTCGAAGGTGGTCCGCGAATTGCCCAGGACCACGTCGATGATATCGGCGACGACGGCACTGGCCGTGGGCATCATGCCGGCGCCGCGCCCATAATACAAGGTCTCGCCGACCGCACCGCCGAAGATGCTGATCGCATTGAACGAGCCATTCACCCGCGCCAGAGAGATGTCGGACCGGATGAACGAGGGATGGACCCGCAGGGATATCCTGCCTTCCTCGTTCCTCTGCGCGATCGCCAGCAGTTTAAGGCAGTAGCCCATCTCTGCCCCGTATCGAATGTCGGCCTTGGCGATCCCGTCGATTCCTTCAACGAAGATATCCTCAAGGGTGATCTCACAGCCGAAAGCCATTGAGGCGAGGATGGCCAGCTTGTGGGCGCTGTCGCCGCCGCTGAGGTCGAGCGTCGGGTCGGCCTCGGCAAAACCACGTTTCTGGGCCTCGGCCAGCGCCTGTGAGAACTCCTTATCCTTCATGCTCATGTCAGAAAGGATGTAATTGCAGGTGCCGTTGACGATGCCGTACATGGCCGTGATTTGGTTGGCGGAAAGCCCCGTGCGAATGGCCCCAACGATCGGAATCCCGCCGGCACAAGTGGCCTCGAATGCGATGCATCGGCCGTGCTCCTTCGCCACGCGGAACAACTCGCCCCCATGCTCCGCCAACAGTGCCTTGTTGGCCGTAACCACGTCTTTGCCCGCGCGGAGCATGCTGAGTTGAATATCCCTGGCCACGCCGGTGCCGCCGACCAATTCCACGCCGACGCCAATGCTGTTGTCGGCGAGGAGCCGGTTCAGGTCGCTGGTCAGTACGCCCTCGGGCACTTGCGTGGGGCGTGGCCTGTCCGTATCCGTGTCCACCACACAGGCCAGCTCCAGTCGTACGCCCGTTTTCGCCGCGATGGCGTCAGCGTCTTCCAGGATCAGCCTGGCGACACCGCTGCCGACCGTGCCAAATCCAACCAGTCCTACTCGTGCACGTTTCTCTTCCACAGGGCACCTGTCATTGCCTGATGTATCCGGGTCCCGGCTGTCGATGGCGGGATCTGGTCTCCAGGCGATTCACATGGATGCAACTCTTGCCGCCCCCGAGTCCTAACGTCCCATTCGGCAAACGGCAGATAGCCCCTCATTCAACCGCCTCTATGGTGAAAGGTCAAGGAAAAAACGCCAGAGATCGCGCGCTGGATTACCGGACTGCCGGAGGGTTGGTGCTGGGTGCTGTCGGGAGGGAACGCCATTCGTCACGAGCGCAGACCGTTGGCAGCCTTTTCCCCGTTGGCCGCGCCGCCCCTGAGGCCAAGCCACGTTTTCCGTCGAAAGCCCAAGAAGCACAGGCGACGCCCCTCACTGGGACGTCGCCGTCTTCTCGGTCGGTGATTCCGGCTTGGGCCGACAACGTGGGGTCGACCGGCGCCTAGATGGTGGGATTACTCCTCAGAGTCGCTTGAGGTTTCGCAAGACGAATCATCCGGAGATTCGAGGGTATAGTTCTTTTCCTGCGCCTGAGTGCGAACGGCCTGTTGGATGACGGAGCCGAGTGTCTGGCCTTTGCCCTGTCTTTTCTTCATTTCCTCTGCGACATAGGCCTTCCGTTGCTCGTTGAGCTGCTGGATCTTCGCCTGGATCTGTGCCCGCTGTTGGGCCTGGCCCTCCACATAGGCCGCTCGTTCCTTTGCGCTCATGCTCTGCATGTTCTTGGGCAGGTCCTCACGCTTGATCTTGTCCAGATCGATCTGCCCGGCCTGCACGGCGTCGACCAGGTCCCAGCCCGTGTTGCTGTAGTTGGCCGATGACTTGGTCACGGCCCGCTGGACCGCCGCTTCAGCACTCGCTTGTCTGGCGTTCTTGTCCTGCTCCGCCTGGCGTTCTCGCGCGGTTCCGCCCTCGGTGCCGAAGGCAACATACGTTTCATTCAGCCTGGCCCCAAGCTCAGCGATCTCGCTGTCCTGCGGCGCCGCCACGTGGACCACCTGTCGGTTGTGATCGATGCAGAGATACCGGCCGTCGGCGAGGACGGCCCCGTCCTTCCACTTCCCGTTGATCCCGTCCTGCTCGGACCCGCAGTGAATGGTGTTGATGATGATGCCTTTGGCCGCCGCGGTGCCACAGGCCTCCTTGTAGCCTACCGGTCCCTGCGTGAAGGGCTCGTTGCCAGCGATGAAGATCACCTTCAGATCGTCCGGCGAATCGCTCCATTGGAGTCCTTTCACGGCCTCCCGGATCACCCAGCCGCAATACTCGGCCCCGCCGTTCGTGGTCAGCGCGAAGAGCTCTTCGGAGATCTTGTCCAGGTCCGTCGTCAGGGGCACGATCCGTCGGATGTAACCGGCCTCGGCGGGCAGAACGCTCTTGCCATACTCGTACAGGGCCACCTGCAACTCCGGCCGGCGGCCGTTCCTGTGGGCGAAGACGAACTCGTTGACGATCGACCAGAGTTCGGTTCTTGCCTGGTCGATGAGCCCGGACATGCTGCCGCTGGTGTCCAGGAGAATGGCCATTTGCACGAGCGGCTGGTCGGCTTCCGGCGGGACCTCCACGACCGGCTCCACCTCGACCGGTTGCCCCGGGGCTTCGGCGGCAAGCAAGGCGGAAACACACACGAAGATCGTCGTCGCAAGGATACAGATGATCGGTTTCGACTTACTCATGGCTCTTGCTCCTTTCGTTTGGGTACGGGTTTTCAATTGTTGTTCGGCACCTGGATGAGCACCGCGTCACCATCGATCATCAGAAGGACATCCCCCCTCATGGCGATGCTGCCTTGTCGGTTTTCTGTGGCCAGCCTTTGGGCCAGATCGAAGAACTCCTTGGACCCGAAGGCGATGATACGCGTCGGTTCGGGCTGGTTCTCCCGGCGGATCAGCCTGCCGTCAATCCACCGACGCCCTCGGCGATAGTAGGTCGTGTCGTTGATCTGCTGGACCGTGCTGATGGCCACCTCGTTGAGCTGCTCATCATAGAACGTATTCCGATAGTTGAGCTCACTCTGGGCTTTCTGCCGGACGCTGTTGAGACTCTGATTGACGGCGGCCATGCCGGAACGAGTTCGCATCGCGCGGCTCGACAAGGCCTCTTCGGCCTCGCGACGCACGCCATGAGCATCCTCGAGATTCGTTCCCTCCCGGGCGAGAAAAGCCGTGTACTCCGTGAGAATCCCGAATTGTGTGGAGAGGCGGACGATCTCATCAACCAGTTCCTTGACCTTCGGGTCTTGCGTGGAGGCCGAGGGGTCGGCTCCCATCTGCCGGACTGTGTCAATCAGCTCGCCGATCTTGCGGCTCGCCCACAGACGGGGCACGAATCCATTCCGGGTGCTGGCCTGGTCGAAGTCGAACTGGAATCGGAAGGTGCGCTGCTTGCCCAGGTATTGGCCCGTGAGCTCAAATGCGATGGGCTCATCGCCGACGTATTGGCCCAGAAGGACCATGCGGTCGCCTTCGAAGAGGTCGGGCAGTTTCTCCGGCAGGATGTCTCGTGTGCGTCCCAGGGCCGGGCCGCCATCCGGATCCATGACGCGCAGCTTGGGTTCGGCCAGGACCGGCCCGGCCAGCTGTGCAAAGACCTTGCCCACCTTGGCCTCGACGTCTTCCTTGGGCAGGACGAATTCGGCCCGTCCGCGCGACTCCGAGGCGACCTTCTCCAGCAGCGGCGCGTTGACGTCGAACCCGACGCCGAACGTAAAGACGCGCCGCTTATGCGGATTCGACTTGACGACCAGCTCGCGGATCGCCAGCTCGGAGGTTTGTCCGACGGTCGGCAATCCGTCCGTCAGGAACAGTACGATCGGAAGCATGCCTTCGGTCGGCGGTTGCTGCAAGGCAGCGACGAGAGCGGCGTGGATGTTGGTTCCGCCCGCGACGGTGACACCCTCGATGTATCGGCGGGCCGCACGCTCCGTTTCCGGCGTTTTGACCACGGGCTTTTCCGAGAACCATTGCACCGTGTTGTTGTAGAGGATGACGTTGAAGGCTTCGCCCGGTCGCAGGGCCGCGAGGATCTGCAGGGCGGCTTCCTTGGTCTGGTCGATCTTCTCGTTCCTCATGCTGCCGGAACGGTCGATGACGAGCGTCACCTCGCGTTTGATGATGGATTCATCCTCGCTCGGGGCCTTGGGCGGCAGCCCGGCCAAGAGTAGAAAATAGCCGCCGCCCGTGCTCGCATCGGGATAGGCGAACATCGACGCCGTGACGCCGTCTTCCTGGAGCAGGTACGACAGGCGGAACGGCCCGGGTTCCTGCGTGGCCTCCGTGGCGATCTTCACACGGATCTCTCTGTCGCTGCTCCGCTCGATCTCGAGCTTGTGGCTCGGGGAGTACACGGTCGAGATCGGACGTTTGGCCTTGATCGTTCCGCTGACTTTCCACGGAACGGCGTACTCCAGCGACTCCGTCCGAGGCAGAACGTAGTCCACGCGGGCACCATCAACTTCGAGCAGGTGCTCGTACGTCAGTCGCAACTTCTGTTTGCCGCGGGCCTCGATTGGAAAGACGCTCGAACGAATCAGGTTGTACCCGATGAACTCCACGAGGGCCGGGTCCCGGATCTTCGCTACCAGGCTCTCATAGATCCGCCGGGCGTCCTCTCGCGGCAGCACTTCGGCGGTGATCTCTCCATGAGGGCCGTCGTAGGCAAAACCTCGCACGACGGCCCCATCGGGCACCGGGACGACAAGCTCCGCCTCTTGCCGCCGGTTCGTCTTGTTCTCCAGGTGGATTTCGATCGTGGTTGTGGCCATGGATTCCACGATGTCGAGCCGCACGTGCACGGCGGTGATCGCGATGGCTTCCCGGCGGTCCGGGGCGAAGGCCCATGTGCGGCCCTGCGGCACAATCACGTTGGACGCAGGCGGCCGCACCGCGATGTGCCGCATTTGTCCGAAGACCGGGTGGCACAGACTCCACAACGCTACAGCCACGATGGCGATTGCGATGTGTTTCGATCTGCTCATCTCTGAACCTCCATAACAAAGTGTATGATTCGGCCGATTCACATATATATTATACTGCACCGAGAAACTCTTGATTTGTAAATAGAATGTAAAAAGGCT
>CBFDBY010000041.1:0-46251 GCA_965603165.1 uncultured Phycisphaerae bacterium
GCTCCTGGAGGAGATGTTCGGAGGTCGTCACTTTGATATTCTCGCCGACCGCCTGACTCCAAATCGGAGGGTACTTCCAGTCGGGAACGGTATCCTTTTCATGAATGTTGACAATTTGCGGCGCCTTGTTGTCGAACGAAATGCCATACCGCAATCCTTGTGTATCATGAAGATTCTGCGTAGGGGATACATACACATTGACTTTGACCTTGCCGCCACCCCAAAGATGCAGGCCGTATTCCAGGCGTGGACTGTCTCCCCCGGGCGTTTGACTTTTCGCTGTCACTGGAATGGGGGTTATCCCGGAAAGCGTCCGGCCAAGATTCGGAATGTGCAGCCATTTGATGGGGTCTGCATTGATCGCCTTGGTGTAGTGTTCGGCCTCCATGGAGACGTGTCCGTTACCCTCGACAAAACCTCTTACGGGATTGCGATCAGACAGCGTGGGATTATTGATAACAGCCTGAACGACAACGCGGCTGCCGTTCGGCCCGACGACCGTGATTGGAACACGATGCGTTCCGTTCGGAGCGTTCTGCCAGTCCAGGCTTACCCATGCTCGCTGTTCCTGGTCAACCTCTCCCCGACTGGGCGCGACTTGCAGCCATGATTCTCCTGATTCGATTTCGTAACTGAAAGGCGTCCGACCGCGATTGAATACCTCTACATAGTACTTCTGCTGATTGAACGAATCGAACTCAGGCAAGACGGCTTCGGTCGTCTCCGCGGGCCACCATTTGTCGGAACCTTCAATGGACACGCCCATATCCGCGGCGGCAGGCACGTCGATCTTGTCCACCTTGGGCAGAACATCCTTGTCCGGCTGCTGCCAGTTTGTGTAACTGATATGCGTTTGATCCATCATGTGGTTCCATTTGCCGCCGGCCATGACCTTGTTGTAGTAGTGGGAGATCTCGGCGTCCTTGGCGAACAGCTCTTCGACTCTCTTCGCCAGATCGTTCGTAGCGGCACGACCCTGTTTCGCATAGAGGCGGTTTCTGCCAACCGTCACGTGGAGTTCGTTCAGGTTGGCGCAAGCGGTCACGGGGTGCAGCACAAGCTGGTAGTAAGCGTCCCTGTATTCGGAGGGCAGAGCCTTGTTGATCCGTTCCGCTTCTTCGGCCAGCTTGTTGTAGTCAGACACAATTGTCTCGGCCTCACGATAGTCCACCAGGCTGTACGTGTCGGGGGCCAGCATCTCCGGCTTGCGGCGGCTGTTGTACTTCGTATAGGCGGAAAGGATCTCGGCGATGGCGGACGCATGCTCCGGGCCGAATTGCTGCTGCGCCCACAGGCGCGTGTACCTGGGCAGGTGCTCCGCCGGCCACCGATCCGGATCCCATGCATAATCCAGGAAGAATTCAATAGGGAATTCCATCGGCTTGAGATCGCCGACGTTCACAAGCCAGATGCGATCGACCCCGTGACGATACGCAAGGTGCATCTGCTCCCACGTGCGGGCGATGGGGCAGGTGTTGACCCACTTGTAGTTTCTGGGGCCGCCGACGAAGTCGAAGTGATAATAGATGCCGTAGCCCCCGCGGCGCGATGGATCCTCCGACCTCGGCAACCTGCGGAGATTCCCCCAGTTGTCGTCGCACAACAACAAGGTAACGTCCTCGGGCACTCGCATCCCTTTGTCGTAGTAATCCTGGACTTCCTTGTACAGCGCCCATAACTGCGGGATCGTGGTTACATCCCGGCCCGTGACATCGGCGAGGATCTGGCGTTGGTCGGCCACGATCTTCTCCAGCAGCGCAATGTTCGTGCTCTCACTCATGGCCATATCGCCATCGCCCCGCATGGCCAAGGTGACCATACTCTCGCGCGAACCCATTCGCTGAATGCCCTCGGTCCAGAACTCTCGCAGTTTCTCAGCATTGCTCTCATAGTTCCACGCGCCCGCCTTCGCATTTCTCCACTCAGCATGGGCCCGCATCATCGGCTCATGGTGCGTGGTGCCCATGACAATGCCGTATTCATCCGCCAATTGAGGGTTGAGCGGGTCGTCACTGTTGAAGCTCGCCCACCACATGGCGGGCCAGAGATAGTTGCCTTTCATTCGCAGGATCAGCTCGAAAACCTTCTCGTAGCACTTGTGGTTGAATCCGCCGTACTTCTCCACGGCCCAGCGCCCCAACGCCGGCTCTTCATCGTTCAGAAAGATCCCCCGGTACTTGACCGCCGGCGGTCCCTCGATATAGCGACCCGCCCTCACAAAGAGAGCGTCCCTATGCGGGACCGGCACATCGGCCCACCAATACCACGGGGAGACCCCGATTTGCCCGGACAGGTCGTAGACGCCGTAGATGGTTCCTCTCTTGTCGCTGCCCGCGATCACTAATCCGACGGCAACGCCCGGCACAGGCTCCGGCGCAACTTCAATGAGAAAAGACTCCCACTTGCCGGCGATCTGTGTTGCATCGATCTTGCGATCCCGGATCAATCCGTCAATGATGGGGCTCTTTCCAATCGTGCCTACGATGATCGCATTGGCCTCAAGACCGGCTCGTTCGTGTGTAAGGATAGGCTTGCGACCCGTGACACGTTCGATGTCTGCCTGCAAGTCCTTGACCGCGCGCACGACGCCGGGGTAGTCACAAGAATCGACGTAAATCGTCGCGAGACGGTCCCCCCGGGCGAGGCAAAAACTGCCCTGGCTGTCGCGGACATCCACGTATCGCGTCTGACCGACGGCCAAAACGACAGCGGGACACAGGAAGATCATGGCAACAGTGATCAGAATCGTCAGGGCAAGTTTCATCATCTCATCTCGATTGAAAGACTTAGCTTGACTTCATCATCACTTGGACAATCCGGCGGATTTGTCCGCCGCTTGATTCACATGAAGGTATCTCTGCGCGAACGTCACGAACGTAGGCCAGTTTGGGCCGGGGGTGTGCCCGCCGCTGTGTTGGCGGAAGGCCACATCCCCATCGATCAGCGTGGTTTCTATCGGGGGAAATTCGGTGGTCCCCATATCCTTATTGCCCAGGAGCTTATACACCGGCCCTGCACCGGCGGCGGCCAGGAACATGCCCTTTGCGTCCACCCATGCATCCCCATTGATCGAGCCGCTGCTGATGAACACGGGACGCGGAGCACACAAGCAGACCAGCTCATGAGCATCAATGGGCAGATCATCCCAGGTCAGGGGCCCGGCGTACTTGAGGAAGTTGCCGGCCATCCAGTGGTATTCGCCCGAGCTGGCGAGATTCTCTACGATCTCGCCATAATCACGACGGAGAAGGCTCGCGCCACCTGCGCCGGAGGAGCTGACAAAACCGATGGCGAAACGCCGATCGTACGCCATGGCGACGAGGGTGGCCTTGCCAAACCGCGAGTGGCCCTCCAGGCCGACTTGCTTCGCGTCCACGGATCCGTCGGTCTCAAAATAGTCCAGGGCGCGACTGGCGCCCCAGGCCCAGGCCCGCAGGGCGCCCCAGTCGTCGGCCTTTCGAGGCTGCGCCTTGTTGCACAAACCGATGATGCCCTCGTTCAGACCGCCGCCGTAGTCGGCTTGAATGCTGTACGGCACAATGATGGCATAGCCCCAGCCCTTGTCGAGAACTTGCTCTTGCCAAGTGGGACCATCGCCCCGTGGGGGCCTGCCAAAGCGCCCACCAAAGCCAAATTCCATGATGACGGGCACCGGTCCCGTTGCCTCGGCTGGGGTAGTCAACGTCAGCTCGATATCGACGGATATGGCCGGATAGGAGGAATTGTCAACGTGGCCCACCAGCTCTTTCGTTATGACCGGCACATCGCCGTTCTTCTCCTGAGTGGTGCTGGTCACTTCCCAGCTCACCCTGGGCGTGTCCTTGGGAGCGCGGCCGTAGATCTCCCTGTCGAAGTCCTCTACGATCTCGGGACGTCTCTGATTCCACCACATCTCGGCCGTCGTAACCTTCTGTCCGTTCTTCAGCACCAGCGGGCCCGGCAGCTTCGGGTAGGGATTGGCTTTGGCCTCATCGTAATTGGCGTAATTGTCCGCTTGAGGGTCCATGCCATTACGACCGGGCCGCAATGACTTGATGCCCAGCAGATCCATCATTTTCTGGTGATCTTCTGCAGACAGACGTCGGATCTCAGCCCAACGATCCCTTGCACCACGCTGAGTTTGCTGGGCAAAAACGCCCACCGCTACCGACAGAATTAGCGACACACATAAGATGTTCCTGGCACGTATGTTGGCCATGCTGCGCCTCCTTCGTGAGTATCATCGTTGAACCGCTTTTCGTATTGGATTGTCAGTCTATCCGACGGTTAGGATTACGTGCTGGAGATCCTCATCACGGGAGGAATTGCCGATCATGATCTTGAATTCGCCCGGCTCGACGACATAGTCCATATCGATATTGTAGAAAGCCAGATGCTCGGGCGTGATGTCCAGACAGACGGTTTGCGTTTCCCCGGGTTTCAACGTGATACGTTGAAAACCCTTGAACTCCTTGACCGGACGCGTAACGGAACTGACGCAGTCACGGATATACATCTGGACCACTTCATCACCGGTGACCCGGCCGGTATTGGTGACATCAACCTGCACCTGCGTCGATTCATCCGGCCCGATCACTTCCTTGACCAGCCGTGGCGGACCGAACGTAAACTGCGTGTAGCTGAGGCCGAAGCCAAAGGCGTACAGAGGGCTGACCTCATCGAACAGATAGCCGCGGCGAGCCGATGGCTTGTAGTTGTAGTACGCCGGGATATGGCCCACGGAACGGGGGACCGTGATCGGCAGTCTGCCGCCGGGATTGACGTCCCCAAGAAGGACCTCAGCTACGGCCCGACCGGTTTCCTGACCGAGATACCAGCATTCAAAGATCGTGGGGACCTTGGCCGCTAGATTACGCACGGCCAGGGGACGACCGTTAAAGAGAAAAGCGATGACCGGTTTGCCCGTCGCGACCATGGCGTCGACCAGCTCGTCCTGCAGCCCCACCATTTGCAGGCTGGTGCGATCGCCCATGTGGGTCGGCTCCCAGGCCTCGCGCGAGGTCTGCTCATTGCCACCGATGGCCAACACAATGACGTCGGCCTTCCGGGCCACCTTGACCGCCTCGGCAATGCTGATGCGGTCCTCCTGAGGATTGCTGGGCACGACTTCGTCTTGCTGCCAGGAGCCGCCGATGGTGATCTTACACCCCTGATGATACAGGACCTCGACACGGTCGCCCACGTAGTCGCGGATCCCCTCCAGAACTGTGGAGCAGTGCTTGGGCACGCCGCTGTAGCCGCCCAGCAGCGGCCGGTCCGCATTGGGACCAATCACTGCGATGGTCTTGATTCCGGCCGGGTCAAATGGGGCCGTTTGGCCTTCATTCTTAAGTAAGGTGATCGTCTTGCGGGCGGCCTCCAGGGCCAGGTCGCGATGCGCGGAGCATCCCACGACACGTTCCGCCGTCTCAGGATCCACGTACGGATCATCAAAGAGCCCAAGTCTGAATTTCCATTCCAGCATGGGCGCAACCAGCTCATCCAGCAGCGCTTCCGCAATGGCTCCCTCTCGGACCAGCTCCACGAGATGCGGATAGCAGTCGCGATCCGGCAGCTCGATATTCACGCCGGCCTGAACCGCTAATGCGGCTGCGGCCTTGCCATTCTCGGCGAGGAACTGGCCGAAGAAGCCGGGCCGTTCGTTCAGCTCACGAACGGCGAAGTAATCGGACACGACGAATCCCTTGAAGCCCCATTCATCCCGCAAGACGTCGCGCAGCAGCCACTTGTTGGCGTGGGAAGGCACGCCGTCGATCTCGTTGTACGACGCCATGACACTGATGCAGCCGGCGTCCAGGACCGCCTTCTTGAATGGATAGAGAAAGGTCTCGCGCAAGACCCGCAGGGAGACATTGGCCGGCGCGCAGTTGGTCCCGGATTCCGGCTGACCGTGGGCGGCGAAGTGTTTCAACGTGGCGATGACGTGTTCCTTGTTCTTGAAGGCGGCGTCGCCCTGAAAGCCTCGCACCGCGGCCATCCCCATGCGCGACACCAGATAGGGATCCTCGCCGTAGGTCTCTTCCACTCGGCCCCAGCGCGGCTCACGAGCCACGTCCACCACCGGCGTCAGGGCCTGATGCGTGCCGCGCAGACGGGCCTCCTTCGCGGTCATGGCGAAGAGCCTCTCGACCAGGTCCGGATCGAAGGTTGCACCCAAGCCGATCGGCTGCGGGAAGCTCGTGCCATCGGCCGCGGCCTGACCGTGCAGACATTCTTCATGGAAGATCACCGGGATGCCGAGACGGGTGTTCTCGATAAAGAACTTCTGAATGGCATTGGTCAGCTCCGCCATCTGCCGGGCGCCCCTGCCTCCGCCGGCGTCGCTGGGCCGGCCCACCTGCCCGAGACCATGACCATCGGCGAAGTGTTCCTTGGCCTTGGCCGGGTCAAAGTCACCGTTGTCATTCACCAGTGTCTTGGCCTTATCCTGCCAGACGCAGAGCATTTGGGCGACCTTTTCCTCCAGCGTCATCAGGGAAAGGAGGTCGCGGACCCGCTGCATAACCGGCAGTTCGGGATCCCGATAGACTGAGCTTTGATTATCACGAGGACTCACGGCTAATAATCTCCTATTCATTGACCGTCGAATTGCGGTCACACCAATCCAAACCAGTCGAGCCCTCAGGACTCCCGACTGCGGCCCGCGTACACATCCCTGGACGCATCGGTGCCGTCACTTATGCAGACGTCATTTATCCGTTCTAAACGGGGACGCCGGCAAGCCCTCCCTGTTGTACAAATTCGCCCCTTCAGGGTTATCAGCCCAGGCATACCGAACGGCCACAGGCTGGCTCACGTCCTCGCTCCAGACCACGATTGTGTTTCCCTCTATCTCTGCCTTTGCCCAGACGAATTTCTTATCAGCACCGGCAATGGCAAATTGGCTCAGCTCGTCGCCTCCTCGACTGACCAATCCGGCGCCGATATGTTTGAATGTGAGAATGATCTTGTTTCCTTCAATCTCCATGGATTCATAGATAGGACCCGAATGCACGACTTCATCGTCGCCATACGCGATCTTCTGCGCTGCGAGTGCAAGCCGTTTGCCGACATCTTCCTTGTTCAGGGGATGGACGTCATTCCACTCACCGAGATCGATCGTGACAGCCATTGCCGTATTGGGAACAGCGAGCGTGCGAAGCTGCGCTTCTCTCAGCTCGGCCCAGTTGCTCTCGGAGGGCTGGTCCGTCGCTTCCATGAAATTGGCTAATTGCACGTAGAGGAAGGGGAAGTCTCCCTGATGCCATTTGGCTCTCCAGTCAGCGATCAGCGCCGGGAACAATCTCCGATATTCAAGCGCTCTTCCCGTGTTGGATTCACCCTGATACCAGATGACTCCTTTGATTCTGCAGTTTACAAGCGGGGCGATCATTCCATTATACAGTCCCAGCGGCTGCCACTCGATGAACCTCTTGCCCGGCAATGGGTCCATAGTGGCCCCCAATTTGTACTGCCATTGGCCCTGCAAGTCGATGGTGTGCCCGGCCGCCGAGAGCCGGTATGGCTTGTCCAGGACAAAACCGCCCCGACCCCCGTTGCTGATGATCCTGACGACGATGACGTTCTTCCCTTCCTTCAGCAGGTTGGCAGGGACATCGTAGATTCGTGGCGGGTACTGGTACGAGACGGAGCCGACCAACGTGCCGTTGACGTAGGTTGAGTCGCCGTCGACGATCCGGCCCAGCCACAGCCGGGCGGGCTTGCCGATCATCGAAGCGGGAACATCGATTTCCTTCCTGAACCAGACTACGCCGTTGACACGTCCCAGGCCCTCATCCGCCCAGTAGCCGGGAACATTCATCGTCGCCCATTCCGAGGCATCGCAACCTGGGTCATACCACGGCCGTTGATCTTTTGCCTGCCCCCTGTCAAGCTGCTGGACACGAGCATACCACGCGTCGCTGACCGCCTTGTCCTTCTCCATGATCTGATTGCGATAGGCGCTGTCCCGGAACCGCTTGGCCGTGTCCAGATGTTCCGGAAACGCCTTCAGGGCCTCCTCGCTCAACCACGCCTCGGCAGGCGAGCCCCCCAGGCTTGCGTTGATCAAGCCGATGGGAACACGGTACCTCTCAAATAGTGTCTTTGCGAAGAAATACCCGACAGCAGTGAATTCAAGCACGCTCTCTGGATTTGCCGATACCCAGCGGCCCGATGTCACATCGTCCTGCGGCTCCTGAAAATCGTATCGGCCCGGAACGATGAACTGCCTGATTATTGGATTGTCGGCATGCGCGATGACATCGGCATAGCGGTATTTCACCCGGCCCATCCATAGCTGCATGTTAGACTGTCCCGAACACACCCATACGTCACCGACCAGAACGTTCTGCAGGGTGATATGATTGCTCGCGCGAATCTCCATGGTGTAAGGACCACCTGCTTTCAGCTCGGAGAGCAGAACCGTCCATTTGCCGTCGGTGCCGGTTGTGGCGCGATACGTCCTGCCATCAAAGTTGATCGTAACCGCTTCACCTTCGGCAGCCCAGCCCCACACCTTTGCCTGGGCATCTCTCTGAAGCACCATCCCATCGCTCACCAAACGAGGCAGCCTGACTTGGCAAAGGGCGGCCTGAGAAAACAACAACAGGTACAGGCACAATGATGAACGTGGCATTTTCATGCTCGAACTCCATCACCAACGGTTACGATTTCGACTGTTTCCATCACCCGATTCGCGCGCGGCGGACGGAGCCACCGATCACGACGTCATTTGTCAGAGCCCTCCTGCAAGGCAAGCCATCTCGCGCCCTCGTCATCGAATACGGAAAGGATGACAAGAGACAGCGAAGATGCCACCGATTTCATGATGGCCTTCCGAGAGGTCATCGGGGCCTCCCTATCAGGCATCGTTCTCTGCTTCGTGCTGTCGACGGCGTTCGACCAGTTCCGTCTCGACCTGCATCATCAAGTGCTTCTTCAGCGGATAGAAGAACATGATGACCATGCCAATAACAGCAAATATAGCGGGATAGACGCTTATGACCATGCGTATGCCGAGCAATCCCTTCTCGGTCTGTTCCTGGTTGGGCTCATAGCCGTAAGCTGCCAGGATCCATGCGAGGCCCGAAACGCCCAGAGCGATTCCGAGTTTCAGCGCGAACAGCGAAGCGGACATCACCAGCCCGGTAGCGCGCCGCCCCGTTTTCCACTCTGAATAGTCGGCCGTGTCGGTATAGATCGCCCATTGCAGCACCGACACTGGTCCGACGGAAAAGGACGTGATCATTTGGAGAACAAACATGAGAGTGATATCCTGCGGACCCAAGAAGTAAAACAGCCCCGAAGATATGCCTGCCATACCCAACAGACAGGCATAAGTCATTGACTTGCCGAATACTCTGCTGATACGCGGCGTCAAAACGACTCCAAGGATCGTCATGACGGTTCCCGCCATAAGAAATGAGGATATCAGGCCCTTATAGGTGAAGTCATAGTTCTTGCCGAGAAGTGTCATCGATTGATCTTTGACAAAGTACTCGAAGTAGTACGCGACACTGCCATTTCGGATACAGATGTACATGAGCTGAAAGACGGTTGCGGCACCGATCAACAGCCATGGTGCGTTCGACATCAAATCGGCGAAATCCTGTCTGAACGGGGTCTTCTGTCCCTTCGGAGGTTGGACGCGCTCCTTAGACGTGGCGAAAGCAATGAAAAACAGGACGACCGCCAGCGCAGAAAGAATGCCCATAGCCCATTGCCAACCTTGTGCTTCGTTGGTCTTCCCGAAGATGTCGACTAACCTCAGGACAGAGTATTGAACGATGAGCTGTCCCACGAAAGCAGCCACGAATCGGAAAGAGGACACGACGGTTCGTTCATTGGAGTCAGAGGTCATGACGCCCATGATGGCGGAATAGGGCACATTGATCGCCGTATAGGCCATCATCAGCAATGTGTAGCTGACGTACGCGTATATGAGCTTGCCTGCTGAGCCTAATTCAGGTGTCGTGAAGGTCAATACGCCAAGCACTCCAATGGGTATCGCCACCCAGGCCAGATAGGGTCGGAATTTTCCCCATCGGGTGTTCGTTCGATCTGCGATGATACCCATGATCGGGTCGTTGACCGCATCCCAGATCTTGGTGACCAGGAACATGGTTCCCACGGCCTTGGCGGTAATGCCAAACACATCCGTGTAGAAGATCGTGATGAACAGGATGAAGGTTTGAAAAAAGAGGTTTGACGCCGTATCGCCCACACTGTAGCCGACTTTCTCCTTGATGGAGAGCTTCTGCTCTTCAGGATTCATGCGTGACTCCTTCAGCTCAATAATGCGGAACAGTTATGTCCATTGAGGGTCGCCGTCTCAATCACAGTCAGGGATCGGCATCTTGCTGTACTTCTGAGAATAGTCCAGATAGGCGTCCCGCCCAATCGTGGCGTCGATGCTACAGGGAGTGCCGCAAGGAATGCAGCCTGCAATGACGGTCTCATGTCCACTCCAATCATCATACACCCTGGCGGTTTCGGGCATTCAATTGCTTGTTCGGATATTACCGTACTCTGGGTCTTTGTCAAGCTGTGATGCAATCTCTTTGTCCCGCCGCCTCCGCATCCCATCTCGGGAATCTGCCTTTCTGGGCCCCTTTGATGGTGGTAGCCCGGACGATTGTTGCTGTCGATGTCAAATCCGGTATACTTAGTCCCTCGTCATTGAAGCAGGGTTGGATCTGTCCGAGCCCGGACGGCAAGAAGCATCGCGGTCGATGTCGGAACATGAAGGGGTGTGAAGGATCGCCCGTCACATCCAAAAGTGCACGGTACGACGCCAACTTGGATAGGGAGTAGGAAATCATGCTTGGAGTCAGTTGGATTGACTGGTTGGTCCTGGTCTTCTACCTGACATTGATTGCGGCCATAGGGGTGTCGGCGGCCAAGCGCGTTCGCAACGCCGCCAGCTTCTTCATCGGCGACCGCAAGTTCGGCAAAGTCATGATGATGTTCTTCACCTTCGGGACCGGGACCCACTCCGACCAGGCAGTCAGTGTCGCGGCGAAGACCTATCGCTCCGGCGTCTCCGGGATCTGGTACCAATGGCTCTGGCTGTTTGCAACGCCCTTCTATTGGCTGCTGGCCCCGATCTTCAGACGAATGCGAGCGGTCACCATCGGAGATTACTTTTGCGCCAGATACGACCGGGGCGTCGCAGGTCTGTACGCCGTCGTGGGGATGCTGCAACTGATGGTGAATATCGGCGTAATGCTCAAGGGCAGCAGCGCCATGATCACGGCGGTGTCGGGAGGAGACATCAATCCCGGAATCGCCATTTGTGCGATGACCGTGGTTTTCATTATCTATGGGATCGCAGGCGGCCTGAGTGCCGCGATCCTCACGGACTTCGTCCAGGGGATACTCACAATCGTTCTCTCTTTCTTGATCTTGCCTTTCGCCCTGTCGGCTGTCGGTGGGATGGCGAGCCTGCGGGAGAGCATACAGAATCCGGATATGTTCAAGATGGTTGCCCCGGCCGAAATCACGGCGTTCTATATTGCGGTCATCGCATTCAACGGCTTGCTTGGCTGGGTAACTCAGCCCCACAGTATGGGCATAGCCGCCGCGGGCAAGACCGAAATGGAAGGTCGTGTCGGTGTGATGTGCGGCATCCTGTTCAAACGGGTATGCACGATTGCCTGGGTGCTTACGGGACTCTGTGCCGTTGGATTGTACGCCGGCACAGAAGTCGACGTTGACCACGTGTATGGTCTCATGGCGCATAGTCTTCTGCCCAAGATCGCGCCCGGGCTGATCGGTCTGTTCATCGCCTCGATGCTGGCGGCTGTCATGAGTTCCTGCGACGCATTCATGGTCGCCTCGTCGGCGCTGTTTACGGAAAACATTTATCGTTCGTTTCTGGTGAAAGACAAGACGGATAGACATTACACTCTTATCGGGCGCGTTGTCGCAGGGATTGTTGTCGCGGCCGGCGTCTTCTTCGCATTCAACCTCGAAAGCGTCGTACAAGGCCTCGAAATATTCTGGAAGGTCTCAGCGATGATGGCGATCCCGTTCTGGCTGGGGCTGTTCTGGCGGCGCGCCACGTCGATAGCCGCCTGGATATCGACTCTCTTGAGCTTCGCGGTACTGCTGTTCACCAGCAAGGTCGAAATATTTGGTACGGTCTTGTGGGACTTCAACGCGACGCTGGCGGACAGATTACCTGCCTTCATGTTGTTTGAGGGCAAGCTCTACCTGCCCTGGCAAATGATTCTGTACATCGCCTCCGGCTTCATCACAGCAATTGTGGTCAGCTTGCTCACCAAGTCGGTGGCTAAGGAGAAACTGGACCGCTTCTATGAATGCCTGCGAACCCCTATTGCTCCCAACGAGCCGGAAACGACCTCGTTCACCCTTCCCGAGGGGACCGTGCCGGCGCCACGCCGCCCCTGGTTCGAGCATCCTGATTTCGAAATCTCCCGCCCGAAGCTCATTGATATCGTCGGCTTCGTCGCTGGTTGGGTCGCAGTGGCAATGTTGATCGGCGCCTTCTTCTGGATCATCAAGCCGTGAGAGGCCCGATGCCAGCGATGAGGCTTCGCTTATCCCAACGTTTGCCGAGACGGCCAAGACAACAATAGCCAACGCAACGTACTTGAACGCTCTCGACAATTGCATGATGGTCTCTCCTCTTCTCGACCCGTTCTTCCCTGTTGAAGATGCCCTGCCCACCGTCCGCGGGGCAGGTCAATTCCGCACTTTCGCCTTTTGCCTCATCACGGCCTGGGTCTCTGCATAGACCCGCACATAGTCCACCTCCATGACCGATGGATTCGGGGTCTTGTCGATGGGCCAGCCGGGGCCCAATGCCAGGTTGAGCAGGACCATCAGCGGCTTGTTGTGCTCGGCCGGCGTCTCGCTTTGCCAAACCTCGATCCCGTCGAAGTACATCGTGATCCGTTCCGGATCGATCAGGCACCCGTAATTGTGGAATCCGCTCGACGCCTCAAGGGGTTTGGTGGTGATGGTATGGCCTTCGCTACGGTGCGGCTCGGGACGCCAGACGTGAACCGTTGATGTAAAAGAACTGGGCGTGCGGCCGTAGTATTCGAGAACATCGATTTCGACGGAACCGTCCCGCCCTGCCGTTTTGTCCCTGCGGTTGTAACTCGAACACAGCCAGAAAGCCGGCCAGACGCCCGGCCCAGGCGGCAGCTTGGCCCGCATCTCGAAATAGCCATATTGTTGAGAGAAACCATTGCCCAGCGGATCGTTGGATGCCAACAACCCGGACGACCACTTCCCAGCTTCGTCCTTCCTGGCCTCGATACGAAGGACGCCGTCCTTGATGGTAAAGGGAAAATCGCGACCCGGATCGGCGAAGCGCGCATCTCCGAAGTCACCGGCCCAGGGCGTGTGGGCAATCCAGCGGGTCCCCGGTCCCCAGGCCGAGACATCCAGCGGTCCATCGAATTCCTCGCTGAAGGTCAGGCGAAAACCCGATAGATCCAAGCTGGGGGCCTTCTCCGTATCAGCCGGCGGCCAGGGAGCGTCGGCATCGACTTCGAGAACGCCGACCTGATAACTGTCGCCTCCCAGGGCCGAGACTCCCCGCCCTGCCCTCAGTGTCACCCGGCCGGTCTCGCCGTAGAGTCCCATGGCAATTCGATACCGACCGTCGGCGATGTGAGCGGGGATCACGAGACGTCGTTCGTAGGTGATCGTCCCCTGCCAGCCCGGCGTGGACGTGCCGACGGGCGGGGTGTGGTCGTCCTGCAAGACCATGCGCCTCTCGTCATCGATGATATGAACGAAGGCCTTGCAGGGAATGCTTGTCGGCTTGACAGCCTTCCAGGTGTACCGCATCGTGACCGCTGCGCCCGCAGGCGCCGCCGCCGGTCGAACCGGCACTGGCAAGATGGTCGTGCCGCTCTCCCCGGCCCCGGATGGCTGTCCCATGAGACCGGCCCGGCCGCAAATCAGTACGAGCAAAGCTATCGCGCGAATGAGAGAAGCACCGATGCTTGAATGACGGATTCCTGGCATAATCTGGAGTATAGGAACAGAGTCGTCGATGTCAAACAGTTATATCAACGAGCGGCGTGACAATCGCACATGGGCGAGCTTGCCTGATAAGATCAAACCACGTATGATGCGCCATGTCAGCGTATCTTGTGAAGGAATGACGATCCGCCGAGTCGGACGTGTACGTGGAGCTCTTGTCCTCCCTGCCCTCCGTTCCGGACAAGGGCTCCGGCCTTCCGACGTCTTGGCCTCTGCGTTTCGTCCGTTCGACTGCCTTCTGGACGACGTGGATTCGCCGGCAGCGCGCAATGAAGAGTGAAGGAGAAATCGTCATGGCACCCAGTGTTTCAAAGACCTGCCTCTTTCTTGTAGCAATGACTCTCTCACACGGATTGGCGACGCGAGGCGATACGCGGCGGGCGGCGGACGTTACCTCGCCGGACGGGAAGAATAGGATCGCCGTAGCATTTCCCCAGGAAGACAGCAAGGCTGCTCCCGTGTTCACCGTCACTCGCCTCGGACAAAGCATCATCGAGCCCTCCGCGCTGAATATCGTCCTGGCCCAGAGCGGATCGCTGACGGAAGGATCTCAACTCGTCCGTGTTCAGGAGGATCGCCTGGACGACAAGTTCGAGTTGCCCTGGGGCAAGAGTCGCCTTGTCCAAGACCGGTGTTCCCTGGCGCGCCTTCGTCTGAAGAGCGCCGCAGGCATCTCGTGGAAGCTGGAGCTGCGCGCGTATGATGACGGCGTAGCCTTCCGCTACGGGCTTCCCGAACAAGACTCGCTGCGCAATTTCGTCCTGGCCGCAGAGACGACCGAGTTCCGGCTCAGCGGCAACCCGTCGATTCTGTTCACGACGGTGCCGAACTTCACCACCCCGCACGAGACGCTATACCAGCACAAGCCGTATTCGGAGCTCCCGGCCCAGACCCTGATCGACATGCCGCTACTGGCGGTTTGGCCCGGCGGGCTCTCCGTCGCCCTGACGGAAGCGCGCCTGCGCGATTTCCCCGGCATGTATCTCGAACGAGCTTCGGATTCGGAGTCGCCGGTCCTTCGGGCTCGTCTTTCGCCGCTGCCGGGCCGGCCCGAGGTTTGCGCCACCGGTCGTACGCCCCACTTCAGTCCCTGGCGGGTCGTGCTCCTGGCGGATACGGCCGGCCTTCACATCGAGAGCAACCTGCTGGTCTGCCTGAACGATCCGCCGCAAGGCGACTTCTCCTGGGTGCAGCCTGGCAAGACCACGTGGCACTGGTGGAACGGAACGGCCGAAGCGGGGCTGCCGTTCCCGTGCGGCATGAACTACGAAACCCACAAATACTACATCGACTTCAGCGGCCGGCATGGCATCACCTATCACGCCGTGGTGGCCGACGACAAGCCGTGGCACCAACAGTCCCAGGTGAATTTTGCACCGGGTCCGGATACCGACATCGTGAAACCACGAGAGGAGTTGGAGTTTCCCAGGATACTGGAGTATGCCAGGCAGCGCGGCGTCGGGATCCGCCTCTGGGTCCACTGGCGGGCCCTGGACGAGCGGCTCGAAGAGGCCTTTACGCAGTACGAACGCTGGGGAGTCCGCGGGCTGATGGTAGACTTCCTCGACCGGGACGACCAGGAGATGATCCAATTCTGCGAGCGTGTTCTCGAATCGGCGGCCCGACACAAGCTCCACATCCAGTTCCACGGCTCCTACAGGCCGAGCGGCGAGCAACGCACCTTTCCGAATCTCTTCAACCGGGAGGGCGCGTTGAATCTGGAGTACCTGAAATGGTGCGATCAGTGCACGCCCCAGCATAACGTGAACGTCGCTTATACCCGTTCGCTGGCGGGCCCCACGGATTACCACCTGGGAGGCTTCCGCGCCGCCTCGCCGGCACAGTTCAAGCCCCGCAACGCCAATCCCTGCGTCCTCGGCACGCGATGTCACCATCTCGCGTTGTACGTCGTGTATGAGAACCCGATGCCGATGGTCTGCGATACGCCGTCCGCTTACGAAGGGCAGACGGGTTTCGACTTTATCGAGGATGTCCCCACGACCTGGGACGAGACCCGATTTCTGGCCGGGGAAGCCGGTCAGTTCGTCGTCGTCGCGCGGCGCAAAGCGAAGGCCTGGTACCTTGGCGGGATCACAAACGACGCCGCCCGCGAAGTCACTGTTCCGCTCGACATCCTGGGAGCCGGCAAATATCAAGCCAGGGTTTTCGTCGATGGCTCCACAAGTGGCGATGAGCCCAACGCGGTCCGCCTCGAACAGCAGACCGTCACAACCGGCAAGTCGCTCAAGATAGTCATGGCCCGCGGCGGAGGATTTGTGGCAACCATCCGACCGGCATCAAGGCGCGACTGAAGACACAGAATGCATTCGCTCCAGCATGTGACACCGTGTAATCAGGCAGCCGCCAAGAGAAGCGAAACCAACAACTCGCGGTAAGCATCCCGGTGGCGGTTGGGTGGAACGGGAGATTTCTTTCCGCGGTCCTTGAATCGTCATCGGCTTCGATGGTATAATTACCCTTATCGGCGGAAATTAACTTTCAGTGGCCTGTTCGAAAGTCTGCGGAGATGCTGGAATGGCGCCTTCTGACGGCAAAGCGAGGTGAGACGATGAACGGATCCAATATCACGTGCAGAATCGCTGTTCTGCTGTTGCCTGCATTGGCCTTGTGCCCTGTCTGCCAGGGTGCGTTCAGACCAATGTATCATGTCGTCACAGAGATCGACCGGCCGGCCTGTTTATGTGTGGCGGACCTGAATAGCGACGGCAGCGTGGACGTGGTCGCAGGCTCGAACGCGACCCATGTCATGGGCTGGTGCGCAAACGACGGTTCCGGCCACTTCGGCGCCCTGCAGGTGATTGCCGATGATGTCGATGGCGTCACGGCTGCTTGCGCCGCCGACCTGGATGGGGACGGCGACCTGGACTTACTCTCATCGAACGTCTCTGGCCCTTCCTACCCCTGGCGCAGCGAGACCGCGAGCAGTACGATCTCGTGGTATGCAAATGATGGATCCGGCCAATTCGGTCCTTCCCAGACAATCGCCACAGAAACCGGCGAAATCCAATCGGTCCATGCAGCGGACGTGGACAGCGACGGCGACTTGGACATCGTCTTCTCAGCCATCGTCTCTGATCCTCGCGACAATCCTCGTCCTGTCAGCAGTCCTGATCCCGGTGATGACGATGCACCGAGCGCCGCGATCGGCTGGTATGCCAACGATGGGACCGGTCGGTTTACGCCGCAACAAGCCATCACCTCGGAACCAGTTGAGCCGCAGTCTCTTTGCGTCGCGGACCTGGATGGCGATGACAGCGTGGACGTATTGGCCGTTCTTGATGAATACGAGATCGCCTGGTTCCGAAACAATGGCCAGGGACAGTATGGCGATCCCCAGGTAATCCATATATCGACGGTCCAGATCAACAGCCTTTGCACCGCCGATCTGAACGGCGACGGCAGCCTGGACCTGCTGGTCGCGTCTGACGGCCGTTGGAGCGATCCCTCCCTTGCCTGGCACCCCAATGATGGTTCCGGAACGTTCGGTCCTATCCAGGAGATACCAATAGGAATCGACACACCACATAATGGAACCTACGCCGTCAATGCAGCCGATGTAGACCGTGACGGCGATCTGGATGTAATCGCGGTCCCTTATCGTTGGGTACATGTTTGCTCCTGCACTATGACATGGTACGCAAACGATGGAACGGGACAGTTCAGCTTCCGGCAAATCATTGGGCAGGCAAGCGACTATGGGTCGTTTTCCACCGTGTTTGCAGCCGATCTGGATAGCGATGAAGATTTAGACATACTGGCGGCCAGTCTGCGCGATGACGAGGTGCGTTGGTTCGAAAATGGAGGGCTCGGATACGGCCCTCAGGTGGTGATCTCCATAGACATGGAGCTGCCGAACGGCGTTTCCACCGCGGACCTGGATAGCGACGGCGACTTGGACGTACTCGCGACGAGCTACAGAAGTGATGGCGTGGCTTGGTACGAGAACAAAGGTGCGCGGCAGTTCGGACCCAAACAAGTAATCCAGGAATGGCCACTGACCTCATCGCAGTGGAGCAGTACTGATGGACGTCGGATCTGCCCGGCTGATCTGGATGGCGACGGCGACGCGGACATCGCCTCAAGCTTTCACGATACTGATGGCCGCCTTGCGATGTTCTGGCATGAGAATGACGGTTCAGGAACATTCGACATCCATCAAGTGAGCTCGCCAGACGACTATGCAGCCATTAGCGTACTGGCCGTGGATCTGGATGGCGACGGCGACTTGGACATACTTGGGTCCTACGGTGTCATCTTCTGGTACGCCAATAATGGCTCAGGACAGTTCGGGCCGATGCAGGTCATCGCGAAGCAAGCTATCGCGCCACGTGGGACTTCGAACCTTTCGGCGGGCGACCTGGATGGCGACGGCGATGTCGACGTAATCTTGACGTTGAACTGGTATGAAAACGACGGCACCGGACAATTCGGGCCCGAGCGAGTGATCTCCACGAATACGGATGGGGTGAACTGTGTACAAGCGGCCGACCTGGACGGCGATGGCGACCTGGACATGCTTGCAGCCGCCTATCGCTACTATACCGGCGGGAAGTCGGTCCGTTATATTGCCTGGTATGAGAACGACGGCTCCGGGCAGTTCGGCCCCATGCGGTTGGTCTCTTCAGATGTCTGGGCGGTACAGTCCATCGACGCCGCGGATCTTGATGATGATGGTGACGTGGATGTCCTCATGGCCGCCTCTAATGAAGACAAAGTCGCTTGGTTTGAGAACGATGGAAGCGGGCAGTTTGGCGATCAGCAAGTCATCTACGATCGAGCCGACGGTGTCCAATGCGTCCATGCCGCGGACATGGATGGCGACGGCGACATGGATGTGCTCTCCGCCTCTTCCACGGACAACACGATTGCCCTGTACGACAACGAGTAAGCGGCGGGCATGCCAACGTCTTGTTCCTCGAAAGCAGTCTACCTGGGCGGATCTAATGCCGGAATGAACGCTCTGTCCCTGATCTGCACTTGCTGCGTACTGCCGTCGTCGAAGACGACGCGCAGCGAGCGCGAGTCGCCCATTTCATTGACAAGTTCCCATCCCGAGCCGGAACGCCGGACCTGCACCTTATCGATCCCGAACGCCTGGCCCCGCGCGCGGTCGATATACACGTGACCGTAATGATCGAAAATGCGCATCGCGGCCTCCGCCGCGGCGCCGTTGCCCCAGTCATAGATCGTGAAGACCCCCATGCCCTCGCCTTCGGCGCTGGTGCGACCGCCGTGGGCGTAGTTCTCCATGGTGAATCCGTAATCTTCCGGCCCGAACCACGGATAGACCTTCTCCCACATCCGCTTGACGACAGGATTCTCCGGGCAATACATCATGATGAAGCCCGATTTCAGTGCGGCGACTCCGCGCTCGAAGTAGTTCCGATCGCCCGTTTCGCCGTAGTAGTCGAGGAACAGCTCGGCAAAGAGAGTCTCGCGCGAGTCGTTCCACTCTCCGTCGGCGTTCATCACGCCGAATCCGCCCAGCGCGGGAACGTAGATGAACGGCGGCTGCCACACCTGCTGACACATGGACAGCTCGTCCAACGTGCGCCGGCCCCATTGGAGGTAATGCGAGCGGCCGGTCGCGCGGTAAGTCGCCAGGAGCGCCTCAGCGGTCCAGAACATGGAGAAGCTGTTCTGCTTGTGCATGGCGTTGCGCTCGATCTTTTCGCCCAGGTACTTATCCCGCCCCCAGCCGCAGCAGGACCAGTAGGTCTCGAAATCCTCCCAGCGACCCTCCGGGACAATCTCCGTTAGAACGGCATCCATCGCGCGAACGGCGGCCCGGCGATACTGCTCTTTGCCCGTCAGCTCCGCCAGCTTCAGCAGAAACGTCACGCTCATACTGCTCTCCGGCGTGTGATTCATCACCGGACCAGGCCGCTGCGTCTCGGGGTGCAGCCAGCCCGGGAAGAAGCCCTGAGAATCCTGTAGCGTAAGCAGGCGGTTCCCATACGCGCGAGCGTAGTCGAGCAGGCGCTTGTCCGCCTCCAACTCCTCGTGCCACCGCAGCATGAGCAGAGCGGTCCAACTGGCGTCCAGGACATGATACCACTGCGGCGAGATGCCGTGGTCGTGGGGGCAGCGGTTCGAGTTACTCCAGAAGAAGTGCTCCCATCCGCGCGGCCGCTGGTATTCCTTGCCCTCGATCTCGACGGGCGCATTCGCGCAGCCGATCACGGCGGGGAAGATGCCGTCTTTCATCGGTGCGGCCAGGGCCAATTCCTTGGTGAGGTTCGCCTTGCGCAGGAGTTCCTTGTCCTGCACGCCCCGAGCGAAGCGATAAAGGCCTGAGGCGCTGCGCAGGGAAGAAAACCACGCCTGGTTCCAGATGGACAGAAACTCCCGCTGATACCATGGGCCGGGGTAGTTGGGCGACTGCGAGATGTTGACGATGAACTGCGGCGCCCCGACGCGCACGCCGTTGAGATCGAATTCCTGCCAGACGAAATCGCCCCATCCGTCGAAAGCCCAATCGTACGTATGTCGCACGTAATTCTGCAGCGGCGCCGGAATCGGCTCTCCTCTGGCGTAGAGCGGTCGGCCCCAGCGCGTCCACTGAAAGGCGGCCACCTTGGACCAGGGATTCCTCACCTCGCCACGATCGTGGTAGGCGGTGATGAAGAAGCTCAACTCCACCGTTCCGGGCGTGAACCTCATTCCCGGTGTCTTCTTGAAGAGGACGTGATGAGGGATTTCGGTCTTTACCATGCCCAGCCACATCTTGTTGCGGACGGCGTCATAATCCATGAACCAGGGATTCCCCGGCCGCTGCCCCACAACGTCGAGATCAGGCACGAGGACGAGCGTCAGGGAGTCGCGTTGAACGATCATGGCTCCCGCGCGGAAGACGTGCTGCCCAACCACGTAACCTTCCTCGGGCGCCAGATGGGGCGCCCACCAGAAATCGGGCTTGACGGCGAGATCGAACCGGATTGAAAGCTCGTCCTGCGCGACCTCCTGCGGCACGTCCCACCTCATGCGGACCCGCCGCCAGCCGTCTCCCATCTCGCTGGTCTTTATCTGCGGAAGACCGCCACCCTTCAGTTCCGGCAAAGAGAATCGCACGCAGTCCTCACCATTGAGAGCCACCTGATATGCGGAATCCATCCGGGTGATCGTCATCAAGTCCTTCGACTTGGATGGGTTGGGGGCCGCCGACCGGACCGGCTGACTGTGACACCCTGCGAGAATGCATAAGAGAAAGAGCATAAGCGGGATCGACGAGGTGCTGTTGCCCGCGGATGTCTTCTGACGCATGTTGGCTAACCTCCAGAGAAGATGTAAGCATAGAAAGTCAATTTGGGCTGCCCTTGTTCGGAGCAAGGCACGTCGGCGGTTCATGCTACCGGCTACGATGATCCCGCTCAAGCAGTATTCACATCCGGAAGAAGAATATCGACATGACCTCCGGTTATTCGGCGACGAAATCAAACGAACGCAGGACTTGAACTTGCCGGTCACGCCTGACATACTGTGGGCGGCCTGTTCGGACGCCCAACAGAGCAGTGAACCATAAGGCTCCGGCCAGGCGATAACGATGAGACCAATGGTGACATTCAGACTAAGGAGCGCGGAAATGAAATCCAGCAGAAGCTCGTGGCTTGTCTCTTGGTGTGTTGTTCTGGCCGTTCTTGGTGGCGTCACTTCGGGCTCTCACGTCTACAACGGCCCCTACACCGGGACGAACCTGGACCGCGTGGCTTTTCCGATGGGCGGCATTGGAGCGGGGATGATCTGCCTGGAAGGGACGGGGATGCTAAGCCACTTCTCCCTTCACAATCAGCCCGACATCTTTCGCGAGGAGAAGGTCTTCGCAGCCGTGTGCGTCAAGGGCGGCAAGAACGTCGCACGCGTATTGGAAGGACCGGTTCCGAAATGGAAGATCTTCGCGATTCACCCGCACACCGGGCAGTACGGCGGGCCGGGCAACGGCCTCGGAGAGACCACGTACGGACTCCCGCGGTTTCGCGAGGCGAGCTTCGAGACCCGCTTCCCGTTCGGGACGGTGACGCTGACGGATGCCAAGATGCCTCTGAAGGTCGAGATCACCGGCTGGAGTCCGTTTGCGCCGCCCGACGCCGACACCGCATCGCTGCCGATGGTGGCCCTGGAGTACCGATTCGTCAACACCTCCGGCAAAAGAATCGAAGCGGTGTATTCGTTCAACGCTGCGAACTTCATGAACGCGGAGGGAAACCAGGAGTTGATCAGGACCATTCAGGGCGGATTCATCCTCGCCCAGCCGCCGGGCGGGAGCCTGAAGAGACAGGACGAGGGCTACTTCGCCGCCTTCGTGGATGAGCCTGCCGCCAAGGTGAACGCCGCCTGGTTCCGGGGCGGCTGGTTCGATCCGCTGACGATGGTCTGGAAGGATATCGAGACCGGCAAATGCTACGATAAGGGCTTCCCGCAAGAGAATGGGCCCAGCCCCGGCGCGACGCTGTTCGTGCCATTCGAGCTCGGCGCCGGCCAGGCGAAGACGATCGCTCTGAAGCTGTGCTGGTACGTGCCGTACAGTGACGTGCGCAGAGCCAGCGGCGCAGAGGAGGGGTATCGGCCCTGGTACGCGGGCCAATTTCCTGACATCGATGCCGTGATCGGCCGATGGCGAGAAAGCTACGATCAGTTGCGGGCCCGGAGCAAGAAATTCAGCGACTGCTTCTATGAAACTACGCTGCCGGCGGAAGTGATCGAAGCGGTGGCGGCCAATCTTACGATCCTGAAGTCGCCCACCGTTCTCAGGCAGATCGACGGCAGGTTCTGGGCGTTTGAAGGATGTCACGACGGGGCCGGCTGTTGCCATGGGTCGTGCACGCACGTATGGAACTACGCGCAGGCGATCCCGCATCTGTTCCCCTCTCTTGAAAGAACGCTGCGTGAGACCGAGTTCTGCGTCTGTCAGGACGACCGGGGCCACCAGACCTTCCGCGCTCCGCTGCCGATATGCGAGCCGGGGCACGATTTCCACGCCGCCAGCGACGGACAACTGGGCGGCGTGATGAAGGTGTACCGCGAGTGGAGAATCAGCGGCGACACCGAATGGATGAAAAAGCTCTGGCCGCAGGTGCGACGGAGCCTGAACTACTGCATCGAAACGTGGGACCCTGAATGTGAAGGCGTCCTCCGCGAGCCGCATCATAATACGTACGATATCGAGTTCTGGGGGCCCGATGGGATGTGCAGCAGCTTCTATCTCGGCGCCCTGAAGGCGGCCGTCGCCATGGGCCGCGAGGTCGGCGACGAGGACGTGTCATACTACGAGGAGCTGCTCGCCAAGGGTCAGAAGTTCGTGAACGAGAAGCTTTTCGACGGCGAGTACTTCTATCAGCAGATCCAGACGGAGGGACTGCGGGCAGGCAGTCCCCTTGAGGTCACGAGCATGCAGAGAAGTTACACGCCCGAAGCCCTGGAGTTACTCAAGGCGGAGGGACCCAAGTATCAGTATGGAACGGGCTGTCTTTCGGACGGCGTGCTGGGCTCCTGGCTGGCATCGGTCTGCGGTCTCGGCGAGGTGCTGGACCAGGACAAGGTGAACAGCCACTTGAAGAGCGTCCACAAATACAATCTCAAAAGAGATCTCTCGGAACACGCGAATCCGCAGCGTCCCGGCTACGCCATGGGCGACGACGGCGGCCTGTTGCTCTGCACCTGGCCGAAAGGCGGGATGCTGTCTCTGCCATTCGTGTATAGCAATGAAGTGTGGACGGGCATCGAATACCAGGTGGCGTCGCATCTGATCCTGCGCGGCATGGTCGACGAAGGCCGCGAGATCGTCCGGGTGGCGCGAGATCGATATGACGGGCGCTACCGTAATCCGTTCAATGAGTATGAGTGCGGCCACTGGTATGCGCGGGCCATGTCGAGCTACGCCCTGCTGGGCGCCTTCAGCGGCGTCCGGTACGACGCCGTGGAGCGCGTCCTGCACATCCAGCCGCCGGTCAAAGGGGACTTCAGAGTATTCCTATGCACGGCGACCGGCTACGGGCACGTCGGCGTCAAGGATGGCAGGCCCTTCTGCGACGTCGGCGGCGGCGAAATCCCATTTAAGAAGATCGCCTACGCCGCTCGGTGATTCTCCGCTTCAGGGCCAAGCCCATGCTGCTTCAGGTCGCAACGTATCGGAGGCCGTTGGCGCCCGGCCGGACGCGGAGTGCAATCCTCACGGGGTCGTCTGAAGGCCGAAGAGCAGTCGCTCTGCGTTCTTGTGATAGAGCTTCGCGAGCACATCGTCGGGCAGGAACACACCGTAGATCATCCAGAAACCCTGGCGGTGGTGCCCACCGGCGCAATCGAAGTATTCATCGTCGGTTTCCAGGAACCGGTAGTACATCCGATAGGCCTCACGGTCGGGAGTCGTATCGGTGCCGAACATGATGCGATCTTGATACTTCAGGAGGAACTTGCGCGTCGTGTAGGGCTGCCGGCCCAACTCCGAAATCCGCGCGTCGATATCGATGTACATATTGGGGTAGCTGTCCAGCCACGTCCCGACGGTGGCCACGTCCTCGGGGTTGTTGCCGAAGTGAGCGCAGATGAACGTGGTCTTGGGATGTCTGGCGATGGCGCGATTGCGCTGCATCAACAGCTCGTCACGAGAAGGAAACCGCTCGCCATGGAACAGCCAGTTCGGATGTGCGTTCAGCTCATGCCAGCGCTCGTTGAAACGATCCAGCGGCGTGAAGAAGGCGGCCGGGTCGGCGGTGTGAATCATCACGGGCCGGCCATGCTTGGCGCACGTCTGCCACACAGGGTCCAGCTTGGGATCATCGACCGGCATGAGCTTGCCGTTTTGGTAGCGGTAGGACAAACCGAGCGACTTGTGCAGCTTCAATCCCTTCGCGCCGGCCCGGAAGCTCTCTTCCAGTCGCCGGGCCTCGCGCTGTCCCCAATTCTCGTCGTCGATGCCGCGAAAATCCAACAGGGCGAATGTCAGGAAACGGCCCGGATGCGCCTCGTCCAGTGCGGCCAGCGTCTCTTTCAGCCGTTGACCCGATCCGCCGTCGAGATTGACGACCGTGCGGATCCCGGCGGCGTCCATCTCGGCCAGATAGGCCCGGACACGCTCGGGCGTAAGGTAGTCGCCCCCGCCGCCCAGGTGATTGTGCACGTCGATGACCGGATACGCGGGCTTCTCGACCACGCTCTGCTTCGTCTTCAGCATCGACCGGGGCTCCCAGTCACGCAGCTTGAGCTCGCGAATGTCACCAGACTGCTGAGCGCGTACGCGTGAGACCAAGCCGAGCGTCAGGACCAGAACCAGCCCTACAGCTACGTGAATCCTCATGATGGTTTCTCCTTATCCCTTTATCGTGGCAAGACCGAAAGTGAGAGCATCCCATATCCTATCGTGCCGGGGCAACAATGGCCACTGGGAAAAAGTAAACCAGTCTGGCTTCATCCTGAATAGCGATATGCACGCGTACAATTGCGTGCACAGCTCAGTGCCGTCAACTCTCAATGCGCATATCGGTTGGGTGTGGGATTGCTGTATCGTAGCGATGCTCGAATGGCCCATCAACTCCTTGACCACGTGCATGGGCGGATCGTCGGCCCGGTTCGGCCCGCATGACCATTGCCTACGGATTCATGCCGGGCCTGAGCGAGCCTTTCTGCGACGGCCCTGAGAAACACGGATACAGACCCCTCAGCCCCTCAACCGCCGCCTCGTCCACGAAACGCTCGGCCATGTCCCGGAAGATGTCTTCATTCGCCAGGAACGCCCTCACGACCTCGGGGTCGAAATGACTTCCCGCCTCCTGCTCGATCATGGACTTCGCAATCTCGTGCGGCAGCGCTTCTTTGTAGACCCGCGTCGAGGTCAGCGCGTCGTAGACGTCGGCCAGAGCTACGATCCGCCCGCAGAGGGGAATCTCATCTCCCCGAAGGCCGCGCGGATAACCACTGCCGTCGAAACGCTCGTGATGCGTCGCGGCGATATCCTTGCCCATGCGCAGGAAGGCCGCGTCCGGGGACTTCGCCAAAGCGGACTCCAAGGCCTCTGCCCCGAACGTGGTGTGGCGCTTCATGAGCTCAAACTCACGCTCGCTGTAATCACTGGGTTTCAACAGGACGGCGTCGGGAACGCCGATCTTGCCGATATCGTGCAAGGCGCTGGTCAGGTAAATCATCCGGCGGTAGTCCCGGTCTTTCCGATACGGCAAAGCCCCATGTCGGGCGAGCCACTCGGCGAGGACGAGGCAGTAGTATTGGATTCTCTCCAGGTGTCCACCGGTCCTTGGGTCGCGCGACTCCACCAGCTTGGCCATGGCGAAAATGGCGGCGTTCCTCGTCTCCACCGCCAGAATGCGCGCTCCCGCCCGAACGCGTAGGCACAGCTCGGTCGTATTGTACGGCTTGGTGATGAAGTCATCGGCCCCTACTGAGAGCCCCTTGACGACCGCCTCCGAGTCGTCATGAGCGGTCAGGATGATCACGTAGACATAGCCACCTGCCTGGAAGCTCCGGATGGCCTCGCATAACTGCAGGCCGTTCATCTCCGGCATCTCCCAGTCGGTGATCACCATCCAGATCGATTCGGTCTCCAGCAGATCCAGGGCCTCCCTGCCGTTGGTCGCACTGACCACGTCGTAGCCGGCCTCCGTAAGCGATTGGTTGAGCAGGTCGAGCCCGATCTCATCATCGTCGACGGTCAATATCTTCATGTCAGTCTCCCTCCGCACCAGTTGCCTGGGTCACATAGTCCAGATATCGACGAAACTTACTGTGCAGCGTTTCCAGGTGGAGTTCGGCGTCCGTTAGATCGCCGGAGGCGGCACGTTGTTCCAACTCGCGGGCAGTGCGGCTCAGCGATTCGGCCGCAAGATTGGCTGCCGACCCTTTCAGGCTGTGGGCCAGGAACCGAACCTGCGCCGCATCGCCGGCTCGTATGCTCTTCTCCATGGCTTCAAGAAGCTCTGTTGTCTTGATCTCGAACTTCGCTAAGATCCGCGCCAGGAAGTCATGACTGCCGGAACAGCGGCTGAGCAGGGCTTCGAGATCGACCGGTGCAGCTTGGGACGCGGGGCCGTCGGCAGATGGCTCGGCCCTTTCCTCGAGTGGTTGATCGTCGGGCTGGTCCTGCTTGCCCTCCCACAATTTGACTCCAGAACTGACATAGGTATTGACCATCTCAATCAGCTTGGCCGAATCGATGGGCTTGCTGAGGTAATCATCCATCCCCGCTTCCAGGCAGCGCTCCCGGTCCCCGCTGATGGCGTGGGCTGTTAGTGCGATGATGGGGAGTCTCCGACCCGACCGGTGCAGGATCGTCCCCGCCTTTTCTTGCTCACGGAGGTGTCGGGTCGTCTCGTAGCCGTCCATCTCCGGCATCTGACAGTCCATGAGGACGACGTCATAGGCATTACAGGCGATCGCATCGATAGCCGACCTGCCGTCTGCCACGGTATCGACGTGATAACCGGCTCGGGTCAAGATCTCCTGGGCCACTTCCTGGTTGATCTCATTGTCTTCTGCGAGCAGGATCCTCCCCTCATGGCGGACAGGCGTTGCCGGCATCTGCCGATCGACCGATCCGGCTCCCTGGTCTGCCTGGGGCGACTGCGGCGAGCGCGCACGGACGATTTCCGTCAAAGCGTTGTACAGCTCCGACGGTCGAACGGGCTTCCTGATACAGCGGCAAGTTCCCTCTTCCAGAGAATCGGGGAGGTCGCCTTCGTGCTCGGAAGACGTCAACAGGATGAGTCGCAAGTCGCGTAGGTCGGAACTCGACATGATGCATGTGATCACTTCCGTGCCCTGTGCGTCCGGCCCATCGACATCCAGGATAACAACAGAGAAGGGATTCTGCTCGGCTACGCTCTTGCCGAGAACCTCGAGGGCCTCACAACCAGTCCGAGCCGCAACCGCCGAACAGCCCCATCCCGTCAGTTGCATCCGGAGAACTTCCAGATCCCTTGGATGATCGCCCACCGCTAACACGCGAGTTCCAGTGAAGCCGGTTGGCGGGTTCGCACGCCCCTTGTCCCGCGCGGAATTCTCCTGCTTGCGAAGTCGAGCCGTGAACCAAAACAGCGATCCTTTCCCCGGCTCACTCTCGACGCCGATCTTGCCCCCCATCATCTCGACGAGACGTTTGGATATCGCCAACCCCAGACCGGTGCCGCCGAACCTGCGCGTCATCGAGGAATCGACCTGGGAAAACAGTTCAAACAGGTGGTTCATCTGACCCGGGGGAATCCCGATCCCCGTGTCCGTCACCGATACGCGCAACAGAACCTCGCTATCTGTCTCTTGCTCCTGCTTCGCGCAAAGGTGAATTCTGCCGTCTTCCGTGAACTTGACGGCGTTGGACACGAGATTGATGAGGATCTGGCGAAACTTGAGCGAGTCACCGACCACATCATTGCAGACGGCCGGATCGATCTCGCACAACAGGACATTGTTCTTGGCTTGGGCCTGTTGCGTGAGCATCTCAATCACATCTTCAACAACGGTCACGACCTCAAAATCCTGCCGGTCCAATTCAAGCTTCCCCGCCTCGATCTTGGAGAAGTCCAGAATATCATTGATGATAGCCAACAGGGACCGCGCAGAGGATTTTGCAAGTCCCACATACCGCGACTGCTTCGCATCGAGCATGGTATCGCGCAAGAGATCCAGCATGCCAATGACCCCGTTCATCGGGGTCCGGATCTCATGACTCATCTTCGCCAGGAACTCGCTCTTGGCCTTGCTGGCGGCCTCCGCCAGATCTTTCGATTGCTTCAGCGCGATCTCCGTCTGCTTGCGACTCGTGATGTCCTTGGCTACGCCACGATAACCCACAAGCCGGCCGATCTCATCCACCACCGGTACGCCGTTGGTCATGATGCAGACTCGTCTGTTGTCTCGCGTGATATTCCAGTTCTCCAGGTCCGTGATGGCTTTCTGCTTGCGTGCGCAGTCGGCCAACAGCGCCCGCACGCGGTCTCTTTCCTGTTGTGGCATGAGACCGAAACACGTCTTGCCGACGATGTCCTCGCCCTCGTATCCAAGAATCTCCTTGACCTTTCCGGCGGCCAGCGTGTACGTCCAATGTTCGTCGGTTTCCCAGATCCAGTCTCCCGAACTCAGGGCCACGTCCTGGAATCGCGTCTGGGATTCGCGCAGAGCGGCCTCCGTCTGCTGGTGCTGCGTCACTTCGTTTCGGAGTCTGATATTCGCTTTCTTGAGTTCCGCGGTGCGCTGGTCCACTTGAGAGGCCAGTTCCTCCTTGCTGTGCGACAGAGCGTGATCGCGGCGTTGGATCTGGTCCAGCATCTGATTGAACAGACGGACCAGAAGCCCAATCTCATCCCTCGCGTCGCCCTTGGCGCGCAGGGCATAGTTGCCCTCCAGGGTGATCGCCTTCGCGGTTGCGGCCAGTCTGAGCAGCGGCGCCGAAATCAGTCTTTGCAGACCTGCAGACAGCAGATAGGCCACGACCAGGGATACGAGAAACACGACCCCGACGATCTGCACCGTCTCCGCCAGCAACCCCTTCAGGGGCCCCAAATCAGACTGGATGGATATACCGCCTATGATCTCTTCATTCACGGCGATGCTGTCGCAGGCGAGCATGTAGTCGCCCTCGATGGTATAGGCCGCTTCCAGGGGCATCTCCGGGACGATCACGTCGACAAAGTCGGGCGAGCGACGGTACTCGGCCGCTACGGCTCCCGACCGATCGAAAATACAGGCATAGGTGATGGACGGCTCGGCGGATAGTGTCGAGAGCTGCTCTTCGACGTGCGCCGTATCGCCCGCGGCCAGGGCCGCCTTGCAGCTTCCGGCCATGATCTGGGCCGTGCGCAACGTGGTCGTGCTCAACCACGCCTGCAACGCGGTCCACTCCCACAGGAGAATCCCTGCCATTGCCAGGATCAACGACAATCCGCAGGCAATCGTCATGATCGCTCGCAGCTTGCGGGCGATTGACACGTCTTTGAAACGAGTCATGTGAAGCATGGTCTTGGGCATGATCTTACCACCTTACCGCGAGTACCTAATTGCCTCCAACCCGACACATGTCCACCCCCCGGCCCTATCTTCGCCACCCTCGGATGACTGACCCTGCGAAGCAGACGAGCCGACAGGGGCCCGTTTGCACGGAGACTTCGGTATCGAAACAGCCGTTCCCTCGCCGTTCAGACCATCCCTGCATCTCGGAAGCGGGGCTTCTCCGACTATATCGGAAGGTCAGCAAGGCGTCTTTATCAAGATGTGCCATCCCCACGCCACACGGCCAAAACACATCGGCGCGACCCGGCTTTCGGCATTCCTGCTCAAACGGCCCTGAGCGCAGACAGAACTCACGATCGACCCTGCGGCAAGGCCGATAACCACGGCGAAAACATCTATGACGCGCGGCTTCCTCCTGATATGCTCGCATCAATCCTGCGCGAGAAAATTGACGCCACCGATCTTTCGGAGTCTAATCGAAGATCGTGCCGGCGGGATCGAGCCCGCTCGATAGAGAGCCGCGTGGAACGATGAAGAGGGACTTTATGAATCGTGGACTGTGGGTCATTCTAACGGCGGTGAGTATAGTCACGGTCGCATCGGCGAAAACCTACCACGTTGCGACCGACGGAAGCGACGAGCATCCGGGCAGCCGGACGGCACCGTTGCGCACGATCCAGAAGGCTGCCGACGCAGCCCGCGCAGGGGATACGATTCTGGTGCGCGGCGGTGTCTACCGCGAGTCCGTGGTCCTGCGTTTCTCCGGGCAGAAGGGCAAGCTGATCATGCTGAAGAACTACCCCGGCGAGCGTCCGGTGATTCAGCCCGGCGAACGAGGCGAGCAGCCACGCGGCCAGGGCGTGCTGCTTCAGGCTCAGGAAGGCTACCAGAAGCCCATCGGCGGGATTACAATCGAGGGACTTGAAATCCGCTACGGCTGGGACGGCATCAAGCTCTACAACGCTCACGACGTCGTGATCCGCAATTGCCACATCCATGAGAACTGGAATCAAGGCATTTTAGGAAACGGCAATCGCGTTCTCATCGATCGAAACGTCATCGCCGGCAATGGCACGAACGCCGAGGCCGCCCGCAATCTGCTGCACGGCATCTATGCCACCGGCACAACCTTTACCATCACGAACAACCTGATCCATTCGAATACCGCCTACGGCGTCCAGGTGGCGGCTTATGATTACAAAGAGGACTCCATGGCGGGGCCGGAATACGCCGAGGCGAAAAACTGGTTGATCGCCAACAACACACTTGCCTTCAACAAGAATCGAGCCGGCGTGGTCGTCTGGCAGGACGGCGTCGAGAATTGTGTCATTCAAAACAACATCTTCTACAAGAACGGAGGCGTCAACGGGGTCTTATTCTATACCCAACAAGACCGACGCCATCTCGTGAGGAACAACATCTTTTACCCGCCCCGCGAGAACCTGGTGTCGTCGGAAGAGAACGCATACCGAGCGATTGACAACCAACAGATCGACCCGCACTTTGTAGATGTCGACTCCTTCGACTTTCGGCTTTTGCCGGGCTCGCCGGCGATTGACGCCGGCGTGAAAGACCGTGCCCCCGAGATGGATTTCGATGGAAATCTCCGGCCGCAAGGCGACGCGCCGGATATCGGGGCGTATGAGTCCGCGCCCGCAATCGAGTGACATCGGCGTATGCTTCCGCAAGAGCGTTCTACGGTAGTCCTACCGAGCCCCTGCGGTCATTCCTCGCCCCCGTGCCGGCGGAGCAATTCAACCACTTCATTGTGCCCGTTGGATGCCGCGGATCGAAGCGGGGTATAGCCGTAATGGCTCTTGGCGTTGACGTCGGCCTTGCCGGCGACCAGCAGTTCAACGATTCCCGCGTATCCGCGACCCGCCGCGAAGTGCAACGGCGTCCCCCCGTCTTTGTCTGCGGCATTGACATTCGCCTCGTGGGCAAGCAATACCTTGACGATTTCTCCATGTCCCAGGCCCGCCGCCGAGTGCAGAGGCGCCCAACCGTTGTTGTCCTTTGCGTCGACCTCCGCACCGTTTTTCAGCAACTCTTCCACCACCTCCTGTTTGTCACTGAGCACGGCATAGTGCAGAGGCGTCCGGCCGTGCTCATCCGTGACATGGACCAGACCCGGATTCTCCGCGAGCAGCATCTTCACTTTTCGCACGTCACCGGCCTTGGCAGCCTCGTGAATGTATCGGGCATATCCCGCTCGGATCACTTCGGCCACCGCGTCGTGCTTCATGAGCAGCGCCGTGTCCAGCGGGGTCTTGTCATCGAAGTTGCTCACGGCGGTAACGTCCGCTCCGGCGTCCAGCAGCGTCTCCACGGCCTCTTTCTTGCCGGCCGACGCGGCTTTGTGCAGCGGCGTCTCGCCGGCACTGTTCCTCGCGTTGACGTCCGCCCCGCCGGCAGTCAGCAATTCGATCATTTCCTTCTTGTCCCAGCTCGCCGCCTCGTGCAAAGGCGTATTGCCATTGTTATCTGCGGCATTCACGTCCGCCCCGGCGTCCAGCAACATCGTGACCGTTTCGGCGATAGCCTGGGGCAAGACTCGAGCCGCTAAGTGCAGGGGCCTCCAACCGCTGTTGTCTTTGGCATTCACGTCCGCCCGGCCGGCGAGCAATGCTTCGATGGTTTCTTTTCTTCCCGCGGATGCGGCGTCGTGCAGGGGGGTCCAACCGTTGTTGTCTCGGGCGTGTATGTCTGCCCCACGAGCCAGCAGGGCCTGTACCGCATCTGCAGCGCTGGTCGCCAGACTTCCCGCCGCTTCGTGCAGAGGCGTCTCACCGAGCTTGTCTTTGGCACGCACGTCGGCGCTATGGGCCAGGAATACCTCAACTCTTTCCCTGCTGCCGCTGTTCGCCGCCTTGTGTAGAGGCGTCTCGCCCTCGTTGTTCAGCGCGTCCATATCAGCCTTGTGGGCCAGCAGCAGCTCGATCGCGTCGGGACCGGCAGAGGCTGCGGCGGCGTGCAGGGGCGTGTCGCCGGAACTCCGCCTGGCGTTGACGTCCGCCTTTCTGGAAAGAAGCAATTCGGCTACCTCCGCCTTCTCCTGCGGTTTCGCCGTGTACGACCCAAACGCTTCATGCAAAGGGGTAAGATCGTATTCGTCTTTGGCATTGACGTCTGCCTTCTTGGACAGAAGCATCTTGACGGTTTCTTTTCGTCCCGAGCGCGCCGCCATGTGCAGAGGCGTCCGGCCCCGGGAATCCTTGGCCTTGACGTCCACCCTTTTCGACAGAAGCAGCTTCGTCACTTCCACGCTGCCGTTTTCCGCCGCCTCATGCAGCGGCGTCTCCCCATAACTGTTTCTGACCTTGACGTCCGCCCTCTTCGAAAGAAGGAGCTTCGCCACGGCCAGTGTGTCGTCGTCCGCCGCGTCGTACAGCGGCGTGTTCCCAAGCTCATCCCTGGCATTGACATCCGCCTTTTTCACAATCAGCAACTTCGCGATCTCCTCGTGTCCGAAGGCGGCCGCCAGGTGCAACGGCGTGCTTCCGCCGTTGTTGGTCTCGTTGACCAGCGCTGGATTCTCCTTCAACATCGCCGTGACCCTTGCCACGTCACCCTTTCTCACGGCGTCGTGAATCTCTCCCGCGTGGGCCAATCCGACCCAGGTCAATGCCAGCACGTGCACCAACAGTACTCCCGCCGATGTCCCTCGGACGCCCTTCATGTTTGCTCCTTGACAAAAAGAGATAATATTGTCTCATCTATCGAATATTTTGGCTGCACACATTTGGCAATTCGTACGATATATTTCACGAGTCTGCCAAATAACAAAGAAGAATGACGCGTTTAAGGAGGTCCGTACATGAGGGGTGTCAGGATTGCACCGATAATTATAGTGCTGATAGTGACATCCTGCGCCTGGTCCGCCTGGCAGATCGAGTACAGTGACACGCTGGTCGAGGAGATGGCGAGGGCCGGGGCCCCGATCTCGAAGCGGGTGGGATACTTCGCCACGAAGCAGGAGTGCTTGGACGCCATCGACGAAGCGGTAGCCCGATCCGGCGACCCGACTTTGCGCTTGCACATGTATCCCGCCCCCGGAGGGTACGATGAGGCCGGCGCGTCGTCCGGCGGCCAGGCAGGGACGCAAGAGCCGGTCTGGGGCCAGGACGGCTACGGCATCCCCTTCTACAACATGATCAAGAACATACGGCAGCAAGCCGCGGAACGCCGAGCCGGCAAAGCCCGCGACCTCAACCTCAAAGGCAACGAACAATACAGCAAAGGCAACTGGTCGGAGGCCATCCGGCTCTACCGGGAGGCCCTGAAGGTCACTCCCGACGACCCGGTGATCCAACAGAACCTCAAGAACGCCGAGGCCCAAGAGAAAGCCCGCGCGCTCAACCGCAAAGGCATAGACGCGTACCACTATCGCAACTGGGCGGAGGCGGCCAGGTACTTCCGGGAGGCCCTCCAGGCCACGCCGAACGACCCGGTGATCCAACAGAACCTGAAAGAGGCACAATTCTGGCTCAACTCCGAAGAGGAGACGAGGGTGTTTCTGCAGAAGGCGGCGCGCGAGCGGAAGATCGCAGAGGCCGCGAGAGAAACACGAGAGGCCGAGCAAAGAAAGCGATTAGCACAAACGGACGCGGCATTTGCGGACCTCCAGGCTGACGCGCTCGGCTTCCTCGGAAAGCCCGGCGGGCCGGCGGCATCAGGATCCGCCGACGCCGCAGCGATCTCGACTGCAGGACAAACCCTCGGACAGGTCCACGTACCGGTGCCTCCGTCCTTTCCCAGCTCCACCGGCGCGACCATCGAACGGGACTCGTCCCCCATCGTCGAATTGTCACCGGAGACCTACAAGATCATCGGGCTGATCGGCAAGAACATCAAAGAGGCCCCGCAAAAACTGGGAGAAGCGGTCATCACGGCGCTCGGCGGCGGCTCCCAGCTCGGCGTCATCAAGATCGCCAAGGGCCTGAGCGATGAGGCGGGCCGTTCCATGCAAAGCGCCGTCGATGTCATCGGGCGAGGATACCCCCAAGCCGAAACGGAAGACCTGATCAAAGGCTCGGAGTCCCGCGCCATGAAGATCTCTATCAACAGCTTCTCCATCATCCCGCTTCCTCCTTCGCAGGAGGAGCAGCAGGAGATGGAAACCAACGGCCGGAAATGGTTCAAATGGTTGACTCAGCCCATAGGAGGGTCCCGGTGATGCGGCGTCTTCTCCATACCTCGGCATTCGTTCTCTGCATGACACTGCCCGTCGCGGCCGAAGCACCGGCCGTCCGTCTCACCGTGATTCTGACGCCGGAGCGGGTGAAGGCCTCCAACCTCGAAACCCTCACGCCCGTGCTGACGGTAAACAATCGTGGCACGATCGTCATTGCCGAGCCCAACAACCTGTTCATGCCGAACAACAGGACGTTCCTTTTCGATGCGCCGACCCCCGTTAGCGATTGTGCCTTCACGCCCGACGGCGCTCTGCTCGTGGTCAGCGGCAACACGCTCGGCTACCACGCGGGCGGACAGTATCATCCGCAGATCACCCTGCCGGAAAACGCGATGCGGCTGGCCGTCGGACCGGAGCAAGTCTACGTCTACGGCGGCGACTGCAATGAAGCCTGTTCCATTTATGTTGTCGAACCGCAGCGCGGCCACGCCAAACTCTGCACGATGCCGTCGCCGATCGGCGCCGCAGCCGCGACCGGTGATACTCTCTACTTCGCGGCGGCCAACGAGATATACCGGCTGACGCCGGGCGATGAGATAAACTTGATCTGCCATCTGCCGGGACCGGCCATTACCTCCATCACCGCGGCCGACGAGGACACCCTCTACTTCATCGCAGGCCAAACGCTGTACACGTGGCAAGCGGGCAGGGTGGGGATCATCAGCGAAGGTCTCGGCGACGTCGCATGCTGGCGGGGCGGCACGCTTTACATTCTCAACGTCGCGAAACAATCGCTCATCAAGCTCGAGAATCTGCCGGGCCTTGGAGCAGTGCCTCAGGAGACACCATGAACGACCCCCTCCAGAACGCACCGGCACGGCCCTGTCCCCACTGCGGCGCTGCGGACATCGTCCGTGACATCAAAGTCAAAAAGAGCGTCGAAGCAGGATGGGTAGGATTGGACCATAAAGCCCTGGGGCCGCTGCGCGGCACGGAGCCTTTGCTCGCGGACCTGTGCCTGAGCTGCGGCACCGTGTGCCGATTCCACGTCAAGAACCCCGCACGAAAGTGGTAAACGCCCGAAGCTGGTGGCGCCGTCGCGCACGATTCGTAGGGCGGCGGACGCAGCCTGCATGAGTGATACGATCCTTTTGTGCAGTGGGAGGCACGGCATCTATGTCGCCGGCCCAGCCTCACCCATCTGGCGACCGGAATACGCCGAGGCGAAGAACCGCTTGATCCCCGACATTGGAGTCTGGCCGGACGGCGGCGAGAACGGTATGATTTACTACGACATCTGGTTCAGGAATGGACGCGCCAACGGGGCCGACGCCATCCGCGAAGGAGCCATGTCACATGAGAGTGTACTCGCCGGTTTTGCTGCTTGCGATGACGATGCTTGTGTCGTGCGGGAGTTTGGACCGCCCGGGCACGAAGCTGCCTGTGGTCGAGCTGGCGGACGGGGCGAGAGAGAGAATTACGGTCGACGCATCCACGGTGCTGAACGATACGCGCAGAAGACAGATCGGCATCAACACGTGCTTTCTTACGGACGATGACAAGAGCTATCTGCGGTCTGCCAAGAGACCCTTTGACGAGGCGTTGAAGGAGCTGCGCCCCACGTATTTGCGTTATCCGGGCGGCTGGAAATCCGACGTTGTGTTCTGGTCCGTACCCCCGTACACCAAAAGCCAGCCTACCTTGGCCCGTCCCCATGCCGCATCCTTTCCGGCCAACGACAGGAAGCTCGTGAATCCGGACGGGTCGTGGCGAATCGACCCTTACGATTTCGACGAATTCATGACCACGTGCCGGGCCGTCGGGGCTGAGCCGGTCCTGGTGGTCTGCTACAACTCGTACCGGTGGTCGCTCGATTTCGACGAGACGCCCCAGCCAACGCGCCGGCAGATCATCGATGCGGCCGTCGCCTGGGTCCGGTACGCCAATAAGGTGAAAGGCTACGACGTCAAGTACTGGGAGATCGGCAATGAGTCCTGGCTACCCATGAAGGAGAACGGCAAGACATCGGTCGTCCGGCCCGACGTCTACGCCGAAGATACGGTCGAAATCTCACGACGCATGAAGGAGGTCGATCCGACTATCCTCATTGGCGCCAACGCACGCGAGCTGGAAAACTGGATGACGATCCTGAATCGAGCGGCGGCGCACATCGATTTCCTGGTCGTCCATCCATATCCTTGCTACGGCTGGAAAGGGTATGACGTGTATGTGCGTCAGGACCCGAATGCGCTGCACGGCGTTCGATCCGCCCAAGAGGCGATCGCCTCGAATGAGATCGCCCGCCGCAAACGGGTGAAGATCATGGCGACCGAATTCGCCGCCGGCACGTTCGACGAATGGGATCGATCCGGCGCGGACGTGGCACGGGGCGTCATGACGGTTGACATCCTGGGACAACTGCTCCAGGACCCGGATTGCTACATGGCGCTGTTTTGGAACACGATCAATATCTATGAAGGCGATGGCAGTGTGTTCAACGCCCTCATGCGCGACAATTCGCTCTCGGCGGTCGGCCGCGCTTTGACCGTCTGGAGCCGGTTTCTGGAAGACGTCATGGTGAAAACGACCATCGAGCGGAACCGGTCTGAGGCTGGCAAGGCCCAAGAAGAACCTGTCGAGACACCGAGTCCTTCCATGGTGCGCTGCTATGCCAGCAAGACCGAAGGGAAAGCCCTCAACGTCATTCTGGTGAACAAGGACATTCGAGCGACCGGCGTCGATCTGAGGCTGCGCCACGCACGCATGGCCGACCGGCCAGGTGAAAAATGGGTCTATCAAGGGACATCGCCGACAGACAAGAATCCAACGTGGGGTAACGTCGGCAGGGTGAAGGCCGCTGGTGATGTGATTACGACTACTCTGGATCCGGTGTCGGTTACCGTATTCTCATTGCCCCTTGAGCCCAATTCGGGTTTGGAGAAGACTGGTCATTCCCCTCCGTCCAACGGCATGGACGAGACAAGCACTTCCGTAGATGGAAGGCCCTGAGTAGAGGCTCTGAGCACAATCGATCCGGTCCGCCTGGCAGACCGGACGATCACGAGACATCGGCCTCGCCAGGCCTTTCGTTGCGGTCGCCTGTAGCTTTCCGTGCTGATCGGGTTGGCGTTGGCCACGGCTACGATGGAGCCGGGGCCCTGTATCTCGAAGGTCACGAGGTCCTGGGCCTTGGGGTGTCGCACGCCTTCGGCATCGAGCAATTCCACCGTGATGTAGCTCAAGTCCTGTCCGTCGGCCTTGATTCGCGTCCGGTCGACGGACAGCTTGATCCTCGCGGGCTGCCCGACCGTGCGCAGCTCCGCGACCGCAGCCTGCTTTCCACCGCGATAGCCGACGGCCTTCAGGCTCCCGGCCTGGTAGGGCACGTCGAAGGCAGCGCGAAAACGGGTGTCACGGTTCGTCGCTTTCTTGCCCCGAGACTGACCATTGATGAACAGTTCAACCTCATCACACGAGGAATAGACATCGACCTTGAACGGCTGTCCCTCCCGTCCCGGCCACGTCCAGTCGGCCAGCACGTCGTCGAAATGCCACCGGCTCCAGGACTCTCGCTTCGGATTGAGTTCGAAGGAAGGCTCCGGCGGGTGCACGAAGAGCGAGACCTGCGGCTCGTCGCTCCAGAGAACGTCGCGGTAGTAGGATTGCGGGCGTTTCCAGCCGCACGTATCGATGTCGCCGCAGTACGCCAGGGTCCAGGGATAGAAGTTCTTCTCCTGCATGTACCCCCGCCAACCGATGCTGGCCTCGCCGACGTAGTCGAAAGCGGTCCACACGAAATCGCCGATGACCCAGGGCCGGTCCAGCACGGCCACCCAGTACTCGTACGCATCGAGCGCGTACGACTCCGAGCCGTACATGATTCGCTTGGGCAGCCGCTTGTGGTCCGAGTCGTAATGGGCCAGGCCGTAGTTGTAACCGCAGACGTCCAGCGCAGTGAAGAACGGGTCCTTCTTCTCCGACAAGGCGTTGACGGCAGCCGTCACCGGCCGGGTCGGGTCCAGCCGGTGGACATACTCGGCCAGCGTCGCGGCCGTCTTCGCCACGGCGGGACTATCCATGTTCGGGATCTCATTGCCGATGCTCCACAGGATAATGCAGGGATGATTCCGGTCGCGCAGCACCATGCTGTCGATGTCCCTTTGCCACCACTCGTTGAAGTACAGGTGATAGTCCTGCGGCTTGCTCGGCTCGGCCCACATGTCAAAGGCCTCATCGATCGCGAGCATCCCGAGCCTGTCACAGGCATCGAGGAAAGCCTCCGACGGCGGATTGTGTGCGCAGCGGATCGTGTTGAAGCCGGCGGCTTTGAGCAGCTCCACGCGGCGCTGCTCCGCCCGATCGAAGGCCGCCGAACCGAGCGGGCCATTGTCATGATGTACGCATCCCCCTTTCAGGAGGGTGGGCTTTCCGTTCAAGAGAAAACCCTTCTCGACATCGAAGTCGAGGGTCCGGATTCCGAATCTCGTCTGCACCCGGTCCAGGAGGCAGTCTTCGTCGCGGACCTCGACCACGGCAGTGTAGAGGGTCGGCGATTCCGGCGACCAGAGCAAGGGCGACCTGACCACGCCATCCTGACTGAATTGTCGCGAGACCTCCGGCTGGATATTGTGTCTGTCTTCGATCCGGACCACCTCGGCACCTTTGGCGTCAAGTATCCGCGTAATCAAGGTGATTTTTGCAAGTTGGTCGGATTCATTGACCAGCTCACTCTTGACGTTCACCTTCGCGCTGGATTCATGCGCGTCAGGCGTGATGACGCAGACGCCCCATGGTTTGACGTGGACGGGCTCGACGACCCTCAGCCACACGTGGCGGTAGATCCCGGAGCCGGAATACCAGCGACTGTTAACGCCTTCGTTTCGGACCCGAACGGCGACGACGTTTTCCTGGCCGAAGCGCAGGTAGTCAGTGACATCGTACCAGAAGCTGGTGTATCCGTAAGGATGGTTGCCCAGGTGGCGGCCGTTGAGCCAGACGTCGGCGTTCATGTAGATCCCGTCGAACTGCAGTTCGACGCGCTTGCCCCGCAATTCATCCGGGGCGGGGAACCTCTTGCGGTACCACCCGGTTCCGCCGGTGGTGAACCCGCCGTCCAGGGCGCTGATCGCATTTGGATCGAAGGGAGATTGCGTTCCGGGCAAATCCTCGATGCTCCAGTCGTGCGGGAGATCCAGGAGACGCCACGACGTGTCGTCGTACGCCGAAGATTCACCGGCCTCCACGTCGCCCCGGTGAAAGCGCCAATCCGCATCGAACGGAAACTCCCGGCGGCCAGGACGGGGACCGGGGTGAAAACCTCCTATGCTGGGCTTTTCAGATTCCGGCACTGTGTTGCCCCAGAAATCGCGCCCTCCATTGTGCTTCAGAGGGATGCCGGCGCCGATGCAGGGCGAGTCTTGCCTGAGCCTGTAGGCCGCCGAGTCGACGAGTGCTGTCGGATCGGTGACCCTTATGGGCTCGGGCCATACCAGTCCCGGATCAACGCATCTGCCAACGACTTTGTCACCCGCTTTCTCCTGGCCGGTGGCCTCGGCCCACTCCTCAAGCGTATCGTATCCGTCGAAGGACAGCGGTCGCTCGTTCACAGGCCAATAGACGTTGCCCTCAAAGCGGCCCCTCTGCGTCTCGCCGGAGACCACCTTCTCCGAGCAGATGAAGATGTTGTTGCGAAATACGACGTTGGGCATCGGCAGACCGCCGAATCCAACCGCGGCGCCGTACCGGTTGTACACCGTGTTGTTATACACCTGGCAGTCCGAGGCGTTGGGGCCGGCGGAATAGACGTCGATGCCGCTGCGGCGGTTGTTCTTGAGCCCGTCGTTGTGACTGATGTTGTAGCGAACGATGTTGTCCTTGAAGACCGGCGCACCGGGATACTGGCAGAGGAAGTAGCCCGGGCCATCGTTGTTGTAGGAGAGGTTGTACTGGAGGATCGAGTTGGTCGCCCCGCCGTCGAGGTCGAAGCCGCCGCCGTCGTCTCCGGGGCTCTTGTTGTCGTGACTGATGCAGAACTGGATGATCACGCGGTCGCTGTTCCACGCCCAGATGCCGACGGGTCCGTTGCCTTCGCGGGGCATGTCCCAGCCGTTGTTGGCCACCTCGCAATACTCAATCAGCGCGTCCTGGACGTTGGCCACGACGATGCCGTTGCCGCTGTGATTGGTCAGGTTTGAAGGATCGCCCGGATTGTTCCTGGCGACGCAATGGCCGATGTATACGTTCTTCGACCGCCTGTGATAGCCGACACTGATCCCGGCGGCGCCGTTTTCGTGGGCGTACACGTTGGTGAACCGAGCGTCGCGGACGCCGTCGGCGGAGAGTCCATTGCTCCGGAAGCCGCTGACCTCGACCAGGTCGATCTCGATGCCCTCTGCGTCGAGAATGAAGATGCCATCCTCGGTGTTTCCGCCCTTGCGTCCCGACCCGACGAAGTTGATGTTTCTGATGACGAGGTGATTGCACCGGTCGGCTTTGAGACCGCTGCCGTTGCCTCCGTCGATGACCGCTCGTCCCTCGCCGTAGGATGTCACCACGAGCCTCTCGCCCGGCTTGCCGCTGTCGGCGCGATCCAGCTCCATCGTGCCAGCGAAGCGCCGGCCGCCTTCGAAGTGGATATGGTCCCCGGGCGCAAAGCTGCTGCCGTTCACTTTGCCAATGCTCCGCCAAGGCTCGCTCCGGGTCCCCGGATTCGAATCGCTACCCATCGCGCTGATGTAGTAGTCCCTTGCGCGGGTATCACTCTGGAGCAGGAGGCTGCACAGGAGTAACAGAAGACCTCGTCGTGTCATGGTTTTCTCCCTTTGGCGCTGCCATCCTAATCGCCGTCAGATGACTGTATCGACTTGCGGATGCTGGCGGCCCTGTCGAAGATCTCTTCGCGGGTGATCCCTGCTTCATCGTACATGGCGAAGATGTTGTCATCCGGAGTTTCCGGCGGCACGGTATGCGAAGCGGCCAGAATGTAGCCCCCGCCGTCGGCGGTCATTCCTTCGAGCAACTCGGCCGTCGCACGGCGCACCTGCTCGGCCGTGCCGTTTGGAAGGACGCCCTGCGTATCGACGCCGCCCATGAACGCAAGGTCCCTGCCGAACTCCTTCTTCAACTCCAGTGGGTGCATGCCCGGACAGTTGCACTGAATGGGATTCAATACGTCGACGCCGATCTCGATCAGGTCTGGGATGATGGGCCGAATCGCCCCGCACGAATGAAACGCCACGTACAGACCGCGTCGCTTGCCCACGTCGGCGTTCTGCTTCAGCAGAGGCTTTACCATCGGCCGCCAGCTCTCCGGGCTCATCAGCATGGACCGCTGACCGCCTGCGTCGTCGCCCAGCCAGAGCCAGTCGAAGTCGAACCGCTCGCAGGCGGCTTCCGAGAGCCTGATGGAGAAGTCCGCGCAACGCTGCAGCATCTCCTGCGTTAGACCCGGCTCGAGCACCATCTCCATCAGCGTCTTCTCCATGCCGCGCAAACGCCAGTACATCTCGAAGACGCAGGGCGAGACGTCACAGCCTATAAAGGTGTCGTCCTTGAACTTCATCACCGGTCTCATCAGGTCCACTAGCGGGTCAATGCGGTCGAAGGGAAGCTCGTACTGCAGCACCTCCTCTTCCGTGGCGTCGGCCAGGACGTATTTGGAGATTTGATTGAAGCCGTCGACGCGAGTCCACTCGATTCCCCAGTCGTCCATGTGGGACTGGCCGTCGCGCTCGTGCACGATCCCCTCCATGGCGTGATTGTTGCTCACCCACGCCTGACGGATATCGTCCCCCATAGCGAGCGAGACATACGCCGCGGGAATCTCAAGCAATCGCGCCAGTCTCCCGGCCGTCTGTGAATGGTACCACATGAAGATGGGAACGCGATCGGCAGGCTTTTGTTGCAGGGCACGATATACACGCTCTCTTGAGGTCGTCACCGGCTTACTCCCAAACCAGACACGCAAGGCCCTCGATCAGAACGCCCACATTGTGCCGCCCCTATGTGTGTCGGAAGCCATCGGGACCATTGCATCTTGAGTGCGGCATAGCGGCGACCCGCACACAGCGATTGTAGCCGGCTCGCCAGGAAACGCAAGGTCTCTCAGAAGGGCCAGCCTGCCGTCGACCAGCCGTAACCGAAGGGACCGTCGGATCACATTGGTCCGGACACGTTTCTCTGTTTCCGTTGGCCGGGTGTGAGCCCGGACGATCGCTGTTGTTGCCGCTCCAAGTGACTTCGTGCAAAGCGTCCTTGAGTCTGGACAGTTCAACCGATAGCATACGCGATGGATTCAGCAAGGGGCCGTTGTGGCTGTGCATGGCTGGATGAATGAATGGACGGTGTGCGTCTCTCAAGATAGGAGACCCGGATGAAGTGTTCAAGTCTCGTACCTCTTGCCTGCTTACTGCTTTTGGCGGTATTTCCAGCAGACGAAGTGACGGCTGACAACCAGGACACGGTGACAACTACGCCGTCTCGGCAATCATCCGAACCGTCGCCACTGTACGTGCTGACCTACGACCATGGCGGGCTCGTCCTGTGGGGGCGGGAGCATTTTGCCGAGCACCTGAAATCTGCGGTCTCCTGGCTGGACCGATATCCGAGCTTCAAGATTGGCCTGGACAATGAGGCTTATACCTATGACAAACTGGCCGAGGAGGATCCGGCCCTGCTCGAGGAGATCCGCCGCTATTTGCGAGACTACCCCGGCCGATTCGGCATCGGGACATGTACCTATGGCCAGCCGCTCTCGGTGTTCGTCAACGAGGAGTCCAACATCCGTCAGATCGGCTTCGCCCTGGCGGCCGACCGTGACCACTTCGGCTGCGCGCCCAACGTGTATCTCATGAGTGAACATGCGATGCACAGCCAGATGCCGCAGATCCTGAACGGCTTTGGCTTCGCCGGCGCGATCATGCGGACACATTACATGATGTACGGCTACAATCCCACGTTCGATGCGGCCATCGGCTGGTGGACTGGATTGGACAATTCACGTATTCCCACGATACCCACGTACAAAGGTCAGGGCGCGCAGTTCGGCCGGACGACGGTGGACAACTGGATCCTGACCCGCTACCCCGGTGACAACGCACCGAGATCGCTCGCCGACTTCAAGAGCGAGTTCTCGCACATCCAGCCTCTGCTGGCGACCCGCGCCGACGATGCGGGGCTCAGAAAGGAAACGCTCGTCAAGGAGTACGAAGACAAGCCAGGGTATCGGTGGATCTTGCTCGAGGAAATCCTTCCCAATTTCCCCGCGCCGGAAAAGGAGTTCCGAACGGCTTCAAACGATTTCGTCGTGCGGATGCCGTGGGGCTATTGCGGCAACGAGATCTGGAACATGTCCCGTCGTGCGGAGATTGCCGTGCTGACAGCGGAGCGGCTGGCCGCAATCGAATGCATGGTCGGCGGGAAGGACCGTCATCGCGAGCTGGAGCAGGCCTGGAAGAACCTGCTCGTCGCCCAGCACCACGACATCCAGATCTGCGGCCTGCTATCCGACGCGCGCACGTTCCTGCCCAAGTCGATCGACGCCTCCGAGAGTGTCACGAAAGCCTCGCTGCAGTCTCTGGCCTCTCGGATGTCGGGCGATAAGCCGCAGGTTGTGATCTTCAACCCGGTCTCGTGGCCCCGGAAGGACTGGGTGCAGGTTCCGATGTCGCTGCCTCGCAGTTGGGCTAAACGTCTCGAAGTGCGTCACGACGGTCGCACCGTTCCTTCGGCCGTTCTCTCGGCCGATCTGCACTCCGATGGCAGTCTCAGAGACATCAGCCTGGGGATCCAGGCCGACCAGCCCGGCCTGTCCGCCGCCTCCTATGTTCTGGCCCCCGCCGATGACGACTCTGCCGCAGGAGCCGGCACGGTCCAAATCGACCCTGAGAATCTCCGCATTACGACGCCCCACTTCGCGATCCGTCTTCATCCCGACGGCGGCCTGTCCTCGCTGGTGGACAAGCGAACCGACAGGGAGTTGGTCCGAACGGGTGAGAGGAGTGGATTCTTCGCGGGTCGGATCGATGGTGAAGACGTACAGTCCAAGGGAACCTGGATTCTTCGGCGCGCGCGAGGTGAGGCCCCCTGGGCCGTGGCTTGTGAGAACGGTTTCATCGGGAGTATTCCCTACACGTTCCGTATGAAGATCTATTCCGACTCGCCTCGGATCGATTGCTGGGTCCGTTTTCACTTTGCCGGCCAAAAGATCGGGCGCATCAGCACCAACGTCCGAGATCCCGTGTCCGGATTCGTGCACGAGGACAAACTCCGCTTCAAGATGTTCCCTGCCGTAACGAATGGCCAAGCCGTAGGCGTGCGGGACCTTCCCTTTGCCATCTCGGAAACGAAGGATCGTTACGTCAACGGCCTGTATTGGACCGCCCTGGCGGACGGGGACAACGGCATCGCCTTCTTCAATCGCGGGACCATGGGGGCCGTGCGCGAGGAGGACGGCGGATTCTCGATGCCGCTGGCCTACGCGATGTACTACGTCTGGGGCACACGCATGTTGACCGGGGATTTCACGTACGAGTTCGCGATTCGCCCCTTCACCGGTTCGTGGCGGAGGACGGACTTGCATCGAGAGGCCATCGAATACGACTACCGGCCCGTGGGTCTGTACGCCGAGGCGGGAGGCGGCGAATACGGCCCCACCATCCAACCGATCACGATGAGCTCTTCGGCGCCCATCGTTTCCGCTTTCTACAACATCGGCAGTGACTTCTACGTGCGCCTCTACGAACATGAGGGACGCACTCGGCAAGTGATGCTGGGCTCCCCGATGGGCGAGGCGCATTTGAGCGAGGTCGATCTGGCCGGCCGGGAGTTGGGGGTTCTATCCGGCCCATTCGATCTGCGACCCTGGCAGATCAAGACGGTACGCCTGCGGCTCAACGGGAATTGACCGCACGACAGTAGATGGCCGGCGCGCAACTCGGACATGAGAACGAAAACGGAATCTGTGGCGCCGCTTGTTAGAGATGCAGGTGCTGCGACGCGTAGCTCAGGCACCTCTTGATGTTCTCTTCCTCGAGATGGATCTGTTTGTCCAACGGAAGATGGCTCACCCGGGGCAGGGAGCCGCGCTCGACGGCGTGGTTCCGCACGTATCGCAAGGTCCGCGCAAGGTCGGCGCCCGGCAGGTCCGC
>CBFDBY010000042.1:0-46051 GCA_965603165.1 uncultured Phycisphaerae bacterium
TCTGGGTGGTGATCTTCGGGGTCGTGGCCTATTTCTGGCCGAAGCCGTTCGTATTCCTTGGCCCCTGTAACAAGCTGTTCTTCTCTCTGACGATGTTTGGCATCGGCGCCGTACTGCGCGTCGAGGATTTTCGGCGCATCATCGAGAAGCCCGTGATTGTCCTGATCGGCTCCGCGGCTCAGTTCACGATCATGCCGCTGGGGGCATTTGTCACAACGCGATTGCTCGGACTGCCGGATGAGCTGGCGGTGGGGTTGATCCTGGCCGGCTCGGCGCCCGGGGCGATGGCCAGCAACGTGATGAGCTATATCGCCAGGGCGGACACGGCGTACTCAGTCTCCCTGACGACGGTTTCCACGCTGCTGTGCCCGCTGCTGACGCCGGGCCTGACGTTCCTGCTGGCCAAGGGAACGAAGCTGGACGTCCCGTTCTGGGGCATGATGCTGGACGTGATGATCATGGTTGTGATCCCCCTGTTCGTCGGGTTCGGCATTCGGCACATCCTGCGGGAGAGGATGGAGAAGATTCAGCCCGTGTTCCCCGCTATCTCGGTGACCTTCATCATCTTCATTTGCTCTCTGGTGATAGCGCTCAATCGGGACCGGCTGCGTGAGGTGACCGGCTTGGTCCTGGCGGCCGTGTTGATTCTCAACGTGTACGGCCTGGCCGCCGGCTACGGCGTCGGCTCGCTCTTTCGGATGAACCGCGCGCGGCGGCGCACCCTGACCATCGAAATCGGCATGCAGAACGCGGGCCTCGGCGCCACCCTGGCCCTGGCCCACCTGGGCCCCCAGGCCGCCATCCCCGCCGCCATCTTCGTCTTCGTCTGCATCCTCACCGCCTCGGCCCTGGCCTCCATCTGGCAGCGACGGGCCGCCTCGGCATTAGCAGAATAAATGCGGGATATTAGGAAACCTTCCTTGTATTCTGCCGACAGACGAGATAGCATAATAGGTTCTTTAGATTCTCGAATAGACCCATGCGGGCAGCCACAGTTGGCTGCCCTTACGTTTAACCCAAAGTGGTGAGGAGTATCCGAGCATGGCTTGTAGACTGGCAATTGCAGGAGTGACCGGCGCCGTCGGTCAGGAATTCCTGAGCATCCTCGAAGAGCGGAACTTCCCGTTCGATTCGCTCAAGATGCTGGCGAGCAGCCGTTCGGCGGGAAAGAAAATCCCCTTCAAAGGCAAGGAATATACGGTTGAGGAACTGACGAAGGACAGCTTCACGGATATCGACATTGCGCTGTTCAGCGCCGGCGGGGGCCGGAGCAAGGAGTTCGCGCCTGCGGCCGTCAAGGCCGGGGCTGTGGTCGTGGACAACTCCTCGGCCTTCCGAATGGACCCCGAGGTCCCGCTCGTGGTGCCCGAGATCAATCCCGAGAAGATCAAGGAGCACAAGGGGATCATCGCCAATCCGAACTGCTCGACGATCGTCGGGATCGTTCCGGTCTGGCCGCTGCATAAGGTCAATCCGGTCAAGAGGATGATCGTGAGCACGTACCAGGCCGCCAGCGGGGCGGGGATGTCCGCCATGCTCGAGCTGGAGAGCCAGAGCCGCGACATCCTCGACGCCAAGCCCGTTGTGTGCAAAGCGATGCCGTATCAGATCGCCTTCAACTGCTTCAATCACAATTCCGCGCTGAGCCCGAACGGGTACAACGAGGAAGAGATGAAGCTGGTGAAGGAGACCCGCAAGATCTTCGACTGTCCCGACATTGGGGTCACGGCCACCTGCATTCGCATCCCCGTGATGCGGACGCATTGTGAGAGCATCAATCTCGAGTTCACGAATCCGATCACGCCGGACGAGGTGCGCGATATCCTCGGCAAGGCCCCGGGCGTAACCGTCCTGGACGACCGGGAGCACAATCGCTTCCCGATGCCCATCGACGCCACCGGCAAGGATGATGTCTTCGTCGGGCGGATTCGTCAGGATGAGTCTCTGCCGGACAATCTCGCCATCAACATCTGGATCGCCGGCGACCAGCTCCGGAAGGGCGCCGCCTTGAACGCCGTCCAGATTGCCGAGCTGCTGTAGGTGCAATGGCGTTGACCCGCCGATCCCGCGCAGGACCGCAGCGGGAGCAGGGGGGACGCGCGGAGCGGTCGGGTGGGTGACGCGGTTCATTCCACAAATTTGTGGCGCGACCCTCGTCAGTTACCGGGACGATTGTTACACTACGCGGCATGGCTCTTCGCAACGTCAAGCTGACAATCGCCTACGAAGGCACCGACTACCACGGCTGGCAAATCCAGCCCGGGTTCACGACCGTTCAGGGAGTGCTCACGGAGGCTGTTCGCAGTCTGTTGGGCTCCGAGGTCCGAGTCTGTGGGGCCAGTCGGACCGATGCCGGCGTCCACGCCCTGGGCCAGGTCTGCCTGATCCAGATCGATTCGCCCGTCCCGACGGAGAATCTGGCCAAGGCGATCACCGACCGGCTGCCCGAGAATATCGCCATCGTCAAAGCCGAGGATGTCCCGATGGGTTTCGATGTGATCGCGGATGTGACGAGGAAGCTCTACCGGTACACGATTCACTGCGGCCCGGTCCGCCCCGCGCTGCACATGAGGCATTGCTGGCACGTTCCCGCCCAGCTCGATCTTCGGGCGATGGATGAGGCCGCCGGACACCTCGTCGGAAGACGGGATTTCAAGTCCTTTGCCGCAGCAGCGGATAGCAGACAGGATACCGTCCGCACGATCTTCCGTTGCGAGGCCACGGATGGGCCCGTCAATGACGGCCGCTGGGTCTACGTCCATGCCGAGGGCGACGGCTTTCTGTACAACATGGTCCGCAACATCGTGGGAACTCTTGCAGAGGTCGGCGTCGGCCGGTGGAAACCGGAGAAGATCCCCGAGGTACTCGAAGCCCGGGATCGCAGGGCCGCCGGCCCGATCGCGCCGCCCAACGGCCTGTGCCTCATGTGGATCAAGTATTGATTATGGATTATTGATGAAGGATCATTACAGAGGAGTACGGATGTGTCTTCAATAATCAATCATCAATTATCGATCATCAATTCATGAGGATCGTCCACATCATAACGCGACTGATCCTCGGTGGGGCCCAGGAGAACACGCTGATCACCTGTCAGCTCCTGGCCGAGCGAGGGCACGATGTCACTCTGATCACCGGCCCGGCGCTCGGCCCGGAAGGCCAGCTTTTCGACCAGACGAAGGGCCGGAAGTACCGGACCGTTGTTGTCGATGAGATGCGTCGCGCGATCGAGCCCGTCAAGGACACACTCAGCTACGTCAAGCTCAAGCGGCTGCTTCGCGAGCTCAAGCCGGACATCGTTCATACGCACAGCGCCAAAGCGGGCATCCTGGGCCGCTTCGCCGCATGGTCCCTGAAAGGCCAGTGGGGTTCCCGTGGTGCGGGCATCCTGCCCTTGCATCTTACGACGGGGCGCCGGCAAGATGCTGGCGCGACGCAAGGGCGAGACGCCCTCGCCACGAAGCCGGTCCTTCGGCCCGCCATCGTGCACACGCTCCACGGACTTTCCTTCCACCGCTACCAGAGACCCTGGCTCAACTGGCTCTACATCGCCATCGAGAAGACGGCCGCCGAGCGGACGGATTCTTTCATCAGCGTCGCCGACGCGATGACCGAGCAGAACAAGGCCGTCGGCATCGGCATGGACAAGCCCTACGTCACCGCCTACTCCGCCATCGATGAGGAGCACTTCCTGACCGCGATCCCACGGGAGGCGCAAAAGGAATTCCGCCGGACATACGACATCCCCGATAACGCCGTGGTCCTGGTCACTATCGCCCGCCTGTTCATGCTGAAGGGCCACGATTACATCATCGACTCAGCGAAGGAGCTGTCGAAGCGGTTTGAGAATGTCATCTGGCTCTTCGTGGGCGACGGCAACTTAGCGGACCACTATAAGCAGCAGATCCGGGACCTTGGCCTGGCCGACCGCTTCCGATTCACCGGCCTGCTACCGCCGGACCAGATCCCTTTGGCGATCCAATCCTCCGACATCCTCGTCCACTGCTCGCTCCGCGAGGGCCTGGCTCGCACGCTGCCCCAGGCGATGCTCTGCGCCCGACCGGCCATCTCCTTCGATGTAGACGGCGCCCGCGAAGTCGTCAACGAAAACACCGGCCGGCTCATCGAGCCCAAGAGCGTTCCACAACTCATCGAAGCCTGCGACGAGTTGATCGCCGACAAGACCCTCCGCGAGAGACTCGGCCAAACCGCCCGCGAATCCGTCACAAAGAAGTTCGCCCCCGACACCATGGTCGATACGATTGAGAAGGTCTACCGCTCTCTGTGCCCGTGAGGCCTATTCGATCACGTGGATGTCTTTCCTCCTGCACATTTCCTTGAGGACCTGCGGCCAGACGGTGGCGCTGACTTCGCCGAGGTGGGCCTTCTTGAGGAGCAGCATGAACGTGCGAGATTGGCCAATGCCGCCGCCGATGCTCAGCGGGATCTGGTCGTTCAGGATGGCCTGGTGATAGGGCAGCTTGAGGAAATCGAGCTGGCCGCAAATCTCGAGCTGTTGCTTCAAGGATTCGGCGGTGACGCGGATGCCCATGGAGGTGAGTTCGTGCCGGCGTTTCGTCACCGGGTTCCAGACGAGGATGTCGCCGTTCAGGCCGTGCATCGGTCGGCCGTCTTCGGAGGTCGTCTCCGTGGCCCAGTCGTCGTAGTCGGCGGCCCGCATCTCGTGGGGGTAGCCATCCTCAAGCACCCAGCCGATGCCGATGATAAAGACGGCCGGGTATTCCTGGACGATCTTCGTCTCTCGCTGCTTCCGCGGCAGGTCGGGGTATCGTTCGAGAATCTCTTCCGCGTGCAGGAACGTCAGCTCGTCGGGTAAGTCGGGATACTTGTCGGTCTTCAGTTGTGGGAAGAGTTCCTGGGCATGGAGCTCAGCGCCTCTGAGGACCTTCCAGATCTTCCGTACGACCTGTTTCAGAAACTCGACGTTTCGCTGGTCCTTCGTGATGGCCAGCTCCCAGTCCCACTGGTCCACGTAGGCGCTGTGGTCGTGGTCGAGGAAGTAGTCCTTGCGGACGGCCCGCATATCCGTGAGCAGGCCCTCGCCCACGTCCATACCGAACTGTTTGAGGGCCATCCGTTTCCACTTGGTGGCCGCCTGAACCACCTCGGCATCGACGGGATTCTTATCGTGATCGTTCGAGATGTGAAAGCCGACGGGCGTGCGCGAGCCGTCGCGGTCGAGATAATCGTTGACCCCGCTGGAGACATCCACAATGAGAGGGACCGTGACGCGAATCAGGCTGAGCTCCTTGCAGAGGTTCTGCTCGATATAATCCTTGACGGCGTAGGTGGCGATCTGGGTCTCCTTCGGCGACAGCAGCGAGTGATAGTCATTCGGGAGGATCTTTTCGAGCTCTGCGTAATCCCCGATTCCGGGACCGGCCAAATCAGCTTTCTTATCCAGCATTGGGCATCTCCTAAGACCACCTTGACAGTTCTCAACGCGATGGCAAACTGGCAAAATCTACCCTTAAGGAACCACAACGTCAAGGAGAGAATTCATATTGTCACGCCGTTAAAGATGCCGACAGTTGACAATCCGGTGGATTGTGGCCGGCCGCCCAGGGGCCGGCCGACGCAGAGGGGCCTGGAGCTTGTTCTCTGGTCGCACCAAACATGCTACAATGGCCCGCCGACTGGAAAACCACGATTGCAGCCGATAGCAGCGTCACGGCTAACGACAGGAAAGGGCGATTCATGAAGAGCTATAGGAAGGAACTGTGGTTCAATACGCGCCATCGACGGGAGTTTTTGAATATCACGCCGCAGGTGGAGCAGTGCCTGCGGGAGAGCGGCGTCAAGGAGGGCCTCGTGCTGTGCAACGCCATGCACATCACGGCGAGTGTATTCATTAACGATGATGAATCCGGCCTGCACCACGATTTCGAGGTCTGGCTGGAGAAGCTGGCCCCGGAGAAGCCGTACGATCAGTACCGTCACAACGGCTACGAGGACAACGCCGACGCGCACCTGAAACGCAGCGTCATGGGCCGCGAGGTCGTCGTGGCCGTCACGGACGGGAAGCTCGATTTCGGCCCGTGGGAGCGGATCTTCTACGGCGAATTCGACGGCAAACGCGACAAGCGCGTCCTGGTCAAGATCATCGGGGAGTAGACGCCGGTCTCATGGAATTGCTGCTGTTTCTATTCAAGGTCTTCGGTATCTCGCTTTCGGGCGCTCTGGCGCCGGGACCGGTGACCGCCGCGGCTATCGGGATGGGATCGCGGAGCCGCTTCGCGGGGACGCTCATGGCCCTCGGTCACGGCGCCATCGAATTCCCGCTCATGGTCCTGCTCATCTTCGGCGTCGGCAAGCTGCTGACTCTGCCTTCGGTAGGAATCGGCATCGGCCTGTTCGGGGGCGGCTTCCTGATCTTCATTGCCGGGCAGATGTTTCGCAGTCTGCGGCGTGCCGAGGATCAACCGGGGCCGGTGACGCGCAGCGGGCCCTTCACGGCGGGCGTTCTCCTCTCGGGCGGAAATCCATACTTCCTCATCTGGTGGGCCACCGTCGGCTTGACACTGATCACAAACGCCAGAGACAATTTCGGGGTCTATGCGTTCGTTCTTTTCGCGCTGGTCCATTGGTCCTGCGATCTGATCTGGCTGACGATTCTCTCATGGGCCAGCTTCAAGGGCTCGGTCTTCCTTGGTCCGAAACGCCGGCGGATTCTGCTGGCTGTCTGTGCCGGGGCGATGCTCTGTTTTGGCCTGTATTTTATCGGCCAGCAGGTAATCAGGCTGGCAAAGATGGTTTGAGCTTTCACACGGCTATATTCAGGAGTGCACGACAGATGGATCTGAAACAGTCACGGACAGGTCGAGAAGACGCCACATATCCCTCCAGACCGGAGCGCGGGCTCCTATTGGTGCTTGCTTCGCTCCTCTGCAGCGCGGCATCCGGCTGCGCGCATGGTCCGCAGGGGATCGCCATGGGCTCGCGGGGTCGAATCACCAAGGGCCCGTGTCTGTTGCGGCTCTATCAGGACCGCGCCGCCCTGATGTGGGAGACCGACACGGAATCGCCATGGGGCGTGTACTATGGCAAGAAGGGAAAACTGGACACGCATTTTGAGAGTGTGGCTGAGAAGGTCGTCCCCGGTGGTCCGACGGACGGAGGGCCCAAAACGGTCTATATCCATAAGGTCTGGATTGAGGGTCTCAAGCCCGGTCAGGCTTATCACTATCGAATCGTCGGGTCGGGCGTGCGTAGTGACGCTTATGAGTTCCGGACCGTTCCCCTTGAGACGGATGAGGTGCGTTTCATCGTCTATGGCGACAGCCGGACGCAGGTTGACGTGCACAGGCGATTGGTCGAGCAAATGATGAAACACGACGTCGCTTTCATCGTCAACGGCGGCGATCTGGTCTCCCGGGGCGACGAGTACCGACAGTGGGGACCGCAGTTTTTCGAGCCGTTGAAGGGATTGATGGAGCGGGTCCCGATCTACATTGCCAAAGGCAACCATGAAGGGCAGAATGGCACCTATGAGAGGTTGCTCGTCCCGCCCGGCGAAGAGAACGACTTCACGATCGATTATGGCCCGCTCCATTACTTCTGCGCCGACAATGTATCGAGAAGGCTCGATGACGATCGGATCATTCCTCAAATCACTCGCGCTGCCGCGGACGGGGCCCGATGGAAATTCGTCAGCTACCACGTGCCCAGCGTGAATTTCGGAGGGCATTGGTCGGATTGGCGTCAGAGAGAGGCGTTGTCCGCCTTCGCGGATGCGGGAATCGATTTCGTTGTGGCGGGGCACTCGCACCAGTACGAGCGATTTCGACCCATCGAGCCGGCAGGAAAGGGGCAACACGTAACGTATATCACGGCCGGAGGCGGTGGGGCGCCGCTATACGATGTCGAGCCGACGATCTATCATGCCTGCGCCAAGACCGCCTATCACTTCTGCGTGTTTCACATCAAGGGCGATACGCTCGTGATGGATACGATCGATATCGACGGGCGCATCATCGACCACCTCGAAGTCACGAAGAGTGAAGGCCGTCTCAACAAGCAATACCTGTGGACGGCCGTGCCGGTCGGCGGCATCCAACTGCACCAACGGCTCCACGAGAACCTGGATGTGGTTCTGTCGGAAGTGCCTGAGAAAGATCGCCCCTTCACGGTGAATATTCGAATGACCCTCCCGCCACTTTCAAACGAGGCCAGGCTGACCTTTGAGCTACGTGGCGACCCGGACGCTTATCGACTGCCGGAGCCTTGCAGGGTCACCGTCCCAGAGGCGGGTGGGCCGGTCCGGGCGGAACTGACGGTTACGCCCAGAGTGGCTGTCGACCCTCCGACCGGCAGGCCGGGCAGGGCATCACCTCTTTCCCCCACCTTGCGGCTGGATTGCCGGTATGAGCTTGGACGCATCGACGAGATTGTGTCTCATCCCGTGGCGATTCGGGGCAGATAAACGAGTAACCGATTCGCAGACGTCAACACGGGTCCTGCGTGTCCGAGAGACCCGTCTGCGACTCTTGCGGGGAAGCCTGCGGAGCCGGTGGAGCCTTGCGGTCTTCGTCCGGGCTTTCCGAGTCCGCGGGGCGTCCCAGCGTATCCTTGAGACTGTAGTCCGCCAGCAGCCCGCGTTGCGCCTGGGCGATCTGGTGCAGGCTGCTGTCGGTATCCCGATGGGGCTGGGCGATAGCGGCGAGAGAAAGGGCATCGACAACGTCGGACAGCCGGATGTGCTCAGGGGTCCGGGCGAGAGCATACCCCCACCTGGGTTCGGAAGTCCTCATGAGCAAGCCTCGATTGACGAGCTCGTCGAGGAGCTTCTGCCCGAATTCTTGGGGGATATCGAGCCGCCTGCAGACATCGTCGGCCGAGACCGGCCCCCGACCGGTTTCGAATGCCACCGCGATCTCCCTTGCGATGGCGATAGCCGTCATATCATTGGTGATAAACCGGCCTTCGGCCTCTTTGGCTCTTGGGCCCTCGGCCGCCTCCAGGGGGTCGAAATGCTGTATGGCGAACGTCAGTTGAAGCCCTAACAAAACGATAAGCCACGTGACGTAGACCCAGAAGACGCCGAGAGGGACGAGGCCCAGCACGCCGTAGATCGTGCTGTAGGGAATCAGTTCCGTGACGTAGACGCCGAAGCCCCATTTGGCGAAGCTCCAGACCAGGGCGGCGACCGCCGCACCCCACAACGCCGCGCCGGCATGGACCTTCGCATTCGGCATGACCAGATACAACAGGAACAAGGCCAGCAGCGACACCAGGTAGGAGACGATGGGGCCGATTGCAGTTAGAAGGCCTCTCTCGATGTCTGCGAGCACGGTGTATCGGGTCGTCGCGTAGAGACCGGCCGCCAGCAGCAGGGGACCGAGGGTCAGGAGGGCCCAGTAGTTGATGATGCGATGCAGGAACCTGCGGCCGTGCGGCACATACCACATGTGGTCGAAGGCGCTTTCAATAATGGACAGCAGCCGCAGCGCTGCCCAGATCACAAGTATCGCGCTGATCAGGCCCAGAGAGCGGTTGTCCAGGCTCGTGAAGAAGCGGCTGATGATCGTATCGAGATACTCCGTCAGGACGACGCGCTCCTCGGGATTGTCGGGGTTGGGGTATTCGATCCTCGTGAGGTGCATCTCGCTGTAGGTGATGTCCTTCAGTTTCTCCCCCATCTCCTGATAGGCGGGCACGGTGCGAAAGATCAGCACGACCACGATGGCCAGCGGGACGATCCCGAAGATCGTGTAGTACGACAGGGCCGCCGCTAATTGAGTGGCGCGATTCTTCTTCAGGAGCCTGAAAACCTGAGACCAGAGCTTATACAGGTAAACGACGAATCGGCCGGCACGACCCAGGTTTGCCGTGGGAGTCGCCAAAAGCTGTCTCAGTGCTTTCATTTCCTACACGTCAGTCAAACAGTCTCTCGATTCCGCGTCGCAACTGCTCCTTGAGTTGCAGCTCCAACAGTTTCTGGAGGTTCAGTTGCGGTTCGTCGAGCGTGCCCGTCAGAGGCAGGCGGATTCGCTCTCCCCTCTGTCCTTCCCTGTCTCCGACCCGTGCCGTCCGACCTTCATAAGTATACGGCAAAAGGACCGTCATGTCCAGCTTTCCATTGGGGCCGATGGTCCCTCCGAAGTTGATCGGATTGTCGCCTACGTCAATCTGCATATCGTCGTATCGGACGACACCGTTCTGGAGGACGATCTTGGTGGGGCGGACGACAATGACCTGGTCGCGGACGGATTCCTTCGCAGCGCTGAGGATCTTGTTGAGCAGCGAGGCCTGCATTCGGACTTCCTGCATCGATATCGTGCCGATAAGCTCCGCCTGTTCCTTGTGTCCCGGCGTCAGCGGGATCGCCATCGTCTCAGAGGCGAAATTGACGATACCGCTGACACCGACGGCGTCGGCAAAGATGGGGTTCACGTACCGCAGGAGGGTGTCCACCATTTCCTCCGTGATCTGGACGCCCTGTGCCACTTGCAGCGGCCCGGGCGTTTTCAGGAGGATGGGTGTGCGTTTCAGATCGGCTCCGGCTGCGAATCGGAACTGTCCTTTGTTGAGGGTCGTGGAGAACGGCCGGACCTGCATCAGGCCGTTCTCGGTCCGGAGGTCCACTTCTGTAGGGCCGAAGTTCAGGCCCTTGTACTCGGCGCGGTCGAAGCCGAGCGAAGAGGTACTGTTCAGATTGGCAAGCAAGCCATTCGGGTCGTCCGTGGGATATGTACTTGCGAAGTTGATCGCGACCTGCCTCTGACCGGCCAGATCCACTTTCTCCGGCAGGAAGGCGGAGGCTGCCTGGCCGACCGCCGACCAATCCAGTTGGGCTTCGATTGTACCTTGAACCTTGGTCGTTTCCGCCACGCCCGTTCGTTCGAACTGGCCCTTCGTGATCTTGATCTGCGGGCTCTCCACCAGCAGCCGGTCCACATTGATCGCTTTCCGGCTCGGATCGAGGTAGACATCGAAAAGGGCCGTTACCTGCTTCTGTTCGAAAACCTCTTTCTCGGGCGAGATCAGCTCGAAGCCCTGGATCTTCGTCGTGTCGGTCGATATGTGGTAGACGCCCTTTTCCTTCGTCACGGCCACCTGCGATTGTGCCATCCCACCGAGATGCATCTTCTGCGGGAAGGAGGCGAAGAGCACCAGGTACGGCTCGAGACTCTTCAGGTTCACGTCCGGGGCGGAAAGCACGAGATTCAGCGGTGCCGTGGAGCCCTCGCCCATTGGTATTGAGGCCTTCTGAACGTCGATCGTTCCGAAGGTCAGGCCGGCCGTGAGCGTATCGACCGTCATCATCTGTTCTTCTTTGTCGACTGCCAGGGCGAATTTCACGGTGGCCGCCGGCTCGGAAACACTGTTGCCGTCCGGCGCGGTCAGAACGACCTGCTGGGCGGATATCGCGCCGGTTGCGCCTACGGATTTCTCCTGTATGGAGATCTGCCCCTGGCCGGCCACCTGACCGGCGATCCCATAGGATCCCAGATTGATGAAGGGCCCCAGTTCTGACTTGAGGGCGGCGAGGTCGACCTGACCCTCATACTTGATCTGCTTGAAATCCCCGGCGGCGTTGACCGTCGCGAAGGGCGCCGTGACAGTCAATGCCTCGAGTTCCGTCTTGTCCTTATCGGCGGCAAGCTGCAAGTTGGCCAGCACCGGCTCACTGAGACTGATCTCCTGGTCGTTCACGGTCCCCGCCAGGGCCGCGACCTTTGCCTCTGCGACGACCGTGGCACGACCTGCCCGGGTCGTCGAGTTGATCGTGCCGGTGGCTCGGCCCCCGGTGATCTCCATGCCTTCCCGCACGCCAACGGTGTTCCGCATCTGCGAGAGAAGCGAGGCCAGGTTGATATCGAACTGGCCTTTCAGATCATACGCGGAACCGCTCTCCAGAAGTTCCGTCATTGATGTTGCGGTGGTTGGGACTGTGCCTGTTGCGGACAGATCGGCCCAATCCGTCTGCACGTTCAACTGATCTACCTTCATCACGTCCTGTGCCCGGGTCAGGGCGGCCCGGACGTCCAGTTGGCTGGTCTGCAGCCGGTCTCCCTTGAGAGCCTCTCCAGTGACATCGAGCTTCTGTCCGAGGATAGCAGCATTGAGGTTCTTGATTCGGCCGTCCTGGATTTCACTCGTGAGGTTGGCGGAGAGGTTGCCTTTCGTTTGGATCTCAACACCGGCGAGCGCAAGCAGAGGCGAGAGCGCGCTCAGGTTGAGGTCGTTGACCTCGACGACCAGATCTCCGGACGTTCCTTTCAGACTCCAACCCTGCTTCCTGTCCGGCGTGACCTGTCCCGAAGCCAGTATACGTCCCGGCGTGTCGGCCTGGGCGACGGTCATGTCCACATCAAAGCTGGAAGTGTTCCCCGGCTCACGTACGTTCAGGGTGGAGTCCAGGTCGGCGATGCTTACCGTCTCGCCGGTCTTGTCGGTGACCTGGATACTGGCGTCGCGCACAATCAGATCGTTGATTCGGGAAAGGCTGCTTGGGTCGGCCGATGACCGGCGTCCTCCGGTCGGCGACGGCTTTGTTGTTGCTGGGGGTCGCGTTCTGAGGTCGACCGCGATTCGCGGCTGATCGATTACCGTGCGCTCCAGGGCCAGCGTGCCCCGCAGGAGGCGGCGAAAACTCGGCTGCGTTGTGATCCGGCCGACATCCACCCGGGCCCAGCCGTTCTCCGTGCGGAAACGGAAATCCGTGACCCGTACCCCCTTCAGCCATCCCACGGACAGATCGCCGATGTTGGTTTGCCCGCCCGTGCTGCGGCCGATTGTGCCCTGAAGCCATCGCGTGAATCCGTTCGATGATAGAATCACGGGGATCAGGAGCACGACCAGGAGGATCAGAATCAGCACGCCGCCCAGGACCCAGGGCCATCTTCGTCCCCGCCGTGTTCTTTTCTCGCGTCCCTGTTGACCTTCCTGTTTTTTCTGCATCGCCATCGTTTCACCTCCGTATCAGTGCGTAGAAACCATTGTCTCCGTACATGTGGCTATCATGCAAGCCTCTTCTGAAAAGAAACGCCCACAATCGCAGGTTCGCCGGCCCGGAGTCTGCCGGTTAGTGGTACGGTTTCGTCGGTGGCCTGTTCACATAGCGTGTCAAACGTTGAGACAGTGAGCGTGCCGCGTCTCGGGCAGGCCGATGAGGGTGCCTTTGAACAGGTGGGTAACCGAGACGGTCAATCCTTCAGGATTTCGTTGGATTTGTGTGCGACAATGGAGTCCACCCGTTCGGAGAACTCCTTGGTGATATCGTCAATTTGTTTCTTCGCCTGATCCCGATCGTCTTCGGTGATCTGCTTGTCCTTTTCCTGCTTTTCCAGGCTCTTATTGGCGTCGCGCCGGATGTTGCGGATGCTCACCTTGGTCTGCTCGCCCGCCTGCTTGGCTTGCTGCACGAGTTGTTTCCTGCGTTCTTCGCTGAGGGGTGGGATATTCAGCCGGATGAACTTGCCCTCGACGATGGGCGCGATGCTCAGATCGCTGCTCTTGATCGCCTTCTCGATATCCTTGACCGATGCCGGATCGAAGGGCTTGATGACGAGCATGTCCACTTCCGGGGCCGAGATCGTGGCTAAAGATCTCAACGGCGTAGGGCTGCCGTAGTAGTCGACCTTGATGTGCTCCACCAGCGCCGGCGTGGCCCTGCCGCCCCGGAAGGATTTCAGGTCATCCTGAAGCACGTCAACGGCCTTCTGCATCTTCGATTTGTTCTCTGAGATGACTGGCTGCGTTGCCATCGGTTACCCCTGCAAAGGTCGGAAATCAGATATCAAAGACAAGACGGGTACAACCGTCAGCGCGGCGAAGAGGCACGGATCAAGGTGCCCACATGCTCGCCGCAGATCGCCTCTGTAATATTGCCTTTCTTGAAGATATTCAAGACGATAATCGGGATATGGTTATCCCGGCACAGGCTGATAGCCGCGTGGTCCATGACTCGCAGATCCTGCTTCAGCACATCATCGTAGGAAAGCCTGGTCAGAAGCTTCGCCTCCGGATTCTTCTTGGGATCGTCGCTGTAGACCCCCTCGACCTTTGTGGCCTTCACCAGCAGATCCGCATCAAGCTCCGACGCCCGCAAGGCCGCACAGGTATCGGTTGTGAAGAAGGGATTTCCGGTCCCGCCGGCCAGAATCACGACACGCCCGTGCTCGAAATGGCGAAGGGCTCTGCGGCGGATGAAGGGCTCGCACATGGCCGCCACTTCAATGGCGCTCATGACCCGCGTCGGCTGGCCCAGCTTCTCCAGCGTCTCCTGGAGAGCGCACGCGTTGATGATCGTAGCCAGCATGCCCATGTAGTCGGCCGTGTTGCGGGGGATATGGCTTTGCTGGGAAAAGGTCTCGCCGCGGATGAAATTGCCCGCGCCAACGACGATGGCCACCTCCGGACCGAGCTTGCAGATCTCCGCAATCCGTTCCGCAAGGGATTCCAGAGACGCGCCATCGATACCGAATTGGCCCGGTTGGCAGAAGCTCTCTCCGGAGAGTTTCAGCAACACACGCTTGTACTTGCATTCTCCCATCGAACTGAAACTCAGGTCTCCGTGGTCCGAACTCCTCCTCGGCCGGCGGGCCACCCGGCGAACTCGCGGTCCCTATCAACCCACCGCGAATCGGACGAACTGTGCGATCTTCGCCTCGCCACCGGCCTGTTTGGCCGCCTCGGCAACCACCTGCTCCACCGTCTTGCTGTCATCCTTGACAAAGGGCTGCTCCAGCAGGCAGTACTCGGTATAGAATTTCTTCATCTTGCCTTCGACGATCTTTTCGACGATCTGGGGGGGTTTGTTCTGCACCTGCTCGGCGTAGATCGCCTTCTCCCGCTCCACCATTTGCGGGTCGAGGTCTTCCTTATCCAGTGCCAGCGGCTTGCTGGCCGTAATGTGCATGGCGATCTCGGAAGCGGCCTGCTTCAGGGCCGGCGATTCGGCCACCTTCTCATCGCTCGTATCGATCCGGACCATGCTGCCCACCTTGCTATTGAAGTGGACATAGGTGCCGATCAGTCCCGCATCGTTGAGCCTGAATCGCGTGTAGTCGCCGACCTGCATTTTCTCGCCGGTCTTGCTCACGACGTCTGTGAGCATTTGTTCGAAGGTCTTTCCCGCAACGGCTGTCTGAAGGAGGTTGGCCGACCCCTCGTCGCTGCCGCAGGCTGCAATGTACTCACGAATATCGCGGGCCAGGGCCCGGAAATCATCGCTCTTGGCGACAAAATCCGTTTCGCAGCACAATGTGGCCAGCGCCGCCACCTTGCCATCTTCGCTTTGCCAGGAGATGACCGCCCCTTCCGATGTCTCGCGTTCGGCTCGCTTGGCCAACGTGGCCAACCCCTTCTTGCGGAGAATCTCCATCGCCTTGTCCATATCGCCATCGGCTTCCTCCAGGGCCTTCTTGCAGTCCATCATGCCCTGACCGGACATCTTCCGCAGTTTCACTACTGTTGAAGCTGAAATCTCCGCCATTGCGCCGATCTCCCGTTCTATTCTGTCTGGGCGGCTGACTGTGCCCAGGCCTGACCGAACCGATATTCTTCGTCTAAACTCATCGTGTCAGGTCCGTTCTCTTGCGGTATCCACTCGTAACGACTTTACATCCGTTCCTGGTATTCACGTCTTGTTCCGCAGGTGCATGGAGGCGCTGCTAATCGCCGGGGGATGACTGATCGGGCTCTGGCAGCGGAACATTCGCTTCCGGAGAGGGTGCTTCTTTGTCCTCGGTTGCCTGCTCGCTTATCGTGGCGACAGCAGGAGCCTCTTGGCCGTCAGCACGGGCCAGAGTGGGCCGCCTGGAGCGAACCCTCCTCGCCCTGGTCGTGCCCTCGGGCTGGCGGACGGAAACCATCGTCTTGCCAATTGCCACGGCGTCGGCCAGCTCATTGAGAATAATCTCGATCGCCCGGATCGAATCATCATTGGCGGGAATGGCAACATCCACCGTATCCGGGTCCGAATCCGTGTCCAGGATCCCGACGGTCGGGATCTCCAGCTTGTGGGCCTCTCGCAGGGCCAGATATTCCTTCCGGGCGTCCACGACCACGACGGCTCCCGGCAGCCGCGTCATTTTCCGCACGCCCCCGAGGTTCGTACGGATCTTTCGCATCTCCCGCTTGAAACGGGAGGCCTGCTTCTTGCTCTCGGCTTCCAGCGTGCCGTCCTGCTCCATCGCCTCCAACTGCTCCAGCCGCTGGAGCCGGGAGCGGACGGTCCGAAAGTTCGTGAGCATTCCGCCGAGCCAACGTTCCGACACGTGGTGCATCCCACACCGATTGGCCCCCGCTTCCACCGCCTTTTGTGCCTGTCGCTTCGTCCCGACGAAAACGACGTCGCCACCGGAGGCGACGACTTCCGCCAGCAGTTTCTTGGCAATCAATATCCCCTTGAGGGTCTTCTTGACGTCGATGACATGGATATTGCCTCGCTTCGCGAATATGAACGGGGCCATCTTCGGATTCCACCGGCTGGCGCCGTGTCCGAAGTGCACCCCCGCATTAATGAGTTCCCGTGCTAACTGTTTAGCCACAAAAACCTCCAAATACCTCTAACATGGATTTCCTGCACGACACAAAACGCGAAATCGCAGAAATTTAACGAAATTTGAGTGGGGTGTCAAGCACTTTTATCCCGATAATTTACGGGCAAATTCCTATCTTGTCTACTGTTGTGGCAAAATAGGCGTTTTGACGGCAGGGGCTGAGGCTTGGCTCCACGCGGCGCAGGACTCAGGAAGCGACGGGCCGCAACCTCAGTGGATTCGCAGGAAGATCGCAGAATTCGACGGGTGGGAAGAGATGATAGACATAAACCGCTACACCCGCCGGACGGCACGGCGGACGTCGATCGCTAAGGACCGTCGGCCATGTGGCCCGCGAGAGGCGGGCCCCCGAATTCTGCAGAAGCCTTAGTACCAGACGACGATGAGGATATTCGGCTCGGTCTTCTTGGCTGCGACCTCGCCGACGCTCACGTCCGTACTCTTGATCACGATATTCGGATTATCCTTCAGCCAACCCGTGATCTGGTCATCGAGGAACTCGATCGCTCCGGCGTGCAGCTTGGTGAAGAACGTCTTGCAGCCGGTGATGCGGCCGGCGGCGGCCATGTTCGCGGCCGGTCTTGGTTGGACTGGACGAGGGGGCGCCGGTTTCGGCACCGGGGCCCGCGGTGTCGCAGCGGGGGCCCTTCGTGTTGGGGCCGGCCCTGGTGTCGGCGCGCCGCCGCCTCCGCCCAGACTCAGCGGAGCCCGTGAGACGCCCGCTGGCTTATCGTCCGGCCGAATCGGCTCTCCAGTGTCAAATGGGATGGGTTCGTCGGATTTGTCGTTCGGGTGAGCATTGCTGCCGAGGTTGTCCATGTACAGCCCTCCATACAAGTTGGCCTACGTGTGTCCTGCAACCCACGATCTTGACTACGGACCGCATCACGACCGCCATCGCAGCGGGCGACGGCCCGGATTCCTGTGCTTGATGGAGTGCAGAGGCCCTAATTCTGGCCCTGCGGTGGGGCACTCGCGTCGTTCGCGTCGGCCGGCGGCGGCGACTGCCCGGATTCCTGTTGCTCGTCCTTGGGTTTCTCGGCTTCCTTCTGTGCTTCCGGCGGCTGCTCCGTGGGAGCCTCGCCTTCCGGCTGAGCTTGCGGAGGGGGCTGTTCCGTCGGTTCTTCGGCCTTCTCTTCCTGGGCTTTTTGGGTCTCGGCCCGGGCCTTCTCAGCCTCTGCTTTGGCCCTCTGGGCTTCTGTTTTGGCCTTCTCGGCCTCCGCCTGGGCTTGTGCCGCCTTTGCAGTCGCTTCCTGGGCTTTGGCGGTCAATTCATCCACTCTGGCCTGGGCCTCTTTATTCGTCTTGTCGACAGCCGCTCTTGCTTTCTCAGCCTCCGCCTCGGCTCGCGCCGCTTCGGCCGCCGCTTCCTGGGCTCTGGCGGTCAATTCATCCACTCTGGCCTGGGCCTCTCCGAGGTCGCTCTCCAGTTTGTGGAGCTGTTGCCCCGTCTCTATGGCTTCATACCGGGCGGCGGCTTTTTCCGCCTCCAGCGTTTTCTGAGCGCTTCGGGCCTCCTCGATCTGTCGCTCCTGCTCCTGGTCACGAGCCCTGATGCCGAGCGGATCCATCATCTGCTCGTGAAGGGCCTGAGTCATGGGAGAGGCATGTCGTTCTCTCAGCTTCTCGACCATTTCCGCATTGGGCATCCCGTAGGTGGAAATTGTCGGCGTAATGATGAAAATGACCTCTTTAGCACGCTCCTCAAAATCCCGCCCGGAGAATAAGAGGTTCAGTCCGGGAATATCCTTGAGGATAGGCACGCCGCGGACCACATCGCGTTTTTCGGTCTTGCGTATACCGCCGATAATAAGGCTCTCACCATGGCGAATGCGGTTGTCCTTGTTCGTAATCGTCCGCTCGGTCACGATGGGCAACTGTTTGATACCTTCCGGCGTCAGATAGGCCGCGATCTGTGCCTCCGTCTCGAGCCCGATGTATCCATCGGCGTACACATGCGGCGTGATCTGGAGCGAGTCGATGATGTCGTAGTACTCCGTTCTCACCTCGATGAGCGAGTCGGTCGTCGGCCCGCGCAGGAACGTCTGCTGCAGCGGGATATGCTCCTTGGCCTGGATCCTGGCCATGGCGCCGTTGACCACCTCGAGTGAGGGGTTCATGAGGATCTTCAGATATCCTCGGGAGACGAGGATATCCACCAATGCCTCGAATCGATGGCCTTCCTCTCCGGTGCTGACGCCGATCTTGAGACCGAATTTCTCGCGGGCCGGATCACGCAACGCGGCGCCCGGAAATGCCGGCGAGAGCTTTCCTGCGTCTTCTTTGCCGCCCAGCGTGACGCCCTCTCCGAAGAGATTCTGAATGAGAAGCGTCGTCTCGCGGTCCATGGTCAGGTCGGCGTACAACTCGGAAACCATCAAGTCGATTCGTACCTGGATCGGCGGGACGTCCGTCATCTCGATCACGTCCAGGACTGCGTCGATATCCGCCTCCGTGGGGGCTCGGACGATGATCTGGTTCGTCTCCGGGTTGGCCGTGACCGTGTAATCATGGACCGTGGTCGACTGGCCTTTCTGATTGAACAGTTCGGTGGCGAACTGCTCGTGGATGATTTGTCTCATCTTCTCCGCCGTGTGGTACTTGGCGAAGTAGAACAGCTTCCACTCCTCGGCGCCGCCGACCGTCTGCTTGACTTTGGTGGGAGGCAGCTTGTAGATCGCCGGGATGGGAATGTTGGGCTCGCGGACCGTGTCGATTTCGTTGAGTTCTCGCAGGATGTTTTGCGCTTCGATGGCCGTGACTCGCTCGTCCGGCCAGTCGTGACAGCCAACCAGGCTCACTGCCCCCAAAACGGCAAGAGCCGCGAGTAGTTTTACCGAGCGGCCGATTCTGTGGCTGTCATTCCCCATATAGGTCCGTACCGGTCGTTCTCACCCAAAGTTCGTAATGCCCCATCCACTTCCTCTCTGCTCCCCGGACCTCCTTTCCGCGCAGAAAGACGGCAACACAAAATATTCTATTGCACATTTCCTTATCGTCAAGGTCAAATTCATCGGATTAACAAAAATCGAATTTGCGATTTTGCCCACGTTAAGGGCGTGAACCGGCGGCGTTTTCGTGCTAATCTACTCATATATGGCAAGGAAGAAGCATAAGAACGTGACAATTGGCTTTGTGGCATTAGGCTGCCCCAAGAACGTGGTCGACAGCGAAAGGATGTTGGCTCAGATCGTTGAGGCGGGTTTTTTCATCGCCGCCGAGCCCGAGCAGGCCGATGTGGTCGTCATCAATACGTGCGGTTTCATCGAGCCGGCCAAGATCGAATCACTCGACGCCATCCACCAGGCGGTGGTGAATAAAAGGATGGGGAATGTGCGGAAAGTGATTGTCGCGGGCTGCCTGTCGCAGCGGCTGGGCGGCGATCTCCTCACCGAGGCAGGGGGCATCGACGCCGTGGTCGATCTGGAGCATCGAGATGCGATCGTCTCCGTGATTCGGGAGACGCTCGCGTCGAATGCGCCGCTGCTCTACTGCGGGCCCGCCCCGTCCACAGTCGCCGAGGATCGAGGCAGGCTGCGGATCGGGCCTGTCCATTCGGCCTATCTGCGAATCAGCGAAGGGTGCGGTCACCGATGTTCGTTCTGCACGATTCCCGCCATCCGCGGGCCGCTGCGGAGCAAGCCGGTCGAGATGGTCCTTGACGAGGCGCGGGAGCTGGTGACATCCGGCGTCGTGGAGCTGAACCTCATCGGGCAGGATACAACGGTGTATGGCCGGGATCTGAAGATGCGAAACGGTCTCGTCTCTCTGCTTCAGGAGATGGAGCGCATTGCCGATCCGGTATGGATTCGGTTGCTCTATGCCTACCCCACCGGCATCACCGATCGCTTGATCGAGACCATCGCAAACAGCCCGAAGGTGCTTCGCTATCTCGATATTCCCATTCAGCACGCCAGTGACAGTGTCCTCAGGGCGATGCGCCGACCGGATACAAGGGAGGGTCTGTGCCGGCTTGTCGAGAAACTTCGTGCGGCTATGTCCGATATTGTCTTGAGGACGACGGTGATCGTAGGCTTTCCGGGCGAGACGCAGAAGGAGTTCGACGAACTCGTTGCGTTCGTGAAGTGGGCTCGGTTCGATGCGTTGGGTGCGTTCACCTATTTTCGCGAGATCGGCACGCCGGCCGCTGAGTATTCCGACCAGGTCCCTGATGAGGTGAAACAGGCCCGCTTCGATGAGCTGATGCTGACGCAGCAGGAGATCGCCTTCGCCGGGAATAGAGAACGAACCGGTAGCAGGCTCACGTGTCTTGTGGATTCGCTCGACGCGCGCGGCGGAGGCCGCGGACGTTTTTACGGGCAGGCCCTGGACATCGATAGTGTGTGCATCATCAACGGGTGCTCCGCGGCCCCCGGGCAGTTCATCGAGGTGAGGGTGGTTGGCGCCGAGGACTACGATCTGGTCGTCGAGCCAGTCTGATCCGTGGGCGAGTCGGACCACAAGTCAAAGAAGAGAGGCAGAGGATTCAGAGGCGTGTCCTTCTGGCTTTTGCCTTTTCGCTTTTGCCTTTTCAGTCCTTCTTCTGTAAACTCGTCGCCATGTGGAAACATGTTCCGAACATGCTGACTTTCATGCGTCTGGGGCTGACCGTCATCTTCCTCGTGATGATTCTCTATTCGCCCCACGTGGCGAATCTTCCGGTGTTTCTGGACGTTGCCTTTATTCTGTTTGTCATCGCCGGGCTGACGGATATCATCGACGGCGTCGTCGCCCGGCGCTACAACGCCTCCACCCAATTCGGCCGGATGATCGACCCGCTCGTGGACAAGATCCTCGTCGGCGGCGCTTTCGTGTGCTTTGCCATCATTGGCGTGCCCACGCTCTTCGGCTGGGGCCCGGTCACGCTGGCTGTTATCCACTGGGCTGTTGCCGCGATCCTCATCACCAGAGAGGCCTATGTCACGGTCCTGCGTCACCTCGCCGAGGCCAGGGGCATCAATTTCGCCGCCGTCAAGGCCGGCAAGATCAAGATGTTTCTCCAATCCTTTGCGATCGGGACCGTGCTGATCAAGACCGCGCACGTCTCGGGCGCCTGGGGGTACTGGTTCACAATCATCACGTACGCGGCCATGATCGTGATGACCGTCCTCTCGGGGCTGCAGGCCACGCAACGAACCAAGGCACCACAAACCGCAAAAGCTTGACGGACAGGAGAAGTAATGAAAGGCCTATCGTTTCATCGGCGGACGTTGATTCTCTGTGCATCGTGTCTATTGCCGGCAATCGGATGGGCGGCCCAGGCCGCTCCCGAAGAGTTCCTTCCCGGGCTTTCCGAAGGTCAGAGCTGGCGACTCGCCTGGAGTGACGAATTCGAGGGCGATGCGGTGGACCCGTCCAAGTGGGAGGTTCTTGGCGACTGGAAGCGCCGGGACGGATACTGGGTGAAGGAGGACGCCTACCTTGACGGCAAGGGCAACCTGATCCTGCGCACGAAGAAGGACGGCGACCGATACACCTGCGGGGCCGTCCGCACGAGGGGCAAGTTCGAGCATCGGTACGGCTATTGGATCTGTCGGTGCAAGTTCCCCGAGCAGCCGGGGCACTGGCCCGCCTTCTGGCTTATGGGCCGTGGTGTGGGCAAGGTCGGCGACGGCGGTCGCGACGGGACCGAGATCGACATCATGGAGAAACCCTGGCGCGAGGACCGAACGACCCAGAACCTGCACTGGGACGGCTATGGCAAGGAGCATCAGAGCGCCGGCACGAAGTTCACCGTGCCCGGCCTGAGCGAGGGTTTCCACACCTTCGGCCTGCTCTGGACCCCCGAAGAGTACGTCTTCTACGTCAACGGCCAGGAAACCTGGCGGACCAGTGCGGGTGGAGTCTCCCAAGTCCCGCAGTTTGCCAAGCTGACCGAAGAGATCGGCGAGTGGGGCGGGGATATCACGAAAGCCAATCTGCCGGATCATTTCGTGGTGGACTACGTGCGGGTCTACGACATCGTGGGTGAGCCTCAGACCGCAGAGGATCCGAGGAAGGCACTGATTTCCAGGGCGGCCAACGTCCGTCCATCGCCGCAACAGCTTGCCTGGCAGGAGCTGGAGTTCATCGCGTTCATCCACTACACGGTCAACGCCTTCACGGACAAGGAGTGGGGCGACGGGACCGAGGACCCCGCTATCTTCAACCCCACCGAGCTTGACGTCCGCCAGTGGGTCAAGACCTGCAAGGACGCCGGCATGAAGATGATCATCCTCACCGCCAAGCATCACGACGGCTTCTGCCTGTGGCCCAGCCGGTACACGGATCACTCCGTCAAGAGCAGTCCCTACAAGAACGGGCGGGGCGACATCGTGGGCGAATTGGCCCGGGCCTGCCGCCAGGCCGGCCTGAAGCTGGGGCTCTATCTATCCCCGTGGGACCGTCACGAGCCCACCTACGGCGATACGGAAGGCTACAACCGGTTCTACAAGAGCCAATTGCGCGAGATTCTCACCAATTACGGGGAGGTCACCGAGGTCTGGTTCGATGGCGCCAAGGGCCCCGATGCCAAGGACATGGAGTACCATTGGGATGACTACTACGCTATCGTCCGCGAGCTTCAGCCCGGTGCGGTGATCTTCAACGGCCTCGACATTCGCTGGGTGGGCAACGAGCGCGGCTACGCCCGCGAGAGCGAATGGAGCGTGATGAATCGAAACGAGCAGCCCTTCGGTTTCATCAACGCCACGCAGAAGGACCTAGGCAGCCTCGAAGCTCTCGGCAAAGCCGACCATCTCATCTGGTACCCGGCCGAGACCGATGTCTCCATCCGCCCGGGGTGGTTCTACCACGCTCGCGAGGACGACAAGGTCAAATCCGTCGAGCATCTGCTCGATATCTATTTCAGCTCCGTCGGCTACAACAGCGTGTTGCTGCTGAACCTCCCGCCGGACAAGAGGGGACTGATCCACGAGAACGACGTCCGGCGGCTCCGCGAGTTCCGCAAGGTCCTCGACGCCATCTTCGACGAGAACCTCGCCGCCGGCGCCAGGGTAACCGCATCGAACGTCAAAGGCAACAATCCCGCGTTCGCCGCCGACAAAATTACCGACGGTGACAAGGAAACCTACTGGACCACCGACGACTGGACGACGACGGCCACCGTCGAGTTCGACCTTGGCGCCGAACGCACGTTCAACGTGGCGGAGTTGGCCGAGCACATCAATATCGGCCAGCGCATCGCGGAATTCGCCCTCGACGTCTGGGACGGCGGCGCTTGGAAGGAATTCGCCCGCGGCACGACGGTCGGCTACAAGCGCCTGCTCCGGTTCCCTGATGTCACGGCCTCAAAGGTCCGCCTGCGGGTCCTCGACTCCCGCGTATGCCCCACGCTCTCCGGCTTCGGCCTGTACCACGCCCCGCCCATCGACAAGATACTCGGCCAGTGATGGAAAGGTAAATCGCGTGAAGCGGGCCTCGCGGCATGGTGGAAGCATCAGCGCGAGGCCGCACATCTCCGGTCGGGGAGCCGTGCGGGCGGTGGTGAGTCAAAAGTTGTCTTCGATCATCTCGCGGGTGATGATCACCTTGCCTTCGTCGCAGATATCGCACCGGCGGACCACGCGTGCGGGGATCGACCGGCCCGTATCGATGGGATTGCCGTAGATGATCACGTCCGGCCCGACGATGTCCTCCAGATCGATCTCATGCTCGTGCTGCCCCGCCCCCGTACACCGCACCTTGATAATCTTCGCCATCGTCGTATTCCCCCTACTTTCGTCGAATACTGCCTGGTTCGATCCTGCGAGATCCGTGTGCCACACTGGTCCTTCGGTCTCTCCACAATACGGTACAATCCTGCGCCCGCAATAGAAAACCGGGCGGATCTTTCGTGTGTCGTGGCTGTCCTGCTCGAAAACCGTCAAAGCGGGCTCACGGCGTGGCCGATATTCTTTGGTGGACAGTGTCATCGGGGGGCTGTCTTGCAAGGAGCGTGCCATGGTCAGAATCGATTTTCGCGGACGCGACAGGGATAGGAGCAAGCCTGCGGGCGTGGCCGGCAAGTTTGGCCTGTCGGTCTTCTTCTTCGTCTTCTTTGCGATGGGGTCGCTGTTCGAGGTTCTCATTGTCCGGGAGTTCGCCCGGGCGGTCGGACAGTGGTCGTGGAAGAAGGTGCCATGCACGATTGCCGGCAGCGAGGTGCAGGAGCACGGCGGCAATGAAGAACCCTTCGCGTTCGTCGTGCAGTACAAGTATGAGTACGGCGGGCGGCCGTACACAGGCTCGGCGTACAAGCGCCGGCATTCAGGGACCGATAAATACACGGAGGCCCAGCAACTCGTACAAAAGTATCCTTCCGGCTCGAACGCCTCCTGCTACGTGAATCCGGCCAATGCGAGCGAGGCGGTGCTCAAGAGGGATAGTGCCGCCATTGGTCTGGTGTTCTTCTTCCCGTTGATCTTCGTGGTCATCGGCGTCGGCGGGATCTACTTTATCTGGCGCAGACAGCCGCCCGAGGCGAAGAAGCCGATTGCGGCTATCGCTACTTGCAAACGCGGCAAGAGTAAGTACGTTGCGGCCGCCTTCTTTGGCATCTTCGCCATCGTCGGCGGTGCTCTGCTCTACCCGCTCGGGATCAAGCCGATTGCGAAGACGATTGATGCCGAATCGTGGGTCGAGACGCCGTGCCGGGTGGTCCGCGCGGAGGTCCGCAGTCACGACAGCGATGACGGCACCACCTACAGCGTCTATATCCTCTATCAATATCAGTTCAACGGGCAGACGTACAAGTGCGACCGGTACGATTTCGTCGGCGGGTCCTCCAGCGGTTACCGGGGCAAGGCCCGCATCGTCGCGGGGTACGAGGCCGCCGCCAATCCTATGTGCTACGTGAATCCCAACGATCCATCAGACGCCGTCCTCAAACGCGGGTTTCATGCGAAACTGCTGCTGGCTCTCTTTCCTCTGCCGTTTCTTCTGGTCGGCGTGATTGGCGCGTACTACACACTGCGCGGCAAGAAGACCGCGAGTGCGGCGAGGGTGGAACCGTGGGGCGGTGCGTCGTCACGCGTGGTGCTGGACGACATGACCGTCTTGCGGGCCGCGGATACCGGACGAGTCGTTCTCGAACCGAAATTCTCGGCGCGCATGAAGTTCGTCGGGATCGTGCTTGCCGCGATGTTCTGGAACGGCATCATCTCCGTGTTTCTCGTCGGCATCGTGAACGATTTCCGGCACGGCGATGGGAGCTGGTTCCCGGCGCTGTTCATGCTGCCTTTCGTGGCGGTCGGCATCGGGTTGATTGCGTTCGCCGTCTATCAGCTCCTGGCGAGTTTCAATCCGCGTCCGACGCTTGAGCTGAGCTCCGGCGCGATCCCGCTTGGCGGGGCCGCCGAGTTGCGCTGGAGCTTCGCCGGGCAGACGAGCCGCATCGGCGAGTTCACGGTAACACTGCGCGGCACCGAAGAGGCCAGGTATCGGCGGGGGACCAATACCTACACGGACCGAAACACATTCTACGAGATGGAGCTCTACCGGACTTCCCAGACCAGTGAGATCACTTCGGGCCAGGTCGGCTTCATCGTGCCGCAGGATACGATGCACTCGTTCGAGGCCGAGAACAACAAGGTCCTCTGGAACCTCGACATTCACGGCGACATCCGCCACTGGCCCGACGTGAAGGAATCGTTTAAGATCACCGTCACGCCGACGGTTGGCTAACGGAGCTGAACCATGGATAAGCTCAACATCGTTCTATACGACGACAGGACCACGTTTGTCCCCCGTGAGACGGTGCGAGGCAGACTCGAGTGGGCTCTGGAAACCAATCCTCGCTATCTCGAACTGTCGCTGTTCTGGTACACCTCCGGCAAGGGCACGCGCGACGTTGGCGTAGTGGGGACAGCGAAGTTCGACGACCCTGGCGCCCATGGCACGAAGGATTTCTCCTTTACCCTGCCCGACGGGCCGTATAGCTTCTCCGGCAAGCTCATCTCGCTCATCTGGGCCGTCGAGCTGACCTGCCATCCCGGTTCTGAGACGGTGCGCCGGGAGATCACCGTCTCGCCCACGGGCCGGGAGATCGTCCTGGGCGAGGTCGCCTCGGCACGGAACCCGCTGGAGAGTATCCTGGGTGGACGCAAATGAGGGCACGGGACAATCCCTTCTCGGTGGACCGCGTTCATGCAATTCGATTCCGCCCGCTCGACATCACCTTCGATGAGATTCTGCTACGCCTGCGTGAGTTGAACTACCGGACGGCCATCACGGGCCCCGACGGCTCCGGCAAGACCACGCTCCTCGAAGACCTTCAGCCCATCCTCCAGCGCAAGGGTCTCAAGACGAGAATGGTCTTCGTCAACGACACCTCTCCCTTCGACGCGCCCACGTGCCGACGACTTCTCTCCGAGCTGAATCGCGATGAGATCCTCCTGCTCGATGGAGCGGACCTGATCCGTCGCGCGTTTTGGTCCCTGCTCAAACGCCACACCATTACCCACGCCTCCGGCCTCGTCATCACCTCCCACAAGCCGGGCTTGCTGCCGACGCTGATCGAGTGCGCGACCTCGGCGACATTGCTCACGGAGATTGTGACGGCTCTGCGCCCGGAGGGCCCCGGAATCTCGCTGGACCTTCTCGATACGCTCTACAAACGCCACAACGGCAACCTCCGCGACTGCCTTCGTGAGCTCTACGATCTCTACGCGCAAGACGCTTGACAGCGATCCAGCCGCGACCTATCATGAAAGCAAAGAGGGGATCATGGTAGGATTCGTAAGCTATGGCAAGTAAGGGATTTACACACCTCCATCTGCACAGCCAGTACTCGTTGCTCGATGGGGCGATTCCGTTTGGGAGGCTCTTCGCGCGGTGCAAGAAGCTGGGGATGGATTCGGTGGCCGTGACGGATCACGGCAACATGTTCGGCGTGGTCGAGTTCTATACGAAGGCGCTGGCCGCCGGGGTCAAGCCGATCATCGGCATCGAAGCCTACATTGCGCCCGGAAGTCGCTTCGACCGGACGAAGACGTCGATCTCGGATGCGGCCTATCACCTGATTCTGTTGGCGGAAGATCAGACCGGCTATCAGAACCTGTTGAAGTTGGCCAGCGCCGGTTTCGTCGAGGGCTTCTATTATCGCCCGCGCATCGACAAGGAGATCCTCGCCGAATGTCATGAAGGGCTGATCTGCACCAGTGCCTGTCTCAAGGGCGAAGTGACGGCGGCCGCCGCAGCCGGCGACAGGAAGGCGGCACGGCGAGTCGCCGAAGGTTATCTGAAGATCTTCGGTCCCGAGCGGTTCTTCATCGAGCTGCAGAGTCACGAAGGGGACGATCCGGCCGTTTGTCAGACGCTGATTGACCTGGCGAACGAGCTGGGCGTCGGCCTGGTCGCCACCAACGACGTGCACTTCCTCGAAGAGGAGGATCACGAGGCGCACAACTGTCTGTGCGCCATCAGCACGGGCAAGCTCGCGAGCGATCCGGGTCGCCTGATTTATCCTTCCGATGTCTATCTCAAGAGCGCCGCCGAGATGCGTGAGCTCTTTCCCGAGGTCCCGGAGGCTTGCGATAACACGCTGGCCATCGCCGAGCGGTGCCATGCGGAGCTGGATCTGAGCACGCGTCACGCGCCGCGTTTCAGCCCGCCGGATGGCTCGACACCTGAGGACTACCTCACGCGCTTGTGCGACGAGGGCGCCAAGCAACGTTACGGCGAAATCACCAGCGAGATCAAAGAGCGGATGGACCGCGAGCTCGGAGTGATCGAGTCCAAGGGCTTCGCCAGCTACTTCCTCATCGTCTGGGATTTCTGCAATCATGCCCGCGAGCAGCACATCCCGCTCGGGGCCAGAGGCAGCGGCGTCGGGACGCTCGTCGGCTACTGTCTGGGCTTGTGCGACGTGGATCCCATTCGGTATGACCTGCTCTTCGAGCGGTTTATGGACCCGGCGCGGAACGAGATGCCCGATATCGATATCGACATCTGCCAGGCCCATCGGCAGGAAGTCATCGACTACGTACGGAAGAAATACGGCCAGGTCGCGCAGATCATTACCTTCGGAACCATGAAGGCGAAGGCCGTGATTCGCGACGTCTGTCGCGTTCTCGGCGTGCCTCTGGCGGAGGCCGACCGGCTGGCCAAGCTCGTGCCGTTCTCGCTGGATATGACGCTGGACAAGGCGCTGGAGACCGAGCCGGAGCTCAAACAGGCGTACGACGGCAATGACGTGACGCGCAGAGTGATCGATATCGGTCGCAAGCTCGAAGGGCTTGCGCGGCACGCCTCCGTTCATGCGGCCGGGGTCGTTATTGCCGATGAGCCGCTGACCGATTTCGTCCCTCTCTACAAGGCCCCGAACTCCGACGATCTCATCACTCAGTTCGAAGGGCCCATGGTCGAGAAGGTGGGCCTGCTGAAGATGGACTTCCTGGGCCTCAAGACGCTCAGCGTGCTCGAGCGAGCGTGCGAATTAGTCAAGCAGAAGCACGGCATCGAGATCGACCTGGAGAAGCTGGACCTGACCGACGAGAAGGTCTTCGAAGTTTTCGCTCGGGGCCGGACGAAGGGCATCTTCCAGTTCGAATCCGGCGGGATGCAGGACCTGCTGATGAAGATGCAGCCGGACCGCATCGAGGACCTGATCGCTGCCAACGCGCTATACCGGCCCGGCCCGATGATCCTCATCCCGGACTATATCGACCGCAAGCACGGGGCGAAATGGTCGCTGCCGCACCCCATCATGACTGAGGTCCTGGAAGAAACCTACGGGATCATGACCTACCAGGAGCAGGTCATGCGGATCTGCAACCGCCTTGGTGATATTCCGCTGCGCGAGGCGTACACGCTCATCAAGGCCATCAGCAAGAAGAAGGCGAGCATCATTGCCAAGGAGAAGCAGCGGTTCATTGCCGGCTGCGTCGACAAGGGCCTGACCAAGAGCGAGGCCGGGCAGATCTTCGAGCTGATCGAGCGTTTTGCCGGTTACGGCTTCAACAAGAGCCACTCCACGCGGTATGCGTTCATCGCCTACCAGACGGCTTACATGAAGGCCCATTGGCCCGTCGAGTTCATGGCGGCGCTGCTGACCTACGAAATGGACAACACGGACAAGATCGTGGAGTACATCGGCGAATGCCGGGAGATGGGCATCGAGGTCATGGCGCCTGATATCAATGACAGTGATGTGGACTTTACGCCGCTTTACCGGGAGACCGGCGAGGACGGGAGCCGGGTGATTCGATTCGGTCTGGCCGCGGTTAAGGGCGTGGGTGAGAAGGCGGTCGAGCATATGATCGTGGCCCGCAAACGGGTGGGGCGATTCAAGAGCCTGTTCCATTTCTGTGAGAACGTGGACCTGCGGGCCGTCAACAAGCAGGTGGTCGAGGCCCTGATCAAGGGAGGCGCCTTCGATGGGCTGGGCGGCAACCGTCCTCAGATGATGGCCGGGCTGGAAAAGGCCATGGAGATCGGCGCCAGCCTGCAATCCGACAAGGTCAGCGGTCAGATGAACTTCTTCGGCCAGATGACCGAGGAAACCAACTATGCCGAGGACCACAAACAACTGCCCGACGTGCCGCCCTGGCCGGAGCTGCAAATGCTCGCGTACGAGAAACAGGTGCTCGGCTTCTACGTGACGAGTAACCCGCTCAGCCAGCACGCTGAGGCGATCGATGACTATTCGACCACGAATACCGCACACCTTGCCGAGACGAATGGCCAGGCCAACGGCCAGGGGAACGGTCATGGGAATGGCCATGGCAACGGTGAAAAGCAGGTCGTCATCGGCGGGATGGTTACGAAGATCCGATACAATCTGACGAAGACCGGCCGCAACGCCGGCTCCAAAATGGCCGTCTTCACGCTCGAGGACCTCCAGGGTCAGATCGAAGTCGTGCTGTTTCCCGATACGCTCAGCGAATTTGCCCCATTGCTCGTCGAAGACACGGTAGTCTTTGTCAGGGGCAAGGCCGATTACCGCCGGGAGAGGGCCAACATCATCGCTTCGGAGTTGATTCCGCTGAACAGAGCGAGGGAAAAACTGGCCAAGGGGGTGCGGGTCCGGCTGGACGCCAGGGAGGTGACGAAGGAGAAGGTGGTGCAGATCCGCAGCATCTGCCAGCATCACAGGGGCAGCCGGCCTTTCTCTGTGGTGGTTGCGACGGAACGAGGCAGAGTGTACGCCACGGCCGACCGGACCTTGTCGGTGAATCCGGATGTGGAATTCTGCCGCAAGATGCGGCAGCTCGTGGGGGATGAGAATTTCAGCCTGGCTAAGTAGCCGTTTCGATCGCTTCGATCTTTGGCTTCATGAGTACAAAAACCCCCGGACCCGGCTGCCTGGGCATTGACGGCGCGCGGGCGGAGACGCTACACTTGGATCGGGTCGTGGATCGGCCGAGGGTGGCCGGGATGAAATGCCGGAAGTGGATACATTGATATGATACCCCGAGACACAACGGAGGAAGCCTTGGCCGAACAGATCCGGGGTTTGCGTCGCCTGGGCCTTGCCGGCAGGGCGGCGATGGCCTTCGAGCTCAGTGATAACCTTCGTCAGATTGTCGTAGACGGTATCCGCCATCGGCATCCGGCCTGGGACGAAACCCGCGTGAGGCACGAGACGTTCCGACTCGTATACGGCGACCGCCTCTACACCGAGGTGTTCGGACGGAGCAGGACCTGTGATGAGTGAGCAGCGGGAATTTCTCAAGCGGCTCGTTGCGTTGCTGGAGGCGGCAGAAATCCCCTACATGTTGGCGGGTTCGCTGGGAAGCAGCTTCCACGGCCGTCCGAGGGCGACCAACGATGTGGATCTCGTGATTGCTCCGACGGAGTCACAGTTTCGACGGTTTCTGAGCAGTCTCGGGTCCACCTATTACGTCAGTGAAGAGGCCGGCATGGGGGCCCTGCATCGAGGATCGGCATTCAACGTCATTGATATGAACACCCAATGGAAGGCGGACCTGCGGGTTCGGCAGACGAGGCCTTTCAGCCGGATGGAGTTCAGCCGCAGGCAGAAAGCGACTGTGCTTGGCCTGGATGTCTGGATCGTGTCGCCGGAAGATGCGATCCTCAGTAAGCTGGAGTGGGCGAAAGAGAGTGACTCGCGGCAGCAGATGGAGGATGTGCTCGGCGTCGTGCAGGCCCAGCGGAGCACTCTGGATGAGCAATATCTCCTGAAATGGGGCGAGGACCTGGGCGTCCGCGACAAGCTGGTCAAGTTGCTGGAGCAGACCAAGGCAGAGAGTGAGCAGTGCGACAGTGAGGCGTAGTCAAAGCAATCATTCATCATCCGCCGTCAATCGCAAGGGGCTGTTTCTTGTCCTGGATGGTCCGGACGGTTGCGGCAAGAGCAGCCAGACTCGAATGTTGATGGACTGGCTGGCGGGCCGAGGCGTCACGGCCGTGGGCTTTCGCGACCCGGGCACCACGGTGATCGGCGAGAAGATTCGGGAGATCCTGCTGAGCCCGGCCCATGAGGCCATGACGACCTCGGCAGAGGTGTTGCTCTATATGGCCGCCCGCGTACAGCTTTGGGTCGAGAGCATCCGCCCGGCCCTGAAGGAGGGCAAGTGCGTCGTCCTGGATCGCTGGCTCTCAAGCACCTGTGCCTATCAGGGGTATGCCGGCGGCTTCGGCATGGAGAAGGTCGTAGAGATTGCCGAGGATGCACTGGAGCGGGTATGGCCCGATCTGACGGTCATCCTGGACATCGATCTGGCGACAGCCGCCCAGCGGCTCAATCGCGAGCTGGACAGAATGGAGCGCAAGGGCGATGACTATCACGCCCGGGTGCGTGAGGGGTTTCTGAGACTGGCCGACGGTCGATCGGATTTTGCCGTCGTGGATGCTACCGGGACGCCGGAAGCCGTGCACCAAGAGGTCGTGAGGGTCGTACAGAACTTGGAGGCAGGATAAGTGAAGGGGGCGGTCGCTTTCGATGTCGCTTGAGAACGTTTTTTGTCAGGATCGGGCTATCGGGATTTTGCAGCGGGGTCTTGCCGCCGACAGGTTGGCCCATGCATACATTTTTGCCGGACCCGACGGCGTAGGAAAGTACAAGACGGCCCGGGAATGGGCCAAGCTTCTGCTTTGTGAGAATCCCCGGGCCAGCCGAGGCAAATCCGCCGTCTCTGCCGATAGCTGCGGCTCATGCGAATCTTGTGTTCTCTTCGAGGCCGGCTCCCATCCCGATTACGCGCATGTCTACAAGGAGCTTCTCGAGTTTACGAAAGAGGGCAAGGGCAAGAAGACGCCGGTTGATCTGTCGATCCATGTCATCCGGGAGTTCTTGATTGAGCACGTCTGCATCCAGCCGGCTCACTCTCGCCGGAAGGTCTATGTCGTCAGCGAAGCCGAGAAGCTGAACGCCAATTCGCAGAATGCCTTGCTCAAGGTGTTGGAGGAGCCGCCGTCTTACTGCACCATCATTCTCCTGTGCACGCGGCTGGAACGGCTCCTGCCCACGACGAGGTCGCGCTGTCAGACCCTTCGCTTTGGGCCGATTGACGAGGATCGGATCATCTCCGAATTGACCGGGATGGGGCTCGGCTCGAAGGCGGCGGAGTTCTTCGCTCGCCTGGCCCAGGGCAGTCTCGGTCTGGCCTGCCAGTGGGCCCGGCTCGAACTCGACGGGGTCGGGCTGTTCGAGATCAAGAGGGAGATGGTAGCCTCTTTGGTCCGCTACGGGATGGCCGATGCGCTGGACCTTGCCGAGCGGATCGTCAATGACGGCAAGCAAGTCGCCTCGGGCTGGGCGAACCTGGACAAGGCCACGAGCAAGAGCGATTTGTCGCGTCGGGCACAGAAGACCCTGATTCAGATCGTCATCTCCGCGCTGCACGATGTCACGATTCTTCATCTGGCCTCGGACCGCCCGCTTGTCCATTCGGATCAGGCAAAGGAAATCGCCGAACTGGCCGGCCGTCTCACCGCGGAGCAGGCCATTGAGGGAGTCCGCGAAGGGTACGAGATGCTCCGCTGGAGTGAGGCCAACGTCACCGACAGGCTAATTTTTGACCGCCTATTGTTACGCCTGGCGCGTTCGGCTATAATGAGCCTCCAGAGTTGACGCCTGCACGTTTGGATTCACCGGGATTTGTCTTGTGGTAGCAGGACAGCCCCTGTCAGGATAATCAGGAATGACGGAAGAAACGCCGACGAAGGCCAAACCGACCAAGAGCAGAAAGCTTCTGTTGGTCCGTTACGGCCATATGAAGAATCTGGGTCTCTTCGAGCATAGTGAAACGCAGATCCCGAAGACGCCGGCCCGCGTAGTCGTCAAGACGGACAAAGGGCTCGAGCTGGGCCACTTGGTCGGGCAGGCGGGCTCGTACAAGGAAAACCGGTTTCGACTCACGGAGGAGCAGATCTGCGGCTATTTTACCAACAGTGAAATCAACTTCAGCAGCGAACCCGTCGGCAAGGTCGTCCGCCTGGCCACGCCCGACGATGTCTGTGAAGAGCAGCACCTCGAGAAGATCGCAAAGGAGGAGATCGCCTGCTGCGAACGCTTCGCCAAGGAGCTGAACCTGAAGATGAAGATCATCGACGCCGAACACATCTTCGGCGGCGAGCGTGTCATCTTCTACTTCATGGCAAGTGGCCGCGTCGATTTTCGCGAGTTGGTCCGCAAGCTCGCCCAGGAGTATCAGACGCGCATCGAGATGCGCCAAATTGGCTCGCGCGACGAGGCCAAGCTGCTCGGCGACGTCGAGAGCTGCGGCCGCGAGTGCTGCTGCATCCAGTTCCTCCAATTGCTCAAGCCCGTGAACATGAGAATGGCGAAGATGCAGAAGGCCACCCTTGATCCGTCCAAGATATCGGGTTATTGCGGTCGGCTAAAGTGTTGTCTCCGCTATGAGGACGAGACGTATACGGACCTCAAGAAACGTCTGCCCAGGAAGGGCTCGTTCGTCGAGACGAAGAACGGCGAGGGAAAGATCATCGACACGCAGATTCTGACTCAGCTTGTGGTCGTCGAGTACGAGAACGGCGACCGAACGGCGCTTCCCCTCGAAGAGGTCACCGTTCTGCCTGCTTCGGCCGCTCGAAAAAAGCCGTCTCAGGAGGCCCCCCCCGTTAACCGCAAGCGCAGGGAAAGGACCGGCGGCAAGAAGCAGTAGTCCGTAAGGAAACAGAATGCCTCGAACGATCGTTGTAACCTCAGCTTTGCCCTACGCAAACGGGCCCATCCACATCGGGCACCTCGTGGAGTACGTGCAAACGGACATCTGGGTCCGATTTCAGAAGATGTGCGGCCATCGGTGCCTTTACTTTTGCGCCGATGACACGCATGGCACGCCGATTATGATTAGCGCCCGGACCGCGGGGATCGCACCCGAGCAGCTTATCGAACGGGTGCACACGGAGCATACGGCGGACTTCGAGCGCTTTCACGTCAGGTTCGACAACTACCATACGACCCACTCTCTGGAGAACAAGGCATTCAGTGAGTTGATTTTCCAGCGGCTCAACGAGGCCGGCTCAATCGTCACGCGCGAGGTCGAGCAGACCTACTGCGAGAACGAGAAGATGCCGCTGCCCGACCGGTACGTGCGCGGCACGTGTCCCCGTTGCAGCGCCGAGGACCAGTACGGGGACTCGTGCGAGGTCTGCGGCGCGACCTATCGGACGACGGATCTGATTCACCCCCGGTGCGCCAGTTGTGGCGCGCCGCCGGTCTCCCAGAAGTCGGTCCACTATTTTTTCAAGCTGGCCGACTACGAGACGCAACTCAAGGACCGGATCGCAGCCGGGTATACACAGCGGTCGGTGGCGAACAAACTCGACGAATGGTTCAAAGCCGGCCTGAAGGATTGGGACATCTCCCGCGACGGCCCCTATTTCGGCTTCCGTATCCCGGGCGAAGAGAACAAATACTTCTACGTCTGGCTCGACGCCCCTATCGGTTACATGGCCTCGGCGAAGAACTACTGCGAGCAGCACGACCTGGACTTCGACGAGCTCTGGAACAGTCCGGCCAACGAGCTGTATCACTTCATCGGCAAGGACATCATGTACTTCCACGCCCTGTTCTGGCCGGCCATGCTCATGGGATCGGGCTTCAAGGTCGCGAATAAGCTCTTCGTGCACGGCTTTCTTACCGTCAACGGCGAGAAGATGAGCAAGTCGCGCGGGACCTTCATCAAGGCCGACACGTATGCCAGGCACCTGGATCCGGAATGCCTGCGCTACTACTATGCGAGCAAGCTGACGGACACGGTCGAGGACATCGACCTGGGCATTCAGGACTTCATCAGTAGAACGAACGCGGACCTGGTGGGCAAGTATGCCAATCTGGCATCGCGGTCGGGGCCCATGCTGAACAAGCGGCTCGAAGGCTGGCTCGGGACGCTCGATGATGACGGTCGACAGCTCCTCGGCCGGTTGGTTGCGGCCAAAGAGCAGATCGTCGCCCAGTACGAGAGCTTGCGTTATGCCGCTGTGGTGCGCACCATCAGCGCGTTGGCCGATGAGGCGAATCGCCACGTGGAGCAGAACCAGCCGTGGACGACGGTGAAGACCGACCGGGAAAGAACGCGGACCACGTTGACTGCCACGTTGAATGCCGTGCGAGTTCTGACGATCTACCTCAAGCCCATACTGCCGGAGTTTGCCCGGAAGGTGGAGAAGTTCCTGGGTGTCGAAGAGCTGCACTTTGCGGATGTCGAGAAGACACTGGAGAATCACACCATCGGTGCGTTTGAACGGTTGTTCGAGAGAATTGATGAGGAGCAGGTAAACGCCATGATTGAGGAAAGCAAAGAAGGCCAGGCCCCGCAGGCTGCCCCGGCCCAACCACAAGCCGAAGAGGCCGAGGCCTTTAAGCCGGAGTGCACCATTGACGATTTCGCCAAGCTGGACCTGCGCGTGGCCCGGGTCGTCAAGGCCGAGAGGGTCGAGGGGGCCGACAGGCTGATTCATCTTGTCCTGGACGTCGGAACGGTCGAGAGGAACGTTCTGGCCGGCATCGCCACCGCCTACGCCCCGGAAGATCTGGTCGGCAAGAACGTGGTTTACTTTGCCAACCTCAAGCCCCGGAAGATGAAGTTCGGGCTCTCCGAAGGCATGATTCTCGCGGCGGGCAGTGGCGGCAAGGACATCTTCATGCTCGCCCCCGACGCCGGGGCCAAGCCGGGCCAGAGAGTATCTTAGGATGAGCGATTCACGATTCGGTGAGGCGGGATGAAGAAGAGCATCGAGAAAATCGCCTGGGAAGCCGGGCGTTACAGTCCGGCGGCGTTCAAGTTCGTCTACGAAGGAATCGGCTACACGGTGCAGAACATCGACGCCGAGCCTCGTCACGTGAGCGGTCAGACGCTTTGCGAGGGATTGCGAAAAATGGCCATCGAGAAGTACGGACGCCTCGCCCTGCTCGTCCTCAATTCCTGGGGCCTTCGGACGACCCGCGATTTCGGCGAGATCGTCTACATCCTGATCGATCACGAGTGGATGAGCGCCCAGCCCACCGATTCCATCGACGATTTCAACGCCGTCTACGATTTCGAGACCGTCTTCCGCAACGGCGTCGATCTTTAGAACAGCACCGTCGAGGAGCCAGACCATGACGCGAGATCAAACTCGCACGTGTTCGTATCGGCCTCCTGCAGAATTTGTCGCTGTGTTGCTGCTGTACGCCGGCGGTCTCCTGCTTCCCGGGCTTACTCGCGCGCAGCCGGCGAGCCGACCCGCCCCGGCATCGCTTTTCCAGACGCAAGAGGGCCTGGCGCGTCTGCCCGCCCTCGGCGTCGAACAGGTCGTTTTTGCCACGCGACTGAGCTACGACGATCCACACTGGTACGCCAACATCGGCTACTATTGCGACGACGAAGGTCACAAGGCCTATGCCGGCAACGGCAAGCCGGACGAGAGCAACCTGTACCTGCTGAACGCCGCCACCGGCGAAGTCAGATTCCTGCTTGCCGGCGGCGGGGGCAGCGTGCGGGATCCTCACGTGCATTACGACGGCCGGACGGTTCTCTTTTCATACCGCAAGTTCGGGACGGACAGCTACAACCTCTACGAGATCCAGGCGGATGGGACCGGCTTGCGCCGCGTCACCGAGACCCCTTATGATGACTATGAGCCGGCCTACCTGCCGGACGACGACATCGTCTTCGTCTCGACGCGGAGCCAACGCTGGGTCGGCTGCTGGATGACGCAGGTCGGCACGCTCTTTCGATGCGACCGCAAGGGCCGGAATGTCCGTCCGCTTTCGTTCAACCTCGAGCACGACAACACGCCTGCCGTGCTGCCGGACGGGCGAATCCTCTTCACGCGATGGGAATACGTGGACCGGTCCCAGGTCGGCTATCACCAACTCTGGTCGATGAATCCCGATGGAACGGCCGTGATGGCCTTCTTCGGCAACCAGCGGCACTATCCGCTGTTCATCGACGCCAAACCGATCCCGGGCGGCACGGAGGTGCTCTCGATCGATTCGCCCGGACATGGCCGTTCGGACCATCGCGGCCACGTCTGCACGATGACGCCGCGGTACGGCCCGGACGATCCCCGCGGCTGTCGTCGCATCACCCGCCAGGGTGCGTTCAACGATCCGGCCCCAATTGACGGCACGTCATTTCTCGTCGCCTCACACAAGCGGCTTGTCCTCGGCACGCGGGAGGGCGACTTGGCCCCCATCCTGACCTACAAGGGCCAGGCGAATCTCCATGAGCCGGTCCCGGTGCGACCGCGTTTGCGGGAGAGGATCATCGCCGAGCGCACGGACAGCCGCGAACCGACGGGGCGCATGGTGCTGACGGATGTCTATGCAGGCCGGAACATGGAGGGCGTGCAGCGAGGCGAGATCAAGAAGCTGCTGGTCCTGGAGATCCTGCCCAAGCCGGTGAACTTCAGCGGCGGGATGGACCTGACGTCGTGGCTCGGCACGTTCATTCTGGAGCGCGTGCTCGGGACGGTTCCCGTCGAGCCGGACGGCTCGGCCTACTTCGAGGTCCCGGCCGGGCGGCCGGTTTTCTTCGTCGCCCTCGATGCCGACGACTTGTCCTTCAAGCGCATGCAGAGCTTCACGAACGTGATGCCGGGCGAGACGCTCGGCTGCGTCGGGTGCCACGAGTCGCGGACGCAGGCGCCGACCCCGGGCGCCGGTGCGGTTCCCCTGGCGGTGCAGCGGGCGGCCAGCCGGATCGAGCCGTTTGCCGGCCGGCCCGATGTGCTGGACTTCCGCAGGGACGTGCAGCCCGTGCTGGACAAGCGTTGCGTCTCCTGTCACTCGTACGAGAATCCGCAGGGACGCGTCGTCCTGACGGACGACCTGGGCCTGACCTGGTCGATCAGCTACTACACGCTCCTGGCCGCCGGCCAGGTCGCCGACGGTCGCAACGGGCTGGGCAACCAGAAGCCGCGTACGATCGGCTCTTCGGCCAGCAAGCTCATGTCCAAGATTGACGGGTCGCATCATGAAGTCACTCTGACGCCCGACGAATGGCGCACGATCTGGCTGTGGCTCGAAAGCGCCGCGCCGTACGCCGGGACCTACGCCGCGTTGCGTAACGCCGCCGACCAGGGACGCGAGGGCCTGATGTACGGCGTGGGCGGCGCGCCCGTCATGAACCAGACCTGTCGTCAGTGTCACGCCCCAGGCAGGCAGGCGCCGAACCTGCCGACGTTCCTGTCGGAGCAGCAACGGCGCCGGCTGGTCAGCGAGCGCCACTTGGCGCCCCACGAGCGCATCGTCCAGGAGGACGACTGCCGTTTTTCGATGCACGTGCTGGTGAACGCCTCCCGGCCCGAATGCTCGCCCTTGCTGCTGGGCCCGCTTCCGGAAGCTGCCGGCGGGTGGGGGACTTGCGCCCATCGGTTCGAGGGGCGCGACGATCCCGGCTATCGACAGCTCCTGGCGGCGCTGGAGGACGGCAAACAGCGCTACGATGCGATCCCCCGGTTCGGCATGCCCGATTTCAAGCCGAACGCCCAGTACATTCGCGAGATGAAGCGCTTCGGCGTCCTGCCCCAGGACTTCGACCGCGCCCGCGATCCCATCGACATCTTCCAGACCGACCAACGCTACTGGCAGCTCTTCTGGTACCACCCCGACAAGAAGGACAAATGGGCCTACCTGGACTGACAGTCACACCCACGAGGGAGCGGCAGCGCACAGGCGATTCAGTCCGTCACGTTAGCATGGCCGGTTCAAGAAGAACGTCAGCCGGCGTACGGCATCGGGGATGCTGGTCCTGCTGCCGGTCGGCGTGACGCTGCTGGTGATGCGATGGCTGTTTACGTGGGCGGCGAGCCTGCTTCGCCCGGTCGCAGCGTTCCCTCGCTCACCGGAGGTAGAGAAGATACCCCGTGTAGCCGCCGTACGCGAACAGCAGGATCACAGCCTCCCATCGATCCAGACGACGCCGGCCCCCGGTGAACATGACCACGAAGAGAATCAGCGTCGCCCCGACGAGGACGAACGTGTCCACATTGAGGGTCGTTTGGTAGTGCGACGGCCGGACGACGGCGCTGACGCCAAGGATCGCCAGGATGTTGAAAATGTTGGAGCCGACCACGTTGCCGACGGCGATGTCGCAGTGCCGCCGGTAGGCAGCCACCGTCGAGGTCGCCAGCTCGGGCAGCGATGTGCCGGCGGCCAGGATGGTGCAGCCGATGAACTTTTCGCTGACGTGCAGCAGGCGGGCCAGCGCCACGGCCCCGCTGATGCACAATCGGGCGCCGAGCACCAGCAGGACCAGACCCGCGATGATGCACGCCAGCGTGACCGGCAGGGAGTACACGCGCACGTGGTACGCCTCGTCCGGCTCGACCTTCGAGATGCCCAGCACGTAGGCGATGAAGATCGAGAACACCAGCAGGAGAATGGCCCCGTCGTTTCGCGAAAGCGTTGAGACACCGGAGCTGCCGCCCCAGGTGTCGTTGACCAGGAACAGCAGGACGAGAGTGGCCAGCAGGGAGAACGGGATCTCCTTCCAGACGGTATTGTGCTGGACGCCCAGCGGATAGATCAGTCCGGCTATGCCGAGGATGAGGAGTGTATTGAAGAGGTTGCTGCCGATGATGTTGCCGAAGACGATGCCGTTGCGGGTCTCGGCCGAGGCTACGATGTTGACCATCATCTCGGGCATGGACGTTCCGAAGGCCACGATCGTCAGGCCGATGGCGATCTCGGCGATCCCCAGTCGCTTGCCGACCGAGGCGGCGCCTCGCACCAGGGCCTCGGCCCCGAGAACCAGCAGCACGAGCCCGGCCACCACCAGGATGACGGATACCGCCAGAGTCATAGGGATCTCCCGAATGTCATTGTTGTCTGGACGCCCCGGTTTCCGGCACACACGCTGCCGGACAAACTGTGCCTGAGCCTACCGTCGCGACGGCTTCAGTGCAAGTCCAGCGCGTAGGCCTGGTCGCAGCGGGCCGAGAGGTGCTCCGGCCGGTAGGGGAGGAAGCCATAGCTTTCGTAGAGGGCGATGGCTTCGGTCAGGACCGAGGCGGTTTCGAGCGTGACGCGGCGGAAGCCCAGCCGGCGGGCTTCCGCCAGGGCGTCTTCGAGCAGGCGTTTGCCGAGGCCTCTGCCCCGGTAGTCCCGGCGCAGATACATCTTTCGTAGCTCGCAGGTCGCCCTATCCGTAGGGTACAGGCCGTAGGCGCCGATGATATGGCCGTCCTGAGTTTCGAGGACGCAGAAGGTGCCGCCGCGGGCGAGGTAGGCTTGCTCGATGTCTCGCAGGTCGGCGTCGGTGCATTCCGGGTCCGGGCGGAGATGATACTCACGAAGGACCGTGTAGACCATGTCCGTGATCGGTTGACAATCGGCGTTCGTTGCCGGTCTTGATCTCGGCCAGGTGTCCATGTCAGAACTCAGGATGCACATCGTAAAATGATAGAGCCAGATCGAAGGATGATAACGTCCGTCGCCTCAGCCGATTCGATGCTCTTACTGTCCATTGATATGGTTAAATGCAACCGACGATGTCACCCCCGCGGAGGCGGGAATCCAGGAACGCTGCGGAAGGTGCTGGATTCCCGCCTCCGCGGGAATGACATGGTCTGTTCCGTGATTCAATTGGCTATCCAATTATCAATCGTCTTCGCTACTTGACCTTTGAAATCCTCGCGCGCAGGTCGGGATGGAAGCAGCCTTCGAACGTTCCCTCGACGGGCCCGGTCATGAAGACCTCGCCGTCGTCCATGATCTCAATGTGCAGTTGCCCGCCGGGCATGTGGACGGTGATATCGTTGTCGACCAGGCCGAGGCGGTGGGCGGCGCAGGCGGCCGCGCAGGAGCTGCTGCCCGAGGCCAGCGTGTAGCCCGCGCCGCGCTCCCAGATGCGGATGTCGATGTTGGCCCGGTCCATCACGCGCAGGATCTGCAGGTTGATGCGGTTCGAGAACGCCTTGTGGTTCTCGACGTGCGGGCCGATCTGGCGGGCCCTTTCCTCGCTCACTTCTTCCATCGGGATCACGCAGTGCGGATTTCCGATGGACAGGCACGTCACTTTGTACGGGACGCCGTTGACGTCGAGCGTCTCATCGACGACCTCGCGCCGGTCGCCGGCCACGGGAATCTCACTGCTGACGAATGTGACTTTGCCCATGTTGATCCGGATCAAGTTGGCCGTGTCGTCCTTGACCTGCACGTCCACGATCCCGCCGAGTGTCTTGATCTTGAAGTTCTTCGAGGGGACGTATTTCTTCTCGAAGAGATACTTGGCGAAGATCCGCAGCCCGTTGCCGCTCTTCTCCGCTTCGCTGCCGTCGGGGTTCAGGATGCGCACGGACGGCAGGTCACCGCCGGGCAGAGGGCCGTACAGGATGCCGTCCGAGCCGACGCCGAAGTTCCGGTCGCAGATCAGACGGATGTTCGCCTCGGTCATGGCGACATCGCGCACGCTCGGATCGATCACGAGATAATCATTGCCCAGGCCGTGGTACTTCTTGAAGTCTACACTCATAGCTGCCTACCCGACTCCTGCTGAAGGTCCAGTTCCATGAAGACGACGCCTTGAATCGGCACATGCTGGTACGGCGGGATCTCGCGAAAGCCCAGCGAGCAGTACAGGCTCTTGGCGGGTTCGAGCACCGTGTCCAGCCGCATACGCTTATACCCGATTCGGCGGGCCTCTTCAACAATCGCCCCGGCCAGCGATCGGCCGATTCCCCTGCCGCGCAGGGCCGGACGCACGTAGAGCCGCTTCATCTCGCACACGCCCTCGCCGATCCGTCTTAACGCCACACAGCCTGCGAGTTGCTGGCCCCACGTCGCCAGCAACATGCATCCCGTAGGCCGCGCGTACCGTCCCGGAAGCTCCGTCAGCTCACGGTCGAAGCTCTGGAACGACAAATCGAACGGCAGGTCCTGTTCGTACTCCCTGAACAATTCGCGAATCCGCTCCAGGTCTTCGCCGCCGGTCACTTCGATGAGTTTCAGCTCTGTCATTGCCGCCGCCCCACCGTCAGATCGTTTCGACCAGAAAGACTCTCGCTGTGCCGGAAAGTACTCTGGCCTTGTGCCCGTGCTCGTCTCCCGGCGGTATGAACAGGCCGTCCCCCGCCCGAAACGTCACGACGCGGCCGTGGAAGTCCACCTCCATCTCGCCTTCAAGGACGTATCCAATATGTCCTTTCGTGCACCACTCGGGTTCGACGAAGTCCCCTGTGAACTCAGCCAGCCGCAGCCTCCAACCGTCCTGCTCACGGGCTTTGAACCTTGTGCCGGCCCTCGGCTGCTGCCACGGCATCGATCCGAAATCCACTTGGTAGTGTCCCATCGATGGCTCCTCAATGTCCTGGGCGTTGCTGCGCGTGTGATCTCTGCCATGTGTAATGCCGGCCGCGGTCATATCAGTTCCGCTCTGGCGACGGGGATGACCTTTCCCCCCACCTTCATGTCGATTCTCTCGCCGCTTCGCTGAGCCCGCAGGTAGATCAGCGAAGGCCGGCCGATCTCATAGCCCTGCTCGACCCGAACGTCGATCGGATCGGCGCCGAAGTAACGGTGCCTGACCAGCCAGGCGGCGAGGCAACTGTTGGCGCTGCCCGTGGCGGGATCCTCGGGAACGCCGTAGTAGTCTGCGAACGCGCGGGCGTGGACATGGTTGGCGGGGTCGATGGTCTCACGGCAGAAGACAAACACCATCTTCGCCGGACGGTCCTTCACCCAGTCGAGCCACTGGTCCTTGCTCGCCCGCGCCCTCTTGACAGCATCCAGGCTCCGCAATGGCGCGAGGATAAAGGGCAGGCCCGTTGAGACCGACTGGGCGGGGAAGTCCTCGTCGACATCGCTCTCACGCACCGCCAGCAGCGGAGCGATTTCCGAGGCAGCGAAGACTTCGCCGAAGGCCGCCTCTTTCGGGGTCATCCAGGCAATGTCTTCGCCTGCGGCCTGATCCTCGAATGCAACGGGGATCTGTCCCACCTGGAGATTGAGATTCACCTGTCCGACAGGCCTCTTGATGACCTCCTGCCGTATGACGTACGCCGTTCCGAGCGTCGGATGCCCGGCGAAGGGGACCTCGGCGGCGGGCGTGAAGATGCGCACGTCGTAACCGCCGGCATGCTCGGTCTCGGAGAGGACAAAAGTCGTCTCCGAAAAATGCATCTCCTTGGCAATCTTCTGCATCGTGTCACCGGACAATCCGGGCGCAGCGTGCACCACCGCAAGCTGATTGCCCGTATATTTCTCTTCCGCGAAGACATCGACGATATGGAATGGCATCGCCGTCATGGTAACCTCTTCTGCATCTTGAAGAAATCGAGCCGCTGACCGTTCGCCAGCGGCAGAAACGTCTTCTCCACAGTGACGTAGTTCAGCTTATCATAGAAGCCCTTCGAGGGCAGTGACGCGTCCAGCATCACTGTTGCCACCGCCGCTGCGGCAGCCTCTTCTTCCAGGCGGTGCATGATCAGTCGGCCGGCGTCTTGCCTGTGCAACCTTGGATCGAGAAAGACCCGTTTGATCTCATCGCCGACCAAGGTGCCTGTGCCGATGATCTGTCCGGCCTCGGTCAGGACGATTGTATGGCCCGCCCGTGCATCCTTCAGGATTGCCTGCTCGTCGTGGTAGTCCTTGAAGAACCGCACGGCCGCCGGGCAGTAGTGACCCGGATAGCAGGCGTCAACTGTCCTGTCGATCAGCGTTTTCAGAGCCGGCGCATCGGCGTCCCTGAAGGCCCTGATAGTCCTTCGCTCTTGTTTGGCCATAACTCACACTCCAATGGTCCAGGCCCGGAAAGGCTCCGCCGTCCGTGCCACGTGTTCAGGGTAGCCGTTGGGCGGCGGCGGTCAAGCTCCTGGCCGACGCCGGCTCGGACTTTCTCGTGCACACGTACGCCGCCAGAAAGTAATCCTTGTAGTCGGCCTCGTCGATCCGGAACCCGGCTCGTTCGAGCAGACCCTCCATGATCCAGCCGCAAGTGCTGTACTCTTCGCGGAGGTGCGTCTGTGCTTCGCTCTGACCGTCCGGACCCATGTGGGCGGTCATCGTCCGGATGAATCGCTTGGCGGCGGATTTGTACTCCGCGACATCGAACGAGAAGACCACGTCGAACAGGTAGAACCGGCCGCCCGGCTTCAGTATGGATGCGACGCGGTGCAAGCCCACGAGCTTCCAGAAATCGGGCAGATGATGCAACGCGGCCACGGAGACGATCGCGTCGACCGGCGGTCCTCTGTGCTCGTAGGTCAAGAAGCCGCCGTGATGGAATTCGAGGTTGTTCAGGCCGGCTTTTCTCGCTTTTCTGCGAGCCCGGCCGAGCATGGCCTTCGATACGTCGACGCCGTAGATCTTCCGATAGCATTTGGCTGCATGAAGGGCAAACGCACCGGTGCCACAACCCATGTCGATCAGCGTTGCGTTCGGTTTCAGTCCCAGCTTTTCGACAATCTGCACGGCCTCGCGCTTGTAGTCTCTGAACGACTGATGATTCGCGTCGTAGAGCCATGCGAGGATGAAGTTGTTGTAGTTGAAGCCGCATGGCTTCGCCTCGTTGTAACGCCACGGGGGGCCCACGGCGCTCGTGAGTGAGTTGAAGTGGTGGTGGTAGAATTCGATGTCCATCTCTCTAACCCTTGTCATTTGACAAACCTTCCACGTCCTCGCAAAGCCTATTGCTTTGCCGGTTTCCGGAAAACAAAAAAAGCCTTCCAGGGTCTTTTGCTCCCTGGAAGGCTTCTCGAATTCTTGAATGGGTTCTCAAGTCCTCTTAGGGAGCGGCCTCCTTTCTCCAGGCCACCAGCATGATGACAGAGCACGTCCTGGTCATACCGGCTGGGAGGCTCGGGCGCAGAAGCGTCGCCGTCACAGCGTGACGCGTTAGATGCTTCTGCTTATTGTCCCTAATCTGAATCATTAAAGAACTCCGCTTGTCTACTATTGACGCCTTATAGTAAGCCTTCCAACGGCGACTGTCAAGTCCCAATATCGACAAACTCGCCATGAATACAAAAAAACACTTGCGGGCGTCTTCCGCGGTGGCTCACGCGGTATTGTTGTCGCGTCAGGTCAGAAACCTGCGGATGGCCCTCGTGAAGAAGTCCGCGCCGTTCTTCAGATCGGCGATGTCGATGTACTCATCGACCTGGTGGCACATCTTCGGTTTGCCGGGCCC
>CBFDBY010000043.1:0-45532 GCA_965603165.1 uncultured Phycisphaerae bacterium
ATTGAAAGGTCTTTCTCAATGGCTGCCAACCAAGATGATCCGTGTACCATACCGTTATGATGTCCAGCACAGGATAGAAATACACGCCAGTCCGCACGAGCGCTGCCTTGCCCTCCCCGTTAGTCACCTCAATCGTCCACTCCGTGCAGGATAAGATCACGGGCGGCGCCGGGATGGCCAAGTTTGCCTGTGCCATACCTCCCCCAAGGTCGGTGACCGTCGGTGTAGACCGGATCCCTAACAGGTTGAACTGCACCGAGCCCGGTGAACCGTTCCATACGACTGTGGCGGAGAAAGACAGGTTCCCTGGTAGCCCTCCAATGAAATGGCTGCCAGCCGGCGACGTGAACTCAGGCACCGCCGGCCCAGGCGACTCCGGCGTCAACTTGAACTCCTCATGCTTTGTTTCGCCTCCCGCAAGCGAAATACTTCGGCTCTGGGCGTAATATCCGGTCTTGCTAACATTCGCGCCGTATGTGCCAGGGTTCAGCCCGGTGAACGTGAACTTGCCCTCCCTGTTGGTGGTCGCAGTCGTTGCCGCTCCCGGGCCCGTAAGGTCGACCGTGGCACCGCCCAAGAGGCCTTGGGCTCGCCCCTGAGCATCCAGTTCGATCACCATGCCGGTCAGCCCAGCCGGTCCCGGGTAGGCTTCAACGTTAACGGTCCACTGGGCTTCGCCATGGCCGGAGGAAGAGCCCCCCGTATCGAAGAAAACGGCCTCGACCCGATAGGTCCCCAGAGTGTCGAACGTGTGACTCGAGGTGTGTTCCGGGTTGTCAATATCAAAGCCTTCTTGGTATGTGCCATCAAGATACCATGCAACGCGACAAATGTCGCGTGGAGGGTCGACGACCTTCGCGGTAAATGCTTGCGCGACCCCTTCGTACGCCGTCACGGGACTGTCCGGGCTGACGCGCGAGGCGATGGGGCCCTCGCCCTCAACGACAACGGTCCACTCGGCTTCGCCACTGCCAGAGGAATACCCGTCCCAGTCGTAGAAGACGGCTTCGACCTGATAGACCCCGGACGTGTCGAACGTGTAGCTCCAAGTGTGCTCGCGGGGCTCGTCGCCAAATTCTGTATATTCGTCTTGGTACACGCCATCGAGATACCAGACGACACGCTCGACCGTCCCATACCCCTGGGGATCGGTTGCGCTCGCGGTGAATGCCTGTGTGTCACCTTCCCACACGGTCACGGGGCTGTCCGGACTGACACGAGAGGCGACGGGAGGGTGCGGCGCATACACTTCGATAGTCCAGGTAAGGTAATCAGTCCACTTGTGAATCCAGAAGGGTATGCTATCATATTTGGCACGAACTTTGACTTCATGAAGTCCGTCATCCAGCCACGTCGCCCCAAATAAGGTCAGGCCTTCATGCGCCCCGAGCTCATAGTCTGTGAGTTTAAGCTCGCCATCCACCCACCATTCTGCCTCGTGCCAACCGTACCCGAACAGGAGGCTGAAAAGTGCTTTGAAATTCACTCCCGTACCCTCCGACACCTCGATGGAAGCATCCGGCGGTATTAGCCTCTCCATCTTATAATCCGCTGCGCTACATGGGAGAGCCAGGGTGGTCATCGCCGCGACCAATAGGATCGTACGTCGTCTGTTCATTATCTTTCTCCTCTCAAGAATGGGCCGATCCTCGGGATCCGGCCTCCGGTGAATAGGGTGCGCGGGCTTGTCGCCCGTGACGCATGAAGACTTGCTGCGGGGGATTGGGCTCGAATGGGACCTCTGTCGCGCTGGATTGGCGTCAAAAGGGCTAAAAATGACTCGGGACTGACCAGTCCCCCAGAACTGAGCCGAAGCTCATGTCCCGTCCCCACGAGAAGCCACTCCGTAGCCTGTGTCTTCCACTACCGGCCCGAGGGCCACCCGGCGACGTGCCAGAGCCGCCCGATCGGGGCCGCCAGCGTAATTGTACATCATCTGGCGAGAATATCAACTGGAAAAGGGGGAAATGGGCTCAGAATTGGTTATATGTGCCTGCCTGACAGAGTTTTGCGACCGAATCTAACCCGAGAGGCAGGCCCATGTGTGCCCGTCGTTTGAGAAGACAGGATGGCCACGGCGTTACCCCGCCCTCAGTTACTGCCTCTATTATCGTAGAGAGGGCTGTCGATGGACGGGTTGTCGCTCTCGGACGCCGACGGAATCGGCACTGCAGGAAAGAAGAGGTGGATTATGAGATTGCTCAGGAAATGGCGGGCTTGGTGGCGGGCGTTCTGGGGGGCCGATCTCTATTGGCCCGCCGACGTCGATTCGCACCGATGGGAGAATAAGACCGAGATATTACGCCGGCTGGGGGCCCGGAGCGACTGACCTGTCGAGGGGCCACAGCCGGAGCACGATGGCTCCGGCTGATCCCTCATATTCCTCGGCTCGGCATTGATCCTTCGCAGTGCATCCCTGCAATGCACCGTCCGATGTTGCCCCCACAGTTCTTGTCGCACGCTCAGCATCTCAGTTCGCTGTCTCCACCAGCATGATCGCACGCCAGTCTTCCGCAAAACGCCCGACGGCCGTATGGAGCCGGCTCTTGACCGTCCCGACCGGGATCTTCAAAATCCCGGCGATCTCCGCATAGGAGAACTTGTGGAAATAGGCCAGGACGAGAATCTCGCGGAGCTTCGTCGGCATCTGTGCGACGACGCGTTTGACCGACGCGGCCGTCTCGTCCTCGATCAGATCCTCGTAAGGCATGCGCGTGTCACACTCAAGCGTGTTCAGCACGTCGTCGATCGAGTAGTCCTCGCTGTCGAACATGCTTCCGAGACTGGCCGCGCCGACGCGCTGCATCCGGCGCAAGGCGTCCTTCGCCTTATTGGCTGCAATGGTGAACAGCCAGGGACGCAACGGCCTGGACAGATCGAACGTACCGCGGCTGACGTACAACTGCATGAACGTCTCCTGGAAAACGTCATCGACCATGTCCGACTGGCTCAGAAATCGTCTCAGAAACGCATAGATACCATCTTTGTACTGGCTCACGAGCTCCTGGAAGGCTTCTTCCTCGCCCGCTGCATAACGCTTCAAAAGGTCTGTATCGTTCATTTCTGATCCCCTTCCAAATTTTACCTTTCGAGCACTATGCTATCAGAGGCGTGATTTCAGTAAATCGGGCGTTCGCTGCTTCTGCTATCCGGCACAATCCTGCTTTTCACATCGGGAAATCCCCTATAATCGGCTGGCCTTGCATGGGAACCACGTGCCTCGTCCGATAGGACTCTGAAGCACGCCGCGACGGTGTCAGACCGTTGCCCGCACCCGGTGGGCAGCGTTTTCTTGTTGCTTTTGCCGCCATTGAACCTATGATGAAGGCACAGAATACGATTCGGAATTGGTGGTTCTTCCAGGCAGGCGACGGTATTCGCGATGATACGTTGTGATCGACGAGGACTCAGAGAGGAACATGTTATGGCGCCGTGCGGGAGGCTGTGGCAATGAACCGCAACGATGAGAAGCCTGCTGATCCCCTGTCGTCCGCGCGAGATGGAATCCGGGCCGAGGGGCCCCTGCTGCAGACGGTACTCGATTCGCTAACCCATCCTTTCTATGTCATCAATGTGGATGACTATCAGGTACGTCTGGCCAATCGGGCAGCCGTTGAGGTGCACAGGGCCGGCATGACCACATGCTACGCGCTGGCGCACGAGCGCGAGGCACCCTGCGACGAAGCAGAGCATCCCTGTCCGATGCGCATTATCACCGAGACGAAGGAACCGGTCGTTGTCGAGCATATCCACCACGATCGGCAAGGCCGGCGCCGCATCGTCGAGGTCCACGCGTTTCCCGTCCTCGACGAGCAGGGGCGGGTCACGCAGATCATCGAATACTGCGTGGATGTCACCGAGCACCGGGGCGTGATGGAGAGGCATCAGTGGGAGCTGGATGTCAACAAGGCCCTGGCCGAGCTGGCGGATGCGCTGATCGACCCTGCGTTCTCCATTGAGGAGGTCGCCAACGTCGTTCTTGCCCGAGCCCGGCAGTTGACCGGCAGTGCGGACGGGTATGTCTCGTCCATCGACCCGGAAACCGGGGCCATTGTGGGGCACACTCTCACCCACATGATGGGCGAACAGTGTCGGCTCCAAGCCAAAGACCAGCGTATCGTTTTCTATCCCCGCCCCGACGGCAGTTTTCCAGCGCTGTTCGGCCACGCCTTGAACACGGGTCGAGGCTTCTACACGGACGCGCCCAGCCGGCATCCTGCTTCGACCGGTCTGCCGGAGGGACATATTCCGTTAACCAACTTCCTGACCGTGCCTGCAATTGCGGCAGGCGAGGTTGTCGGCCAGATCGCTCTTGCCAACTCCGATCACGGGTATTCCGACCGGGACTTGGAGGCCATGGAACGCATGGCCAAGCTCTATGCCCTGGCCGTGCAGCGCAGGCGCGCGGAGATGGCCCTGAAGAGCAGTGAAGAGCGCTACGCACTGGCACAGAGGGCCGCAAGAATCGGAAGCTGGGACTGGAACATTATCACAGGCAAACTCGTCTGGTCAGAACGGATCGAGCCGATATTCGGGTTCGCTCCGGGCCGCTTTGCCGGCACCTATGAAGCCTTTCTGGAATCCGTTCATCCTGACGAACGGCAGTTCGTCGTGGACTCCGTCAATGCCTGCGTGGAGCGAGGCGAGAACTACCAGATCGAGCATCGGATCGTCTGGCCGGACGGCGCGGTGCGATGGGTCTCGGAAACGGGCGACGTCATCCGGGACGACACCGGCAAGGCCCTACGTATGCTTGGCATCGTTCAGGATATCTCGGAACGTAAGCACGCAGAGCAGCAACTCCGCGATCTTGCGAAGTTCCCCTCGGAGAACCCCATGCCGGTCTTGCGGGTCCGGGGCGACGCGACCATCGCCTATGCCAATGCACCAGGAGAAGGACTCCTGAAGACATGGGGCGTGCAACCGGACGAGAGACTCCCGGAGGACTGGTGCCGGACCATCCGCGAAGCCCTCGACACCGGCGCGGCTCAAACCGTGGAAACCGAGCAAGCCGGCCGGGTCTTCTCACTGACCTTCGCGCCCGTGGTCGATGCCGATTACGTCAACATCTACGGCCGCGACATCACCGACCAGAAGAAAGCCGACCGCCAGATTCGCAGACTCAACGAGCAGCTCGAGCAACGCGTACTGGAGCGAACGAAGGAACTGACGGAGGCCAACAGACAGCTTCGAGAGGAGATGCAACAGAGAAAACGGCTCGAAAGGGAGATCCTGGAGATCAGTGAACAGGAGCAGAGGCGTATCGGCCAGGAGCTCCACGACAGCCTCGGGCAACAGCTCACCGGCATTGCCATCATGAGCAAGGTGCTGCAGCAGAAGCTGCAGAAACAGGCGCCCGACGAGGCCGCCCGGGTCGGGGACATCGTGCAGCTCATCAGCCAGGCCATCAATGAAACCCGCCAGTTGTCCCGGGGCCTCCATCCGGTCGCCCTGGATGAAAACGGTCTGATGTCCTCCCTGCAAGCCCTGGCGACCACCACGCAGGAACTGTTCGGCATCTCCTGCGCGTTTCAGTGCGACGAGCCCGTTCTCGTCGCGGATGCCTCGACGGCCGTCCATCTGTATCGGATCGCCCAGGAGGCGGTCACAAACGCCATGCGGCACGCCAAAGCCAAACGCATTCTCATCGAACTGCGCGTGGACAAGAACCTGGCGATTCTCTCGGTCGACAACGACGGGCGGCGTTTTCCAAAGAGGCTGCCCAAGAGCAAGGGAATGGGCCTGCAGGTTATGCGCTACCGTGCCGAGGTCATCGGTGGTATACTGGAGGTGCACGGGGGCCCGGACGGCGGTACGCGAGTCACGTGCACGTTTGACGCGGAACGGAAGAGACACAGAGAGGCGAAACAGGATGCCGCGAAAGACACGAACCAGCACTGACCGGCGCGGGAAGCGGACGGTCCTCATCGTGGACGACCATCCCATCGTGCGTCAGGGCCTGGCGCAACTGATCAACCAGGAACAGGATCTCGAAGTCTGCGGGCAGGCCGAAGACGCACACGAGGCCATGCAGGCCATTCATTCCCTCCATCCCGATATGGTCATCGTGGACATCTCCCTCAAAGACACCAGCGGCATGGACCTGATCAAAGACCTCAAAGTGCAGCACCCGGACCTGCCCGTGCTGACGCTGTCGATGCACGATGAGGCCGTGTACGGCGAGCGAGCCCTGCGGGCCGGCGCCAGGGGCTACATCATGAAGCAGGAAGCCACCGAGAAGGTCGTCACGGCCATCCGCCGCGTCCTCGCCGGCGAACTCTACGTCAGCGACGGGATGGCGGCCAAGATGGTCAGCAAGATCGTCGGCGGCGGCGCCCGAAAGGCCGGCTCACCCATCGATTGCCTCAGTGACCGCGAACTGGAAGTCTTTCGCCTGATCGGAGAAGGCTTCAGCACCCGTGAGATGGCCGAGAAGCTGCATCTGAGTGTCAAGACGATTGAAACCTACCGCGCCCACATCAAGGACAAGCTCGGCTTCGAGGATGCCAACGAGCTTCTGCGCTCCGCCATTCAGTGGGTCAACACGGAGCTGCAGCGATAGGCCAAGAGCAGCAGATGGTAGCCCTGCAACAGCTTTCGACCCCATCACAGAAGCCTGCATAGGGGAAACCCCGATAGAAAAATAGGGGATTTATCCTATAGCAGAATCCAATCTTGCCCTGATTTCGCCCGCCCCCCTGCTGTGTTATCCTTTGATATGCGAATGATCGCCCTGGGAAATCCAAGGACAATCGTCACGGTCGACGGTTGAGGGCAGGGAGGCCCAAGCGTAGGCACGTGATCGAAAGACAGAATGGGAGCATGCAATATTGAACGCACACGCAGAACTGCTGACGGAGGCCATTGCTGGGGATCCTGCGGCAATCCGCCCCTCCGAGGAAGGCAGCCACAGCATCCCGATGACGGTGAATCCGGGAGGTGCCAGCGTCCGCGGCTGCAGTAGAGCGTTCAGAAGCACAAAGGTGCTCACGGCTCGACGCCGACTCGCGGCGGAAAGATACGATTCCGATGCGTTCCTGGACAGCGTCCTCAAGAGGATTCTTGACGGACTGAGATCGTGATCCCGCAACGGATGAAGTTGCCGCAGGAATGCTCCGGCGCGGATATGAAAGGGTAGTATGAACGTGCAGGATGATGGTGCGGCGTCGCCCGGGACAAGGGTCCTGGTCGTCGACGATCATTACATCATGCGACGGGGACTCACGGAACTGCTTACCCAGCAGCCCGGTTTCACGGTTGGGGCCGCCGTCAACAGCGCCGAGGATGCATTGGAGATTGCCCGGCGTGAACATTTCGACCTGGCCATTGTAGACATTTCTCTGGGCCGGATGGACGGCATCGAGCTTACGGACAAACTCAAGAAAGAGCACCCGGAACTGACCATCCTGATTCTCTCCATGCACGAAGAGCAACAGTATGCCGACCGCGTCCTGCGCGCGGGCGCCTCCGGATTCGTGGCCAAACAGCAGGCCGGAGAGACGCTCCTTGACGCCATTCACCAGGTTCTCCGAGGACAGCAGTACTTCAGCCACATATCCAACCACCCCGGCTGATACGCGCTTCGCGTGTTGCCTCCTGCAACACACCATTTCCTTCAGATCCCACCTTGCCGCTTGTAGACGGGGCGCACGAACGTACAATATCCATCAATCAAGGCCGACCCTATGTCCATTGGAGGTATCATGCGATGAGAACTCTTACCGTGTTACTTTCAGCAGTGCTTCTCCTGATGCTCTGGGGGTCTGTCAATCGCGGCGCGCCCCAGGCAACGGCAACCGGGCAACCGGCTCCGGACGTCCACACGGTCGGCAGCAATTTCGACAGGATCGTCGTCGTCCGGCTCAGGCGCGGCACAGACTTGTTGGAGGGTCTGAAGAAAGCCGTCCAGCAGGAGGGAATTCGCAATGCGGCCATTCTGAGCGGCGTCGGATCGCTCACCGCCTATCGCGTGCACGCCGTGGACAGCACGACGCTGCCCGCCAAGAACGTGTTCTACCAAGCCCAAGGCCCGCAGGACCTGCTGAACGTCAACGGCTGCGTCATCGACGGCAGAGTGCACGCCCACATCATGTTCTCCGATGACAAGAAGGGATTGGGCGGCCACCTGGAGCCCGGCACAACCGTCTTCACCTTCGCCGTCATTACCGTCGGTGTGCTGGCCGATGGTGCCTCTCTGGCCCGATTCGACGATCAGAACTGGTAGACCACCTGCTATCTTCTGTCGAATCGCGATTCGAGCTGAGCCCAGGTCACGCGCGAGCCGGCAGCAGAGGGTTCCCATAAACGCTTGGACGTGCCCGAGGGACTCGGGTACGATCATGAGAGACAGCCGTACGGCGTTCGGTCTTTCACGAGTTCAAAGCACAGGTTCGATATGTCTGATAGCCATACCTGCGAGCCTCATCCGTCGAAGGGTGACACCGCAACACTGCTCAAAGGCGCATTCCGACCCTTTCAGACGCCACGACCCACGAGCGCCACGCAGTGGGAGAAACGCAAAGTCGAGCTTCGGAAGCGGATATGGGAGCTTCTCGGCGACCTGCCGCCCCGGTTTACGCCGGAAATCGCCCTATCCGACCGACAGGAGCGAGACGAATACGCACTTGAGAAATTCAGCTTCGACAACGGCGTCGGCGACACGGTGTACGGATATACGCTCGTCCCGTCCGGGCAAGTGGGTCCGGGACCTGCCGTGCTATACCATCACTGGCACGCCGAGCAATATGAATGCGGCAAAGAGGAGACCGTGACGAAGACCTTTCCCGACCTCGACTTTGCGACGGGTGAGCAGCTCGCGCGCCGGGGATACCTCGTCCAGTGTATCGACGCGTATTGCTTCGGCGAACGTCGCTTCCAGGGCCCTGCCGGAGAGAAAGAGCAAGGGGCCGCCGTTGAGGCTTCGCTGTTCAAGACCTTCCTCTGGGAAGGACGCACACTGTGGGGCATGATGGTCCGCGACGACATGCTGGCCCTGAACGTCCTGGCGTCGCGCCCGGACGTCGATGCCCGTCGCATCGCCGCGATGGGCGTCAGCATGGGATCGACTCGAACGTGGTGGCTGGCCGCCCTGGACGAGCGCATCAAAGTGGCCGTCTGCGTGGCCTGTCTGACACGGTATCAGAGCCTGATCGCGCGCGGATCGGTCAACGCACACGGTATCTATTACTACGTGCCGAACCTGCTCAAGGACCGAATCGACGCCGAGTCGGTAATCGGCCTGATTGCCCCCCGCCCACTGCTGACGCTGACGGGCAACCAGGATGAGGGCTCGCCGGCGGACGGCGTGCAACTCATCAACGCCTTTCAGGAGCACCTGTACGCATGTTATGGGCAGCCCGAGAACTTCCGTGGATTGCTCTACCCGGGAATCGGTCACGCGTACACGCCGCAGATGTGGCAAGAGACCCTCCGCTGGTTGGCCAAGCACCTGTAACCTCCGACCACGGCGGGCAGCCTGCCGTCTTCCGTCTGGAGCTGCGCACCTGGATCAGGGCGCCGGCTGGCGACTCCAGCTACCGCCGCGGATGATCATGGCCGTGCTGTTCGGGTCATCTGTATAGCCCAGCGGAGGATTGAACATCAACTCCGGGTCATGAGTCAGCTTCGTCAGGGCCCCGCCTATCTTCACAGTTCCATCTACGACGAGAACGCCCTTGCTGAGACCCGTGTTGACCAGGGTCAAATTACCGATCACGTGGACCAGTCCCATGATTCCGGGAGGATAGCTATCCGATTGGTCACTGTCTGTGACGCCGTGATAGGGCGCGCCAACAGGGTTGAGATTGTGATTGTGTGGATAATTCTCCGCCAGTGACGGCGTGCTGAAGAACCAGTTCACGTTGCCACGAACCATCAAGACGGGGAAGTCCTGCCGGCATGGCTCTAACAAACATGTGTCGATGGATAGTTGGCCTGACCCCACGTCCACCAGTAATGTGCCGTGAAGCCGCGTGTGTTCAATGTCGAGATCGCCCCCCCCGTATTGATGTAGTACAGGCCGTCGGGGTTCACGCCTGAACCGTCGTACTCGTTGATCCCAGGGCCAAGAACAACACAGTCGAACGGTCCGTGAAAGGTCAGCGACGTGGCACGAGCGGCATAGTCGTCGAAGAGCTTTCGATCCGGCACTCCCTTCTTCCGGGTCGGCACGGTGAAGGCGCCTGTCACGGTGCCGATGTCGGAACGGGTGAACGCCTCGGCGTCGCCGGCCAGTGTCCCGCCGAGCACCAGCCCCTGGTCCGTTGAAGCGGGGGCCCCGACCGCAGTCAACTTGAAGCCTGTTGGGATCGTCAGATCGCGGCGCGAGTGGATGACGGTCCGAAGGCACTCCAGCGGCAGGCCGCCGTTGATGCGAGCCCTGGCCCGCTCGACCCAAACGGCGTCGGCGCTCCGGCCGATCCCATAGACCCAGACCGGGTCGGTAGGATCGTCAGCCAGGTCCCCGTCGTCGTCCACCAGTTTGAAAGACATCTGCCCCTCGCCAAGCGTCACGGGCGAAGTCTCCTCACCACTTGCGAAATCATTCCGCCAATCGCTGCCGGCAATAGGATCGTTCATCACGCTCACGGCCTGCTCGACGGCCGATTGCGCCAACAGTCTCGCTTGACGCACGTTGCCGGCGCTGCGAACCTGACGCAGCCTGATCCGGACCAGATAGGTTGCCGACAGGCCGATAACCAGCACATTTGCCACCACGGCCAGGACCATAAGGTAGATCGTTCCGCGTCGACGGCGCCACCGGCCTTGTCTGGTGCGGTCATTCATAATGCGGCCCACTCATGTGTCATTGGTCTACTGGTCCCGGGCATGATTGCTGACGGGTGCGCCGGCGCCTACCGGCGTCGCCTCCTTCCCAATCTGCAGCTCTGTCCGCAGTCCGACGACGTAGGTTCGATCCAGAGGCGACGGAAGTTCCATCAGACCCGAGCAACTGCACAACGCCACGCAAGTGAACTGCCTGCCGCGACTGTTGGCGGCCGTCACCGTGATCCTTTTCAGGCCCGACTCGCTCGCCACGACCACGCTCGGATCGCTGGGGTTCACCCATTCCACGGTTGCCTGTCGCGTCCAGTCGGCCGCCCCCGGAACGACCGTGCCATCGCGCCTCTGCAAAGGGCAGGCCGACCATCCATGGTAGTCATCGACATCATCGTAGCCGGTTCGCCCCGGGGTGCTCTCGCCGGCCTCTTGGCCGAAAACGGGTGAGCCGTCAGGGTCCTCATAACATCCCTCGAGGATCTCCGCCATAAGCTGCTGAGCGAGCAGTCGACCCATCTGAAGGTCGCGTGCCGTGCTATAGCCGCGTGCCGTCGCGCCCACCGTATTCAGCGCCGCAACCAGCGTGACACCGACGAGCACGGTGGAGACGACGGTCTCCGCCAGGGTGAACGCACCCAACGAATTTCTTCTTTCGGCGTGCCTGCGACCTGTCACAATCTGCATCTCCACAACGTCCATTCACATGACATCCTGGTCGTCCTGGTTCGCCCGGATGGGCAAGAGCAGCCGCGACCGTGCGACGTTTCGAATGCCAGCTCTCGAGCCGTTTGCCTCATCTCACTCACTTAGCCCCAATTCAGGAACCGCCCTCTCTCACGGGACGGTGATCGAATCAGAGGTCTCACTGTTGAGACCGGGATCGTACGAAAACTGGTCTGTCGCGACATCGGTGACCACAAAAACGAAGGTCCCACCACCGACCACTCCGATCGATCGCAGCAGTATCTTGCCATCCGCACCCGTTACACCTTGGCTCGTTCCCGTGACGGCCCCGGACCACGCGCCGCTCACGGTAGCGCCTTCGACATCACCGCCGCTCGCCGTCCTGATCCAGACAACCGCTTGAGCATGGTATCGCGCCCCCAGACTATACCAGCCCATGGTGATATCCTCGACGTAGATCTCGGGGGCCCCGGTGTCCGCCACGCCGGCCGCCCACTGGATGGCCCGGCGCATGATCAACTGGCCATCACTGGTGAGCGCCTGAATGTCGAACCCGGTGTCGCCCCAAGGCAACTGGACCCGTCGGGCCGCGGCAATGCCGCCCCCCGCGAGTCCCCCCCCTGCCTCAATCACTGCCAACGAAGGCTTCCAGACGCTGCCGACGTTCAGCACCTCGGCTAACGTGTTGAGGTCCGGGGCAAACTCGCCATTGATCTTGGTCGTCGGCTGGAGGCTGGACACATACAGACGCGGACCGACGCCGAACGTCGAGGTAATGTAGTGCGAGTTGTCGATGATATCGATCAGGTTGCGCAACTTGCTATCATCCCAACTCGTGGCGATCCCAAAGTCAGATCTCATCTTCTCTATGACGACACCGACCGGGGCAAACTTCAGCTTGCCGCCCAAGTCGATCTCATTGACTTCGAGTGAGACATAGGCCACGTTGGCATCAGCGACGGCGGTGTCGAAATCCGCCTGGGACTGCGTGCAATGAATTGTGTCAACGGTGTTGCCCCAGGATTCAATCAGGACGATCTTGGCTTGCTCCTGTACCGTTGGGACGACCACGGGTTCGCCGCCGGGAGGCGGATAGGTTAGAATCCCGCCGGAGACGAAGAGGACCCGGCAGAGATTCTCCGTTAGGATGACGCCCTGGGCAAAGCCCGTACCGGTCGTCGTCCGCAAACGATAGTCCAGATTGAAGCTGTATACATCCGGCGCCACAACCGCCGGCGCGCCGCCGTTATATTGCATCAGCAGGGAGGCCCCGGGAGTGCCTGACCAGGAGTAACGAATGGTCTCCGGTGTTCCATCGGCGTTGCGGTCCGGCACCTGGAACGTCACCGCGTTGGGCGTCCGCTCGCTGAAGCGGATCGCCTCCCGTACGTCGCCCACCAGCGATTCGAGGGGCCGAGCACTCTTGAGCTGGCTCGCCCCGCCCATATGGTCCTCGTCCAGGGCCCGCCCGGCAATCAGAAGACATGACATCAGAGCAAACGCCAACACCGCGACCGACGCGGAGGCAACCACCAGTTCCACCAGCGTAAAACCCGCGCACGGAGAGGATGCGCCACAACAGGCCGGACGTCGATGGAGCATGGCCCGACTCATTGGATGCTCACCTTCCCGGTAACAGGAGCAATGGCGACCGTACGGCTCCGGTCACCGACCTTCACCACGACGGCGCCGCTCGCAAGCCCGGCCAATGGGACCGCGTTCGATGGTTCGCCACACTGCGGCCGGCCCCACATGTCGAATGAGATGCGCGAAGTTGAGACGTAACCGTTCACATTCTGAAAGCTGGCAGAAATCAGGTCCGCACGATAACGGCTATCTGACAGCGTGACGACGTATCCCTGGTCGGGCCGGTCCATGTCCTCCAAACCTTGCAGCGTGTACCGCTCGTCGCTGATCTCAAACAAGACCGATTGAAGGCCGCTCCTCTGGCGGGCAACCGCCTGAGCGTATGCCAGGTCCGCCGCGATCCTTCGGGCCGCCAGGTCAAGCTGGTAGCGACCGGCGGCGCTGCCGTACCGCGGCACGGCAATGGCCGCGAAGGTCGCAATAATCGCCGAAACGATGACCAGTTCCAGCAGGCTAAAGCCGCCCTCTCGCATGTGGTCTGCACGATGCATGTCGGGCTCCCGGGGGTCTCCGCGGCGCGAGATCCCGCTCCTCGTACCATTCAACGCGAACCACCGACGACGTTTTCGATGGCGGCCCGCATCCTATTCGCCGCAACGAACGCAACGGCCCACTTCAGGCCGACACCACACGCCCGCAACGGGAATCATTCCGCTACTCCAGTATCGTCACAACGAAAGCCCTACTTGACTGCTTTGTATACCGGGAATTACGGAAATTCATGTGATGCGGGGCGTCGCGGCTGGTCTCCCTCCCATTCGTCGGCATGCGCGCCAAGCCCGATAAGAAAGCCCCCCTCCGAAGATTCAGGCGGGATCCAACCCCATCAATCGACCACCTGCTTCCAACTGTGCGGCGAGATCTTCATCCGGCTGACGTACGTGTAACCATCGGGAGGGCAAGCATACAGGCCGGCGTCGTGAATGATCGTATTCGTCTCCTCAGCATAAGCCTCGCCGTTGCAGATCACCGCACCGACGATGCGGGCCGTCTGCTGCAGGCGGAGCGTCCCCGAGACATGGACCAGCCCCCGGATCTCGTTCGGGTACTCATCGAGCACATCGCCGTCAGAGAAACCTTCGTAGGGCGCGCCCGCCGGATTGTAGTTCGTGCCATTGACGGATTCCGACAGCACCGTGTCGGCGCTGCTGCATTTGATGATGGTATCTCCTTGCACCAACAGCACGGGCGCGTCAGACCGGTAGCTTTGGCAGAACACCGCACTATCCAACGTCAGTGTCTTGCTGCCGAGCACGACAATCAACGTTCCGTGGATCCGGCTGTTCTTGATGATCAGGTCATTTCCGCCCGTGTCGAGAACATACAGTCCGTTGGGATCGGTGGGCCCCCAGGGATTGCATGCCGGCGTGAGCACCGCCTTGTCGATTGTCCCCGTATACGGAACAACGGTGGCCCTGCTGATGTACTCGGAAATCACCGTGGTATCCGGCATCCGCTTGCTCGGGGCCGGTACGGTAAGGGTCCCGGTGATTGTCCCGGTGTGGCCCACGCTTTGGGCCTCCGCATTTCCATCAATCGTGCCGTCATTGTCCAGCAGCGCGTTTGTGGACACGGGCGCGCCAACGACAATGATCTGCTTGCCTGCCTTGACCTGCACCAGGCCCGACGCGTGCAGACACGTATTCAACGCCTCCAGCGGCTCAATAACGGGCACGAGCATGACCTGTGCCTTGTGACGCGCGATGCCCCTTGTGCCTATGCCGGTCAGCACGAGCGGATCGGATTCGGAATCGCCCAGGAGATTGTCCTGTGGATCAATCCCCAAAAGCGTGAAGTGGCCCGCGCCAAGCGCTTTATCGTCCAGCCACGTTCCGCTCGACCACGTCGTCCGCCAACCGGGGTCCTGTCGTACGTGCAGCAGGCCCAGTTCCACCGCTGAAACGGCGCAGGCCCTCGCTTCGCCGTAGTCGCGTGTCAGGCGAGCCGAGCGCATCTCGACCCGGACGGCAGCCAGGGCGCCGAGACCGATGATCGTCACCAGCAGTGACGAGGCCAGCACATGGATGTATATGCTGCCGCCCGGTCTCACTTGGCTGAATCGATCGCGCAGTATCATGGTTCTCATGGGTCCGTCGTCCTCAAGGCAACCAGGGACGCCTGGGGTACGCCGGCATACTCGGCCGTCACCGTAACGCGCTTGACCCCGGTCTCTGCAGCGCTCACCTGCCCAGCGTCCGAAGGGTCCACCCACTTTACCTGCACCGTCCGTTTCCAGCTTGTCGAATTTGTCAGCGGCGTCCCGTCCCTGCCCACCGGGGGGCTCGACGACCAGCCGTCAAAATCATCGACGTCATCAAAGTTCGTCCGTGTCGCGGTCGGTTCGCCCGATTCGATGCCGAACACCGGGGTACCATCCGGGTCCTCGTAGCTTTGCTGAAGGACCTCCGATAGCAGCGAGTCGGCCAGCAATCGGCCCCGATTAACGAGAGCCGCTCTGTGCTGAGTGACTCTTGAAGCGCTGACCGTGCTCAACGCAGCGACGAACATCACAGCGACAATGACGGTCGAAATCACCGCCTCCACAATGGTGAACGCGTTCCGGCCGCTTTGGGCGTTGCCTCTTGTGTTCCCGGTAACCGGCCCGTGCAGATCAAGACTCATTCGTTCACCTCCGGCCTGTTGAGAATCCTGACACCGGTATGAATGGTCGATTGGCCATTGTCTCCTGCTCTCAGGCTGACCGTGACCCTATCGACATAATACGCGCTCTGCACCTGAGGTTCGCCGGCCGTAGTCACTCTCCCGTAGACCGTGAACAACAACGACTGCCCGGGAAGCGACACCCAGGTCACGCCCCGGTTGCTGCTCGTGCACAGGCCCGTGTTGGCTGTCGTCACGTTCTTGTCCTGTCCCCACAACTTGCAGGCGGTCCCGTTCGAGATCCATTTGACCACGATGCTGAGCCCCTGCTCCGGGGAGAGGCCTTGCACGCCCGAGAACGGGAACTCCTGCTCCAGATAGCTGCTGAGGAGCGTCGATTCAAGCAGGGTCTCCTCCTCCAGCACCACCCCGCTCGGATAGTTCCCGACCGTGGGCAACTGCAGTTGCACGCGGGCTTCCCCATCTAATGGACCATCGGTCTTGGCATGCAGGACGACGGAGGTGACGCTCCAGCTCACGGCATCAGCGGGCAAGCCCGGCATGAAGTACTCCGCATACCATTCCGTGTCCTTGATCGCATAGTCGTGCAGGTCCTTTGTGGAACTGTACGTCACCAGGGTCGTCCGTGGGCTTTCATTTGCCTGAGGAATCTCCGTGGTGGTGGTCTCCAAGTCGTAGGACAGATTGAATTCATAGACATCCGCCAGCACATTGGCCGGCGTACCGGCGTTGTAGCATCGGGTGAGGGGGTCTCCCAGGATGCCCGACCATTCGTAGCGGATGATTTCCGGCACGTCGTTGCCGTCACGGTCCGCGACGGTGAATTCGATCATTCTTGAGGATCGTTGATTGACCGAAACCGCGTATTGCAGCTCCGTGATCATCTGTTCGACGGCCCCGGCCGCCGCGATGCTTGCCCGGGCCGGGCTATTTGCATCCGGCATGGCCCGCGCCGCAAGGAGCATGACGGAACCAACAGCCAGTATGATGGTCGACATGACCGCCATACTGACGGCCAATTCCACCAGCGTGAAACCACGACATGTCGTACGCGGTGAAACGAATGTGGGGATTGTTGACTGTGCCATCATTGCACGCTGACCCGTCCCGTTTCGCCGTCAACTGCAATCGTCTTTTGCCGTGAACCGGCAGCCACAATCACCGTGCCGCCGCTATCGGGCAACCCCCAACCATTGAAGATGACCTGTGCGCCGCCGTTGAAGCTGACCGACAGCAACTCCGCCTTGTACGGCTCGGCCCGCAGGGTTACCTGATAGCTGCCGGAGACGCCGTCGGGAGCTGGGAGGTTCGTAATCTGGTACCGCTCCGTCGCCGCGTCGAAAACCACTGTGCACGACGAAGAGGAGCTCTTCGCGTATGACTGCGCCAGGCGTAAATCGGCTGCTACACGCCGGGCCGCTAAATCGAGCCGGTAACGACCGGAGGCGCTGCCGTACCGCGGCACCGCGATGGCGGCCAGAACCGCGATAATCGCCGAGACGAGGACAAGCTCAAGCAAACTGAAGCCGTGGCTGGTAATGCAGGCTCTGCGGCACATCTCCCACCTCAAGGCAAGTCCCATCACCGAAGACACACACTGTCTCCAAGCAGGAAAGCTTACACGGTGCCCATACAACGGGAATCAGGCCGCTGCCGAGACCTTCGACAGTGGCCTGGTCAAGTCCGTTGAACTCCCAGGACGCCCGGCCGGGGCACACAGATCGTGCACCTCAGGCAAGAACACAGCCCACAACGGCTCAATACGTGTTGTAGAGCTTGCCCGCGTCGTCGTCTTCCGTGGTCGTATTCGCCTTGATGGTTCCGCTGGACTCCGTGTAGAGCCAGCCAACGGCGGCGCCGTCTATGTCCGAAATTCCGTTTTGTCCCTTCTTGGTACCCACCGGCAAAGGGGGCACGCTACGAAGGTACGGACCATAGATACACGTCGTGGTCTTGGTTGGGCTTACGGTCGTGCCCAGGACATCCGTATACTGGGTCAACTGATTCGTGATGTTGGCTGCCGTCGGGAAAGTCCCACCGTGCTCGGCGGCGTACAGATCAATGGCATTGCGAAGTACGGCAAGGTCTCCGCTCAACGCCGAGTCCCCCGCGCCCTTGGAGCCGCGGCTCATGCGCGGAATGCCGATGGCCGCCAGAATGGCGATGATCGCAACCACGATCACGACTTCCAGCAAACTGAACCCCCCTCTGCGCGTTCGTCTGAGTCTCTTCATGTCCATTCTCCTGTAGTTTTTCTTTCTTCAAGACAATGCCTGCCTTGAGAATATCGTCCAGATGTTAACGACACTTAAGTAGTTGTACGTATATAATCTCGGGAATCAGCCCTCCCCCGGACGGGACAAGAGCACAGGTCTCGACGACTATTCATTCAGGAGTTCCAGGGTGATCTGCCTACCATCGCGCTCGAAAACCGCTGACCGATCGCCGACGGAAACGAGCACGAAGCCATCGACAGATTGTCCCGGAACGAGAAAACGGTCATCCAGCACGGCATACGATTCGCGCCCGTCTATCACGACAGCCGTGAGCTTGTGCGTCCCAAGAAACGTGGCGGCAGCATCCGCCCCCGCCCGGCCGCTTCCGTCACCATTATCAGACCATGATGCGGGAAGCGAAAACGGGTCCCTCATTTGCGTGAAATCCGTTCCCGCAGCCGGCCAGATCGTATTCAACCGCTCAGCCATGCCTTGCTTTCGCTCTCCCTCCAGGACAGGAATGTTGTCCGCAAGGGGGACGGACTGATCCGACGGATGTAACGCCTCGGCCGAGGCGGCACCCGGTCCGCCCTGGGGACGAAGAATCGTTCGGTCAACGACGAGTGAAACGAGCCCCATAAGGAGAATCGTTAGAAGTTTCTTTTGGCGTCCTGTAATATTCATGGGCACTCCCTAAGACGGCCTGCCGGCATCCCCTCGCGGTTTCTCGGACGCGGAGGCCGGAGTCGAGCTACTTGGAGCCGCATACCAGAACAATTCGAGTTGGAAGTTTTCCGGTTCCGAGGGCTGCGCCGGATTGCCCGAAAGCTCGACGCGCATCACGCCCATGTCCGGGAATGTGGTGCTCAACCCATGAAGGAATCGGACGTACTGCAGGCACGCACCCCTTCCGACAATCGTGATAGGCACCAAATCATACTGTCGGCTGCTGACAATGGGATCCGTCTGCACATCGTCGACCTGAAGTTTGCAGTCAGAAAGAAACCCCGTCAGTCCGGCGATGCGTCTATTGATATGCGTTGCCGAATCAAGCTGAACCGTCCCGGCCGCCAATTCCTGCTGGACCAAGGTCAGCCGCTCCTTTACCGTAGCGATCGCCGCTTGGAGAGCCGCGTTCTTTTCCTGCTGGGTCTGCAATTCGTGACGAAGGCCGGCCGTAGCGGATCGCTGCTCAAGAGAGGGTCCGCCCATCGTAGAATACCATGCCAGCGAGGCAAGAACAAAGACCGCGCTTCCGACCGCATCGATCCGCAGCAGACTGTGATGTCGAAACGCCAAGAGATGCACTACTGTCGTCCCCTAAAAACCGCACTTGATACTGAACGCCACCGCCTCTCCACGGAGAAAGGACTGGCGAGAACTGCTCATGAGCCGAACCATGTCGAATGCACCGATACCCTCAAGCCGCAGGACAAACTGCGATACCGACTCCTGCGTCTCACCGAAGCCATTGAGCACGAGCTTGTGGCGGCATTCGGCCAGAAAGACACTGAGGGGTCTGGCCGGAAGGCGACCTCTCAGTCCATTCATGATGGCCTCATCGTCTTTCGTAAGCGTCGCCAGTTGACAACGGCTGAGCACAATGTCGCCGCCCAGTTGGTCGGACAGACCCACGAACAGTTTGCTCCAATCGGGCTGATCGTGAATGGCCCGGGTCGTCTCCAGAGCGACGGTGGCCTCTGCCAGCTCCCGCCGAAGCTCCAACATTTCTCGATTGCTTTGCTCGGCCTGCTCCATGACCGCCTCCAGCCGCCCGCTGAGGCTGCGCCCCTCGCTGGAGCCGAAGGCGCGGAGCGTCAGGGAGCCGACGACGAGTAGGAGGATGTACGTCCCGCACACCGTCGTCCATACATACAACCGGGCTTTGCGGTGTCTTCTCACCCGCCGCTCAGCCGGGATCAGGTTCACATCGCCCATGCATCAGTCCCCATCAAATTGCGCCAGGCCAACCGCCACCGTCATAGCCGGATTGCTCGTCCTGGCCAGCAGCTCGGGCGGACTCTCAATCAGACTGCTCGGTTCGGCAGCTTTGACCTCGACGTTCAATCGCCCTTCGAAGTAGCCGGCAAGCCCAGGGACGCCGGCCCCACCACCGATCAGCAGCAATCGTCGTACCCCCTCTCCAGGGAAATGGCGATTCGCATAGGACAGTGGCACCCTCAGCTCATCGAACAACTTGTCAAAATGGCTTCTGAGATGTTTACGAACTGCGTCGAGAGTCTCACGGTCGAAGTCCTTCGTGCCCTCATCCGACACCGGACCGATGGCCCCGATAATCTGGCACACCGAATCGAGAGGGATGCCGAAAGCCTCGGTGAGTCTGTCGATCAACTCGGCGATGGAGGCCCCGTCGAGAGACCTCTCGTAAATCAGCGACCGTCCGCACACGAAAAGCACGGACGTGGAACGCCACCCGAGATCAACGATGGCCGTGATTTGCGGGGCCGGCAGAACAAGAGGCGTGCAGGCCCGAGCAGCCGCTGCACTCCGCGTGTCCAGCACGACGACGTGGAACCCCGCGTCCTCAAAGCTGTCCAGCAGCGCGGTCGCCGCATCGTTCGGGCAACCGACGGCAAGCGTCTGAGTCACCGGCTTGGAGTGGGCGGGGTCTTTCAACTCCCAGTAGGCCATGCTGAACGAATCCGGAGCCACGCTGTGCAGACGTGCCAGCTCCATCCGGACGATTTGCTCCACGGGCGCGCCCGAGACCTTCGAAGGCAGCTCGAGCGAAGCCCGGAGCAGCGCCTTTTCGGGTGCCGCCATGGCAATCCTGTTACCGCTGAAGCCCTGGCGCTGCAGGACCTCTTTCAAGGCCAGCGCATCGACGCTGGAGATTTCTTGTTCCGGCTCGGGCCGCGGCAACAACGACAACGCGGACGCGCGGAATTCTCCGCCACGGACCAGGAGCTGGGCCGCCTTTATGGTGCGGCGACCGACATCCACACCAATGATCGTGTGTCTCGAACGGCCGATCCTCATACCCCGCCTCCTCCCTCCGTCATCGCGGTCAAGTCGAACAGCGGCGTGAACATGCAGATGGCAATCAGGCCCACCAGCAGTCCCATCACAATCAGAATGACGGGCTCGATGATGCTCGTCAGGGATCGAAGAACAACCTCATTCTCCTCATCGAGGAATGTCGAGATATTGAGCAGCAATCGGTCGACCTCGCCACTTGCCTCACCACTGCGAATTGCCTCCTGGACCGATGGATTGATCAAAGCGGCATCGGTGAACGCAGCACTCATGGGCTCGCCTCTGGTCACGCACTCTTCGGCCTTTGAGATCAATTCCTGGTACCGGACGTTTCCGGAGGAATGTCGAACCAGTCGAAGGGCCTCAAGCATCGGTATATGGGCCTGCAACAGCACACCGAGTAGAGACACAACCCGTGCCGTGGAGAAGCTCCTGGCGATGCGCCCCATATACGGCAATCGGAGAATCGCCGTGTCACGAGAGTATCTACCGTTCGGCGTGCGCAGATAAGCAACCAAAGAACCGACCAGTCCCGCACAGAGCAGTGCGACGAGCCACCAGTACCGACGGAACAGACCGCTGATGGTTATAAGGACAGCCGTGCTCGTCGGCAACGGCACATTGAGCGACTCGAAGAGCTCGGCGAAGCGCGGCACGACGAAGAGCAGCATGAGGATGAATACGGTCAGCCCAACCGTCAGGAGCAGGCACGGATAGATCAGGGCCCCTACGACGGCGTTGCGGGCTTTCAACTGCTTCTGCTTAGCTGCGGCCAGGCGATCGAACATCTCCACGAGATGGCCGCTGGATTCCCCCGCCGCGACCAGACTGCGATAGATCGGATCGAAGTAGGCCTCGTGCGGCTCCATGGCGTTCGCCAGAGAGGACCCCTCCTCCACGCGCGTTCGCAGGCTGCTAATGACGTCACGCCATGGCCCGGGCCGGGTCTGTCGCTCAAGGGCATGCAGACCATCCACGAGCTGTGTCCCCGATGAAGTCAACACGTAGAGCTGACGCGAAAACCAGGCCACATTTTTCAATTTCTGTCCGCGAGAGAGCCGTCGCGTGCGCCGGCCTGGACTCTTCATGGCCGGCGTGGCCGACGCCGTCATTTCGGCCACATAGAGACCCTTGCCGCGCAGCAACTCCGTCGCGGCTATGGTGTCCCCCGCATCGATGACACCCGAAACGGCCTTCCCAAGCCCATCATATGCTTTGTACGCCAGCTTCATGCGACCTCCGCCGGCTCCCGGACGCGATCTGAACGATCGGATGCATCCGAGTTCGTATCTTCGCTATGCGTTACCGCAAGCACTTCCTCCAGGCTTGTCTTTCCGTCCAGAGCGAGCAGTACGCCTTCCTCCCGCAGCGTCAGTACATCCTTCTTGCGCAGAGCATCCCGAAGCTCGTGGGTGGGCGCCGCCCGGTGAATCAGACGCCGCAAGTCTGCGGTCACTTCCATAACGGCGTAGATGCCGGCTCGCCCCCGAAAGCCGGAGTTGTGACAGTCCTTGCAGCCCGCCCCCTTTCGGAACGGACGCCCCGGCTTATCGGAAAGCCCCGCGTCCTCCAGCACGTTCTGCGCCGGGATATACTTCGCCGCACAGTTCGGACAGACGGTCCGGGCGAGCCTCTGCGCGATGACCCCGTTGAGCGCGCTCGACAGCAGGTACGCCTCGATGCCCATGTCCAGAAGCCGAGCCACGGCCCCGGGAGCATCGTTCGTATGCAGCGTGGCCAGCACAAGGTGCCCCGTCAGAGCTGCCTGCACGGCCACACGCGCGGTTTCCTCATCGCGGATCTCGCCCACCATGATGATATCGGGGTCCTGCCTGAGGATACTTCGCAGAGCCCGCGCAAAGGTCATTCCAATCGCATCGTGGACCTGGATTTGATTCACCATGTCGAGCTGGTACTCGACCGGGTCCTCCACAGTCAGGAGGTTCTTCTCCGGGCTCCGGATGAGATCCAAGGCCGAGTACAGGGTGGTCGTCTTGCCGCTTCCGGTCGGCCCTGTCACCAGCACGAGACCGTACGGCTGACGCAGCATTCTCTCGAACGCATCCAGAGTCTCCCGCCGGAAACCCAGATCCTCCATGCGGATCCTGAGGTTCGCCTTGTCGAGAATGCGGACGACGATCTTCTCCCCAAGCAGAGTGGGCATGCCGGATACGCGCAGGTCGATCTCCCGGCCTTCGGCAACGATACGCACACGGCCTTCCTGGGGCAGACGTTTCTCGGCGATGTCCATCCGGCCGATCACCTTGATGCGCGAGACAATCGACGCATGAAGCCCCGGCGGCGGCTTCATGAGGTCCCGCAGCGTGCCGTCAATACGATAGCGAACCCGCGTTCCCTGTTTGTCCGGCTCGATGTGAATGTCGCTGGCCCCGTCCTTGATGGCGGTCAGCAGCGCCACGTTGACCAGGTTGATGATCGGGCTGCCCTCGACCATCTTGTCCAGGTCGGTGGCCGGCCCGTCGTCCACGGATTCCCTCTCCACAACCTGCACCTCGCTGTCCGCGAGAGAGGCGAGGAAAGAGTCCACATCCGTATTCCCGGATGCATATTTTCTGATGTACTCGAGAATGTTCTCTCGCGGGGCGAGGACGGACCGGATCCGACAGCCTGTCAACTGATGCAGCCTGTCGATCTTCGGCAATGACTGCGGCTCGGCCATGGCCACCGTCAGGGTATTATGCACCTTGAACATGGGGATGGCGTTGAGCCGCCCCGCCTCCTCTTCGCCAATGAGCGAGAGCAGCGAGAAGTCGACCAGGCCGTGACGCAAGTGGCAGAACGGTACGCCAAGCTGATGCGCCAGGAAGCGAAGCATGTGGGAGTGGTCGACCACACCCTGCTGGACGAGCATCTCTCCGAGCATCCCGCCGGTGGTCCGTTGCTCGGCCAGAATGTGGTCAAGCTGGTCTCGCGAGATAACTCCCTCGGCCACCAGGGTTTCGCCCAACCGGGATTCCAGCGGGTACTCCGTCACAGGAAGCTCCTCACGGCCGAATTCGTGTCCTCAAAGTGCTCGAACTGCGGCGACAGGCCGGTAAGCTCAATGACTTGCCGAATGGTGTCGTTCGCCGCACACAATTTCAGTCCCTTGCCGCTCTGCGCCAACTCGCCCGCGATGTCGGCCAGAGACTCCAGACCCTTGCTGTCCACATAGGATAGCGCCGAGGCGTCGATGACGACACGCCCGAGGTTCTCGTGCATCAACTCGCGGATTCTGCCTCTGAAGGCGTCCGCGTCGGCACTGGTCAGCGGGCCGCCGGGCCGCACGACCAGCACGGCGCCCCTTTGCTGCGTTGCCATTTGCACTTTATGCTCCCTCCTCCACCGTCGGTAACGTTAACGTGAACGTACTGCCTTTGCCGAGTTCCGATTCCACGGTGATGTCGCCGCTGTGGAGCCGGGCCACCTCCCGTGCGATGGCCAGACCGAGTCCGGAGCCCTTGACGTTGGTTGCCTGCGGGTCCTTCGATCGATAGAATTTGTCGAAGACTTTCTCGATCTCCTCCGAGTCGATGCCGATGCCCGTGTCGCTGACGGATACGCTCAAGTGCCCCTTCTCCACGGCGGCCGTCACGACAACATGGCCGCCTTCAAGCGTGTACTTCAGCGCATTGCCCATGAGGTTATGCAGGGCCAACGCGATCTTGTCACGGTCGGCTTGGAGGACCGGCAGCTTCGGCGGAAGATCGAACTCGAGTGTGATCCGCTTCTCCTGCGCCTGGGCCTTGTGGTCGGCTTGGAGTTGCTGCATGAGGACATCCACGTGGACGTCATCCCGTCTCAGCTCAAATGAGCCAGCCTCGATCTGTGAAACCGAGAGGATCTCCGCAACCGTACGGTCAAGCCTCTGCGTTTCTTCATTGATGATGTTGAGGGATTTGCTGGTTGCAACCGAGTCCTGCTCGCAATGCTCGAGGGCATCTTCGACAAACAGCCGGATGTTGGTCAGCGGCGTCCGCAACTCGTGGGCGGCCTTGGCGAGAAAGCTGTTCATGGCCGCCTCCGCCACCCGCTGCTGCGTGATATCCTCGATGGCGACGAGGCCGAAGTGAGAATCCTCGTGCCGGACCGGTAGGACGGTGAATCTCAGCACGCCACCGGTGACAGAGCCACCTTGCTCCACCTCGATCACAACACGCTTTGAAGCAAGATCCTCCGTCGCCTCACGTATCGCAACGGCCACTCGCTCATCTTTGATCACTCCGGAAGCGTCGGCACCGGTCACCTGACCCCGTTGCACCTGCAGAAGGACGGCCGCCGCACCGTTGATATGCTCTACCTGCATTTGCTCGTTCACGAGCAGCAGCCCACAGGAAACCGTGTCAAACGCGGCAGCCAACACGCCCGCCGTTCCCGATCTCTCATGAACGGCCTCCTTGACGCGCTCAATCGCCGAGCTGACCTGCATGGTCTGCCTGTCGCCAAGCAGCCGGTTCCAGGCCACCGCTTCAAGACCGAGCTTGGGATCGAGTTCGAGGGTCGAGATATCCGCGTCATCATCCTTGGCGGCCAGCAGGATTTCGTGGATGGCCCCGATGGCCTTCAGTCGGAAACGGGCATGGCGGTGGACCAGGAGCATGCTGGCCAGGGCCAAACAGGCGATGGCCATCTGGGCCGTTTGCGGCGTGAGCCCGGCTTCCAGCGGCTCGTCAATGCGTGCGGCCACAAGCAACATAGCGCTGCCTCGACCCGGAATACTCAAGGGGAACGCGAACTCTACCCCGCCACGTGAGGATTTCTGGGTGTACTCGAAGTGGCCATACGCGTTGTCTTGGCCTTGGGCGGCGCCCGCCGCATCCTGATCCTCCCATGACGGGGGCAGTGTGATCGCCGTGATGCAGGCCGGCTCGGCGTCCGCCAGCACACGGCCATCGGGTAAAACGATTCGACACGTTCGCAGCTTGTGCTCGACACCCGCCTCGGCGATGGTCCGGCGTAGCATGGATAGCTCGTCCGTGGTCATGAGCGTTTCCGACACCCTGGCCAGGACTTTGCCTACTGCTCGCACATGCTGAACACTCGCCTTCTCGTTCACGTCTTTCTGGAACAGCACGTTGTTCCACAGCAGCGCCATAAGATTGAACAGGAATAAGGCAACCACGATGAAGATCATCAGCGCAAACAGGGAATCGCCGCGCAGCAGATCTTTTCGCATGGCGAACAATCTCTTTGTCACTGGTCTATCGCTCTGCATTATGTCCTCCTCGGGCCAGCCTGCAGCATCATGCGTGAGGTGGCGCACGCGCAAACATGCGTTCTTGCACCACACTTCACAAAACCCGTTCGGGGTGCCCAAGCCGAGAATGCCGCGTGTGGGACACCCTTTCACGAGGCGCGCTAACAAGCGGACTCATCCCGTCTCTTCGGCCATTGTGCGACCGAGCTTAATGAGGCCCCAGGAGTTTGCGACGCCGCTTCGACCCAAGCGGCAGGAAATGGAACAAGGCCCTATAAGAAGTGTTTGGACAGCTTACCGCAGACTCATCGGAGACGCGAAGCCGGCGCGGCGCAGCCTCCCGCATGAATTCTCGGACGTAGTGACATGCTTGTTGACAACCACCTCGAGGTCGCCCCGGCCGCCGACGATGGTGGTCCCACGTCGATTTCGTGGCATCATCAGCGGAGAGGGCAGTTGGAAAGACGTCTCTCTCTTGGCAGATTCCCCGTCCCCCGCGTATGGAGACGCCGGATAGACTCTTGGATCATGGGGCAATAAGACGATAGCTGACGAACGCCACAAACCGGCTGTCCGGCGACCACGACGGCACGTTGATCGTGCCCTGCCCTCCAAAGAGACGTGTGAGCACCTTCGGCTCGCCGTCCTCCAGAGACAGCAGCCTCAGGGCGACATCCTGATTCGGCGGATGACCTTGGACCTCTTTGTCGTATGAGAGGAAGACCAACTGCTTGCCGTCGGGGGAAGGGTGCGGAAACCAGTCGGCGTAGTCCGAATCATGCGTCACCGCCTCCTGTTCGGCGCCGTCGGCCTTCATGCGCCAGATCTTCATCAGGCCGGTGCGTTCGGAATTGAAGTAGATATACCGACCGTCGGGCGAGTACTCCGGTCCGTCGTCCAGACCTTCGGCATCGGTGAGACGCCGCTCCGCCCCGCCCTGAATCCCGATGGTATAGACATCGTACTTGTCGTCCCGCGCGGCACAGTAAGCCAGCGTCCGTCCATCCGGCGACCACCCATGCCAGTAGGACGGCCCCAGCGGCGTCACCAGTCGAGGCGTTCCGCCGCTGCTCGGAAGGACGAAGATGCGGGAGTCACCCTGGTCATGGTGGCTTATCGCGAGCCACTTGCCATCGGGTGAAAAACCATGATCGTTGTTGCACCGGTCCGCTTGTCCCGTATCCAACTGTCGCGGCTCACCGCCGGCGACCGGGATCGTATAAAGCCGGCCGTCGCCGTTGAACAACAGATAACTGCCGTCGGGCGACCAGTTCGGCGCCTCGAAATGACGGCGGGCCCGATAGACGATCCGGCGCACGCCTGTCTGCACAGCGAGGGTCTCCAACGTGCTTTCAATCACCCGGTCTTCAACCTTCGCCTGGCCCAGCGATTCAAAATCCACGCCGGAAAAGACGGCCGTCTCCGTCGTCGAGTTGTCATGGGAGCAGACCATCAAGCCGACACGCACGGGATTCCCCAGAGATACCGAAAGCGAACCCACGGGCTGAAAGGACTTCCCGTCCCGCGATACGGAGAGCGTGAAGACATCGGCGTGGCGTTCGAGCCGTATCGCTGCCGGCGCCGGAACGGGTGATTGAATCTCCTCGGTCGGACCGCCCTTGTCCCTGCGATATTGAAGGCAGGTCAGGCCGTCGCCGTGAACGACCGCATCAACATAAGGCGCGTCCGGCTCAAGACCGCGACGGATCATCCATCCCGCCTTGCGATGTGGGTGACGCCCCTGTCCGCGCCACCGCACGTTCGCAGTAAGGACCACGTCCCCGGTGGCCTGGCGCCAGACGTAGTAGAAAGCGTCCTCACTACCCCAGACGTTCTCGCCGCCGCCGGTCACCGTGTATTCGTTGCTGTCGGCGGAGAATGCGACCGCTCCGGCACGCCCTGTGTCGCCGACATCACCCGCTCCCTCGAAGATCCCCACTCGAGACATATCCGCCGCTCCCAGCTCGCAACACAGGAACAAACACACGACCGCCATACCTGCAAGTGTTCGCATCATATCAGTTCGCGGATCCAATCCTCTTGATTGCGATGTCTTTGTACCAGGCCTCCGTCGGTGGGCCCGCGTGAACCTGCAAGCCGATGAGACCCGTTCGTTCGATGGATTCGTCCGGTTCGGTGTAGTCGACGGTCTGCACGCCGTTGAGCCACAGTTGAACGCGAGGCCCGACACAGCGAATGACGTAGTCATTCCAATCGCCGACTTTCAGGGCCTTGCGCAAAGACTCCGCGTCCGGCTGCGCCAGGATCTTCCTCCGCCTGGATTCATCGTAGAGACAGCCCCAGTAGTGCTGGCCCATGTCGGCCTGATAGCCGATCATCTCGTGATGATTCGGGATGCGCCGGCTGCGGATCTGAATCCCCGCGTTTGCCTGGGCCGGATCGCCCAGCAGTTTGACCTTCAGCCGCAGCTCGAAATCGCCGTATTCATCCTTGGTGCAGAGAAACTCGTTGCGCGAGATCTGTTTGTCGAGTGTCCCGGCCACGACGGCGCCATCCTCGATGCGGAACCAATCCAGATTGCCCTCCCAGCCATCGAAAGTCCTGCCGTCATGGAGAGACGTGAAATCTTCCGTCCCCGTCTGCAGAAACAGATGGACGCCCTTCTTGTTGGCCGAGACGACGTCCATCCGACCGTCGCCGTTCATGTCGAAGACTTCGAACTGTGTCCCGATGCCGGAATCGTCGTCGATGACGTGAGAGATGAACTTCACTTTGCCCTTCTCGGGACGCTGGACCTCGAACCACAGGACCACCGCCGGCTCAAGAGCGCCGGGGTCCTTGCCGTTATGAGCGAAGTACCGCTTGCCCGTCACGAAATCGGTGATGCCGTCGCCGTTGATGTCCGCCAGCCGGATGGCGTGGGTCTGGGAATACTTCTTCGTGATCTCCTGCATGTGGAAGTTCTCGCCCGCGCCGCCCGGCAGTTGCTCGAACCACCAGATGCCATAGTCGTGGGCCGAGCTGCTGACCACGTCGTTGTCCCCATCGCCGTCGATGTCGAACACGACCATATCGGCGCACGGCGGACCGAAATCCACCTTGTGAAACGTCCACTGCTCGCGTGTGCGATCCTCCGGGGCCTCCCACCAACCCGCGGTCACGAGCACGTCGTTGCGCCCGTCGCCGTTGATATCGCCGACGCCGAGGCCGTGACTGTATCGTTCGCTGCCGGGAGCCTTCGGCCCGCCGACGATGTGCATGTCCCACAGCTCGTACGGGTCGTCCGAGATGCTGAACCACGCCACATAACCCTCCGGCTGCACGCCCCAGACGGCCACCGGCTTGCCGTCGCCCAACAAGTCCGCGAAGAGCGGCGTCTCGTTGCACGCGCTGCGTGTCCCCGTGTGGACCTTCCAGTGCCCCCGCTGGCCCTGCGGATTCTCATACCACAGGGACGGCTCGCCCATCATCGTCGTGATGACCGAATCGACCCACCCGTCACGATTGACGTCACACGTGAAGTTGGCGAACGTTTTGCTGTAGCCCTTGGTACCGTCGTACTCGCCGGGAGGCAGGATCTCGTGCATCTTCCAATCGGGAGCGGCGTACCAGACCTCGCCCGCCAGGATATCGAGCTTGCCGTCCCGATTGACGTCCCCGACGGCCACACCCTCCGACCGGAACGTCCTATCGATCACAACCTTCGTGAAACTCACCGGCCCGGCCCAAGCCGTCCCGACAATCACCACGCTGACCGCCCAGGACACCAGCACGAACCACTTCTGTTTGCTGCGACTCGACATAAGAGACACCTCCTACTGGCAACGGATGAACAGCACACAATCGGACGTTACTGCCCCCATCATGCCCGCCGGCCCGCGAGTAGTCAATAGGGAAGCCACGTCAACGAGACGGCTCCGGCGGGGCCAAGCACGAATATCGAAATCCGAAATCCGACAACTCCGGCGCAGCCGGACGCCTGTTGCCCCGCGTCGTTCGGGAGACAAACCCAAAGCACGAAAGTCAAATGATCGAAACGCTGTCGCCCTCGTGGCGAGGGCGTCCCGCCCTTGCGTCGCGGGGGCATCTTGCCCCTGCTCTTGCTTTCTTATGGGCAGCCCAACGAGGGCGAAACGCCCTCGGCACGCAAGGGCAAGATGCCCTCGCCACGAGAGTCGCCGCTCGGATGGAGCGTTGTGATCATTGGGGCTGTTGATCATTCGTGCTTGCCTCGAATTTCGGACTTCCAAAGCGGGCCTCCCGCTTTGTTCTTGCTTTCCTCGACCCATCTCGCGATACTCGCTGAAGCGGCGACGAAGCAGTTGGCGGTTCCACTCTATCGGACGAGTCCGCTGAGGTCGAGATGAGTCGGATAGTCGTGCCAGTCCAAGCGGCGGGCGAAGCGGGATAGGGGAGTACGATAATTGTGGGTGTCACCGGTTGTTTGTTGACATCGTTAATCAGTAGTTGTCCCCGTCATTCCCCAGAGGACGGTGGTATATCGTCTGGATAGTCACGTGTGGTAATCAGATTGGCATCCAGTCCTTTCTCTCGCATACTCTGTAAGATACGGTCCACTTGCTTATACGTCGACTTGGATACATTCACCTTCTTCCATTCCTCAAGACGACGTAGGGATCGCGTATTCAAAGTGCGCACGAGCCTGTCAACCAACATGACAACGTCGTCGCATATATTGCGGTCCGCAAGGATCCGCACATTCCGCTGGAGCACAATGTTCTCCCGAGCACTAGTTGTGACCTCTCTCAGTTCTCCAGTCTCCAGATCGCCCTCGATGATCGTATCTTGTTTGTCCTTGATCCAATTGGGGGTCTGGCCGTGCATGTATACGTTTCGGATGTGCTGGCGCACCCACTCGAGCTTCTTCCATTCCTCTTTGGAGACAATACCACAGCTCTTCGCCCGATTCACAGCCTGCCCAAACTTCAGGGCATCAATCTTGTCCCACTCATCTGGATTGAAAACGCAATCCGCCTCAACGAAAAGCTTGAAATGAATCGCATCCTTGACTGCAAAATCAAGTAACGCACACGCCGTGACAAGGGCCGCATGATCATGCCCATTCAGATAGCATTGACGCATGTCTTCATGCAGGTACGCGCTGAACATATCCATTCTTGGTGACAATCGTAGAAGTGAACCGCCCTGGCGCCGTGCGACAACGGCCTTATCTGGGTAGAGTCTTTCAAGTATCTCGTTCATCGCCCTGCCCTGACCAGGAAATACATGTGTTGTCCCCAGGTATCCTTATTACCCTTGGGAATCGCGCGGACGCCAAATTGACTCCCCATCCCGCCACCTGTTACACCGGACCTTCCAAGCTCTGCCCCCATAGATTCACTTCGACCTCTCCGCATCAGCGCAGCCAACGGCGGGCTCCAAATCACTCTTCGTAGGTTCATGCACGCGTCAACCTGACTGCAAGAGGCCCTGAACTTGAGCCAGCAACAAAGGATACTTTCGTCGTACCGTGCCCATTAGACATGACAACTCAGCTTCGCTGTAGCTGCCCAGAATCTCAAACCACTTCTTTCTCATCTCCTGTATCTTGATCCTGTTGTAAGTATCAGTCAGCCCACCAGCCAAAAGGGAGAGCCCTCCTGCCAAGAGCGCGGTCAGCCAATCACCGGTGAACGCCTCGTACCCCGCCCAGCCAAGGCCGCCCGTCTTGGCCGCCAGTTTGCCCTTGTCCAGTTTTATTCCCAAGCCCATAATGTAACTCACGTCCCTCTTAAGCTCGTCCGCCAATAGCTCTGCTACAGTGGCGAAGTCGGTATCCCCCTTAGCTAACGAGTACACTTTGCTGAACTGGACTCCGCAGTGAGGGCAGACGTACACAGCGCTAAACGCCGGTCCGCTTACAGACACCGGCTTACTACAGAACGGACACTCAATGGTCAATGGCATGGACTAATGCTCCCCATTCCTGTCTTCTCTCTCAACATCAAGCAACAGAAGTCAAATGCCGTGCAAGTTATTCAGGATGCTTATATCCGACAACGGTACCATTTTCAAACTGGACGTAACCCGTCAAATCCTTGAAACTGTAGACCCATGTTTCCGTCGTGCCTGCGATGATTTCTTGAGGGCGCCCCAACCTGTCCGCAACCTGCTTCTTAGAAAGGGACAGATCAATACCCTGCCAGAGCTCAGCAGCTTCCTTACGTGCCTTCTCCTTCTTCGATTGTGCTGAGCTAATGGCGATGAGAATAGCAAGGATGATGAGGAAGATAGGCACGCCGAATATCTCGCCGCCGAGCATCAGGATATCTGGCAAGTTTTGCATTCTTCCGCTCGCAAGTCTGGCTACCACACTCCAGCCAATGAACGTGTCTCAGGAGTCCGGGCCTCTCCGTTGCCTTACACTGCTGCACAGCACCTCAATGCGCTTCAACAATCACATTTTATCCCTGGGCCCATGGTTTGTCAATCCCATGACCCTCCCCCGACCTTCCCCATGATGGACGACGGAACGGAAGAGACGGGCCCGGCCCTTACAATAAGAGTTGCGGGGGTGAACTCACGGTTTCCGGTTTCTCTTCCTGTATGCTCGCGTAACTCCTTGCCGGAACAGAGCTTGTTGGCCCCCTTGGCTTGGCTGCCTCCCGCTTGGCGTACCATGCTGGAGGCCCAAAGCGATAAACTCTCCCGGCACGACCGCCTCGGGCGTGCCCGCCGTTCGGAGCCGGTCCCCAAACGCGAAGTTTCGCGTTTGAGAGCCCAGGTCCGCGTTTACGCGGGTCAGAACAGTCCGACCGGCCTTTGCAGGCCTGAAATTGCAGGAGAGGAGTCAGCTACGCCGGAAGACTCTCGAATCCGCCTGAAGGCGGAACTCCGAACGTCAACCACCTCCCCGCCTGTACCCGCAAAGCGTTAAACGCACCGGGGGCCCTTCTCTGTACTACTACTTGTTCAAATCTTGTTCTCTTGCGCAAATTCCTCATGCTGAGATTGCGTTTAGCGCATAGCAGGCTACCAGCAGGCTCAGGGAGGACCCGGATGATTGCTTAGAACAGGCGTGTTGCGGGGGGGCATACAAACCTGCTGGCAGCCCCCCAAGCGAAAAAACGCCTTTGGGTTGCGGCCGAAGGCCGCACTGTGGTCTCCGTGCCTCCGCGGTGAAGATTCTTTCGGAGGGTCTCGTTAGTCCCGGCGGGACAGTGGTTTACGGATTACTGAATATTGCCCGTTTGTTGCATTTTCTTGTTGACACAAGGATATGGTTATTGTACCATACCGACGGTGCCGCCCGCGTGGGCGGCGAGTCATCGGCCATCAATTCGGAGGGCTCATTATGGCGAGCGTTGCACAAATCCAGGCCAATCGGTTGAATGCGCAGAAGTCCACCGGGCCGCGTACGGCCGCGGGCAAGGAAAGGGCCTCTCGCAATGCGCTCAAGCATGGGCTGTTGGCGCGGGAGGCGGTCATTGCGGGGGAAGATCCGGAGGAATTCGAGGTCTTCCGCGAGGGGATGCTGGCGGAGTTGGCGCCGGCCGGGGCGGTGGAGGCGATGTTGGCGGAGCGGGTCGTGGGGCTCTCCTGGCGGCTGCTCCGGGCCCAGCGGCTCCAGAACGCGGCCTTCACAGCGCTGGACGAGGGCGAGCCGACACCGCTGCTGGAAGCCCGGCTGGAAGAGTGGAAGCAGCTCAAGGGCAGCGAGTGGGATCGGGGCATTGCCGGCGTGGTCGACGAGAACGCGGCGTTGGGCAAGCTGGTCGTGGCGGACTTCGCCGAGGCGCGGGTGCTGGACCGGCTGCTGATGTATGAACGGCGGATCGAGAGCAGCCTGTACCGCACGATGGGCCAACTGCGTAAGGAGCAGCAGGCACGCGCAGCGGCGGCCACGCCGGAAGAGGCCTCCCGTTCGGAGGACGGCCCTCCGGCGGGTCAGGAGTCCGTGACCCCGGCGAAATTGGCTTCGTTTGGCGTAGATGTGGTGACGGGCTCCCAAATGGGGGAGACCGCATTGGGAGGCTCAGAACCGCCTGCCGGGGTGGCCCATCACTCGAATGGTCCATCATTCCACGATTCCAGCCACGTTTTGGATGTGCCGACCGAGGGAAGATCGTGCGAAACGAACCCAATCTCGGGAGGAGTCTCAAGTTGGGCGTGTCAGGGGGCGCACTACGGTCGGGGATTTGGCTGGCGGGACCGGGGGCGGGTCGCTATGATCGTGGGCCGGTGATGGCCGCGGATGTCGCGGCGTCGCAATGAGAGAAAGGTTGACTCAAGGGAGGTATAGTCATGAAGAGCTTGTCGTCAATTCTGACCGCGGGTCTGGTGTCGATCTGCCTGCTGGGCAGCGCGAGCCCGGCCGCCGGGCCGGATGACCTGTACGGCCTGGCCCGCATCCGAAAGGGAGTCAAGACGAAACGTATCAGCAGCTACGACCGAACGGGCGGCAACAACGACCGATTCGAGCACATCAAGGACGGCCAGAAGCGCGAGCTGTTCAACGTCAAGGGCGCCGGCATCATCAACCACATCTGGATCACCATCGCCCCGCCGCCCGAGCACCTCAGCCGAAATGACATCATCCTGCGCATGTACTGGGATGGGAACGAGTTTCCGTCCGTCGAATCGCCGATCGGGCCGTTCTTCGGTCAGGGATGGAACGAAAGCTACCCGTTCGTGAGCCTGCCGTTAGCCGTCGGTCCCGTCGAGGGCCGGGCCATCGTTTCTTACTTTGCGATGCCGTTCGCCGACGGGGCCAGGATCGAGGTCGAGAATCAGGCCGGCCGGGACATCGACGCCTTCTACTATTATGTGGACTACGTCGAACTCGAGAAGCTCCCCGAAGACATGGGGCGGTTCTGCGCCTGGTACAACCATGAGCTGACCGAGGCGCTGCCCGACGGCGAGAACGAATGGTCCACCCTCGGTCCGCAGGGCGAGAACCCGAAGGGCGAGCGGAATTACCTGTTCGCCGACATCAAGGGCAAAGGCCATTTCGTCGGCGTCAACTATTACGTCCACTGCCCGACGCCCATCTGGTACGGCGAAGGGGACGACATGATCTTCATCGACGGCAGCGAGACGCCGACGCTGCACGGTACGGGAACCGAGGACTACTTCAACACCTCCTGGTGCCCGAAGACCCTGTACACGCATCCATATTTCGGCTACGCCCGCGTCAATGACGATGTCGGCTGGCTCGGCCGGACCCATCTGTACCGCTTCCACATCAGCGACCCGCTGTACTTCGATAAGTCGCTGAAGTTCACCATCGAGCACGGGCACAACAACTGCCTGACCCTCGATCTCGCCAGTGTCGCCTACTGGTATCAGGCCCCGCCTCTGAGCAAGCTGCGGCCGATGCCGGACAAGGAAGCGAGAAGGCCCAAGCCCTTCATCAATGCGCCGGACATGCACAAATGGAGACACGAATGGCGCAAAAACCGCGGCGGCGACGACCAGTTGTGGGGCAACGAGCGGTAGACGACGCGGAATTGACGATTCGCCCCTGAGCGCTGCTGCGCGAAGGCGCAGTTCGCAGGCGGCAAGACTACACGGCGTCCATTGGCAGCCCATGCTGGATGCAGTGCGCGCGGATTTTCTCGACCATGATGCGGCCGTACTGCTTGCACTTGGCCTCCCCGACGCCCCGGACGTCAAGGAAGCGCTCCAGTGTCGAAGGCCGACGGCGGGCCATGTCCCGCAGGGCCGCATCGCCAAAGATCACGTAGGCCGGAACGCCCCGCTTCTTCGCCAGGGAAGCTCGCAGCCCACGCAGCGCCTCAAAGAGCCCTTTGTCGACGCCCTCCCACGACTCCGCGGCCACTTTGGCCTTGCGCTGCCGTTTCTCCGCCGGCCGGAGCAAGCGCGGGGTCACCTCGCCCTTGAGGACCCGGTGCCCTTCCGGCGTGACCGACAACACGTTGTATTCGCCAGTCTTTTCGATGAAGCCCTGGCCGGTCAACTGCTCGATCCAGTCGTGTACCGCACGTCGGTCCTGCTCCTGGAGCAATCCGTACGTACTCAGTCGGTCGTGCTGGTTGTCAAGAATCCGTTGATCGCGTGAGCCTGTGAGCACGAGGGCCGTATAGCCGCCGCCGAAATGCTGGCCGAGGCGCAAGATGCACGACAGAATCTTCTGGGCCGTCACCAGGGCGGCATCGATGGTGTCCACCTCGCCCAGACAAACATCGCACGCACCGCACTCGGCCTTGCCGAGCGATTGCCCGAAGTATTCGAGGATGACCCGGCGACGGCAGATCCCTTGCGTGCAGAATCCGTAGATCTGATTGAGTTTTGCCAGGGCGATCTCCTGCGCCTGCGGCTCACCATTGCGCAGCAGACTCTTCCAGACGCCGTAATCGCCGCCCGAATGGAACAGGCAGCATTCGGCTTCGAGGCCGTCCCGTCCGGCGCGCCCACTTTCCTGCTGATAGTGCTCCAGCGATTTCGGCAGCCCGGTATGAATGACGTAGCGGACGTTGGATTTGTCGATGCCCATGCCGAAGGCAATCGTGGCAACGATCGTGTCCACATTCTCGGCGACGAAGTCGTCCTGGTTCTTCTTGCGCTCCTCATCCGCCATACCGGCATGATAGGGCGCCACGCGATAGCCTTTTCCGGTCAGTGCCTGGGCCATTTCCTCGACGTCGCGGCGGCGGATGCAGTAGATGATGCCGGATTCGTTGCGGTGGCGATCCAGCACGTCGCAGACCTGAGTGACGACACGGTTGCGCGGCTGGACCTTATAGATCAGGTTTGGCCGGTCGAACGAACCGACCAGCACAGCGGGCTTATTCAGCGACAGTTGCTCGGCAATATCATGCCGCACCTGTTCGGTCGCCGTAGCGGTGTAAGCACCGATCGTCACGTTCGGGAAGATCTTGCGCAACGAGCCGAGCCGGCGGTACTCCGGGCGAAAATCGTGTCCCCACATGCTGATGCAGTGCGCCTCGTCGATGGCGATGAAGGAGAGCTGGTGCGAGCGAAGAAACGCGCTGAAGCCATCCGAGACCAGCCGCTCCGGCGAAACATACAGAAGTTTGAGTTCGCGCTTGTGGAGCCGCTCCATGACGTTGTCGCGTTCCGCCGCGTTGAGGGAGCTATCCAGCCGGGCCGCGGCGACGCCGCACTCCGTCAGGGCGTCCACCTGGTCCTTCATCAGTGAGATCAGCGGCGAAATCACCACGGCCAGCCCGGGCCTCGTCACCGCCGGGGCCTGAAAGCACAGCGACTTGCCGCCCCCCGTCGGCAACACGACGATCACATCCCGCCCGCTGCAAAGATGCTCCATCGCCTCTCTCTGCAAGGGACGAAAGTCCCTATACCCCCAATACTTCTCCAACGCCGTCGCCAATTGCTCAGCCAAAACCCGCTACCTTTCAATCACAATGCTCGCTGCATAACGCGTATTATACCCCGAATCGGACGTTCCGACCAGAGCGTATCTCGGAAAACCTGATCTGTGCGATGCAGCACGGGCCCTTGCCTGGCCGGGCGCCGGCCCGGCGGACGGGAATGAACATGCACAGGCAGTAGGAATACGTCGCCATATCTGCTATTATGCTTGCGTATGAGGACAGGAAGTTTCACTCGACGAGATGTGTTGAAGACGTTGTCGTTGGCTCCTTTGTTCGGAGGCCGGGATCTGTGGGCCAACCTGGGTCGTGATCGTCCGCAACAGCCCAATGTGCTGCTCCTTTTCTCCGATCAGCACCATGGCTCGGCCATAGGCTGTGCCGGACACCCTACTGTCAAGACTCCCACGATGGACGCCCTGGCGGCGGGTGGGGTGCGATTCAACCGGGCGTATTGCCAGGATGGGATTTGCGTCGCATCGAGAACGTCGATGATGACGGGCCTCTATCCGCGCACGACCGGGTGCCTGGATAACCCGAACGTGCCCGTGCATCCCGAGCGTTTCACGATGCTCCAGAACGTCTTCCAGGCCAACGGCTATGCCACGGGCTGTTTTGGCAAGCGACACCTGCCCAGGAATTCGATGGCGCTGGGGTGGGATGCGTCGGCCACGACGATTTCTCCGCGCTTGGATCCCTCGGATGAGAGCTACCACGACTGGCTGAAGCAGGCGGGACTGTGGGAGGTATTTGAACGGGAACACAGCAAGAGCATGTTGCAGAGCGATCTTTTCTGCCGGATATCGAGGCTCGATCCGGACCAGCGTGATGCGGCTTACACGGCCGAGAAGGCCCGGGCGTTCCTCCGGCGGTGCCATCGGAAACGCAAGCCCTTCTTCTGTTGGGCCAGCTTCCACGGCCCGCATCAGCCGTATACGCCGCCCCGGAAGTGGGCCGATCTATATCCGGTGGAGAACATGGTTCTTCCGGCCAGCATCGACGAGCCCGCGGAAAACCTACCTCCGGAGTTAGCCGGATGGAGACGAAACAAGAAGCAGCCCTGGAACCTGGGCGTCGCGGCCGAACGCAAGAACCTGTACCGGCGGTTCCTGGCCTACTACTACGCACAAGTCACTGAGGTCGACCACTACATGGGCCGGATCGTCGATGAGCTGGAACGATTGGGTCTGGCCGACGATACGGTCATCGTGTACGCCTCCGACCACGGGGATTTCATGGCCTATCATGGGATGACGGAAAAGTGCGCCCTGGGGCACAACGTATACGAAGATACGCTCCGCGTGCCGTTGATCGTCTCCTGGCCGAGGAGATGCAGACAGGGTGTCGTCAGCGAGGATCTCGTCGGGCTGCTGGATTTGTTTCCAACGCTGGTTGATCTTCTTGCCCTCCGCACTCCGGCGCCGATGCAAAGGCTTGCAGGGATATCGTTGCGTCCCGTCCTCTGTACGGCAGAACCGCTGGGCCGAAGATACGTCTTCTCAGAGAACTGGTCACAGGCGACGGTGATAGGCAAACGGTACAAGCTGGGGGTGTGGCTCGATCCCGGCCCGCTGCCTCGCTACGCCAGGCGGGACTGGAGAGAGCATTTCCAGGACATGCTGTTCGATAGAGAACAGGACCCGCTGGAAACGAGGAATCAAATCGACAACCCGCATTTGGCCGAGGTCCGGAGAGACCTGTGGAGTGCTCTGCAAGACTGGATGGCAAAGACATCTTCTGCCGGGCGGGACGACCTGATCGCGTCCAGTCTTGCGAAAACGCGGTGAGTCCCCGCACTCGTCCGCGCAGTGGGGGACAGTCCGATCTTGACATGGTCTTCTGTCGACCAGAGTATCGCAGGAATGTAGAGCTTTCTCTAAGCCCGGATTTCCCAAGTAGTTGGTGATATGCAAGCAGGATTCTGATAGCATCGAGCCTGTGGAGGCCATTCAAGTCAGTTTCAACCATTCATTATGGGAGAACCCAATGGGTGAAGCACGCAAGGAGGCACTGAGGCTCGATTTTGACCGCAGACTCAAGCTCGAATTTCATGGAACGAAGGTGGCCGTGCCGGGGATACTCTTTCGTGAAATTCTTGAGCGAATCGGGCAGTTAAGAGCCAGCCCAGAACTTGCAGGGTCAGCATGACCGCCAGCGGAGCGAAAACCTGCACCCCCGATGAGAAATCGCCGGTCGAGTTGTGTCAAAAGGACGCCAAGATGCTTGATTTTCGGCGAATTAGCGTGTTTGGGGGCCTTTCCGGGAGGCGTCTCGGCCCTGTTTGTGACCAGACTCCTTGAAATCGAGGCCCCGATTATGATATTATTGACCGTGTTGAGTACAGGAGTGCCAATTATAGCGTTAAATGGAGAATCCCGGCCTTACATAAATAGAGTATGCAGAGGTCGAGATTCGTTCACTAAAACACGGATGCCCTACAACATCTGGAGGAACTGTGAGGGATGCTTCTGGAATAGGTGCCTCAAAACAAAACCTTATGAAAGAGAGGGTGACACGCCATGAACTGGAATCACATTCTACGCAAGTCCCTGACGGTTTCTATTGTCATCGCAATCTGTCTGGCCGGCAGCGCGCTGGCGCAGACGACGGTTTATGTCGACGGTTCGATTGCCACCACGGGTGACGGCACCTTAGCGGCTCCGTTCAAGACGATCGCCGAGGCGTTGGCGCTCACGGACGCATATCTCACCGTCCGGGTCGCGGGCGGCACCTATGCCGCTGAACCACCGGACACGGATATTCTCAGCGACCAGACGCTCATCGGCAGCTATGACAGTTCCTTCACCACCTCCGATCCTTCCGCGACGCCGACCATCATCGACATGGCGCGCCTGACCTACCCGGAGCAGGATCGCGTTTTCCACATATCCGGCGCCGCGTCATGGACCATTGAGAACCTGGTCATTCAGAACTCCTCGACCGGCGAAGGGGGTAACACGGACAACGGCGGTGCGATCTACATTCGCGGTGGGAGCCAGGGCGCCATTCGTGGCGTGACGTTTTTCAATTGCACTGCGAAATTCGAAAATAGTTCCGAGAGCGGACCGGCCCGCGACGGCGGCGCGGTGTGTATTCGTGACGATTCGACCGTTGTCTTTGAAGACTGCGTTTTCGATACCTGCACCGCCGTTGGAAACGGCGGCGCCATCAGGATGCGAAGCGCCAGGGGGGGCGGCAACAACGTGAAGATTCACCGCTGTCTGTTCACCAACTGCGGCTCCAGGAATGGCGCGTCGGCCATTGATGATGGCAACGGGGCCAGCCAGATTGAGATCGTCAACTGCATCTTCGCCAACAATGGGGTGGATGTGATCATCCCCTCCGGAACCGCTCCCAGCAGGTATGAGATCCGAGTCGCAGACAGGCGGGCCCTCATCTACAATTGCACGTTCGTCGGCAGCAACAATCCGGACGGATTTATGTTCAACGTCGGCAACAGCGGCAATGCTGCCGGGGCAAAGGAATTCGTCAACTGCATTGTCGCCAACAGCACAATCAGCAGCGCCATCTTCAACTATGCGGACGACTACGATGACGCCACGACTCTCCAGAACAACCTGTTCTTCTCGAACTCGGGCCTGGAGCCGCTCGATCCCACAGGCACCACCATCATCGGCGTCGACGACAACATCGCGGGCGATCCGCAATTCACCGACGCGGCAAACGGCGATTACCGTCTGATGGCAGGTTCGCCGGGCCAGGATGCCGGCCAGACATTGGCGATCGTTCCTGACGACTTCGCCGGCACGACCCGTCCGGTCGGTTCGGCTTACGACATCGGCGCGCTTGAAGGCCAAGCCGATCTTCCTTCCTACAACGTGAGGAGTGTGTTCGCCACAGCCTCCAGTCTGTTAAACGAGAACTCGGGGCCGGAGAAGACGGTGGACGAGTCGGGTCTCAGTGCTTTGGACCAGCATGACACGTTGGCCGCCAACATGTGGATCAGCAGCGCTGGTCAGGAACCGCCGGTCTGGATTCAATATGAGTTCGACATGGTCTACAAGCTCGATCAGATGCGGGTCTGGAACGCGAATAATGACCTTGAGTGGTTACTGGGCTGGGGCGTGAAGACCGCGACGATGGAATACTCCATGGACGGCGCCGCGTGGACGGCGTTGGCGGATGTCCCTGAATTCGCCAAGGGCCCGGGCACCCCCGACTACACGTACAATACCACGGTGGATTTTGACGGTGTCGCCGCCAGGTTCATCAGGTTGACCTGCACCGACAGTTGGGGAGACGGGAGTCAATACAGTCTGAGCGAGGTGCGGTTCTCCTACATTCCGGTTACGGCCGACGACCCCTATCCGGCCAACGGGGCGGCGGGCGTGTCCCCCGACGCGATTCTGACTTGGACTGCGGGACGAGAAGCGGCTTCGCACGAGATCCATCTCGGCACAGACCTGCAGGCCGTGATCGACAGCACGACTCCCGTCGACACGGTAAGCCAGGCGACGTACGCAGCGAACCTGCTACCGGATACGACCTACTACTGGAAGGTGGTCGAGGTCAACGAGGCGGAAAGCCCCAGTGCCTGGAGCAGCCCGGTCTGGAGCTTCTCCACGTCGCCATATCTGGTCGTCGACGATTTCGAGAGCTACGGCCAACTCTCGCCGAAACAGCTCTTCCAGACCTGGACCGATTCGCTCGGCTTCCCGCCCGATGCCTTCTTCCCGGACGGCAAGGACGGTAACGGCACTGGCGCCATCGTCGGCTACGACCCGATCATCGGCCCCATCATGGAGTATACGATCGTGCATGGCGGCCATCGGTCCATGCCGCTGTACTATGACGGGCTCTCCGAGACCACACGGACCTTTGAGCCGACGCGGAACTGGACCTGGCACGGCATTACGACGCTGGTCGTTCACTTCCACGGCACAGCCGGCAATACCGGCCAACTGTACGTGAAGATCGGCAATACCAGGATCCCGTATCCCGGCAATGCTTCCGATATCGCAACCGAGGCCTGGACCGCCTGGGAAATTGACCTGGCCTCCAGCGGCGCTTCGTTGACGAATGTCTCGACCTTGACGATCGGGATCGACGGCAATGGCGCCGGCGGACAGCTATACATCGACGATCTCCTGCTGAAGTGATTCAATCCGATGACAGGATAGAGAATCCTTCAAACCGCATGACGTCACCATGGGTCCAATGGGGTTCCCAGCCCCAGGAGAGGTCCAGCAATGGTCCTCTCCGGGCATCGGGGAATTGCCGGCGGAGTGATTCGTCGCTGCCGACGATCATCGGCGTATCCCGCCGGCGAACGATTGCCATCCTGGTCCGCGAATTATCGACCTTGCCGAGGTCTGCCTCGCTCCGCGTGAACAACACATACTGACCGTCGGGGGAGACGCAGCCGCCGTACAGGTGCCGTCCCTGCTCGGCGTAGAGCAGCTGTCGGTCCGTGCCGTCGGCCCCTGCCACCCACAACTGCGCCCAGCCGGGCTCGCCCGGCACGATGCCGCGCGAGTAGATGAGGTGCGCCGAATCGCCCAGCCAGTCGGGCGTGCAGTTGTATCGATCTGTCTCACTGACGGCGTGGATCCTTCCCGTCTCGGCGTTCAGGCATCCCACGGTCCAAGCCACGCCGAGGCCGTTGGCCGTGCCCGCGAACCACTTGCCGTCCCCGGACCAGACCAGTTGCTGCACGATTCCGCTGCGCGCCATTTGTCGCACGACCCGTCGCGTCGCCAAGTCGACGATCCGGATGCCCTTTTTGTCAAGACAAGCGATCCGATTTCCATCGGGCCCCCATGATGCCCATGGGAAATCGTTGCCATATACCTCCGCGTTGCTGCCATCGGAATCGGCGATCACCAATTCGTACATCCCATAGGTGTTGTTGTCCACCTTCTCCGTACTGGGCATACGGAAGTACAGCAATCTCCGTCCCTCCGGTGAGAACTTTGCCCCGGCTTCGTTGTACCGAGGTGTATCCGTGATTTGCCTGCCATTGGAGCCGTCCGGCCGCATGAGGAACAGGTCCCAGTCGCCGTCCCCGGTCGCGGCACTGAAAACGATCCAGCCCTTGTCCTTCACCTCCTCGGCCAACACCGCAACATCATCTGCCCGGTCGAATTCGGTCTCCTCGAACGTCCAGCAAGGCTCCCATCCAACCGGCAGCGACAGGACAGGGCCGGTCTTCGCGTCAGGATGCAGCACGCGGAGGTCTTTGCTCTCCGTCGGGATAATCGGCGCATCCGCCAATCGCATCAGCCCCATGGGCGCACCGGCACGGCCCGGATCGCCATCTTCGCGGAGGTTGCCGGTGAAAAGGACATACTTGCCGTCCGGCGAGACGTGACCGCCGTAGACGTGTCGCCCATCCTCCCCGTAGACAAGCCGGCGACGTTCGCCCGTGACATCGGCCATCCACAACTGCGTCCAGCCGTAACCGTCGTTCCCTTTCTGGTTGGGCGGACGGTTGGAGAAGATGAGCCGCCGACTGTCCGGGAACCAGTCGGGCGTGCAGCAATCGACTCGGCTCACCGCGTGGACCGCCCCCATCGCCGCATTCATACACGCCACGCTCCAGCCGGTCCCAAACGAATTGGCCACACCGCTGAGCCACTTGCCGTCAAGCGACCACGTCAACTGCTGAAAGAAGCCCTTTCGCGCCAGGGTACGAATACTCCTTCGGCTCGCGACGTCCACGATGGAAATCCCCTCGATGGACAGGCACGCAAGCTGCCCGCCGTCGGGGCTCCAACTCGCCCAGGGATACCGCCCGCTGACTCCAAAGACTTCTGGATTCGTTCCATCGCTGTTGGCGACAACAAGCTGGCCCTGCGCGCCGTAGAGATTGCCGTCGATCTCTTCGTCCCTCGGCAGTCGCCGATACAACAGCCGACGGCCGTCGCGGGAGAACTGCGGCGCCGCCTCATTATATTGCGGGGTGCGGGTGACGTTGCGCAGGTCCGAGCCATCCGGCCGGCAGACAAACAGGTCCCAATCGCGCGCATCCGACCGGGCACAGAACAACAACCGGCCCTTGTCACGTACCTCTTCGGCGAGGGTCTGCACTGATGTCTTGCCATTGACAGGCTGAAGAGATGGTTGCGCCTGCTGTTGGGCCGGAGCCGCTTTCCATGCGACCGCCACGACGCAAACCGCAAGAATCTTCGATCTCACACAGTCCATCACATCCACCCTCGGCGGCGTCATCATCGCTCGATCCACCAGAACCGCATCCCGTAAGGCTCCAACCGCACGCTCAAATCGGCTTTGTCCGGCTCGAGCTCGATCGGCCGCTCCGGCTTGAGCCGAGAGTTCTCATCGTTGTGCGGCGTCGCCGCATCGAACAGGATCGGACGCACGATGAGAGTACCCGGCGCATCGGTCAGGACAAGGTTGACCTGCACGGCGGACGAGCTGAAGTTCCAGATAAGCACGTTGTACACCCGCAATCGCTCATCGCAGCTCGCAAATCCGTGGACGGACTCACTGCTTGAAGTCAGCCGCAAACGTTCGCCCGTCAAACGCGAGAGCAGTTTGAACGCGAAGTACGTCGGGCGGACCTCATTCTGGTAGTCGAACAGCCCGTCATACTGCGGCCGGCGATTCCACCATCGGTACATGAACGCCGTCCCGCGCGGCGACATGAATTTCGCGAACGGCTCCAGCGAGACGTGATAGTCGCGGATGTGGTAGTAGCACGAGAAGTCCAGTCCGCCGGCCTTCATCTGCCAGATCGTCTCGGCGACAAAGCACGGCTGGAAGCGAGGGTCGTCCGGCGGATGCGACAGATCCACGTTCCACTCGTTCAGCATCGTCCGAGGCTTCAGGGTCGGGTGCTTCGCCAGAAGTCCCTTGACATACTCGATCGTGCCGCGAATCTGCCGTGGACTGCTGCTGTAGATGTGCCACGAAACGAAATCCAGCGGCACATCTTCTTTTTCGCAAAGTTCCAGCAGCGCCGGCAGGATGGGCGAGCGGGAGTTGGCCAGGGCCGGTCCCCCGACCCACGCGTTCGGATCGGCTCGCCGGACGGCCTCTACCGTGTGCCGATAGTAACGGGTATAGCTCTCGGGCTGAAAGCGATAGGGACATCCGCCGTCTTCGCCGATGTC
>CBFDBY010000044.1:0-44626 GCA_965603165.1 uncultured Phycisphaerae bacterium
CGATAAGCCTGAGAGCCACCGGCGACCTCCTCATCAACGACCCTGTGACTGCGACTGGTGGAGGTGTCTCTCTGGTCTCCGACGCAGGAAGGATCTATACAGAGGGGGCGCCCGGCAACGCCCTGAACGTCGCCATTACGGGGCACTCCGACGCCAAAGAGTCGCATGAAGCAGCCATCGTGATCGACAGCCGTCAATCCCTCGTGCTTGGGCCGGGTGCCGTGTTGACCGCCAACGGGCAGTACTACGGGGGAGCCGCTGATGGTCTGCCCGATGATCGTGAGTCAATGAACCTCGAGTTCAAGGAGCCAGAGGGAGGCAATCCGCTTGACGTGGCGATTTACCTGAGGGCCGGCCCCAAGGGATCGCTCGGCGGGCCGTTCGTAGTCAAACCTGATTTCGAGGACGTCACCATCAATAGCAGCGGCATCGACATCGCGTACTCGGACGATACCCATATAGGCGCGCTCGTTGTCGATGCGGCCGACACGGTGACGTTTGGTCCGACTTTCGAGACGTTCCTGGAATCCTCGGGCAGTGAGCTCAGGAGAATCGAGGTCGTGTCGCGTATCACGCGTACGCTTGACGATGCGGCAACCTGGGGCACCTTGCCCCATGCCGGCAACCTCAACGAGATCCGCTCCTGGACAAACTTCGAAGATGTGGATTACGACAAGTTCTTCTCAGACCAGGCTTACCCAGGTTACATCATGTACCTGCCCAGGGGCGAGACGGACAGCGACCCGCTGGCCGAGGAGCTCATCCCGTTGCCTCCCGCTCCAATACCTACGGTCGTGACGGTGGGCGCGGACATTGCGGAGCGTGCACAAGCCGTTGTACGAATGGACTCAATCCAAGAGGCGGAGGCAATCGTCGGTGAGCTGAAGATGCCTCACCCGGACTGTATGAGTGAAGATCAGGATGATGCCGCGAAATGCCAGATCGTCCGGGACCTGTTCGTCACCGACGTTACTCTTGACCTCGTGGCCCGACGCATCGTTGCATTGGACAAGACCCTCGGGGACGGATTCGCACGCATCGCTGGGCCGTTTGGCAGGCTCATCACCACGTATCCGGCGCCCACGGCGCAGAACATGCTCGAGATTGAGAGGGTCGTTCAGGCCGACGAGACGCTCGATCGGTGGATGACAGACAGCCTCGAACTCGTCCAGATCCTGGTCTTCCGGCTCGGAAGACCGGCCCGGGGATCGACGGAGCTATTCCTGTCGAAATACATGAGGCAGGCCGATCGCCAGTCGCGAACCTTTATGAGAAGCTACATTTCGGCGCGTCTGGCCCCGACGCCCGTTGCTCGCGTATCTGTACTCCATGGGCAGCGGACTATTGGCCCAACGCCTTAGGGCACCGAACGACGACTCTGAAGCCAAGGTCGCAGGCAGATACGCTTGTGGGGTCCGTTACAGCGTCCGGCCTGGCATAGCTCAGCGCCGACAAGCACGAGCCTCCGCAGATCCGCGGCGACTTTCCGTCCAGACACCACTCCCAGACATTACCGACGAGGTCGTACAAGTCACGGATTTCGGGGACCTCCTGAGCCGCGCGAGTCGCGGTAGGCCAGACTGTCTCGAAGCGACCCGGCTCCGGCAGGCCGTCGAATTCGCTTTCCTCGTAGGCGTCTCGATACTCACCACGCGGATCGACTGCCCCGGCAGGCGGAACCGGGGGGCTTTCCATTGCGGTCAGCGGCTTCTGGAGATCGTCATTGTACCGGCGAGCCGCTTCGGCCCAGTTGTTCGTACGGACGTGGTAAAGCCCAGGATTCATGTAATTTCCGCTGCCGCCATCAGCAAATACCGCGGCACGCTGGTGCTCAGCCGTTTCGGGCACACCGGCGCCGAGCCAATTGGCGTATTCCTGTGCCCCTGTAAAGGTCACCCAGACAACCGGATGGTTCGGTCTGGACTCCTTGCGGAGAGACTCGGGAAGGAGAATGGCAGAAGGATAGGGATGCAACGTCGCCGGGGCGCGTTCGGTGTCCAGAACAAGTCCATCTGCTGATACGCCACTTCGCTTGAGAAAGGTCAGGTACTGTGCATTCGTTGCTTCCCCGATCGCCATGTAAAATGGGGGGGGATTTCCCGCATTTTCCCGAGGAAGAAATCGCAACACAACGTTCGGGTCCTGCTTCGATCGGATGTACTTTGGCCAGAGCAGATTGTCCGGCCCCGCCGGGCGACGAGCATCGGCCTTCTCGAAAGAGGCATCTTCCTGGAATCCACGCGCGTTTGACCGAGTGAGTGGATTGGGTTTGTTGGGGCTCAACAAGTTAAGATCATCGGGCACGAACCTGTCAAACCCAAAACCGGCTCTGAAGCCGACCCTGCCGTCTGAGATCGAGAGGTGCTTACATTCCGGCGGCCAAATATGTAGATCGACCTCGCTTTCGAGCGTCTTCAGTTCGTTCTCAAGGTCCTTCCAGCGGTCGATCTCTGCTTTGTATTTCCCGATCGCGGGCACATCCATGATCTCTGTGAAATCATCCTCAAGCTTTCCGAGACGACGCTCGTCATCCTTCAAATCGGCTTGTGCGTCGGGATCATCCTTCGAGTCATCATAGCCTTTGGCAATTCGACTCCTCAGTTTCTCCACCCTTCCACGCCAATCCTCTTCTTCGCGAGGATCCTGAATGCGTCCGTAGTCTTCCACGTTCGATCGCCAGGTATCGATGGCTTCCCTGCTCAACTCGGGTGGGTCGAAACGGTCAGGGTCTTCTTCGGCGAAGACCTCAAGATCGTATTCCGCAGACCAGTTGAGAGTCAGGAGTTCCGTCAGAAGGCCCTCTGCCCATGTCGCAAATGTCTCCAGCTCATTCGGGTCGGCATCGCGTTCGGGCCTGAGCTCGCCGAACCTCTTAAGAAGGGTCACACCGGCCGCACGCTGCTCCACTGCCTCTACATGGCTGTCGGTAACGGCGTTCCAGTATTGCCGCGAGCGCGCTTGACCAACCTGATCCAGCGTTTCCGTCAACGTTCCCCATCGCTCTTCGGACAGATGGCTCGAACCGCGCTGTGACTCGAATTGCTCTCGCAGTTGATTCCGGATGTTCTCTTCGGCCTGCCACTTCTCCGCGACCAGGGGTAACGATGTCACTCTGACCCAAGCAGCGTACCTCGCTTCTATCTTCGCTGTCTCATCCCCGGCGAGTGCAAGGAAAGAGTCGACGTCATTCGAGTCGCGGATGTCTTCGAGCCCCTCGACTCTGGCTGTAAGATCGCGGAGTGCCTGTGTGAGGGATTCGTCCTTGAGTATCTCGTGGCCTTCCCATCTGGCATGGAGCGACAGGATATTCTCGCTTGTCCGGGGCAGTTCGTCCTCGAGCGCGTAGCAGCCATCAAGCCCTCTCTCGATGTCGTCGAAGTCACGTATCAGATCAGCCGCGTCATCGGGCCACGCCAGCAATTGCCTGCCTGCCTCATCGTACTCGCTTGGGTCAGGGAACGGCTCCTCCTGACCCACTTGGCCTATGATGGCCCTGATGAGCTCCTCTCTCTTTGTCTTTTTGTAGTACTGACAAATCTCCTCACCCCACGGGGTCGGGATCGACTCCACAGGGATCGTCTGTGGCAGACGGCCGTCAAGCGTCTTGAGATTGGCCCGCGTTCGCTCGACCCGGTCCTTCAGAGGTTTCAGGGCGGTGAAAGACTCGTATGTAGCTGCGAATGCCTCCTTGTCTTCTCCGAGACGGTCGGCAGCGAGATACGACCTGTACCAGTCATTGATGGCAGCCGAGACGCTAACCCCGCGATTCGCCTCCTCCCATCTTTCGTCATACCATTCGTCGGAACTCCTCACCTGCTCCCGGATTTGCCCAAGGTCCGTTTCCCACTTGGCGCATAACTCTAGAATTCGATCACCGTTGCCTTCCGTGCGCGGCACAACGCTGATGCCATCGAGACGCGAACCAAGTTCGTCCAACTCCGCCAGCAGCTTTGGCGCATTGGGGTCGTCCTTCTCGCGGGCGGTGAGATCCTCTTTGAGCTCTCCGTGTGCGGTCGAGAGGGCCTTGAGCCGATCAGCAATCTTTTTTGCGTCTGCTCCGGATAATCGGTAATGCTCGCTCAAGCCCGAAAGCTTCTCTAAGAAGACGTTGGGGTCCACGACCCTTTCAGATGCGTGGGAGGCCGCACTAACAGCGTCGCCATCCAGTCTGTCGAGGACAATGTCTGGATCGGGCCAGTGCAGCTTCAGGTAGAGAGCGTCATCAATGCGCTCGGCAAGCTGCACACGCCGTCCGATTTCGTCGACCAACCAGTCCAGGTACTGGGCCAGGGGCTCAGACCGCACGGTGCGCAAATCCTTGGCGCGATCGTTCAGCCGCTTCAACCACGGCCAATAATCGCGACTCTCGCCGTCGAACAGGATGGCTTCGATGTCCCTGCGTGAGCGATCTGCCTTGCGGATAACTTTTGGATCGCCCTCGTCGGCTGTGATCTCTCGTGACGACAGACCAAAACCCCTGCAGTTGTCATAGCGCTCCATCGCCCTGATAAGACTCTTAAGCTTATCATCCGCGGACCAGTAATCGCTGCGCTTCTCGTGCTCGCCGCGATTCTCGTCCAGTTTCTGCCACAAGGGCGCGAGCCAGATTTGGGCTTCGCGGCATTGTCCAAGGGCTCGCTTCACCTCTTCCGGATCGGGCGGGCGCAAGATATCCATGACGAACCCAGCGACAGGCCACCCCAGAATGCCAAGCAGCACCACGACACCAATGATCAGGCTGATCCTGAGCATGTGGAGTGACCGACGCGTGGTCATGGTCGCGAGTTTGGCCGCCAGTTGCTCAAGAGTGATCGGCTCAGCCTCGACATCCGTCAGCAGAAGGCGGTTGCAGAGACCTCTCCAGTCGTCCGCGTGCTTGCCCAGCCTCCGCCATTCCTCGGAATCCGGGATTTGATAGCCGGCGACGAGAGGCGGGCGGCGATGTAACACCAACTGGTGAATGAGTTCCCCAACCTGCTGCAGGTCGGCTTTCGAGTGTATATCCGCCTCGAGATAGACGGCCGGCAATGGATCGCACAGAACAACCTTGGCCTTGGATACATCCCTGTGCTTGGTGACCAGAACGTTGGAGAACTTGAGGTTTCCGTGCGGTCGCCCACATACCCGTTTCAGGGTCAGGAGGCCCGCGGCGATCGAATCGACGAGGCGGTGCAGCCCGGCCGCGCTGAGGTTGACGCGGCCGTCGACCAACCGCCGTGCGGAAAAGTCATAGCTGTCGGTGACATAGAACACCCCAGCGGGCGCTGTGCCGAATTCGTGGATCGGGGCCCAGTGCTTCGCATCCTGGCCGGCGGCTTTCTGTTGCACGCCGGCGCTGTCCAGGAACGCCTGCGTCTGGGCGGCGGTGAGTTTCTCGTCGCGGACGCGGACCGACGGTTGATGCGCCTTGATGACGCGTTGCCGGGAGCCTTTTTCTGCCGGATGCCAGACGTAGATCGCGTTGAAACCGGTCCGAACTTGTGGGTGGCCCGTCTCATACTGACCGAATTTCGCCATCCGCTCCCCACCTGCAATTCGCCAAACGTGTTCCCACTCTACTGGCCACAACCCGGCTTGGGGGGCGTCTTGGGGCTCACCCCGCTCGGCTGAATCAAGACTTCAATCGCCTTCTTGGCCGTGAGGCCTCCCCAACACTTCCCCGACAGAGGCAGGCAGAGGCGCCACGATTGGTCGTCGCGGCACGTATCAAACATCACAAGGAAGTGCGTGGCACCCCTTTCTTTCCACTTTTTCCAGACGCGGTCTTTCTTCTTGAGGGTCACTTCACAGGGATTGCCCGGACCGAATCGGATGGGAAGGTTGTAGCCCTGGTCGATGGAATCCTTGCGACGCTGGTTGCCCTCGCTCCAGTACTCCTGCATGGACAGCGCTTCCCACTGCGGCCTCTCCACCCAACTGACACCGACGACATCGACACGTACATTCTGGTTGCAGACGTCCCCCACACCCTGGACATGGATCGTCTGGCATCCGCCGAGCATAACGCCGGCCGCCAGCATCATCGCACATCCAATCTTTCCGGCATTCGTTCTCATCTGTGCACTCCATTCACTCTTTGGCATCCGCGGTTACGTCATCGTCCTGCCTGGGCTGGTTGTCCAGGCACTGATGGATCACAGCCGCAATCTGCATCTCGGATGTCACGGCCGGAGCCACCAGGTAGCGGCTCTTCATGATCAGGGCGTCCAAATCGGCCAACGTGCGCTCGAACACAAGGTGAAGACCGCCCGGACGGGCATCGCCATAATCCCGGCACACGCTCATCGGCCCCAGACCGGGAAACATCTGCACGATCATGGCCAGCGTGGACCACCACAACTCCTGCGGGATCAGGCCCAGGGCTTCCTCCGGCGTGACGCCCTCTTCGGCCAGGCGGCGCGGACCGAGAGACTGCAACCATCGTTCATCCGACTGGAATACCCGTGCGACGCACGCCGTCAACGGCTCATCAGGATTGAACTCAGCTTGCGTCTGACGGGCCAGACTCAGCATCTCATCCACCGCGACCGGAAGACTTGTACCCCGATCGACCAGCAGAATGCGCACCGCCAGAACGGCCAGAGAATATAGATCGCACGGGCTGCTCAGAAGGGAAATGACCTCGAACGGGACCTCAGAAATGGGGACCCCCTCGGCCGACCGCAGGTCGTGAATCTGCTCGGCGCCAAGAGTGTGGGAGGTCGTACGGAATCGATACTCATCCCCGGCGAGCGCTGAATCGGCCTCCAGATGAGCGTGAAGGCACAGTTCGCCGGATTTCAGGCCAAGCTGCAGGACCACAAGATCGCTGGCATTCAACTCGATGCGCTCCTGAGTGGCCATCGTGCCCTCGATCGTGACGGCCTCTTTGGAATCCGACGTGACTTTGCGAACGCGGACGAGCGCTCGACCTTGGGCCGGCAGCGATGTGTCCACAGGTCGGTATACGGAGGTCTCCCCGATCAGGGGGGACAAGTAATATGCGACGTCCGTCGCCTCAGCATGGGCGGCCAGGGCGTGGCCGGGCTCGACAAGTCGCGCACGTGCGGTCCAAAGAGAGGGCAGCAGGCTCGCGCCTCCATCGAGCGCTACGCGGAACGACGAGGCGCCCAGATTCAGAAATGGCTGCTGCAACGAGCGAACGACCGAATGCGCCGACGCAACGACGTCGAAAAGAAGTGCCAGTTTCAGATGGAATGTCTCGATCAGGCGGCTGTGCTTGCCCTGCGAATCGAGAAACAGTCTTCCGGGGTACGCCGCTGCCCAGTCTTCACCGCCGTTGGCGCTCTGGTTCTCATCGCGTTCGACAACCGGACTGGATTGTCCGGCGCGAGGACGCGCCCCGCCCAGCAGGTCGATGAACCCCTCCAGATCCATCGGGTAGTGCCTCGTGACGAGCATGAGCCCCGCCGCCGGGTTAAAGGGGATCAGGTTGGCATGGTTCGGGCAGATCTCCGCCAGGGGCTTTGTATGCTCGCTCGCCGGTGCATCATCGGTCACGGGAACAAGGGGCGTCTCGACCCCCGAACCCGCAAGATAAAGGTAGCGATGGAGAGAACCTGCATAGGCCGGCACGCCATGATCGTGGAGAACGCTCTCGTCCTGGCAGAGCCGCCAATATGCCCCCGTCTCTTCATCTTTCGGGTGGATCGCAGACTGGGATGCAACGTCGAGAAACGTGGGCAGAGGATTGGAGGTCTCCCAGCCGCACTGGATGCTGTCCACGGCGCCCGACTGATCGAAGACATGAGCCAGCTTGCGCCAACGGTCGTCGAGCACGGCGTTGGAAAGGAAGACTCGCTTTGCGAGGGACGTGTTCCGCAGCACATCGGTGCTCTGGACCCACAGCTCAAGCCACTCGTGCACCCGGCCCGATACATCGGCAATACAACCGAGGAAGACTTTGGCGTCGAGCGTATTCCGTAGTGTTATGAGGCTGCCGCCGGCGGAATCCGGCTGTACCTTCACCAGAGCACATACTCTCAATGCGGCTTGCTTCTGATCCTCGGAGACAGGGACGATGACACATCCCTGCGGAATCCTCAATCGGCTCTTGCTCGTCTCGGCAGACTGCACGTTCTCCACACCCCGACAGCACTCTACTGACCCAGCAATGCGACACCCTCCCGGCGGGGCGATCCCACCGGGAACAACTACCACAAGTCCATCCTTCGCGGTATCTTAAGGCCCGCTCAGACCCTGTCAAGGCGAATCTCATCGAATCCTGATCGGGTCCAACCAGCCCCGCCATCCGACGGTTCACTTCGGCGATCTGTACCGGATGCCTTAACGCGCCGCAGTGCCGGCCCGGCTTCGCAGAGGATTGAACCAGGGGACGTATGACTAACCGATCATGACGGTCGGACAACCAGCTGCAATAACCCCCCCGTGGGCGGTGCTGTCGCCGATGCGTGCGGCGGGCCGGTTGCCAATCAGCACGGTGGCCGAGCCTTTAACAATGCTGTCCGGTGGGCCCGCGCAGGTCGCCATATCACCCACGCACGCGGCGGGCAGACCGCCGATCAGAACGGTCGGGCAGCCGGGCGGCAGAATCGGACCTCCCACATGCGGCTTCGGCCCCACCGGCGTCGGATCCTGCATCGGACATGTATGCATATCAGTGATTCTTGCAGCAGACGGCATAGTCGCTCTCTCACGTTTATCCGACGCAGCCCCATGTGGGGCGCGCCGACAGGTTCAGGACGGGAACGGTGGCAAGTCGCTGCCGTCCAGTTGTTTGACCGAGAATCCACCGACCCTCTCGGCGCAGATCAGCACGACGTCCGTCGCATTCAGGAACGCGATGTCGATGGGCCTTTTCGTGTCCGTGTACGGATCGGGGACAGGCACGAGTTCCTTCTTGAACCCATGCCAGACCGACCATTGGTAATCGTTGGGTCGTATCAGCATCGCCGGCGTGCCGCTGGGGCGTACGCGGATCACGGCCGCTCCGACGGGCACGTGCTGGCTCCAGGGAATCTTCTCGCGGTATGTTTCCTGGGCCTTGCCCCGCGTTCCAATCCGCCATCCGACCAGTTCCAGGCTGCGCTGCTCCTCAGGTCCGGTCCACAGCAGCGTCGCGCCGCAAATCTCGTCCTCAAGGCTGATGGTCGAGTCCGACGCGATGGGCCGGCCCTTCAGGTCCATCAGCTTCTGCACGCCGATCGATGGCGTCATACCGTCCGGCCAGGCCGTTAGGTGCAACCCGACGGTTTCCTCGCTTGAACGCAGGAACGCCACGTACTTGTTCCCGTCGGACCGAACGTGGCTCTTCATCCAGTCGGGCCTGGCCCCGGCGACCTCCACCCTGCCTGTCAGCCTCGCCCGCGCCTTGTCGCCCGATCGATCGACCTCGACCACCTGCAGCGTCGAGGCGGCCCCTTCGATGCCGCCCGTCCACAACAGGACAGCCCCGTTCGTGTTCTCCTGCCCACCTTCGCTGGCCGCGATGTACAGGGGGGGCACGATCGCCGCGGGAAGCGTGCGGATCTTCATCTTCCCCGTCGCCGTGGCGCCCTGATCTGGCTCGAAGTGGACGTACATCAACTCGTTCTTCTCGAACCAGGCGACCCAGACGCCGGCGCCCACCTTCTTGTTCGGCGGCGACGAAATGCGGGGACGCGACAACAGAGACGCCTTGCCCACCGGGCTGACATCGCCCGCGCCGCCCTCCTGGATAATCCGGAAGTCCGTTACGACCACATCCGCCGGCTCGACGATCGGGTTCAGGAACACCGCGTCGATGCAGCCGCCGCGGACGCTGTGGAGCTCCAGGCGACTGGCGGCCAGCGGGCGGATCTTCAGCCTCACGGGTGCCGACTCGGCTTGGTCCTTGTTGCCGTTGTAGAAGTACACGACGGATACGGCGTACTCGGCAGGGATGCGAAGGTCCACGCGATTCAGCAGGTCGAGGTAGAGTCGCACCTGGTCCCGGGCGGGGATCTCGATCATGTCGGGCTCGGCCCCGCGCCGGCTCGGGCTTCGGACGAAGGTCTCGGCGCCGGTGTCGACCTGGATTACCCGAAAGCAGGGCATCCCCTGTTCGCAGTCGGGGTGCACGATCTCAACCGGATCGCTGCCGTCGTTCTCGAGCGTCAGGACACAGATGGGCTGCTCTTTGACAAGCAGTTCCGTCTTGTTGACCTCTAAGGTGACATTCAGTCCCATGCGTACTCTCCTGTCCTGTCGCGCGGACTACGGATGCCGCGTGTCGTTCTTGATCGTGTTGCCGAGTATGTTCCAGCCGCGCAGTTGCATGAGGCACCGCGAGCACATGAAACCCTCGCAGTCGCGGTAGCTCATCACGCACGTGCCGTGTTTCGGGTCACCCCGCGGATTGGGAGGGGTCTCCGTGTCGTGAGTGGGAGCGACGACGGTCAGGTTACCGTTCGAGTCGTGACGGTTCTCCCTCGTGCCCCCAGGCGGACTGGTGTCCGGGGTCCGCCCAGGCGCGTGCACCTTGAATAGGCAGTGACCCACCTCGTGCACGACGCAGGCCGTGTACCCATAACCCGTACCGGGCAGGTTGCCGATCTTCGTGGCATATTTCGCCTGCCCCTGCATCACGAATGGGCCGAACTGCGTGCCGATGCCGAACAGCCCCAGGCTGTAGCCACGCTCGGACTCCAGGTTCGTCAGGACCGGGCCCTGGACGACCGTCAGGCCGGGCAGCACGCCGTTTCGCGTAATGTGCCGCATGAAGCCGGCGTACAGGTAGGCCTTGAAACCCAATCCGACCGTCTTCCTGTTCCTGTTGCGGTTGGGCCCGGTGCTCAACCGCGCGTGCCCTCTACCGCCCGCGGCAGCGTAGGCAAACACGTTTCGGGCCGGGAAAATGAAGCAGCAGTTGACGTTGTTGATGTCGGCGTTGGGCGCGTCCCGGTAGAGCATCACCTCGTAGTCATACCGATTCAGATCGGCGAACCTCACCTGGCCGACCTGCTTCAGATCCTCGAGGCCGCATAAGACGGCGGCGTTCCAGTCTGCCTGCGTCATCGCCTCATTGGCCACGAAACCGGGGTCCGTCTCGAGTTCGCAAAACGCCTTGGCCATGGCGATCCGCATACCGTCTTCCTCGCTTCCGGCGCGGGTGGTGGTCTTCCACTTTCCGTCGGAAATCGTGTCGAAGTCCAGGTCCGGAAGCCCGACCCAGTTGTTCGACGAGTTGGTCACGCCGAACCTCTTAGACCAGTCACGTTTGTCGTTGGCGCCCAGCGCGGCGTTATCCGCCCGACGATGATGCTGGTTGACCATCTTGTCCTTGAGTGCCGCCCACCCGGTCATCGTTTGCCGCAGGAAGCGGCTCAGCCGGAGATTTCGCCAGATCACGAGCGTTCCCGTGTCGGCCCGAACGGCTTGAGCGCCGGTGCCATCCTTGCCGGCGCCGTTGAATGTATCCGGGCCCAGAAATGCGCGGAAACGATACCGATCCCCCCCGCATCGCGAGGGCAGGAAAATGACGCCCGCCTCACCGGCATCGTTTGTCTTGGCCTTAACCGAGTGGGGATAGTTCGTGTCGGTGACCTCCTCGACTTCCTTCAGGCTCGGCTTGGGGTCCAGCACGCGCTGGCCCTTGCCGTCGTCCAGGATGTCCGCCGGCGGGTCGGCGTGCTCATCGCTGAAACCGGCCACCTTGCCCGTCTGAAAAACGATGTCCTTGACGTCGCTGCCGTCCTCCTGGTTGCCGGTCTTGCGCTGGCCGCCACAGTCCTCGTGACAGTTGTTGACCTGCGGGTTCTCACTGTTCGCGTCGTACTGATACTTGTCCCACTCTTCCTGGAACCACTTCTGGTTCTGCCCGGCGTTCACATTGGGAGGCGTGGGGTTCGTCACGCTGTAGACCGAGCCGATAAGCGGCGGGCGGTTCAATTGCTGGTGGGCCCTGCGCGCCGTGTCGAACGCGGGCAGATCGTACGGCTTGAGCAGTTGGAAGTAGACATACATGTCCTTCGCGGGCTTCCACTCGGCCGTGCCCGGATCGCGTTTCTCGACCTTGGCCACCAGCGGAATCTTGCCGCCGACCTTGTTGATCTCGTGGCATTTGTTTTCCAGCGCGTACACCGACTTGTACATGTCCATCTCAATGCCCTTGGCGGCCATGCTCGGGTCAATGTTGGGGTCGTGAGTGGCCCCCTCGGAGTACCGCCAGCCGCCGGGCATGCGGAGCTTGGCGAAGTGCCCTTTCGTCTGGTCCGGCTGGGGTTTGCCGTCCTCGTCCTCCGGGGCCGGCAGAGGCAGTTCACCCTCCCCGCCGGAGCCATAGCTGCCGCCGTTGCCCCGCTGGACGATCCATTCCTTGAGGCGCTTCTTCAACTCGGCCTCGCCCTTATCGTTCTCCGCTTCCGGGTTGGCGTCGAGCGTGGCCTTTGCCACGCCGCAGAACTTCTCCTTGAAGTACGTCCAGGCGGCGACGTAGCCACTCTGATTGTCGGCAATGCGGGCGCCTGCCGGTTTGGCTTGCTTACCGGCGGCGATGCGGTGGCTGATCGGCCAGTAAAACAGGCCCAGCACCTGCATTCGCGCCAACCGCCCGGCCTTCGTGTCGATGGGCCACGGGAACAGCTTGTCGATGTCCCCCAGGCGCAGCGAGATCCGGTACTCGGCACGAATGACGAGCGTGTTGTAGACGACGTGCTCTTTCTCGAAACTGGGGGCCACATGCCCGATGTCTTTGGGCGTCGTCGCCGTTCCCTTAGGAGCGCTTTTCAGACCAGCACCAGGATCAGCAGGCATTATCCTTTCCTCGCATCAATCACAGCGGTCCACGTTCTTCTCGGCGCCTCACGTCTCATGCCGGCCTCGTCGGGTGTGGCGATGTCGGCCGCGGGGGAGGCGGCTTCCTTGGCGGAGGTGGAGGCGGCTTCCTCCTTGGCGGCGGCGGAGGCGGACTCTTCCTTGGAGGAGGAGGCGGAGGCGTCTTCTTCTTCGGAGGAGGCGGTGGGGGCGGGTTCGCCCCGTCGTGCACGGCGTACATTTTCTCCTGGGTGTTCCTGCCCGGGTTGCCCTTCCCATCCGTTTCCGTCGGCACCCGGTACATGTCCTGGAAGGCCGCCACCGCGGCTTTCGTCCGTATCCCGAGAACGCCGTCGACAATGCCTGTGTTGAGGCACAGGTTGTTCAGCCGCTGCTGCACGCCTTGAACGCATTGCTCGTCCGGGGCCTTTTCCCGGATCGGGTCCAGCCGTCCAATCTGCAGCTTCCACGTCACCGGCACATCTCCCCGCACCGGCTCGGGCTCCTTCGCCTTGGCCTCGTCCTTCTTGTCGTCTCCCCTAGATGCTGACTTAGGCGGCGGGTCCGTGTCACCGGCCTTGACGCGCACGATCAAGACAGCCGTTTCCGCATCGGCCGGTATCTCGTGTTCGATCAGCCCGTTCTTCGTCTTGCCGCTGAACGGCTTGGTCACCTTATCCACCTTCAGTTCGTAGTCCGAATCCTCGATTGCCTTCATCATCTCGCTGAACACACGAACCCGGAGAAGCAGTTTGCACCGCGGCACCTTGAAGACGTGCCGGGAGTCCGTCTGGCAGGAGAACTCCTTGACCTTCTTGGCCGGCACTTCCAGTTCGTCGCTCTCACACAGGATGTTCGGGTTCGCCCGGTTCAAAACCTGGTTGGCGTTCCAGAGGGTCTCCCAATCGAAGAAGCCGTTGGCGGCCGCCACTTTGGCGATGTGGTCATTTTCCTTGCAGTTGTACTTGGCCATCACAGTGATTCCGTCGTAGGTCCTTCGATCTCTCCCCCGTCGATCTCGGGGAACGAAATCTGGCACTGTCTCTTGGGCAACCCCGTTACCAAGGCTTCCCCTTTGTCGTCCAGGTGTCCCTCGTAAACCTCTTTGTCCACCTTGACGTGGAATCTGACCGGCTTGCCGCTGGGCGTTTTCATCCGGTCGTCTTTCTTCTTGTCCTTGTACTCCAGGCGGATGCCCACGTCGTACTTCGGCGTGAGCGCATCCTTGATCTTCTCCAGGAGGCTCCGCTTGGTCTTTGTGGCGCCCAGATCGTATTTGCCTTCGCTTCCGGACAGCGGCTTAGGCCGGTCGGACTGGCCGGCCTTGGCCGAGGCCGCCTCCATCGGTTTCTTCGGTGACTTTGGCATGGAGAACGGGGCTCCTTCGTCAGTTGATCTTGATGATACCGCCGCTCAGTTTGATCATCGCCGGGTCGAGAGTGATGCTCGACCCGCCCACCTTCAACTCGATCATAGTGTCGGCCTCGATGGTGATCTTCAGCGCCTTGAGCTTGTAGTTCAGAGTGGTCGTCTCTTCGTGATTAGCTTTGAACGTCTCCGTCACATCGCCCTTGACGGTCAGGATCTGTTTGCCGCCGACTTCTTTGTCCTCGTTCCCGGTGACGGCCAGGTCGCGGTCCGCGTGGATCTGCTCGATGTGGTTGCCTTGGACGGTCTCGTTCCGGTCATTGACCACTTCTTCATACTTGTCGTTCTCGACGACCACGTGGCGGTCATGCTTGATGGTCTCGAACCGGTCGTTCTTCACGCGGATATCCAGGTTCTTCTCCGCATGGATGAAGATCTGCTCTTCGCCTTTCTTGTCCTCAAAGCGGATTTCGTTGAAGCCGCCGCCGCCTTTGGAGCTGTCGGATTTGATGGTGGACATCGTCTGGTTGGCGGGCAGCTTGTAGGGCGGCATGGCCTGGCCGTTATAGACCCGGCCGGTGATGATGGGATGGTCCGGGTCCCCTTCGAGGAATTCGACAATCACCTCCTGGCCGATCCTCGGGGTATAGATCGCGCCCCACTGCCTGCCGGCCCAGACCTGGGCGACGCGGATCCAACACGAGCTGTTCTCGTCGGCTTTGCCCTGGCGGTCCCAGTGGAACTGGACCTTCACGCGGCCGTATTCGTCCGTGTGAATCTCTTCGCCTGACGGACCCACCACCATGGCGGTTTGCGGGCCGGGAATGGTCGGTCTGGTGGTGGTCCGGGCAGGACGGAAGGGCCGCGTGCTGTCAATGGCCGTGAGCGTACAGGAGTACGTGGACTCGCTCGCGGCCCCGCCGGAGGAAAACTCCCCCACGTCCAGCGAGTAGCTGGCCCCCGTGATCAGCCATTCGCGGTTTTGGTCGCCCCTCGGATGGCCTTCCAACGTGAACGTGCAGCCGGTGCCGATGCCCCGGGCATCTGAGGTAGCCGTAGCCACCTCGTACTGCGTCTGCAGCTCCTCGATCCGCCGTCGTGCATAGGCCTCGCCTTCCCCGGCTTCAATATAATCCGCACAGTAGTCGTAGACATCGAAATCCGCTGCGTCGTGCTCTCTGGGAATCTTCGCCCGGGTGTGGAGGTCCTTGCGGGTGTCCTTGAAATCGAACGCGTTGAGGCTGCAGGAGCCCGGCCGCACGCGCGTCTCAACCACCCAGTCCTTGACATACTCCTGGTCGCCGACCGGCGCGCCGCTGAACTGGAAGCTGAGCTGCTCGTAGCCGGGACACGGTTTGTGGGCGCTCGGGGAATCCGCCAGGACCAGAACGTGTCGGCTGTCCTCGTGTTTGAAGAAGTAGTAGATCCCCTCCTGTTCCATGAGACGGCTGACGAAATTGAAATCGGTCTCGCGGTACTGCACGCAGTACTCCCAGGTGCGGTAGGTCTCCGTCAAGGTATCCTCGAAGTCCGAGAAGCCCAGATCTCGAAAGACCTGCGTGATGATCTGCGGAACGGTCATGTTCTGGAAGATGCGGCAATCCGCCGTACGCGTCAGAAACCACAACCATGGCACAACGGTAGCGCTGTATCGCGCCAACTGGCCCTGGCTGGATACCTGCGTAAAGCGGCTGATGCAGCCGTTGAAGTATCGCGTCCCTCCCGACTGCTCCAGCCGGATTGTGACATTCTGCCCCACAATATCGGAGAACTTGATAGCCGAGTCTTCGCTGGCGAGTTCGAGTTCAAACTCAAAGGGACGTCCGAGCTGCTCCCGGCCCCACATGCTGACGAGCAGAAGCGTATCGGCCCCCAACGGGGTCGTTATGGCCACTTGCCGATGTTGCTGTGTCTTTGCCATGAGATATCCTCTTGAGTCAAGAGGGGTTGCGTCTCCGTCTGCACGGTTTTAGTCGAACGCGTACGTGAAACGACTGTCAGCCGTGCCGACCTCCACCTTCGCGACTTCCCTGCCCTCCAGGAAGCGACTGAGCAGTTCCCGGCTGACCTCGGGCAGCAGCGTATTCGTCAAAATCGCGTCAACTGTTCGCGCCCCGCTCTCGACCTCCGTGCACCGGTTGGCGATCAGCGCCACAACCTCATCTCCGTAGGAGAAGGGAACGCCGTGATTCTCTTCGATCCTTCGCCGGAGGCGATCGAGCTGGAGGCGGATGATCAGCTTGAGAATCTCGTCACTGATCGGGTAGTAGGGCACCACGATAAGCCGCCCCAGCAGGGCCGCCGGGAACGTCTTAAGCAAGGGTTTTCGCAACGCTTTGTTGATTGCATCGGGTTCCGGCATGAGACTCGGGTCCTTGCATAGTCCCATAATCAAGTCCGAACCTACGTTGCTGGTCAGCAGGATGATGGTATTCCGGAAATCGATGAGCCGGCCCTCCGCATCCTCCATCTGCCCCTTGTCGAATACCTGGAAGAAGATCTCGTGCACGTCGCGGTGGGCCTTCTCCACTTCATCGAGGAGCACAACGCTGTAGGGGCGTCGTCTCACGGCCTCCGTCAGGACGCCTCCCTCCCCGTAGCCGACGTAACCGGGGGGGGAACCTTTCAGAGTCGAGACGGTGTGGGCCTCCTGGAACTCGCTCATATTGATGGTGATAAGGTTCTGCTCGCCGCCGTAGAGAGTCTCGGCCAGCGCCAGCGCGGTTTCGGTCTTCCCCACGCCGCTCGGGCCGACGAGCAACATGACAGCGACCGGCCGGTTCGGATTCTCAAGGCGGGCGCGAGAGGTCTTGATCCGGCTGGCAATGGCTTCCAGAGCATGGTCCTGGCCGATGACACGCTCCCCCAGCCTGTCGGTAAGTTGCAGGACTGCCTCAATCTCGTTCTTCACCATACCGCCGACGGGAATGCCGGTCCAGGCCGCGACGACCGCGCTAACCGCCTTGGCGCCCACGCAGGGCAGGATCAAGGGACTCTCACCCTGCAACACGTCCAGTGTCTCCTGCAGCGTTCTGAGTTCCGAAAGCAGTTCCTCGCGGTTCCTTCCCTCATCGGCCTGCTCCGGCTCGGCCTCCGCGGCAACGGCGCCTTCCTCGGTAGCCGCTTGGTCGGACTCTTCCGGTTCGATCCGTCCATCTCCCATCGTCCGCAGCTTGGCCCGAATCGCCAGAATGGACTCCACCAGCTTCTTCTCCTCGGCCCAGCGGGCCTCCAGTTGCTGGAGTCTATCCTTCTCCGCTTCGAGCAGCTCCTTCGTCCGGGATTCCCGGGCCGTGTGATCCGCTCCGACGGCGGTTTCCCGGCCAAGGATTTCCAGTTCGTTCTCAAAGGCCCAGATGCGACGACGGCAGTCCTCGACCTCCGGCGGCACCGCGTCCTGGCTGATGGCAACACGCGCGCATGCAGTATCGGTCAGGCTGACGGCCTTGTCCGGCAACTGACGATCTGGAATATAGCGACTGGACAAATGGACCGCCGCCTCCAGGGCCTCATCCAAAATCTGAACCTGATGATGCTTTTCGAGCATGGACGCGACGGCCCGCATCATCAGGACCGCCTTATCCCCCTGAGGCTCATCCACCTTGACGACCTGAAACCGCCTGGTCAGCGCCGGGTCCTTCTCAATGTATTTCTTGTATTCGCTCCAGGTCGTAGCGGCAATCGTCCTCAGGGTCCCGCGGGCCAGAGCGGGCTTGAGCAGATTCGCGGCGTCTCCCGTTCCGGCCGAGCCGCCGGCGCCGATGAGTGTATGCGCCTCGTCGATGAACAGGATAATCGGCTTGGGAGAGCACTGGACCTCCTCAATCACCTGTCTCAGACGATTCTCGAACTCACCTTTCATGCTCGCCCCGGCCTGGAGAAGCCCCACGTCGAGGGTTCGCAGGGTGACATCCTTCAACGGCCCGGGGATATCGCCCTGGGCGATCCGCTGGGCGAAGCCCTCCACCACAGCCGTCTTGCCGACACCCGCTTCGCCGGTCAGAATGGGATTGTTCTGACGCCGTCGCATAAGGATATCGATGATCTGTCGGATCTCTTCATCGCGGCCCACGATCGGATCCATGTCGCCCTGGCGCGCCCGGTCGGTCAAATCCACCGAAAACCTGGCCAGCGCTTCCTGTTTCCCCATGGGCGCCGGAGCCGCTTGCCCTAAGGCCGCCGCCGACTGTACGGCGCCGCCCTCCTCGGCGGATCCCGTGACGATCCGGCCGAACTGGTCGGACAACTCCTCCAGCTTGATCTTGCCGAATTCCGGTGACATGCGTGTGAGTACGTTTCGCAGGCCCGGGGTCTTGAGAATCCCGACCATCAGATGGCCCGTCCGAACGCGGGAGTCGCCGAAGAGCAGCGAAGCATAGACCCACCCGCGCTCGACCGCTTCCTCGACGTGAGCCGAGAGGTCGGATATGGAAGTCGCCCCTCGAGGCAGCCGATCCAATTCCTCGACGATATCCTTGGCAAGTCTGGACGGATTGACCTCGAAGTGTCTGACGATGCGATGCAGATCCGAATCCTGCAACTGCAGGATCTGATGGACCCAGTGGGCCAGTTCCACGTACGGATTGCCCCTGAGCTTGCAGAAGACCGTGGCGCTCTCGATGCTCTTGTAGCCAAGGCCATTCAGTTTCCCAAACAATGCTGTTCGATTGATCTCAACCACGCGCAGTCCCCTCTCGGTATTCTCCTGAAACGGCCACACAGACACCGTCGTCTGGGTGTTCCATCGTGCGTTAGCCTCCAAGCTATCGCGATTCTACATTTCCTGGCATCCGCGTGCCACAAAAACTTGACCTCTACGTGAAAGGCACTTTATCGGTCGGTTGCAGTCCGCGGGCAACGGGCCGGAACGGACTTTCGAGGGATCCGACCAAGGGCCGTAGACTCAACTCAGGTTTCCATATATAGAACTGCCGCCCGCCGCCATGTCTGTATTGTGGCGATATGCTGCGCTCCATGGCCCAATCGACGTAGCTATCCGCCACCCTACTCGCCAGTGCAGAAAAGGAACACGTCGCTTCGTAGAGCCGGGCCGAGGTCTGATCCCGCGGAATAGCGAGAGAGCCCGGCGACGCATGCAGGAGTGAAAAGAATCTGCCAAAGCGCGGCATGAAGTCGTGGGCGGCGCGGAACGCCTTGAGCAAGCTGCCTCTCGGAATCAATCGAACAAACACCGGATATGAGAAATCGATTGCCTGCATCAGCATGCAGAGATTGATGGGCGGTCTGTCGCCGGGCTTGTTCGGCACGAACTCCGGATTGGGACCGGATGGCCTCGTCTCCGCTTTGGCGGGCGTGGGAAGCGACGAGGGATTGGGGCCAAGCGGTCGTCCGTCCGGCGCTCTGGGATCCCCGACCGGCTGACTCAAATAGTCCAGGGGCAAGACCGTCTGGAAATACTCAAGGGCGACACTCATGCGATCCGGCGGTGCGGCCCCTCCCCACCGCGTATATTCCAGGAACTGCTGCAGAGTCATCGGAAGGTGAACGGGCATTGATTCACTCGCCATACTTCGACTCCTCAGAACGTCGCCTGAAGCCGCCTCCAGGTCGCGGCCCCGACCGTGTCACATGGGTATCTTACCACGGGACTGGACGCGACGCAACCGTCCCCCCGAACCCAGCACCTCTTGCCGCACAAGGATGCCGCCTTCCCGCGTCAAAAAAAGGATTTCCGCCTTGACAGTCTCCGCCGGCGGCAGTACGATTCCGTGAAATTCTAAGCCAGAGGATTCTACGATGGATGCAGCTTGAGTGACGCACTGCCGCCGGCCATGTTCACCTAGTCAGTGGCTGCAGTGCGGTGCTCAACCGTTGTATGTGGGGGGCTCGGGATGTATGTGTTCGGGTTCTGTTGGGTGGTCGCGTAGGCTATTCTGCTCGAAGCACTTGTGACTGCCTCGCAGGGGCAGACCAAAGCACTGCCGGGTAACGATGGCTGATGGTCGCGATTGAGACCGGGCCGGTGAGGGGATCATGAGCACGTTTGATATTGAGAGCCTGTTATCGGAGATCAGCCCCGAGGCCCGGTGCGGAGAGGATATCTCCGGCGACAGCGAATACTTCGAGCTGTGGGACCTGGTCCGACCGAGGGCCACGAGTGCCGTAGCGACCGCCGAGGATGAGGTCGCAGAGCCGAACTGGGGACAGATCGCGCAGAAGAGTTTCGCTCTGCTGCAGCGGTCCCGGGACCTCAGGGTGGCGCTGTACTTCGCGCTGGCATTGCTGGCTACGGAAGGGGTCTCGGGCCTGCGTGACGGGTTATACCTGATCCGCGGACTTCTGGAGCATTTCTGGGATGACGTTCACCCCCGGCTGGACCCCGAGGATAACAACGATCCTACCGAACGGATAAACGTACTGATGCCTTTGTCATCGCAGCCGGCGAGCGATCAGGACCCCGTTCAATTCCTTTCCCGGCTACTTCGCGTGCCGCTCTGCAACTCGCGGCAGGCAGGTCGCTTCGGCATGCGTGACATTCAAATCGCCCGGGGGGAACGGGCGGTGCCGGAGGGGGCCCAGGACGGACCCCAGATATCCATCATCAATGCCGCCTTTCGAGAAACCGCCGCCGATGAACTGCAGAATACGCTGCAAGCAGCCCGGCAGGCAATGGAGCACCTGGATGGTATCCGGGACGTGTTCGAACAGCGCACCGCCGAGGGAACGAGTCCCGATCTGAGCGGACTTCGAACGGACCTTGCGAAGATTTGCGGCGTCCTGGCGGAATATGTCGGAGAGGGTTCCGCCGACGACGCGGGAACACAGAGTGAAACGACCGCCGCGCCTTCGACCGGCAAGACCCCGTTTGTCGCGACAGGGGAGATCCAGTCTCGCGCGGATGCTCTGGCGGTTATTGAGAAAGCGTGTCGATACTTTGAGCGTCATGAGCCATCGAGTCCCGTTCCCCTGCTTCTGCGCAGAGCACAGAGGCTGGCGCCCAAAACGTTTCTGGAGATCATCGAGGACGTCTGTCCCGATGCAATCGGCCAGGTGACTGTAGTCAGTGGAACCGTCGACACCGGCCAGGATGATGGCGAGTCCGGCGATTAAGAGGGCAGGAATACTCCGCACGAGTGGATTCCAGAATCAACCGTTCTTCGGCAAGGAGTCAACATGGCAACGAAGAAAAGCAGCCAGAAGTTCATCGCACGCAACCGGGCTCCGCGCGTGCAAGTCGAGTACGATGTGGAGCTGTACGGTGCCGAGAAAACCGTCAATCTGCCCTTTGTCATGGGCGTAATGGCAGATCTGTCCGGCAAACCGGAGGAGGCATTACCCGCCCTGGAGGAACGCAAGTTCCTCGAGATCGACGTCGATAACTTCGACGACCGGCTCAAGGCGACGAAGCCTCGCGTCGCATTCCAGGTGCCGAACACGCTCACGGGGGAAGGCAACATCAGTGTTGACCTGACGTTCGAGAGCATGGAGGATTTCTCACCCGCCGCCGTGGCACGAAAGGTCGATGCCTTGAACAAGCTGCTGCAGGCGCGGACGGAATTGTCCAATCTCCTGACGTACATGGACGGGAAAGGCGGAGCGGAAGAGCTGGTAGCCCGGATGCTCCAGGATGAGACCTTGCTCAAGGCCCTCACGGCCGCTCCCAAGCCCGATAGCCAATCCACCCCAAGCGCTGAGGAGGAACAATCCAATGGCTGAGGAAAAAGAACAAGCACGGATGCCAGAGGGACAGCCCGAAGGCGCTGCACTGGAGTTCAACGAGTTCGAGGCCCTGCTCCAGAAGGAGTTCAAACCCAAGACGGATCGGGTCAAAGGCGCAATCGGCACTGCGGTCCGAACGCTGGCCGAGCAGGCCCTCGCCGAGACGACGCTGATCGGTGAAGATGCCATCAAGACCATTGAAGCGATCATCGCGGAAATCGACCGCCGGCTTTCCGAGCAGATCAACGTCATCATGCACAATGAGAATTTCCAGCAACTGGAGGCGACGTGGCGCGGACTCCACCACCTGGTCAGCAACACGGAAACCGACGAGACACTCAAGATTCGCATCCTGAATCTCCCGAAGAAGGACCTGGCCAAGACGATCAAGAAATACAAAGGCGCCGCCTGGGACCAAAGCCCTCTGTTCAAGAAGATCTATGAGGCGGAGTACGGCACGCCGGGAGGAGAGCCCTACGGCTGTCTGATCGGCGATTACTACTTCGATCACGGTCCCCCGGACGTCGAGATGCTCAACGGAATCGCGCAGACCGCCGCAGCGGCGCATACGCCGTTCATCAGTGCGGCGGCCCCCAGCCTGATGAACATGGAATCCTGGCAGGAGCTGAGCAACCCGCGCGATCTGACGAAAATCTTCCAGACGCCGGACTATGCTCCCTGGCGGTCGCTCCGTGATTCGGAGGACTCCAAGTACATCGGCCTGGCGATGCCGCGTTTCCTCGGCAGATTGCCCTACGGCGCGAAGAGCGATCCCGTTGAGGCGTTCGACTTTGAAGAGGATGTCGACGCCGTCAACCATTCGAAGTACCTGTGGGTCAATGCGGCCTACGCCATGGGCACGAACATCACGCGATCCTTCAAGCTCTACGGCTGGTGCGCGAGGATCCGCGGAGTCGAAAGCGGGGGAATCGTCGAAGGGCTCCCCTGCCACACGTTCCCCACGGACGATGGGGGAGTCGATATGAAATGCCCGACCGAGATTGCGATCACGGACCGGCGCGAGGCCGAGCTGGCCAAGAACGGCATGATGCCGCTGTCCCACTGGAAGAATACGGACTATGCCGCGTTTATCGGCGCCCAGTCACTCCAGAAACCGGCAGAGTATGACGATCCCGATGCCACGGCGAATGCCCGGCTCGCGGCAAGGTTCCCGTATCTGTTCGCCGTATCCCGGTTCGCGCACTATCTCAAGTGCATCGTTCGGGATAAGATCGGCTCGTTCAAGGAACGCAAGGACATGGAGGATTGGCTCAACCGGTGGATCTCACGCTACGTGACGAGCGACCCGAGCGCCTCGGAGACGACGAAGGCCCAATATCCTCTCGCGGCCGCCGAGGTCACCGTGGAGGAAATCGAGGGCAACCCCGGGTATTATTCGGCCAAGTTCTTCCTGCGCCCTCACTATCAGCTCGAGGGACTGACCGTTTCGCTGCGTCTGGTCTCCAAGCTTCCTTCCGTCAAGAGTGCGGGCTAACGCGTTCCCCTGCCGTACGCAGGGCGCTGACAGCTCCGTGGCATCCCAGCGGGGTGCACAACGATACGAAGACTTGTGGTTTTAAGGAGTGGGAATTATGGCGTTCGATTGTTATCTGAAGATCAACGGAATCCCGGGCGAGAGCACGGACGATAAGCACAAAGAGTGGATTGAGATCCTGTCGTTTTCCCATGGTGTATCGCAGCCTGCATCGGGCTCGGCAAGCAGCGGCGGCGGCCGTTCGGCGGAGCGGTGCGACCATCAGGATTTCTCGGTGGTCAAGACGATGGACAAGGCCTCGCCGAAACTCGCCCTGTACTGCTGTAACGGGACCCATATCGACAAGATCAATATGGAGCTCTGCCGGGCGACCGGCGACAAGCAGAAATACATGGAGTACGTCCTCTCGGATGTCATCGTCAGCAGTGTCCGGCCCGGCGGCTCCGCTCAGGGCGGTGAGGCCCTCCCTCTGGAGGAGGTCACCTTCAACTATGGGAAGATCGAATGGATCTATACGGAAACGGACCACAAGACCGGCAAACCGAAGGGCGATGTCAAGGCGCACTGGGACCTGACGGCAAACAAGGGCGGTTAGCCATGCAGATCGTGCCCGGACCCGCGACGGCCTGTTAGCTCGGCGGTGCGGCAGACGTTGAGCCACAGCACGGTTGGCATTCGATGGAGACGAACTGAATGGAAGCCGAAGAGCTATTGCGAGCGGGACGACTCAACGAAGCACAAAACGCGCTGGAAACGGCCATCCGATCCGACCCGGCGGACGCGAAGCTTCGAGTTTTCTTCTTTCAACTTCTGGCCGTCCTCGGACAATGGGATCGTTCGCTTACACAGTTGAACGTAGCGGGCGAGCTCGACGCAATCAATCTGCTCATGGTGCAGATGTACGGAACGGCACTGAATTGCGAAGTGCTGCGCGCTCGGGTCTTCGCAGGCGAGCGGACCCCGCTGATCTTCGGTGAGCCGGAGCCGTGGGTTGGCTGGCTCGTGCAGGCCAACCACCTGGTTGCCGAGGGCAAATACGAAGCGGCGAGCGACTTGAGACAACGTGCCTTCGAGGCGGCGCCGGCCATCGCCGGGACGGTGGACGGCCGGGATTTTGAATGGCTTTCGGATGCGGATTCCCGTCTGGGGCCCATGCTCGAGGCCATCGTCGACGGCAAGTACTACTGGATACCGCTTCAGGCAATCCGGGCGATTGAGGTCGGCGAGCCGAAAGATCTGTCCGATCTGATCTGGATTTCCGCCGGTTTTACGTGGATCAATGGAGGACAGTCGCAGGGTTTGATTCCGACTCGCTATCCCCAGTCCGAGGCAAGTGATGACGATGCCGTGCGATTGGCCCGCAAGACGGAATGGATCGAGAAGCCGGCGGAGACCTACCTCGGTCTTGGCCAGCGCATGTTGGCCACGGACAACCAGGAGTACGCTCTCCTGAGCGTTCGCCGGATTGAACTGCTTCATCCCGGTGGAGATGCCGGGGAGGGTGGTAGCTGCAATGGCTGAGCTCATGCCGAAGGAATTATTGCAGCCGTGTCTGCTCGATCGATTGACCGACGACAGCCCTCAGACCTCTCGCGAGGGCCGGAACGAGAGGGTGGTCTCTTTCCGGCAGTTCCGACAGGCGGTGCTCCGCGACCTGGAAACCCTGCTGAACTCGAAGATGCGCCCGTTCGATGATCCCATCTACTCCTTCGAGCGCGCGGCAAACTCCGTTTTGAACTACGGCATTCCAGAGATCTACGGCCGGACAACATCGGGAATCGATCCGGTCGAACTCGAGAGGCTCATCCGCCAAGCAATCGAGACTTTCGAACCTCGCATTGCCGCCGCTTCGCTCGGCGTTCGCGTCATGGTCCCCAAGAGCCACGAAGCCACGCGCTCCATCGTGTTCGAGATTTCCGGGGATCTCTGGGCCCACCCTGTTCCTGACCATCTGCTCGTGGAGACGGAAGTGGACCTGGAGAGCGGTCACTGTGCCTTGAGAGGGGAAGCGGTTGGATAGGCGACTACTCGAACTGTATGACCGCGAACTCGCCTACCTGCGCGACATGGGGGCGGAATTCGCCAGGGAGTTCCCCAAGGTCGCGGGCCGGCTGGGGGGACTCGACGATTTCCAGGCCTGCCCGGACCCCTTCGTGGAACGCCTGCTCGAAGGCTTCGCTTTCCTGGCCGCAAGGGTCCAATTGAAGCTCGATGCGGAGTTCCCCCGTTTCACCCAGTCTCTGCTGGGCACGGTGTACCCGGACTATCTCGCCCCCACGCCTTCCATGTGCCTCGTTCAGTTTGAGCCCGACTGGGGCGAGCCGGACCTGGCGGATGGATTCGTGATCCCCCGCGGTTCGGCCCTGAAGGGGACGCTCGGAAAGACCGAGCAGACCCGATGTGAATATCGCACGGCACACGAGACTATTCTGTGGCCGCTGCAGGTCGTTGCCGCGAATTACTACGTACAGGAGATGGGCTCCCTTGAGATAAACGATACGACCAACGCGAAGGCATGCGTGCGAATACGGATTCAGACGACGGGCGGTGTCCCTCTGTCCAAAACAGCAATCGATTCGCTCACGTTCCACATCGCTGCATCGGGTGAGACGCCGACTCGGACCTACGAGCAGTTGTTTGCCAACGCGACCGCCATCGTGCTCCAACCTGCGAACAAACCAATAGGATGGCGGCATTGGCTGGATGCCTCCTGCATTCGGCCGATCGGCTTCGACCAGGATCAAAGCCTGCTGCCATACGACTGCCGATCCTTCAATGGTTATCGGCTTCTACGCGAGTATTTTGCGTTCCCACAGAGGTTCCTGTTCTTTGAATTGACGGGTCTTGGAGAGCCGATCCAGCGCTGTACCGAGGACACCCTCGACATCATCGTGCTGTTCCAGCAGGCAACGCCCGCGCTGGAAAATGCCGTCAGCGCCGACAACCTCAAGCTGTTCTGTACCCCGGCAGTTAACATCTTCCCCAAACGGCTGGACCGCGTGCCGGTGACCGAACGCGAATCCGAGTTCCATGTCGTTGCGGACAGGACGAAACCGCAGGATTTTGAGGTCTACAGGATCACGGGCGTCACGGGGTATGGCGAGAGTTCAAACCAACAGCAAGAGTTTCTCCCCTTCTATTCCGCGAAAGACCTCAGCCCCGGCCGGACTCAGGCGTATTTTCTGACGCATCGGACGCCGAGGCATCCGTCACAGCGAGAGCGGCTCCGGGGGGCTCGGTCGCGCAGCTATTCGGGCAGCGAGGTCTATCTGTCTCTTGTCGACGGGACCACGGCGCCGTACAGCGGAGAGATCAAACAGTTAGGCGTGGAGGCTTTGTGCACGAATCGTGATTTGCCTCTTCATATGCCGACCGGGTTGGGCAGTACGGATTTCACCATGGAGAAGACGGCACCCTACAAGACGATTCGGTGCCTGGGGACCCCAACCCCTCCGCAGCCATCCGACATCGAAGGGGATGTCGCGTGGCGAGCCATCAGCCACCTGTCACTGAACTACCTCTCGCTCACAGACGAGCAGAACGGCAAAGGGGCATCGGCCCTCCGCGATATTCTGCGGCTATACGGCCCCTCCGGCGACATCCACAGCCAAAAGCAGATCGAGGGCATACGGTCGGTGAGTTGCCGCCCCATTATACGTCGCATGAGCATCCCGCGGGCGGTCTCTTTCGCGCGGGGCATCGAAGTGACGGTGACGTGTGAGGAGGCCTCCTTCACCGGGATCGGTGTGTTCCTGCTCGGCGCCGTGCTCGAACGATTCTTCGCCAAGTATGTTTCCGTCAATTCCTTTGCCGAAACGGTAATCCGAACGGTCGAACGTGGAGAGATAATGAGATGGCCGGCTCAACCGGGCCTGCGATCACTTCTGTGATACAGGCGCTCCAAGACAGGCCCTACAGGTTCGATTTTTTCCAGGCGGTACGCTGGTTGGAAAGTAGACGCGCCGATCTTCCGCGCGTCGGCGAATCGCACCGGCCTCATGACGACCCCGTCCGGTTTCACCAGCAGGTCACTCTTGGTTTCCCGCCTTCGGCCGTACACAGCTACCGCCAGACCACCGGCGAGGCCTCGCCGCATATGTGGGTCAATTTCCTGGGGTTGCTCGGCCCTGACGGCCCGATGCCTTTGGCCGTCACGGAGTACGTATACGATCGGCTGCACAACCACGGGGATAGGACACTGGGCGCCTTCCTGGATATCTTCAACCACAGGATGATCGCCCTGTTCTATCGGGCGTGGGCCCGCTGCCAGCAGACGGTGAGCCACGACCGCGGGGACGACGATTGGTTTGCCGATTACCTGGGGAGCTTTCTGGGAGTCGGGAGCCAGCCGTTTCGCCACAGAGATGTCCTGCCGGACGGACTCAAGCTCTACTATTCCGGCCGCTTGTCCTGCCAGACCAGGACCGCGGAAGGTCTGCAGGCGATTCTGGAGGATCATCTCGGCCTACCAGTGGTCATCGAGGAATTCATTGGGCAATGGATCCATCTCTCGCCGCAGGATCGCTCCCAACTGGGAGGCTCCGGCTCCAATGCCGGCCTCGGAGTCAGCCTGATCGTCGGCGCGCGGTTCTGGGAATGTCAGCAGAAGTTCAGGATTCGAATCGGGCCGATGAATCAGGAACAGTACAGGGCGCTGCTGCCCGGAGGACAAGGTCTGTCGCAACTGGCGGCTTGGGTGCAGTTCTACGTGGGAAACGAGCTCGGGTGGGAGGCGCAACTGATCCTTGACAGACGAGAGGTCCCCGCCGTCTGCCTTGGGAAGCAGGGCCTCCTCGGATGGTCGTGCTGGCTCAATACGCAATGTCCACAGCAAGACGCGGACGATCTTGTGCTCGACCAGGCGGTCGCATAGAATAGTTCCATGACTTCAACCCGGCCTTGAACCGATGGTACTGCCGGTTCTTGGCACGTACAGACAATCCAGTGAGAAAATGAGCAAGACGTTGAAACAGAGCATCATCGAGGCGTCGCATCGGCTCCGTGCCGTGCAGAAGGACTTTGCCGACGAGGACGAGCAGCAACAGAAGGAGTACCTTTGCGAAGAGCTCGCGAAACTTCTGGAGGAGATCCCTTACGGCCAGCGCAAGGCCTTCTTGCAGGGCCTCCTGGAACGGTTTCCCATCTGGCAGCTCCAGACGGCCGCGGATGCCGGCACGGTTTGCCCTCCGGCCGAAACGCCGCCGACTGTGCCGGCCGAGCCGATGCTCCTTATTGAGGCCCTCACAAACAAGCTCCCCTCCCTTCCGACCGAGGAAAAGGAGGCCATTCTCGATCGGCTGCGAGAGGTCATACCGCCGTTACCTCAAGCCGCTGACGCGTCGGCGCAATCCGCCACGGGCATTGGGGCGACGCTCCAAATGCCTGCCGACACGATCAACCAAGAACGGTTCGGCGAGCTTGCGAATTTGCTCGCTGAGTTCGTATTCAAGGTCGAGCAACTGACCGTGGCGGTATGGAGCAAGATATCCGGCAGGTCCACTCTGCGGCCCCCCAAGCAGATCAAGAAAACGGCCGGTCGCTTTCTGGGCAAAGACGGTGGTGACACCGAGGAACTCGTGAAGGAATTGCGGCTGCTTCTGCAGTTCGCCACCGCAATCATGACCGCTGCAAGCAGGGCCGGGGACGAAGTCGCGAGACGGTATTCCCGCAAGGTCTCGCCCGACGCCATCAACTCCCTGGTGGAAATGGAGCAAAGCCGCCTGCGCGATACGCTGCTCAGCAAAGAGGTCCGCTGCTGGCGGAAATACTGCGAGCTTGCCGGAGAATTGGGGGCGGAATACGTGGAGAAGGAGATCGAGTCGGCCATGGCTGATTACGCCGAGGCCTTCGTGAGAGGGTTGGAGCGGTTGGGCTAAGAGAGTGGACAGCTTATGACAGCAAACGGACAAATTCACTGGTACGAGGGTCTTTTTCTTCAACCCCATCATCTGCAGTCCATGCAGAGACACATTCTGGAGAAGATCGCCGGCGAGCGGCGGTATCGGTGGGCGTACCCGTACGGAATCCTCCGGATGCGACTGTCCGATGCGGACCTGGAGAATCACAGGATCCGCTTCGATGAACTGCACGCGATCATGCCCAGCGGACTCGAAGTCTGCGTGCCGGGCAATGCCGAGCTTCCATCCATCAATATCAAGGAGGCGCTCGCGGCAGGCGGCGGTTCGCTCAAGATTTGGCTTGGCGTACCCATCTGGCAGCCGACCGGTCGGAACGTCATCGAAGGGCAAGAGGAAGCCGACTGGCGAGCCAAGCGGCTGTATCGGATCGCCGAGGTGGAATCCCCGGATGAGAATACCGGTGAGAATCCCCAGATGATCCGGGTGCGCCGAATTAATGCCAGAGTCCTGCTGGAATCCGACGATCATTCCGATCTGGAGACACTGCCTCTGCTGAGAGTGGTTCAGGCAGTAGGTGAGGAGCTCGGATTGCCGCGGCGGGACGCCGCGTTTGTCCCGCCGTGCCTGGTCGTGAATGGTGCCGCCAAGCTGAGAGACGTCATCCGCGATCTCACGAGCCAGATCCTGGCCAGCCGCGGTGAGCTGGTGCTTCAGACAACACGCGGTGGATTCAGCATTGACAACCTGCGGGGAGTCCAGTTCGAGCAACTGCTTCGCCTGCGCACGTTGAATCGATGGGGCGCGCTGCTGGATTCGGTGAGCGGCGTGCTGGGAGACATCCCGCCATTTGAGATATACCTCTATTTCAGGCAGCTTCTGGCGGAACTGGCCGCCCTGCATCCCGATCGAGACCTCTTCGACGTGCCGGCCTACGACCACGACGATCCGCTCCCCGGATTTGACGAACTGGCTCGCAGGATTCGCACGCTGCTGCAGGGTACGGTCGCCCCAAAGTTCCTGAAGGTCTCGTTTGCGCGAGAGGAGGAATTGGGCTGCATGTGCGCTGTTCTGGATGACGAGGCGCTGTCGCGCCCGAATGAATACTACCTCGCCATCAAGACGAAGACGGACCCGAAACAGGTTGCCTCGCTCGTCGAAGATCGCGACCGGTTCAAGCTGATGCCCCGCAGCCTCGCCCGCCAGCGTGTCTACGGGATCAAGCTCGCCTATGAGCCGTACCCCCCTGTGGAGTTGCCGGCCGAGATCGGGCTCTGTTACTTTCGACTGATGCGGCATGAGAGCGAACGCATGTGGGAACGAACCGTGCAGGAGAAGGCGGTTGCCGCCACCTGGCCGGAGGCGGAATCGAGCGATTTCCGCCTGACGCTCTACATGCCCGTGCCGTGAACGGGAGATCCGAACGATGAAATTGTTAAGTCTTTGTGAACCACTCTTCCAATACATCTGCCGATTGAACCGGTCCGCCGCCAAGGGTTGTACGCTGCCCCTCGAACAGGTGCGTGCGGATATTCAGCGACTGTTCGAGGAGATGAAGCAGGAGGCCTCAGCCCGGCCCGACCTCGCGGGCCAATACGACATGATCAGACTGCCGCTCGTCTTCTTCGTGGACTTCATGATCCGAGAGAGCAAGCTGGCCTTTCGAGCGGACTGGGTCCCGCTGGCCTACGATTCCAACGAACTCGCGGGTGACGAGAAATTCTTCGAATTGCTCGAAGCCGATCTGGCGGATCGCAGCGAGGGCGCGACCGAGCGGCTCGTGGTCTTCTACAGTTGCCTCGGGTTGGGATTCACGGGGCTGTACACGGGCGAGCCCGACGCGATCCGACGGCTGATGGGGCGAATCTCCGGTCGCATTTCCCGATTCATCGAGGCGGACGGCCGGACACGCATCTGTCCCCAGGCCTATGAGCACACGGATACCCGGGACTTCACCGAGCCCCCGGGGACAAAGCTGGTGGGCATCGGCATCGCTTTGGTCGGCCTGCTGATTGTGTGCTTCCTCGCCTACTTCCTGCTTTTCTATTCCGCTTCCCATAGCATAACCGAAAGTCTCGATCAGATCGTGAGCCGAAATGCAGGTCCGTGATCCTTCTGTTGCTCGGACGCCGGCGAATGTCAAGTTTCCTAAAGAATAGATGAGGCTGAAATGGCGGTAAAGCCTATGAGTTTCAAAGACCTATCTGGGCCGTGGCGGATCGGAATCGTCCTGGCGGCCGGAGGGGGGCTGTTGGCAGTCATCTGGGCTGTTGCCAGGGAACTGCCGCTCTGGATCGGTGGCGCCATCATCGTGGGCATGGCCGCCGTGGCTGTGCTCCTGTTGCTGTACGCCCGGCTGCTGAAGTGGCGCCGGGCGCGCCAGGCCAAGCCAATGGAGCAACAGGTCCTGAGAAGCACGAGCGCGGGGCAGCAGAGTATCAGCGATCCGGAACAGTTGGCCAGGATCGATGATCTTCGCAAGAGATTTGAGGAAGGCATCGCCACGTTCCGGGCGGCCGGCAAGAGCCTCTACAGTTTGCCGTGGTACCTGATCCTTGGCGAACCGGGATCCGGCAAGACGGAAGCGATCCGGCACTGCAACGTCGGATTCCCCCCGGGCCTGCACGACCGGTACCAGGGCGTCGGCGGAACGATCAACATGAATTGGTGGTTTACCGACCACGGAGTGATTGTCGATACGGCCGGAAGACTGATGTTTGAGGAGGCCCAAAGCGGCGGCACACGCGAGTGGAAGGAGTTTCTGGGTCTTCTGAGAAAGTCCCGACCGAATTGCCCTGTCAACGGCGTGCTGCTCGTCATTCCAGCCGACAGTCTGATCCGCGACAGCGCCGAGGAAATCGAGAGGAAAGCGTCTCAGATCGCCCAGCAATTCGATATGATCCAGAGAACGCTGGACGTCCGCTTTCCCGTCTATGTGGTGGTCACCAAAAGCGACCTGATCAACGGCTTCCGCGAGTTCTTTGACAAAATCGTGGATCCGCAGTTGCAGCATCAGATCCTCGGCTGGTCCAATCCCGGCGAACTCGACCAGCCGTACGATCCCCATATCGTGGATAAGCATCTGGAGGAGATCAACACACGTCTCTTCCGGACAAGACTCACACGGCTGGGCGAACTCGTTTGCGACGATTCCGAAGACGAGGAAAAGCCGGCGACGGACGCGCTATACGCATTCCCCTACGCCCTCGAGCAGCTCGGCCCCAGGTTAAAGCGATATCTCGACCTCATCTTCAGCGTCGGCAGCCAGTGGTCGTGCAAACCGCTCTTCTTCCGAGGGATCTACTTCACGTCATCCATGCAGGAGGGGGCCGCCCTGGACGAGGACCTGGCGACGGCCCTTGGGGTCCCGGTGGAATCACTCCCGGAAGGTCCCGTCTGGAGACGCGACCGCGCCTACTTCCTGCGCGACCTGTTCGTGAGCAAGCTCTTTGCGGAACGAGGGCTCGTAACGAGGGCGACAAACGCTCACAAGCAATACGCACGCCGACGGACCGCCATCATGACCTCCGCGGCAGTAGGCCTCGTCGTGCTCATCTCCCTGACCGTCTACGGTGGCATCCAGTTCCGGCGAAGCGTCGGGAGACTACAGAATGCGCTCGAACTGGCCACCGATGACACCAATCCGCTCCAGATCGTACGCGGCTCCCGTTACACCGGAACCTATAGCTATGAGGGAGATCGGTACGACTACTTCACGCACCTCACGGATCAGGCACTTGCCTGGAACCAGAATGAAGGCATCCCGCGGCTCTTCCGACCCGCCGTACGATGGGCGGACATCAACGTGAAGTTACAGGACGCCACCGAGAAAGTATACGTGACCGGCGTGCTCGAGCCACTCCTGCGGGCCACGGCGAAGAAGATGGCGGAACAAAATAACGGTGTATGGACCTGGGATCACAATGAGCCCCGTGCGCTGTACCAGCTTATCGCTCTGCGCGCGCAGAGAGACGTCGATGCCCAATCGGCGGCTGTCCTGCTCGATCCACTCATGGAATACATAGGTCCCGAGGACGCGGATCGCTACCGGGACCATAAGAAAGCGTTGACCGACCCGTTTCGCAAACTGTACGACTCTACGCAGCACCCTTCATTTGACGAGACGCTACTCGAAGAAATGGACAAGGCGATAGAGAACGGTGCCGAATTATTCAAGGCCTATTGGTCCGGTGAGGAGGGGGAACTGAACGCAATCAGAGAGGTCGTTCGCTGTCTCGCAGACAGCAACGATATCGCGGGGGGCAAGGATCCAAACAACCTGGAAGGTATGGAGAAACGGCTGCTCCGCATGTATCTCCCTGCAGACCCGAATGTCGACTTGGCGGAGACATGGCTGACGGAAGACTATCCAAGACTCGAAGCCACTATCCAACGTGTCGCTGATGTGAAAAACAGCCTGAATCAGCGCGCTTCTCTTCAGCAGGCCTGGATTTCGGCAGCCGATCGACGGCTGGAGGCCGTGCAGTCCAGCTACGCCAGACTTCTGGACGCCTTCGGGACACCGACGAATGCAAATTCTCTTGACTCGAACCTGGCTGCTACATACGAAGAACTTCGCCTCGCCGGCGAGCAGTACACGCGAAGCCTTGCCGACGCCGCATTCAGGAATCGGCTCAGCACCCTTGACGAGCAGTTCTGGGCTGACGATCTGTACGATGTCCGCTTCTCGATGTGCCGGATTGCCACCGACTGCCTGAAAAGCCTTCAGGAGATACGAATCGAAGATATGAATGACTTTCTGGGGACGCAGAGGAAGGTCAGGAAACTGGTGGACAACGCGACGAACGGAATCAAGGATCAATCCAGCCAGCACCGCAACGGGTATCTCGTCGAAGAATTCCGGCAGTTGGCCTCTTCGCTCGTAACCTTCGGCGAACAGAGGCACTGCCTCGCCATCGTCGGCGATGTAGACCGATGGTTGAGAATCTGGCCGCCACCGGGATTCCCTGAGATGGCTCCTTCTGCCCAGACGTGGGGGGAGCGTCACCAGCAGTTGAGCAGCATGGCCACTGCCCCGGAAAGGTCGCTCAAGATGCTGAATGGTGTGCGAGAAGAGCTGGAAGCCTGTCTGGCGCCCGTCAAGAAGCACTCCCCGGACAACAAGACGATCAGCGAATTCCAAACCGGCTGGGGCATCCTGCAAGACAACCTTTATCTGCGTACATGCGGTCGCGTTCTTTCAGACTGGGAAAAGCTCGGTGACAGTGCCCGGGAGGCACGTAAGGCCCTGCTCGAATGCCCGGCAGACAAATTCCTGCTCAGGTACTTCGTGTCCCGCCCACGTCCGGCCATCGCATCGCCCGATCGTTACTGGTATGAGCTCGCCGTCACATCGCTCGATCTGCTGGCCCGGGAGGTGGAAGACGATATGAGAAGGGATCTGAAGACCCTGGTGGAATGCCAGGACAAGTATCCTCTGAACAAGCACGACGAGAGCAATAGCCTGACGAGCGGCGATGTTGCGCGCATTCACGACTTCAGAGAGCAGTTCCTTACCGGGAAATACGCCCCCGGCACAATCGGTGCGGGAGCCGCCACAGGGAACGCCGATATCGATATGTTGCTCGCAAAACTCCGAGGAGCCGTAGAACCTCCGGACTGGATCGGGAAGACCGACGTGCTTCCTCCGCCGAATGGCAGGTACTGGTGTCAGATCGTTGACGTGAAGACCACTCCACCGCTGCTCGTCCGAGAGATCGTGATCAGCAAGGGTCCGAGCAAGGGCATGGAGTCAGCCAGAACCGACACCGGCAGGACGTCCGTGGAATCCATCACATGGAATGACATGTCATCGGACGCCAAGGCCGTTGGATCCCTCCCCTACGATTGTTCCGAGGATGTGATAAGGGTGGCCTTTTACGCTTTCCCCGGCGACAAAGAAACGCTGCTGGATGAGAAGCGTTTTGCCGCCCCTTGGCCGTGGCACAGGATGCTGCAGGACCAACCGTTCACCGAGAACGATCGCACCTATCTCTGGGAGTACGTTGTGCCCGTGTCGGACGAGAAGGTCGAAATCAAGATATCATTGCGATTCTGCAGAGAGAAAGACTGTACGGATCCCGCCATGGATGTGTTTGCCCCGCGCCTTGAGTGAGGTGCGATTGGCGACACAGGACTCAAGCAGACAACAGGGCAGGACCAGATGAACTCGCTGATAAGACGGATCAAACTGAGACTGAACGGACAACGGACCTCCGTGACAGGGAGTCACATGGTCTTGGCCGCCTTCGGCAAGCATCCCGGGTGGGACGACCACATGGAGGATATCGGCCTCGCGAACCATACACTCGTGGCCATCAAGCGCATCCTCTACGTACAGGGGATCGGGGGGAACATCGAGCACGGAAAATGGGCGGAACTGGAAACGAAGCATTTGGCCATAGGGTTCGACCACGCCTTCGTCTGGTGCCGAGATGGTGACATCGTGGCCGGACGCCTGTGGGCGTCGCGCGATGGCAGAGGCCGCACGAGCTACCCCATGGTCGTCTGCATTCACTGCCGGAAGGTGCCTCTGCAATGGGTTCACGACCGCGTACTGCCTCGCCTGGAGGACATTGAGACGAAATGCAGAAGCAGTGCTTCCGCCGACGAAGTCCGAAATTGCCTGTCCCAATGTCAGGCGAGCGTCTCAGCAATCCGGGAAACGCTCAGCCCCGCGAAACGCGAACGCGCCGGCGGAACGAATCCGATCACCGGACCCTCCGCATACCCGGAACTGGGCCTCGACGAAGAAGGCCTCATTCGCATCCTTTACCACATTGACCGCGAAATCTCCGTCGGCTCCCGGACTCCGACCGGTAAGAGCAAGGACGGGCATTCCGCTCTGGCTCGTACTCCCATCTCAGGCGGCCGCATCTGCGAGGCCTGCACCTCGTGGATGGAGTTGCTGCTCGGCATGTATGGACAAGAACGAGGAGTCCTCATCCTTGTGCCCCGCGAAGAAGCGTGGCTGGATATCATTGTCGGAGAGCCCGGACCGGCACAACTGTATTGCCTGCGTGCCTCTGCCGAGGCCCTGCCGCTTACAACGACGGTTCCCTACAAGATCAGCTCCGAATTCACCGAAGCCATGAGGCGACGCATAGAGAAGGCCAGACGGCGGAGATGACCGCCGGCCCCTTCCGCCTTGCCAGACCATATCTGCCGCCCTATTCCCTCGCCTTCAGGATCGCGCAACCGAAGATTCCACCGGCCGTTCTTCCCGGGTGCGCCTGGAACTTCACGGTCACGCTGGTCTTGCTCTCCGTGAGGGCCTTCGGCAGAGGATAGACGTCGTCGTAGAACTGGCCCGGCCTGTTGTTTTCGAGGTTCAGCGTGACGACCTTGACGTCGTCCACGAGGATGTCGAACTCGCGGCCGCCGAAGTCGCTGCCCCAGAAGCCAATCCGGAGTTCCTGCATCTGGTCCGGCAGCACCTTGAGCTTGTACGAGAACCAGCCGCCGTCTGTCGCGTGACGCCAGGCTCTCCCGAAGTGGATCCCGGAGACCGTTCGCTCGCCCTTCATACCATGAGCCGGCTCCGATCGTGCGTCGCCGATCTCGACCTCGTCCACTGTTCGCAACTCCAGCTCGCGACGAGCCTTCTCTTCGGCGAGGAACGTTGCATGTTCCGGGCCGCCCTTGCGAAAGGCCCGCCAGTAGACTGCGTATCGTTCGCCGAAGAGCTGATGGTACGGGACGAGCGTGATGTTCTTTTCCAGTCCGACCGTCCGGAACGTCGGCGGGTCTGTCGCGACTTTCTCGATGCACTGCGTCAGATCGTCACTCTCAGCCAACAGGACGGGGGCCGTCGCAATCCGATCTCGCGGGAACTGATACCACTGATCTTTCAGGTAGACCACGTCGTCGGTCAGTCCCTCGCCGCCGAGCTTGCCGGCCAGGACGAGCGGGCCGTACATGAAGGCCACGACCGTCTTGTCATCCGGCATCGGAGCAACGTGAAGACTCATGGGCATCGCGATGTCCAATCGGTCGCCATCGGCCCACGCGCGAGGGACCGCCATGTAGCTTGAGGAACGCGACTCGACGGCAAGTGGCTTTCCGTTGAGCCGGACAGTGACACCCTGAGTGGCCCAGGCCGGAACGCGGACTCGCAAGGTGAATTCCTTCGGCGCCTCGGTGCGAACGAGGAGCGAAGTCGCCGACTCGGCCGGAAATCTTGTCTCTTGCCGGATGCGCACGCCCTTGGCACGCCAGTTCAATTCGGAAGGGATGAAGAGGTTGACGAACAGCCCCTCTTCGTCATGGAAATAGATGCTGTCCCCGTACTTGGCGTGGTTCTCCATGCCCGTTCCCGTGCAGCACCAGAATGAGTCCGTGGGAACGTTATAGTACTTCCACCGGCCGGGGGCGAGCGTAACAAAGTACATCATCATGCCCGTCTTCGGGTCCTGTGTGCTCAGGATGCTGTTGAACAGCGCGCGTTCGTAGTAGTCCATGTACTCAGCGCGGCCCTCCCAGGAGAACAGGTGCCGCGTGAGCTTGAGCATGTTGTAGGTGCAGCAGGTTTCCTGCGTATGATCGCCGAGCTCGCGCGCCAACCGGTCGGGTTCGGTTCGCCAGTGCTCGTCATTGCTCGTCCCGCCTGTGCAGTAACACCTGTGTTCCACTACCTGATGCCAGAAGAAGTGGGCGATCCGGTAGTCCTCCCGATCGCCGCTCAACTCGTACTGCCGCGCAGTGCCGATCACGTTCGGGATGAACGAATTGACGTGCTGGCCCTTGAGCTCGTCCCGTCCGGCCGCCAGCGGGCTGTTGTAGGTTTGCTGAACGAATCGGCGCGAGAGAGCCAGATGCTGTGGCTTTCCGGTCACGCCGTAGAGATTCGCGAGCACATCATTCATTCCGCCCTGTTCGGTGCGGTTGAGCATCTGCTGCATTTGCTCCTCGGAGAGCTTGGCGCATCGCGCGTCGCACCAGCGCACCATGCCTTCGAGCACCTCCAGAGCCTGGCGATTATCACAGTGCACGTAGGTATCGAGCAACCCGGCCATGACCTTATGCAACGTATAGTACGGCGCCCACACCTGCCGGAGACTTTCCACGCGGTCGATGAATGACTCGGGATAGGCGCTGAGATAGCCGCTGTCGCCCAGGGCCTTCTGGCATTTGGCGAGTTCCGCAACGATGGAATCCGCCTGACTCTTAAGCGTTTCGTCACCCGTGCTGGCGTACATCAGGGCGCAGGCGGAAAGATAATGCCCCATCGTATGGCCGCGGAGTTCCGCCCGCTCCCAGCCGCCGTAGGCTTCCGCCGGGGCAGGCAGGCCCGCGGTGACACGGAACATGTGCAGCAGGCGATCCGCGTCGAGCGATAGCAGGTAGCGCCGGTCACGGTTCATCGCCTGTTGGAACGGCCCTTCCGACAGACGCACGTCTTCCAGCGGAAATGCCTTCGCCCGCAACGGAACGACCGGCTGGACCCTGGACTTCGATGGACTGTCTGTGCGCACATCGGCTTGCAGGCACGTGCCCAACTGTGCACACGTTGCGATGATCGCCAGACATCCGAGCAAACGACTCGTACATTCCATGGCTCACCTCCTGAGCATCGCGTTTCACTGGGACTTGCCGGTCTTGATCGTCACCACCGCGGCCGACAGCGCCGGCACATCCAATACGATGGCATTGCCGTCGAGTCGTGTCGCAAGGCTCCGGACGTCCACCCGGTCCGGCTGCGAGAGTGTATTCCGCGCGTCAAGGCTGCCCGGCGCCACCACCAGGGCTTTGCCGGCTTCAGGTCGCAACCCCTGCGCCAGCGACACTTCGACCGGCACCTCTTCGGTCGTCGGGTTGACAACCTTAACAATCACCGTGCCGTCCCCGTCGCGCCGCGTGGCCACTACATTGAGCGAGCCGGCATCACCTGAAAGCGCAACGCGCTCGGAGGCGTAGTGATCGCGCCATAGCTTCATTACTACGTAGTTGGGCGCGGGAAACCATGTGGACTGATCGAAGTTGATGAAGGCGTTGTCCCAGGCTGTCGCGGATACGTGGCGCAGGAACAGGGCCGGACCGCCTATCTCCAGAATGTCGCCGCAGCGCTCGAAGGCGTTGAGCAGGCCCCCGCAATACAGGCCCGTGCGCCAATCCGTGCTCTGGGCGTTCCACTCCGAGACGTAGATCTTGAGTTTCGGATTGCCGGACTCAGCGATCAGCTCGCCGACCTCGCGGAAGAACGCCTCGTAGTCTCGGGGCCCTCGCGCGAATCGGTGTGGATTCTCGTAGTGGTGGATGCTGATGTAATCGAGCACGCTCGCGCAGCGCTCGATGACCGTGCGGTTGTACGGCATGCCGTTCCGATCGCGCCGGCCCATTCCGCCGCTTCCACATGCGGCCAGCTTGATCGACGGGTCCGCCTTCTTCATCAAAGGGGCGATCCGAAGGACCTGCTCGGCGTACCGCCCGGCGGGCGTATGCCACGTCTCATTATCGATCTCCCAGTACTTCACATTATAAGGCTCCGGATGACCGTTGGCGGCACGGACCTTGCCCCACTTGGAATCCGCGGGACCGTTGCAGTACTCGATCCAGTCGAGAATGTCCTGCGTGTAGTCATGCGTCTCGGCGTCATTGTTCCAGGCCCGCGAGCCGATGTTGACGACAATCAGAGGCTCGGCCCCGACGCGCCGGCACATCTCGATGAACTCGTCGGTGCCAAAATTATAGACGTCGAGGTCGTCCCAGATCTCCCGCGGATGAGGCAAACGCTTATGTTGCGGCCCGATCCCCTGTTTCCACTGATACGACGAAGCGAAACATCCGCCCGGCCAGCGAATCACCGGCGGTCGGAGAGCTGCAACGGCCTGCAGCAAATCGGGCCGAAAGCCGCCCTGCTGCCCCCAACTCTTCGGCATCACGCTCACTTGGTCGATCCCGAACTCACCCTCACCACGGGAGGCAATTCGCAAGGTAGCGTCCTCGCAAGACCAATTGGGCGTCAGCGAAAAGGCATACTCCTTCCACTGCGAGGACGGTGCCGGAAGCGTCTCTTTCGCCGTGTGTCCCTCGTCGTCGAAAAGTTGGACGACAAGACCTTGCGAGGCATTCCCCTTGACCCACACCGAGCCCCCATAGACCTGACCCGAACGAACGCTGAATCCCTTCTGCTGCAATCCGCCCCCCTGTGAATCCGTGGCGATCTTCTGGCAGACATTGCTATTCAGGGCATCCGTCCGCTCCAGGAACACCTTCGCACCGCCGCAGGCCTCCCAGAAGCTGGCTGTATTCTGCCTCGCCAGGTTATCCGGCAGACCCTCATACAGGATAGCCCCGTCCAGCGTCTTGACCTTCAGGTTCCGAAAGGCGGCTTGCGTCGCCCACGTACCGATGCCCACTTTCCCGTTCAGATGCGCTCGCTGGTCGTCCGTGTAATCAATGATCAGCGCATCATCCAACCAGACCTGGAAATGCCGGCCTTCGCAACGTACCCGGATGGTATACCATCGGTCCGACTCGATGCGGCCGGACGGCTGCGGACCCACGGGGCCCCACCGGCCGCCCGTCTCCACGCCACGCTCAAGACCGTGACGCTGATTGCCCCAGCCACCCAGGTTACACCAGTAAAACTCCTTCTCGGTCTTGATGCGAAACAGAATCAGAAAGCCTTCCTGCCCCCCAGTCTTCTTTGCTTCGAGAGTGTACTCATAATCCCGCCAGTCCGCCTCGCCGAAGATCAGACGCACGTTCGTGCCCATCCCCTCCTGTGCGATCTGCCCGTCCTGGATCGTCCATTTGCCCAACTCATTTTGTTCGAAGCTACGATTCCAGACCAGATCGCCCCACAACCCGCCGTTGCAGGAATGGTAGATGTGTTCCAGAAAATGCCCATAGACCTTCTCATCGATCCTGTTGACGACGGTCGTGGGATCGATGGAGAGTCGAACGGTCGCCTGCTGCGCATGGCTCGCACCTGACAACGTCAGAAGCACCAGACCGAGTTTCACCGCGTTTCTCATGACGATACAATCTCCTTTCTTACTTCGATATCGTGACGTGGAATCGCCCCGTCAGTCGGATATCATCTGAGGAACTACCCACAAGAACGTCGAATGCGCCAGGCTCCACCACAAAACCATGGGTCTTCTCATCGTAGAAGGCAAGCTTCTCGCCCCCCAGCGGGAAAGACACCGTCTTCTTCTCTCCCGGTGACAGGCTGACGCGCTTGAATCCGCGCAGCTCCTTCACGGGCCGCTCGACACGACACGCCACATCGTGCACGTAAAGCTGCACCACCTCATCGCCGCCACGTTGACCGACGTTCTCCACGTCCACAGACACCGTGACCGCCTCATCGGCCGCAATTTCCTTCTCCGAAAGCGCGAGATTCGAGTACTCGAACCGCGTGTAGCTCAGGCCGTGACCGAAGGCAAAGAGCGGCTCGCCCTTCAGGTACATATACGTAAAGCCCTTGCTGATATCGTATTCGTCCTGCGACGGAACCTGGTCCTCCGAGGCATACACAGTGTAGGGCAACTTGCCGCCCGGATTCACGTCGCCGAAGATGACGTCGGCAATCGCGTTGCCTCCCTCCTCGCCGGCCCACCAGGCCTCGACGATGGCCGGTGCGTGCTCCTTGACCCACGGAATGGTGAGCGGACCGGCGTGGAGCAAGACCACCACCGTGCGCGGGTTGGCCGCCAGGACCGTCCTGGCCAGCTCTACCTGATTGCCCGGCAGGCCCAAAGCCCTGCGGTCGCGACCCTCTGCTTCGACACGCAACGTTGTGCCGACGTACAGGATGACTACGTCGGCCTTCCGCGCGATCTCCGCCGCCTTGCGCAGTTCCTCCGCCTTATCGAAAGGCACGTCCCGTTTCCTCCGGGGCGGCACAATCTCGCCACCTTTGGCAAAGAGAATCTCCGTTCCAGGGGCAGCCCGATTCTTGATCCCCTCAAGCGGAGTCACCGGATCGATGACCTTGCCGCTGTAGCCCCCGGCGGTGAACATACCGGCGTGAGGACCGATGACCGCAATGCTTTTCAGCGAGTGTTTATCCAACGGAAGAAAATCATCACGGTTACTCAAAAGCACGATGCATCTCTGCGCCGTCTTCAGCGACAACTTCCTGTGCTCGGGACAGCAAATCACACTTGGCGAGATTTTGCTGTACGGCACCAACTCCGGCGGATCGAATTCCCCCAGGCGAAATCGCGCCCGCAGCACCCGGAGCAGAGCATCGTTCAGCCGGGACTCCGGCAGCAGCCCCTTCCGCACGGCCACGGGGATATACTCCATGAACTCCTTGTCGGAGAAGTCGCACCCGGCAATGAGCGATTGAGCCACGGCGTCTTCGAACGTCATCTGGCCGCCGGCGTGACCCTTGACCATCGTATTGACGCCGCCCAGGTCGGAGACCACAAACCCCTGAAAGCCCCACTGCTCCTTCAAGATTCCGGTCAGCAGTATCTTGTTGATGTTATTGGGGACGCCGTTGATCGCGTTGTAGGAGGCCATGACCGACTGGGCCCGGCCCTCGACGATGCAATCCCGGAAGTGCGGCAGCCAGTACTCGTGCAGCATCCGCTCGCTCACGGTCGCTGAAAGCTTCTGCCGGTCTCTCTCGACGTTGTTGACCGCGTAGTGCTTGAGTGTGGAAACGAGCTTGAGATACTTCGGATCGTCGCCTTGCAGACCCTTGACGTAGGCTACGCCGATGCGTCCTGTCAGGAAGGGGTCTTCGCCATAACACTCGTTGATGCGGCCCCAATAGGGATTGCGACTGATGTTGATCACCGGGGCCCGATAGATCAGACCCTTATGCTCCGCATCGAGCTGCGGCTGCTGATGCCACAGATTGTAGATCGCGCGAGCCTCGTCGGAAATCACGGTGGCGCCCTCGTGAATCAGATCAGGGTCCCATGTGGCGGCCATGGCAATTGAAACGGGAAACATCGTCGTCGGCCTGTCCCACCAAACGCCGTGCAGGCACTGGTTCCATTTGTCGGACTTGATCCCGAAACGCTCAATATCCGGCCCCCGATGGTTCAGCAGTATGGCCTTCTCCTCGAGCGTCAGACGCGAGAGCATATCCGAAACGCGGCTCTCAACCGGCTGGTTGGGGTCCAGGTAGAGGGCGCTTTCAGAAGTTGCGCGAGCGGCGACCGTCAGGAATGTTGAGACAGCCAAGATTACAGCCAGCCGTGTCAGCCTCCACATCGACTGCGTTCCATCCTCCGATCTCATCAGCGTTCCTTTCTCAACGAAGTAACCGAGAGCTACCGCGGGGCATGCCGCTTGCGATACTCGCGCAGGCTCGTGCCCGTCTCCTTGCGGAAATAGCGCGCGATGTGCTCGACGCCGTCGAAGCCGCAATGCACCGCGATGTCCGTGATGCTCATATCTGTGCCCACAAGCAGTTGAATGATGTTGTTCACGCGAACCCGCCGGATCTCCTGGTGCACGGACCGCCGGAGCATCGTCTTGAACCGCTTCTCCAGCACTCGTCGCGATACATTCGTCGCCTCCACCACATTGCCCACCTGGATCAGGCGGTTCGGATTCCGCCGGATGAAGCGCAGCGCCGCAGCGACATCCTTGTCAGTGACCGCCAGCATGTCGGTGGACATTCGCGTCACAATATGCCTGGGGCGGACCGGAATGACCTGGCCGGCCATTGCCTCGCCTTTCATGAGACTTTCCAGCAGTCTGGCCGCTTCATAGCCGGCCGCCTCCGTATTCAACGCGATACTGGAAATAGGCGGATCCGCCAGATCGCACACCAGAACATCGTTGTCGACGCCAAGCACCGCCACAGGATCAGGCACGTCAAGATCCACGAGTTTGCACGCCTCGATGACTTGCAGGGCGCGATCATCATTGCAGCACATTACCGCCACCGGCTTCGGCAGCGAGGCAAGCCAATCCGCAATCCGGCTCTGCTCGTTCCTGAGAGCCCGGCGAGAGGTGGGCTGTCGGTACACGTTCGTCTCGAAACCCGCCTGTCTCAACCGCTCGGCAAAGTGCTGCGCACGCCCTCTCGACCAGGCAAACTCGTCGAGCCCACAATAGGCAAAATGTTGAAAGCCACGATCGAGAAAATGTTCGGCCGCGATCGACCCGATCGACGCGCCATCCGTGATGATCCCGGGAAAGGGCGCGTAGCTCTCCTTATTGTGCTGGGCGAAAATCACGGGAATGCCCGAGTGCGCCAAGGCCTCGACAACCTTGACATCGCGCACGATAGCCCCGTCAATCTTCAGATACTTCCATTCGGGCAGTACCGAATCCAGCGCCCCCGGCCAGCGATACACCCGCCACGGGCCATGCACCCTCGAGTACTTGGCGATCCCATGGAGCAATCCTCGTCCAAACTCACGCGAAGTCTCAACGAACAGCAGCACAGAAGGCGCCCATGCGGATTCAGATGGCTTGGCTCTTTTCTTGATCATACATTCTTGCCTCGACCACGAAGAGCATCCCCGTGGCTCAGGCGTGGAGGTAGACGTCCCAGGCTAAGTATTTGCTGAGGGCCTCG
>CBFDBY010000045.1:0-43849 GCA_965603165.1 uncultured Phycisphaerae bacterium
GGATCCCGGGGTTCTTCTATGACGAGCCGGAAACCCGCGGCGACTGGGGCACCGAGGTCTTCCCCGTCCTCAAAGAACGAGGCGTCGATTGGAAGAAGACGCTCGTGGCCTATAAGTTTGCGCTCGCCGGCGAAGAGCAGACCGCCGCACGCTATCAGTACCTGGAGGCCTTCGCCGAGGCCTGGGGCCGGACCCTGTTCGGCGGAATCACCGAATGGTGCCGCGACCACAAAGTCCTGTCGATCGGGCACTTCCTCGAACACCGGTATGAGTACCTGCATCCGGATCTGTGCGCGGGCAACATGTTCCAGCTCCAGAAGTACAGCGACTTCGGCGGCATCGACGCCGTCTTCGACCAGTTCATAATGGGCAAGAGAGTGGCCCGCGACGCCCCGACGTGGCAGACGCCGAAACTCGGCAGCTCCATCAGCCACGTCTACGGCAAAGCGGACGACATCACGATGGTCGAGATCTTCGGGGCGCGCGGCCAGGACCTGACGTACCCGGAGATGAAGTGGTGGACGGACCACATGCACGTCAGCGGGGTCAACTTTCACATCCCGCACTCGTTCAATCCGCGGTCGCCCTACGACACGGATTGCCCGCCCTATTTCTACAACGGGGGATACGAGCCTCGTTGGCCGCTGTATCGTGTTTACGCGGATTACACTTCGCGGCTGAGCCTGATGCTCAGCGGCGGGCGGCACGTGTGCCCGGTGGCGCTGCTGTTCCTGGGGAGCAGCCGGCACGTGGGCAAGTCCGTGACGCCCGAGCAGATCAGTGCGGCCCTGCAGGATGCTCTGTACGACTGCGATTGGATGCCATACGAGGTCTTTGAGAACGACATTCGGCTGGATGGCCGCGACCTGGGCCTCTACCAGGAACGGTACAGAGTGCTCGTCGTTCCGCCCGTCGAGGCGATTCCCTACGCCACCCTGCTGAAAGCCAGGCAGTTCTTCGATCAAGGCGGGGTCGTGGTCGCGTACGGTTTTCTGCCGTCGCAATCGACGACGCTCGGTCACGGTTCGCAGGAGATCGCCGATCTGTGCGAGGCCATTTGGGGCCGGCCCTCGCCCGGCCTGGCCGTGTGCAAGACGAGCTCGCGCGGCGGACGCTCCTACCTTCTGCCGGAGGAACCCACGCCGGAGCAGCTTCAGCAAGTGCTGGCGGAAGATGCGGGGATCCATCCGACGCTTGAAGTGCTCGAAGGCGACACGGGACACTGGCTGCACGTGCTGCACCGCGTCAAGGCGGGCCGCGACATCTTCTTCCTGTGCAATCAGAACGTCGACGACGGCGCGCGAACGTACCGGCTCCGCATCACCGCCGACGGCTGGCCCGAATGCTGGGACGCCATGCGCAACGAGCTGACGTCGATCCCCTTCGTTCGAAAGACAGACGCGGTTGAACTGAATCTCACCTTGGAATCCAACGAGAGTACGCTGATCGTGTTTCAGCCGCAGTTGCGCAAGAAGCCTTTGCGGATTGTACCCGACGCGCGTGTGACGAAGACCATTGCTCTGACGCAGATCGAGACGCCGCCACAGGCCGCGCGGGTCCCGGAAGTATCCGACGAGCGGCAGACTCTCATCAAGGATCGCCGCTGGGTCTGGTTTCCGGAGGCGAATCCCGCGAGTGCGGCGTCCGTCGGGATGGTCTACTTCCGCAAGACCATCACGATTCCCACGGATCGCAAGGTTGTGAAGGCCCGTTTCGTCGGGACGGCGGATAATCTCATGCAGTTGTACGTCAACGGTCACGAGGTGAAGGACTCGGCCGCCGGCTTCGGCAACTGGCGGCAGGTGGCCGATGTGGACATCACGCCGCACGTCACGCCGGGGACCAACGCCGTGGCGATTGCCGTCGCCAACGCGAGCAGCGAGCCGAACCCCGCCGGCCTCATCGGGACCATCGTCGTCGAATCCGAAAACGGGCGCACGGTGACCGTTCCCGTGGACAAGTCCTGGAAGACCGCGAAGCAGGAGCAAACGGACTGGTACAAAGCGGTCTTTGACGACGGCCACTGGGCTGCCGCCGCGGAGTTTGCCTCCTACGGCGATGGCCCCTGGGGGAGAATCAGCGGCCGGATGCTTACGACCAGCCCCATCGAAAAGGCGAATCCATACCTGGGTCGCGTGGATCTGTCCGAGCCGGTGGACCGCAGGCAAACGCGGGCGTACCTGGAAATGGACGCCATCGAGCCCGAAGCCGCAGCCTCGGTGACCATCAATGATGAATTCATCGGAGGATTCGTCGGCCGGCCCTACCGGATCGACGTCTCGGAGCATCTCCGCGCCGGCGCCAACACGTTCCGCATCGAGCCGTTCGCTGCAGAGAATGTGCGATTGGTCTTCTATCGAAATGAAAGACCATAGAAAGATCGAAATGCAGCGTGCAAGACTGTGGCCTCGCCCCATTGTCATGTCGAGCGGAGCGAAGCGTAGTCGAGGCATCTGCCCGCGGCCGCAGGACACGCTTGGTCCGCGGCCAGACCCCTCGACTTCGCTCGGGGTGACAAGACAGGACGGGAACGGCCCGAGTACACGTAGGGTGGGTCCTTGACCCACGCGTTCGCTCGATCACAATCTGACGCGTGGGTTGAGAACTCACCCTACATGATTGGCGCGCCGCGCGGATCGGTCCTTCTTGATTTTGCTTTGTCGTCTTGCATTTTGGTCTTTGATTTTTGATTTCTCTTCCGGGCAGGAGACATCATGAAACGACGCGAATTCATCAAGGCCGCAGCGGCCGTGGCGGTCGGGCTGCAATGCGGCGCAGGGCGCGCTCGGTCCGCCACGGTCGCGGAGAAGACGATTCCTCGAAACACACTCGGCAAGACGGGCGCCGAGGTGAGCATCCTCGCCCTCGGCGGCGTCATCGGCATGCAACTGCCGCCGTCGGAGGATCACGATCCCGTGGCCATCGCCGAGACGGCGCTTGACCTCGGCGTGACGTATTTCGACACCGCGCCGAGCTACAACAACGGACAATCGGAAAGCAACTACGGGCAGGTGCTCGCCGGCCGGCGGAAGGAGGTCTTCCTGGCGTGCAAGACGGCCGACCGCTCGTACGACGGCACCATGCGCAGCGTCGAGCAGAGCCTCAAGCGGCTGCGCACCGATCATCTCGACCTGCTCCAGATCCACAGCGTCTCCGCTCAGGAAGATCCAGCGGCCTGGGACAAACCCGATGGTGTCTTGACGGCCCTGCGGACGTTGCGCGAACAGAAGGTAACCCGCTTCCTCGGCGTTACCGGCCACGACGACGCGGAGGTGCTGCACCGCGCGATCGAGATGCACGAATTCGACACGCTGCTGACGACGCTGAATCCGGTCAGCCGCCGCCTTGCCTTCCGCGAGACCCTGCTGCCCGCGGCCAATCGCAAGCAGATGGGGATCATTGCGATGAAGGTCATGGGCGGCGGCAACGGCTGCCTGGTCGCCGGCAACCCGTTCCGGAAGGTCCTCCGCACGTACCACGACGAGACTTCCCACCAGGTCGACGCCCGATCGCTGATCCGCTACGCGCTGGGCCTGCCGATTTCCGTCGCCGTGATCGGCGTGGCCTCGGTCGAGCAGTTGAAAGCGAACGTCCGGATCATCAAGGAAACCGCCCCAATGACCGCCGCCGAAAGGCAGGAACTCGAGAAGGTCATCGGCTGACCACCTCAGTAGCGCACGATCAGGACGTCGTGCACATCGTTGACGGTCAGTTCCACTCGCCGGCTGCGACGCCGCAGGTCGGTGGACTTGTTGAAGGCGGCCGCGCTCTTGATAGGATCGGCAAACTCGATCGTGGCGCGGTACATCGGCGGATCTTCGATGAGAGCGGGCAGCACGTACGGTCGGTTCTTCAGCGGCGTGGTCTGTGGCGGAGAGTGATAACCAAGCAGGTGGACTCGCAGCTCGCGCTTCGACGGATCATCGGTCACAACGGCCTGCACCGTCGTCGGCGCGACGATGCGAACGCGCGGCTCGGGGTGCAGCAAGCGAATCGCGTTGGCAAGCAAGCGGCGGGCTTCAACGATGGAATGCTCGCCGGCCGTCGCATAATCCGGAGAACCGGCAAAGGTGAGCACCGTGCCTTCGCCGACGCGGTTCACCAGCACAGCGGCACCGACGGCCGCATCGGCGCTCATGGGCCAGTCTGTCCCTTCTTTGCCTTGGCGCTGACGAGTCGTACGGTGAGGCTCCAGCAACTCCCCCACCGCTTGCGCAGACGTCGGCTCGAATACGGCGGCAGGACCCTTGACCAGAAACGGCCAGCCGGAAGAGATGTCACGCTTCAGTGCCTCGCACGCACGCGAAGAACCCTTGTCCGGCGCGAATCGCATCCAGTTGTCCAGGGAATCCAGGCGCCGAACGAAGCGTGCGCCCGCCAGCTCACTCAAGGCCGATTCCTCGCGGGGCTCGCCACAGCGGTCGAACAGGCCGGACCAGCCGGTCACAACGAGGTTCCCGCCCCGCTCGACGTAGCTGCGCAACATGGCCACCTCACGCTCGGAAAGGACCGCCGCGTGTGGAAGCAAAACGATCGCAAACTGTCCGAGCCTCTCCAGCGTCACGTTCTCATCCAGGAGAACGCCCCAGGGAATATGTTCATAGACCATCGCTTTATGCGCGCCTTGAAAGCTCTGGAAGTATTCGGCCGGATTCTCCCGGCCGAGCCAGTCTCGCGTGCGGCTGCTGAAGTAGAGGCCGACATCCGCGACCGGCGCGTGCCCGAAGTGCGCGCGTTTGGCGTGGACCTCCTCGAAAGCCCGGCCGATGCGATCGTAGGCGACCGGGTCGAGCCAACCGTCGAAACCGGTCTTGTCCACCACGGTTACGAACGCACCGTGCGCCAGCAGGGTCAACAATTCCCAGCGAAGATCGTGGAGCGGGCGCGTGGTCTGGTCGTGGTACATCCGCACGCCCCGCTGCATGGCGACCTGAACCGGCACGCCCGGCGTGGCCGCGCGGTAGAAGGCGGCGTTCAGACCAACCGTCAGCGCGCTGAAACCCCACACGCCCGTCTCGCCCGTCACGAAGTCGCCATTGACCGCATGTTGAACGGGCCGCTGCCCGACCTCCCACGAGAACGGCGGATTGCCATGATAGTTGAAATCAACCGTGGCGCGCGGGTCCAGCTCTTTGACATGATCGCGCAGCGCTCGCTCGAACCGGGCGCTCGTGTCGTAGCGGAATTCGAGCATCCGGTCCCAGTCCTCGTTCCAGGCTGGGCCCTCAGGCATCGGACGGCCGAACCTGGCCTCGAACTTGCGCCGGCAGTGCTCGCACCAGCAGCCGTATGGCGGACCGAAACCCTGGTCAAGCATGTCGATATGAAAACCGGCGATGCCATAGGCAAGCTGTTCGGCCACAATCTGCTTCATCACGTCCAGGTAGCCGGAGTTGTAGCAGAACCGCCCGATGCGATTGCCATGCACGTCCCGCATCTCAAAATCGGGATGGGCGTCCAGGAAATGCCCGCCCTGTTGCACCACGCAATACGCGATGACAGGCAAGTTCTCTCTGCCGGCCTCCTCGACCGTCTCGCGCAGCGGGTCCCGATTTCCGAGCCCGGGGGCTTTCGGCAGCAGCTTGGAGTCATAGTAAGCGTAGTCGCCGTCGCGCGCCCAGATGACGAGGTACTCGCAATGTGCCGCAGTGCAGCGACGCACAATTTGCCGACCGTCGAACTCGGCACAATAACGCCGGTCGTTCGGATCGCTGTGCCCGAATTGCGCGCCCGTCGGCCCAACCTCCATCCCAACCAGAAACCGCTCATACCACGGACGCTCGGACGCCTGCGTCGGGCCGTTCTGCGCGGCAAGGCCGGGAAGCCAGGAAAGAACCACCGAAACCCAAAGGACGCTGCATCGAACACTCATCATGCGACAAGTCATCTGTCTCCCCATGAAATCGGTGTAGGACAATCGGACCTTCACCTGTTCCGGAACGGTTTTGTGTCCTCCGCACAGTAGCATACGCCCCCCTGAAACTCAAGCCGCTCGTGCGAGGACGGCGGGACATACAGGGACCCCGGTTGCACGGAATCGTGGCCTGTGGTATGGAACTGTCACACGCGCGTGCGATAAGCAGATAGGAGAAGATAGGGAACAGCAGGGGTTCGGAACGCCATGAACAAGACCGATAGACAAGTCGTCCACAGCGTGAAACTGGGTTGGACCCGGTGCTACCTGTTGGAATGCACGGGCGGGTACCTGCTGATCGATACGGATTACGCGCGGTACTTGCCGCTCTTTGAGACGAAGCTTGCCGGGCTGGGGATCGCGACCTCGGATATCAAGTACCTGCTGCTGACGCATCATCACGACGACCACGCCGGCTTTGCGGCTGAACTGGCCCGGTCTGCAGAGTGCCGGGTGATCGCGCACCGCGATGCGGTGCGGCCGTTGCAGCGAGGACAGTCGGAGGGGACCTGCAACTTTGTCAACCGGCGCAGCCGAATCGCTCTGACGCTGTACGGGCTGGTCCACAGAGAGTACAGCTTCCCGCCGCTGACGCTGACGGAGAGAGACATCGTGATCGCCGGCGATGACGACGGCCTTCTCAAGGGGATCGGTGTCGACGGCGTCATCCTGCATACGCCCGGTCATACCCGGGACTCCATTTCCGTCCTGCTGTCGGATGGAAGCGCCTTCGTCGGCGATGCGGCGATGAACTTCTTGTGGTGGACCGGGATAGGTCACCGTCCTATCGTCGTCGAGGACATCGACACGGCCTATGCAAGCTGGCGGAAGCTCCGGGAACGCGGGCCAAGAATCATCTATCCCTCTCATGGCAAACCCTTCCCGGCGACCGAACTCGCGGCCCCGTAGCCGAAAGAAACACACCATCCGCCCGGTTGGAATTCGTCTGCGGCCAGGCAAAGACTGTTTGACCGGGCGAAGTGTGCCTCTATATAATCACGGAGACCATGTCGTGAACGATACGTTTCGGACCGACTCGGGAGCACAAGGGTCTCCATGTCAACGAAGCCAGATGCAGATCGCATGTCCGCGGGGGCGACGGCGGAACCGGCCATTCGCACCGAGCACCTCACGAAGATCTATGGTCAGCGGCTTATCGCCGTCAACGATATGACTCTGGAAGTGCCGCGAGGGTCGGTCTTTGGGCTGCTGGGTCCCAACGGCGCGGGCAAAACGACCACGCTACGGCTTCTCTTGGGGTTGCAGCGCCCCACCGCCGGGCGGGCGGAGATCTTCGGCAAGCGGTGCGGGCCCAACGCGATTTCAGTTCGCTCCCAGATCGGCTATCTGGCGACGAACCCGAAAATGCCCGGCAACCTGCGGCCCATCGAATACCTGGACCTTCTCGGTAAGCTCGCACGGCTGCCACAGGAGGTTCGCAAGCCTCGCGTTTCCTCATTGCTTCGAGCTGTGGGATTGCTCGGCGCCACGGACCAGCGGATCCAGACCTTCTCCACGGGCATGTGCACTCGCCTGGGTATCGCGGCGTCTCTCATGGGCGATCCGCCTCTGCTGCTGTGGGACGAGCCGACCGCCGGGCTGGACCCTTCCGCCCGGCGATTCACGCTCGACCTCATCCGCGAGCTGGGAAAGACCAAGACCGTCGTCGTCGCCACGCACATCCTCAGCGATATCGATCAGATCTGCGACCACCTCGGCGTGATGCACGAGGGCCGGATGATCTTCACCGGTTCCGTCCAGGAGATCCAACGGCGGATCCGCCGCGACGACTTCACACTCGAGCTGGAGGGCGATCCGGAGAATATCAGCCGGCTGGCCCGCGAGGTTGCGGACCTGGAAGGGATCAACGCTCGCCTCTCCGCTGCCCGGGCGGTTATCGTGCGGATTGACGACGGTCGCAGCCGCTCCCGTGCGCTGGCCGAGGTCCTGCAACGTGTCGACGCCTGCGATCTGTCGCTTCAGGCCATTCACTCCGGCTACAATGCGACCGAAAACGCCTATCTCCAGTTGCTTCAAGAGGACGAGGCCCATGGTTTCCAGCGCTAAGACGTCGCATCTCGGCATGAAGATGATGCCGTACCTGGCGATCCTCGAGCACGACCTGAGGGCGTTGTGGGCGAGCCGGCTGGTGCGGCTGTGGCTGGCGGCCACGGCCGTCCTGACGCTGTTCTTAGCCGCCGCGAACTGGTCGCAATTCCAGGATGCGACGCTGATCGCGTCGTTGCTGTTTCCGTACCTGGTGTTTCCCTGGTTCTTCGTAGTCGTGGTGCTCGGGGTCAGCCCGGTCTCGGGATCGCAAGCGGAAGTGTTGGCCGACGGGATCCTGAGCCGGCCGATAAGCCGCACCGAGTACCTGCTGGCCGCCTGGTCGGCGCGCGTGCTGCTGGTCTTGAGCGTCTACCTCGTGGTAACTGTCCCGATGATTGCCCTCGTCGTGTTGGCCAAGCGCCCCGTGCCCGACGATGCGGTGACGATCTTCGGGATCGTCAGTACGCTGGCCGTGGTGGGACTCGTGCTTACGTTCCTCGTGTCCCTGGGATTCCTGATGGGCACACTGCTGCGAAAGCCGCTATTGGCGGTCGTGGTGCTGGTCTTCATCTGGTACCCGATCGGCCTGATTCTGAATGCCTTTTCCCTGGAGGAGCTCTCACCGATCAGCCTGAGCCGGGCGATGTCCACACAGCTTCGTCAGTCTTTGCGAGAAGCCGACGCAGCCCCGCCAAGCAGCGTCGACGCGAAGCAGGCCGATGCCTTCGCCCGCCAGGTGGACCACTTCCTCAGTGTCTTTTCCAGCCCCCAGCCGCAACCCACGGCGACCCGCCCGGAATTCTTCGAGGGCGGCCGGTTCAACGACTTCTCTTTGCTCCGAGTGATTTTGGGATACGCCCTGCCGACCCTGATGGCGGTCGCCCTGGCCGCGCTGTTCTTTCATTTGCGCGATCTGTGACGTGTTGCTGTATCGACGGCCGGCGCCTGCGCACGGGTACCGCCTGTCTTGACCCCGACTCGAGGGTGAACGAAGGCAAAACCCAAACGCGAGCCATTGCGTTTGAGGGCTCGCCTCCCTACTGTGAGGCGATGGATGCGCCGACGAGGGCGTTCGCGGATTCTGGGGGCCGGTCGCAAGGCTCGTGGGCGGCGAGCAGATCTACAGTCGTGAGGTGGTCGGGCGTTGTCCTAAGCCGCACAGCGACACTTTCAATCCACGCAACCATGGCGGCGGCCACTTGCGGATCGAAGTCATAGCCGGCGGAGTCCTTCAGGATGTAGAGTGCCTCGACCACCGAGCGGGATGCATGGTAGGCCCGGCTCGCCGTCAAGGCGTCGAACGTATCGGCGACCGCGATGATCCGGGCGCCGAGCGGAATCGCCGTGCGGGTCAGCCCGTCGGGATAGCCCTGGCCGTTCCAGCGTTCGTGATGGTGCCGTACGATGGCCATTTCCTTTTCGAGGAAGCTCATCTTCTCAAGGATGCGCACGGCGATCAGCGGATGCTGCTCGACGAGCCGCCGTTCGTGGGCTGCCAAGCGGTCGGGCTTAAACAAGACGGCGTCCGGGATGCCGATCTTGCCGATGTCGTGAATCATGGCCGCGCGATGAATCAGGTCCACGTAGCGGGGCCCGAGCTCCATCGTCCGGGCGATGCCGACGGAATAGGCCATGACGTTCTCGGAGTGTCTGCCGGCGTGGACGTCCTTGGCCTCAAGGGCCTGGACGAGGCTGCGGATACTCTCGACAAAGAGCTTCTCGGCCTTCTCGGAGAGGCCGATGAGCCGCCTCTGGAGCTTCTTGATCCGTTCGATTTCGATCTCGCCGCTGTTGAGCAGGCGGGTCATCGTCTTATCCCACAGGCGGACACAGTTTCGGCCGGCGTTCTTGGCGTCGTAGAGTGCCAGGTCGGCGCGCCTCATGATCTCGCCGGCCGGATCGTCCGTCTCCGGGAGGGTGTCGGCGATGCCGCAACTGACCGACAGCGACATCTCCTCGTCGAGCCGGATCTCCTGCACCTTGGCCCGAATCCTCTCCAACAGGACGGCGGCCTCCGCCGCCTTCGTCTCAGGCAGCAGCAGGACAAACTCATCCCCGCCGTAGCGCGTCAGCACGTCCGGGCCTCGCTTCTCGCGCTTCACGCACTCGGCCAGTTTGCGAATAGCCTCATCGCCGATGGCGTGTCCCAGATTGTCATTGACCATCTTGAAATGGTCGAGGTCGAGGATCGCGACCGAAAACGGCCTCTTGTACCGCCTGGCCCGGTCATATTCCTCCTGAAGCTTGTCCTCGAGCAGTTTTCTGGAGCCGACGCCGGTCAGGGGGTCGGTCAGGGACGTCAACCTGGCCTGCTGATACCGCGTCGCGTTGGTCAGATGCGCGACGATGATCTCGCGCATGAGTTTGGCCTTGTAGGTGGCAAGCTCCGGGTCGGCCGTGCTGGAAGGGTCCAGGCCGCACATGCACAGGTGCCCCGAAAGCCGCTTTTCGCGCGTCGATCCCGTCTCAGGCAGGCCCACAATATCGAGCGGCAGGACGAGACGCGGCGAGCGCCCGTCATGATCCCGGCACGCGGCTGGGATCTCCTCGTCGTAATAGCCGTCCTCCGAGGACGCGCCTTCAATGCCCCGCAAGCTCTCCAGATGATCCACCGCGCAGGAGCATCGATTGGAGCTCTGCAACTCAGGCTCCCGGCTGCGGTCGCCGTCCGGGTGGAGGCAGAGGACGCAATTCTTCGCTGCAAACAGCTTCGGGGCCTCCATGGTAACGATCTCCGCGGCCTCAGCCAGGTCGATGCTCTTGAGACACTTCGAGAGCATGGCCACCTCCTCGGCGGCCGCCCGGTCCTCGAGAAGTTGGCGATCCATGATATCGCGAGCCGACAGGATCCCCACGACCGTGCCGTTCTCGACGATCGGCAGATGCCGAATGCGATGGACCGTCATGATCCTTCTCGCCTCGCTGGTGGGAGTGCCCGGCGGGCAGGAAACCACGTGATCGGTCATGATTTGCGCCACGGAGGTCCGGGCTGCGTCATCGGGTGAAATCGCGACGTGATGGGCGACGTCCCGTTCGGAAACCAGTCCGATAAACAGACCTTGCTCGTCATTGACGATGAGGCAACCAACGTTGTGGGAGAGCATTTGTTCAGCGGCTTTCTTGATGCTATCGCGCGGACTGATCGTAACGACCTTGCCGCGACGGCTGGCAGACTCAGACATTTTCGGCCCCTTGTGGTGCTGGTCAGCGTCGTCATTCGGTGCGCGATCTTCCTGTGACCACCCAGCATAGCAGTATCGGCAGGGTCTCCGAGCCACTTTAGGCCCTTTCGACGGCCTGGCGCGGTCGCCCCAGGCCGTGCGACCGCCCGTCAGCCGCGATTCGTTGGCGCGAGCCTCACGAGCCGCCCGCATGCCACCAACTGCACGACCGGGGATTTCCCCTTGAAATGGCCTACGACGGGCCGATAACACGGCAGAGCAGGAGCTTGTGGACCCGTGCATCGCCGCCCGCAGGGGGAGCATTGGAGGCGTGAGGCGGTGGTGCATGACCCCCCGATGTGGTATAATGCATCCTCGTGCAGGCCCCAGGGACGGGGCCGGCCGGTAAATCGCGGAGCGAGGAGACTTCTTTGCAATATCGAACCGGGCGCCGTAAAGCCATGATCGGCGAACACGCACCGCAGAGCCCGGCGTAGAAGACCTACGGCCCGGCCGGGGATTCCCACATAGGCCCGCCGAGTGGCACACGACCCCCCAGGGCGGTAGGAATATGACGATGATGACGGCTATCGCAGCCCGACCCTGGGAAAAAAGGCCGTGATGAAAAAAAAGTGTTACATTTTCCGCTGCGTAGGGCACTTACTGGTGCAATGTTAATGACGGAAAAAACAACGAAGCCCGCTATGGACAGGCAAGTGACCGAGATCGAGTTGGTGGAAAGGGCTCAGCGGGGAGACAAGCAGAGCCTGAACACGCTGGCGGAAATGGCCAGGGAGAGGCTGAGGACCTATGTTTACCGCCTTACCCTTCAGGAAGATCTCACACAGGAAATTGTACAGGAGACCTTGTTAGAGATGTGCAAGATACTAGGCAAGCTGCAGAAGACCGACCGGTTCTGGGCCTGGTTGTACGGGATAGCGACGAACAAGCTACACCGTCACTACCGGACCGAAAGAACCATGCGAAACGCGGCTGCCTCGGAGGAGAGGCGCCGGGGGCCGATGAAAGAGCGCGAAGGAGGCTTCGAGGAGCTGGTCGGTGAAGAGCTCAAACAGATCGTATCGAACGCGATGCAGAAACTCCGGACTCGTCATAAGGCGGTCCTGGTCATGCGGTGTTACGACGGCATGGCCTATAGCGACATTGCCGAATCGATGGGTTGCAGCGAATTCAGCACCCGGATGCTGTTCGTCCGGGCGAAGAGGGCGCTGCAGAAGGAGCTTTTGCGCAACGGTTTTCATAAAGGCTCGCTCCTGGCGGCCCTGATCGTCTTTGGCAAGATGACGGCCCCGAGCAAGGCGGCCGCGGCACAGCTTACCGTGCCGGCGATGGCCTTGAAGGTAGGCATGGCGGCCGGAGTGGCCGGCGTCGCCACCAGCACAACGGGGATCGTCTCCATCGCCGCCGTGGGCGCTCTGACCGTCGGAACGGTCGTGGCAACGTCCACGCCCAAAACGCCTGTCGCCACGCCTGCCGGCGTGCGGCAAACGGCCCGAGGAGTGACCAGCCCGTACGCCACCAACAACACGGCCCACGAGCAGTATTGGTATTACTTCCCCGAGGGGCCGGACGGCCCTGTGATCCTCCGGGCTCAGACCAGGGGCGGTGGATCGTCGGCATGCCTGCTCCAGAACGACCGCGCGAACTACAGCTATCAGAATGGCGCCGTCGCCATCAACAACCATCGCATGTGGCTGGACGACCTGAGCACGTTCAAACTGCCGACCGACAGCACGGAACTCAGAGGGTTCCTTGCACAGGTGGAAGGGATCCGAAACGACATTCAGCCCGTGACCGCCGGGCCCCAGGGCAGAGGATTGCTCATTGTCGTCGAACGGAACGAGAAGGCGCAAGGCGATACGCCCTGGACCATCAACAGCTTGAATGTCCTCGATGAGGACTACTTCCAAAGCGACTGGCCGACGGACGTCCGGATCGTGGACAATCGCGATGCGATGCACCAGCGCGGATGGACGTACTTCCGTATTCGCGGCCAGGTTCGCGGACAGGACATCGCGGGCACGGGAAGGATTCCGTTCGTGTATGCCGCTGCACGCCAGCACAGGGCCTGGTTGAGACTGAAAGTCGGCGACGCGCTGACAGTGGTCGACGGCGGCGGATTTGCCGTGCTCCAGGACGCACAAGGGAGTGTGCTGGGCAAGTATCCGGCGGGCAGCTTCTTCAAGGGTCTATCCCGTCCGTGGATGGGTCTGCATACGATCGACACCGTTCGCCGGGACGCAGCCGAGCAGAGGACACGCTTCGAAACCCAGTTGTTGGCCGGCGGGCGCGAGGCTCAGGTCACAGCCGTCCACGGCAGTACGACGCTCGTCTACACCATCGACGTTGAGGCGGACCTCGTTCGCAAGATCGACTTCATGGCGGGCGGCGCCTCCGTCGGCTCGCTCGAATTCGAATACCTCCAGGATACGAACGTCAGGACGAGAGAATTTGCCGCTCCGGCCACCCGGCGCGAGCGAGTGACGCTGCGGGACGATCCCGGCATGCTGTGGCTCGTCCGACTGGCCGACGGTGTCCTGGGCGGCTGAGTGCAGACGGATCGTCAGGTCGCGAACGTTTGCTGTCATCTTAATAATCTTGGTTAACCCGCGGGTAAGGTCAGCATGTTTCGACGGAATGTAGCTTCGGCAGCAGCAAAGGATACAAGGGGGTCCTGTATGCTGACACTTCCGGTCACGGTGACAGACGCGATGGCTGTACCGACCGTCCGGAAGAACAGACCCGTCGAAGCAACGACCGAGAGTCCGCGTTCTGCAATCAAGTACATAATGGCTTCGCCGAGGGCTTTTTCGATGGGTGCCCCCGTGGAGGGCACAAATAAAGGAACCATGACAGGGGCGGTTGAACACTCCCCGCGCCTCGACATGGACAGGGAAATCGTCTGGCAGGAGGCCACGTACCGGACTGCGGAAACGACGCAGACCGTCCAGGGGTACGAGGAGGCGGTGACACCGTACGTTGATGATCGGTGCGCCGCCGGGGGGGTCAGCGATGAGCCCGTCGCTGCCCGAAATGTCAAGCCCGGGAAGGGGGATTCCGAGGAGGTAGTCCCCTGTCCCTGGATAACGATAGCCGCCGATGGCCTGTGGGATACCCGCAACGGTCCGAGCCTTGGACACGCGAAGGCCGGCGTGCCGGTGACGTTCCGGCAGCCGGGGACCTGCTGTGCGCGAGGTATCGCGAGCCCATCGGTGTGCGTGTGGAATCCTGGTCCGCTGGAGCCGTCGCAGGATCGATCCACCCAAGGGCAGGAGGCCCTCGCGGAGCAGCCTATTGCTCCGCCGGCGCTCGACACGGACGTCGTTCATGTCACCGTACACGTGACGGATCGTCCGAATGCGGCGTACTGGATACCGATGCCCAGTATCGGCAATATGAACACGCTCCATGTGGACGAGGACAACCCGAAGGGCTCCGGGGCCGCAAAAGGTTTTACCCCGGAGCCTTTCTTGGGATTCAGGCTCTGGGCCTGGAGATCCCGTTCCAAGAAAAAAATTGGCAACTGAAGAATAGTTGCTGGTTGTTTGGCGGTGGGTTTTTAGGTGGGCGCCGTGCCCACCTAAAAACCCGAGTATATGATGACGATGCCGAATCAAGTAAGAACCATGAAGCTCGTACGATTCAGCCTGCCGGTGCTGCTGCTGGCGGCGCTGACCGCCGGGACGGCCCGGGCCTGGACGTACAATTATACCGACGATTTCACCTCAGAGAAGGCGCTGGCGGAAAGCTATCTGCACTCCACGTTCTGGCTCGAGGGAGTCAACCCTCTTCCCCAGCCGTACTTATCCTACAAGGGTACGGGCGCCGGCCGGGGGCTCTTGTTCATGGATCACAAGGGCCAAATGGCCGAACTGGGGTATAGTTTCCCGCACACAGCGCAGGCCCGGAGAATCGTCAGAGGCACGGTTGAAGTCAACGTCTCGTTCCTGCGGGACGCGGATGGCTTCTCGTCGGGGGGCGAGATCTCCTGGTCGTTTTCCGCAGATGGGGCGGCGTGGTCTGAACCCGAAGCTCTGTGGGAAGGGCGGCATGTCCTGCCGATCAACTCGTCCGAGGGGGTCTGCTACGTGCGCTTCGCCGGCGCCAAAGCGATCATCGATAACCTGCGAGTCTACCTGTACTCTCCGAACGCCACGATCCAGGTTCCGAGGGACTTCGGCACGATTCAACAGGCCATCGATGCCGCCGGCAGCGGCGATATCATCGAGGTGGCCGCCGACACGTACACGGGCCCGGGGAACTGGGATATCGATTTTCGCGGCAAGCGAATCACCGTCCGCAGCGCCAGCGGCCCTCAAAGCACAATCATTGACTGCGGAAGGCCCTCGGCGGCGGCCGGAAAAGGGCATAGGGGATTCTATTTCCACCAGGCGGAAACGGCCGAGTCCGTACTCTCCGGCTTCACCATTCGCGGCGGGCGGGTGTACGGCACGCAGATCCCGTCCGACCCCCTGCGCTGGAACAACAGCTCCGCCCACCCCATCGGCGGCGGGATCTACTGCGAGTTCAGCAGTCCGACCCTCAGTAACTGCATCATCGAGGACTGCGGCACCGAGCTCGGCGGCGGAATTGGCTGTGTCGGCGGCGCGCCGACGATCAATGAGTGCGTGGTCACCGAGTGCATCGCCGGCGGACTGGAGGCAAGTCCCTCCGGCGGCCGGGGCGCCGGAATCGCCCTCGTCGGGCAATGCGACGCAACGATCACGAGCTGCACGATTGAAAACAACTCCGCCTACCGCAGCAGCCGGGGCGCGGGCCTCTATATCCTGCAAAGCAGCGCCGTCGTCAGCGGCTGCTCGCTCTCCAACAACAACGCCTCGGGCAGCCTCCAGGGCGGGGGCGTCTACTGTGGAGGCGCCGCCACCGACGCGACGTTCCAGAACTGCATCATCTCGCAGAACTCGGCCGATTCCGGGGCCGGCCTGTTCGCAGAGCGATACGTTTCGGCGAATCCGTCCTTCATGAGTTCGGCCGGCTGCCGCATCTCGATCATCAATTGCACGATCGCCGGGAACCGGCTGTCCGGCGGCGTGTACGCAACCGGCGCGGATGTCATCATCAACAGCAGCATTGTCTGGTACAACGCCGGGACGCCCGTGGTCATTTCGAGCCCGGGCTATGCGACTTCCGTGACGTACTCGGATATTCAGAACGGGTATCCGGGAACGGGCAACATCAGTGATGACCCCGGCTTCGCGGCCACGTCCATTCCCGACTACCACCTGCAATCGAACTACGGGCGGTACGATCCGCGGGCCGGCCGATGGGTGACTGACGCGAGCCACAGCCCGTGCATCGATGCGGGAGACCCGAGGGCCTCAGCCGCCGAGGAGCCTGCGCCAAACGGCGACCGTGTCAACATGGGAGCGTACGGCGGAACGAAGGAGGCCAGCAACGGCGTCGATCATGCCGTCTTTCACGTGGACGGCAGCAGCGGCAGCGACTGGAATCCCGGCACGATGGAGCGCCCCTTTAAGACGATCGGTAAAGGGATCGACACTGCCCGCAACGGCGACGTCGTCCTCGTCTGGCCCGGCGTGTACGAAGAGGAGCTTCTGTTCGACCGCAAGGCCATCACGGTGCAGAGCGCCGCCGATGCCGCCGTAATTCGGACCCCCACTGGATACGCATTCTCTTTCTGGAGCGCCGAAAGCACCAGGAGCGTCGTGAAGAATTTCGTCATCACCGGCTGCCACGATGTCGGGGGCGGAGCTGTCTTCTGCCAGGGCGCCTCACCCACACTGAAGAACCTGACGATCGTGAATAACGCGTACGGAATCTCTGCCTACGCCGGCGCCGATCCGAACATTATCAACTGCGTCATCTGGGGCAATGCGAGCGGCTCGCTCTTCAATTGCAGCGCGCGGTATAGCTGTGTCCAGAAGAACAACCCCGACGACTGGTTCTGGAAGTCGGGCAACATCAACTCCGATCCATTGTTCGCCGATCCGACGATCGGGGATTATCACTTGCGTTCTCAGTTCGGCCGATACGTGCCGCAGTACGATATGTGGGCCGTGGATGATGTGACCAGCCCGTGCATCGACGCCGGCGATCCCACCGAGGACCCGCGCAACGAGCGGATGCCTAACGGTGGTCGCGTGAACATGGGAGCCTACGGGGGAACGCCCTACGCCAGCAGGAGCCAGGAGTCTCGCTGGGGATGGTAGCGCGTGGGCGGCAGAAGAAAATTGCGTCTTTGGTGTCAGCGTTTGCCGTGCGGTCGTGCATGGCAGACTTGGCTTCGGATGGATCCGGGGTGATCCTTGCAGAACCTGAGGAGCGTTCGACTACATGAACTATGTAGACCCGAGTACGGTGGTGGGAATCCGACGGCCGGTCGCCGACCGGCCGGGGGGGTGGACGGAGAGCGATGCGAGGCGGCCAGAGCGACTCGCCGGCCTCGCATTCGCCCTCCTGTCTTGGCGAAAAACCGTTTTTTCGGCCCACGGCGCGATCGCCTTCGGGGTTTGATCGTACAAGTGGTGGCCGTGTCTAAGTGACAGCCTACAAGATGTGGTAGTTGGGGGGGGGAATGGGTAAGATTTGCTGGAAATGCCCGGAGGCATGGCGGATTGTTCTTGCCAAACGGGCGATTGGGTCATATAATACTCGGTTAGGTTGGCAGAGCCAGCAGGTAATAGGGCTTCTGACATTCGGAGGATTGAAAGATCGACAAGAGATGCCAACACATCTCTGTCGGAGCCGGTAGGGTGGTGAAGGCCTTCACGCTTGTGGAGTTGCTGGTGGTCATCTCCATAATCTCTTTGCTCATGGCCATTCTCGTACCGGCATTGGGTGCGGTGAGGCGGCAGGCAACCGCGCTGGTCGGTATGCGCAATCAAAAAGAGGTGGCGACCAGCGCGAATCTCTACGCGATGGACAACGATGACAAGTATCCACAGTCCGTCGCAACGGTTGGTGTCGAAGACAACTGGCGCTGGGCCGAGCCCACCAAGATGATCGGTATCCGCACGCGAAGTCCGCAACTGCACCGCGCGATGAGCGATTATCTGCGCCCCTACATCCCCGATGCCAAAGCTGTCTTCTGCCCCGATGCCCCGCGGCAGTATGAGTATCTCCAGGAGTCCTGGGACGCCGGCGACGACTGGGATAACCCGGACACGGAACCTGTTTCCGATCCGGTCACCGGGACCTACTGCTTCTACTGGAATTACATCGGTTACCTCGGCGAGCCCCGTACGCTCTTCCGCGGCCCGACAGGACCCGCCAGCGGGGGCCGGTACAGCCGGCTGATCATCAGCGACTACTTCGGCCACGGCGGCTGGCGCGCGCCTGATTCATTTGCCAGTTGCGAAAAATTGCCGGGGGCGACTGTCGTCCAGGAAACATGGCTGCTATCGGCCCTGTGGGCGGCCGACGGCGACCCGAACGTTGCGATGCCCGATGTCAAGCTGCGGGCCGCCTACACCGACGGCCACGTCGAAACGTATACGCCTGCCGATACGTTCTCAATGCGAGTGCCGTTCTCGGCCGAAGGCGTGCCCCCCTATCCGGACGGCGCCGGCAGCGAGGGCATCTTCTTCATCCCACGAAACGGCCTTCACTAATCGGCCGCAAGGCGCATCTGCCGCTCGCAATTACAGGACGCGGAAAAGGAAACTCGCTTCGTCTCCTTCCTTGCCAATCTCCATCAAGGGCTTATCATGGCCTCCGCGATGGGTGCATGGGCGTGCCGCACCCTCGAAATGTGTGCCCGACCGTAGAAAGGCAGCCGTATGATCAGACCAGAAGACGTTTCGCGTCCACCGTTCCGCATTCGGACCGCCACTGTCATCCTTGCGGGTTTGGTCATGCTCGGCGCGGGAAGCAAGCTGGCGGCGGATGAAGCGGATCACGGCCGGATATGCGAGCGCCCCCATGCGTACCTTCTTCCCGCAAGCTTGCACAAGCTGACCGACTATCTACAACGGCGGAACATTAAGGTCCACGAGCTTCGGGAAGACATCGACCTGGAGGTTGAGGTCGATCACGTCAAAGGAATCGTGCATGACGAGTCGGCCCCGGCCAACCGGCCGCTCTTGTGGCTGGAGACGGAAGCGGAACAGCAGGTGAGGCGGTTCGAGGCCGGCGCCATTCTCATCAAGACGGACCAGGAATCCGATCGCAGAATACGCCGACTGCTGGAGCCGGGAAGGAAGAAGAGACCGCGCATCTGGAGGATGCTGGGGCGCCCCCGCGAAGGAGAGGTCTACCCCGTCTTCAAGCTCGACTCGTACGTGCCTGTGACACACGGCCGCGTGCGGCCGCTGGCGGAGACTCGCGAGTACGACAAGCCGATTACCTTCGAGACCGTGCACGGGCCGGAAGGCAAGGTGAACTTCAGCGGCTCGCCCATTTCACGTCTGGTCTGGCTGGACGACGGCGAGCATTACCTGCAAGTTCGCGACGGCAGGCTGTACCAGGTCCATGCCGTGAGCGGGCGCTCCGTCCTGTTTGTCGACCCGAACGTGCTTTGCGAAGGGCTCCGCCGGCTGCCCGTCATATCCAAAGACCAGGCCGAGTCAATCTCCAAACGAACACGGTTCGACATGAGCCCAGACCGCAACGCCATTCTAATCGACCACGAGAACGACCTTTACTACTGCATGAGAGATGAAAAGAACGCCTTTCGACTGACCAGCACTCCCGGCGCGGAGAAGTGCAGCACGTTCGATCCCCAGGGGAAATTCGTGGCCTTCGTGCGCGACGGCAATTTGTATGTCGTCGACGTGGCCACGCAGACCGAACGGGCGCTGACCACGGACGGCGGCGGACGAATTCGAAACGGCCAGGCGGATTGGGTCTACTTCGAAGAGGTCCTCTCGCGGAAATGGAAGCTGTTCTGGTGGAGCCCCGATTCGACCGCCATCGCATTCCTGCGGACGGACGATAGCCCCGTGCCGGAGTTCACCGTCGTGAACAACGCGTCGGACGAGCAGCAGGTCGAGCGGACCTGCTACCCGCGAGCCGGTGAGCCGAATCCGACCGTGCGTCTGGGCATCGTATCCGTTGCGGGCGGTCCCGTGCGATGGGTCGATCTGGACGAGTACACGGAAGGGACGTATCTGATCACCGGCGCGGGCTGGATGCCGAACAGCGAGAGCGTGTACTTCTTCGTACAAGATCGGGCCCAGACCTGGCTCGATATCAATACCGCCTCGCGCTCCGGCGGCGAACCCAAGCAACTGCTCCGCGAGACCACCGAGGCATGGGTGGAGCCGCCGGAGAAGCTCACCTTTCTCAAGGACGGCTCGTTCCTTCTGTCCAGCGAACGCACCGGGTGGAAGCACTTGTACCTCTATGACAAGGATGCTCAGTTGAAACACGCCGTCACCCAAGGCTGCTGGGAAGTGCGAAGACTGCACCATGTTGACGAGGAAGACAACTGGGCCTATGTCACCGGCACATACGATTCCCATATTGCCGAGCACCTCTACAGGGTGAAACTCGATGGAGACGGCATGGAGCGTCTGACGAAATCATCCGGAAATCATCGCGTGACCATCAGTCCGACCGGCGGGTACTACATCGACACGTGGAGCAATACCGCCACACCGACCAGGGTGGCTCTCTATGCCACTGACGGGACCAGAATACGCACGCTCGACACGAACCCGGTCTATGAGCGGGAGGAATACCGGTTCGGCCCATACGAGCAGTTCCAGATCGAGATGAGCGACGGCTTCGCCCTCGAGGCAAGTCTCCTCAAGCCGCCGGACTTCGACAGCAGCAGGAAGTACCCGGTGTGGTTCATGACCTACGGCGGCCCCCACGCACCCACCATTTCCGATGCGTGGCGGGGCGGGCGCGCACGGGACCACATGCTGGCCCAAATGGGAATGTTTGTGTTCCGATGTGACCCGCGCAGCGCCAGCGGCAAAGGGGCTTGCTCCGCGTGGAGCGCGTACAGGCAATTAGGCGTTCAGGAGCTCAAGGATATCGAAGAGACCATCGACTGGCTTACGAGCCAACCGTACGTTGACGGCGAGAGGATCGGCATGAGCGGTCACAGCTACGGCGGCTTCCTGACGGCCTACGTCCTGACGCACAGCACGCGATTCGCCGGAGGGATCGCCGGAGCGCCCGTCACCGACTGGCATCTGTACGATACGATCTATACGGAACGCTACATGGACCTTCCGCAGAACAACCCCGACGGATACGAACGGTCATCGGTGGTGGAGGCTGCAAGAGACCTGCACGGGCAACTGCTGATCCTGCATGGCGGGATCGACGACAACGTCCATCTTCAAAACACAGTCACCTTCGTGGACAGATTGCAGCGGGCGGACAAGCCATTTCAACTCATGATCTACCCGCAATCCCGCCATGGAATCGGCGGCACGCACTATCACCGCCAGGTGACGGACTTCATCAGGACCGTCCTGCAACTGCCGGAAGAAGACGATACGCCCAGGCAATAGCAGGCACAAGGAGTCGTGGGCGCTCGCCAATACGAGATCTCACTGCAAGATATTGCACGAACGGCCCGCGGGAGGTACGCTACGGCGACGATTCGTAAACGGCATCGGGCCTCTTCCAATTTGCGGAGGTGCAAGATGAAACAGCTCATCAGCTCGGTTGGATACGTCATCCTCGTCCTGGCCGTCGTCGGTCGCGCGTTGGGTACGTCCGTCGAAGAGGACTATTTCCGCGAGTGTGGGCAATTCCTGCGAGCGGCGGAACAGAAGACCAGCGCGTACGTGGAGCGGCAATATGCGCCGGACCGTAAGGTGGACATCCTCCACGTCGCCATTGATGTCACGCCGGATTTCAGGGCGCGGACCATCCGGGGCGTGACAACGATCCGGTTCGCGCCCATCGCCACGGAACTCAAGGAGTTGTCGCTCGATGCGATCGATCTTCACGTCTCTTCGGTAACCGCCAGCGCGGGGATCGCCGACTACAGCGTAACGGACGAGAAGATTGCGATCGCGTTCGATAGCGCGATACCGCCGGACCGCGAAACGACCGTCGTGGTCACGTATGAGGCCGAGCCTCAAAGGGGACTCTACTTTCGCACGCCGGAACTGGGGTACCGGGAGGAGGACACGCATCTCTTCTCCCAGGGAGAGGCGCACGAAGCGCCGCACTGGTACCCCAACTACGACTATCCCAACGAGCGCTCCACCTCCGAGGTAACGTGTCGCGTGCCCCGGGAGATGACGGCCCTGTCGAACGGGATACTCGTCGCGGAAAAGATCGACCCCAACACGGGGTTGAAAGCCGTCACCTGGCTTCAGAGCAAGCCCCACGTAAACTATCTGATCGCCTTGGCCGCCGGTCGGTTTGAGAAGATCGAAGCGCGGCACGGGAACATTCCCCTGGCATTCCATACACTCGCCTCCTCGATCGACCTGGCCGAGAACTCCTTCGAAGACACGGCGGACATGGTAGCGTTCTACGAAAAGGAAATCGGGATTCCCTATCCCTGGAACAAATATGACCAGGTGACCGTGAAGGGCTTTCCTTATGGGGGAATGGAAAACACGACCCTGACGATTCTCACGGAAAACACCCTGTTCAAGGACGAGACGGAGAACATCCATTCCAGCCAGGGACTTGTCGCCCACGAGCTCGTGCATCAGTGGTTCGGCGATTACGTAACGTGCAAGGATTGGAGCCACGTGTGGCTGAATGAAGGATTCGCGGTGTACTATCAGAAGCTGTACGACGGCCACCGGAACGGTCGGGATTCCATGCTGCACGGGCTGTACGGGACAGCCCGGCGGATCTTGCGCGATCGATCCGAGGAGAAACCCATCGTCTGGCGCGGCTATGGCGAGGCCATGGACCAGTTCGACTATCGGGCGTACTCGAAAGGCGGTTGGGTTCTGCGGATGCTCAGCGCCGAGCTGGGCGAGGAGCTCTATCGCGAGTGCATAAGAACCTACGTAGAGCGTAACGCCCTGTGCTCCGTCGAGACGGCGGATCTCAGTTCCGTTGTGGAAGAGCTGTCCGGCCGGTCCTTCGACCGCTTCTTCGATCAATGGGTCTATCACGCCGGATTCCCGAAGCTCACCGTCGCCTACAACTGGCTGGGCACGGACAAGCTTGCGAAGGTCTCCATCAAACAAACTCAGGATGTGGGCGACGATGTCCTGCTGTTTCAACTTCGCACGAAGCTGCGCTTTCTCATCGACGGCAGGCCGGTCGACAGGGAGATTGTGATTGACGAGAAGGAGCAGGATTTCCATATCGCACTCGAGAGGGAGCCGACGATCGTTCGCTTTGATCCGGAATACGCCCTCCTGGCGAAGGTCACATTCGATAAGCCGACGGCGATGCTGTACGCACAATTGGCCGACCAGAACGATGTGATCGGCCGGCTGCTGGCGATCGAAGCACTCAAGGAGAAAGAGGATAAGAAGACCGTCTCGCATCTGGAGGAAGCTCTGAATGGCGATTCGTTCTGGGGCGTTCGCACCGCGGCTTCGCAGGCAATGCGAGAGATCCATACGGATGAGGCGCTTGAGGCGCTGGGCAAATCGATGGAACAGAGTGACGCCCGGGTCCGCCTGCAGGTCGTGCAGGACATCAGCGGATTCTACCGTCCCGAGAGTCTGGAGTTGCTCGAGCGCATTCTGGAGAACGAGAAGAACCCTGAGATCATCGCGGCGGCGGTCGAGGGCCTGGGGCGATATCACACTATGGACGGCTCCGCGCTGGTTATCCGGTATCTGGAAGCGGAATCGTTTCGCAATCGTCTGGCCTGTGCGGCGGCCAGAGCGATACGAATGCTGGACGAGCCGGAGTTGATCGAGCCGCTCAACAGAGTACTGAGAGAAGGTCCTCAGGATTGGCCCCGGCGGCGGTTCTCCCAGGCGCTCGACACCCTCGCCCACGTCGCTCGCAATGAAGAGGACAAAACGGAGGTCCGCGAGTTCCTGGCAGGCTATGTCAATCATCCGGATAGGAGTATTCAGGCCGGAGCCATTCGCGCCCTGGGTACACTGGCCGATCCCAGGGCCGCCGGTGTGATTGAAACGTTTGCGCGTGAGGAACCGCGCAATTCCGTGGAACGCGCCGCCCAGAGGGCTCTCGAGAAACTCCGGGAGCAGAAGAAGCCCGTACCGGAGGAGGTGATCGAACTGCGGAAGATCGTGGACGAGTTGAAGAAGAGCAGCGAGAGCCTCGAGGACCAGGTGGAGGAGCTCAGGAACCGCCTCGACGCCAGGGAGGGGCAAGAGCGGGAAGACGAGGGCAAACAAGCCGGAAAGGCGGACCCCAACTCGAGAGAAGACAGCGTCGAATGAAGGCGCCGGCCGGCATACCAGGCAGAGACGGGACCGACGTCATCCGTCTGCCTTCCCGGGCCACCGACAGGAAACCGCAACACGGTTCAACTGCCGGGCACCTCTCTGTCCACCTGCCGGTAGACCGTCAGCACGGGCTCACCCTGCTGCGTTGTCATCCGGATCATTGAGGTGCCCTGTCTGGAGATGTAGAGGATCGCATTCGGGCTTCCGGACTCAGAAGGCATCGGATCGCCCGGCCCGGCTACTTCCCTCAAGACCAGTTTGTCGTCCGTCGTCTCCTCGTGGACGATCTGGAAACGCACGATGTCGGTCGGCCGACCGGTGCGTGAGACTCTCGTATACGTGCCCGACCTCCTCGCCGAATTCACGTAACCGAAGTACAGGGCGTCGCTCAGGTCGTCACTGACCCAATGTCCGCCGAGCCAGGCATACGATGTTGATGCCTGCGGTCCTTGTTCGCCGCTCGGAGAGGCCAATGAAGACCCGGTGCGTCTCATGTCGGCCAGGCCCAGACAGATCACGGCCGCCAGTGCGGGAACCGCAATCCACGCAAACATCCGCTGGCTTGACGTCGTGGGTCGTTTGGTCCGGCGAGTCGCACATTCGGAAGTGGACGCGCCGTCGGCCATGTGACACATGGCGTTTCCCGTGATCGCCACCGCGTGTTGGGTGATCCAATCAGTCGAGGGACGGGCCAGAAACCTCACCAACATCGCTTGCGAGCATTCGTGACAGGACCACTGCATCAAAACCGACTGGTTCGGCTCAATGATGGCTGTGTCCTTGTTGCTCGTGCCACACGCCGGACACGTCCACCCAAAAAGACCCGACAACTTATTGCCGAAGCCGCCAAGCCCATCCAGAAGCCCAAGGAACTCGACCAGCCCCGAGGGTTTTCTGACATCAAAGGCAACTTCGACCGACCCGTCGCGCTCGCCGTGCTTGTGTGACATGTCTATCTCCTGTCGCGTTCCGTGCCGCACGCCCGAAGCGAGAGGCACGACATTTCAGGATTTCGCTCATTCCGGACTTGATCTGCCTTCGTTGCCATGCAAGGCATCCGCCGGCGCCGCCGGCGATTCACGCAGGGCCTCCAACGCACCGAACCGGTCCGGAGTGACTTCGAACAGGCGATCCAGCCCGACCACGCGGAGGATACAACGGGTCGCGAGGTGAACGTTGCACAGAATCAGCCTGCGCCCACGTTCGGACAAGGTCCTCCGCAGGAGCAACAAGCCTCCGATACTGGGCGACGTGATAATCTCGACGCGCGACAGATCGAGGATCAGGTGTTTGTCCTGCGCCCCAAGGCTATTGCTGCGGAGCAGGGCCAGTTCGGGCCCCAACTGCGGCTCCGCCGGCAACGACGCAAACAAGATGTCTGATTCCAGATGCCGGATATCCATCCCGGAAAACTCTCACAAAAAAAAGGTTCGACTTCATACCTGCAACTCTATCGGGTGTTTGGACCGCCGGGATTAGTGCATCCGGACGGAAACGATGCGGAAAATGATACAGGACCATACTCTGACGCGCGACCTACGCCCGATAAGGACCTCCGCCCGGGTGACACGGATGCCACCACGAGGACCGTAGAAATACGTATTTCCCATATCGAGCAAGCCGCCGGAGACTTTTTCGTTCACAGCCTCCCGTTTGTTGCCGAGAAGAAATAGAACCACGAAAATCGTGGGCAGTGTATCGATGGAATGGGTGACAGATATGCCTGGGGTCGAAACAACGGACAGAACGCAACACATCGCTGAGATCCTTCTCAAGGCCGGCTCGGCCCTGGAGGAGGTGTTTCAGTACTACAAGGTCGGTCGGCACGAGAGCACCTTCACCGGAAAGTCCTATTTTCTGCTGTCTCATTGCGCCCACCTGCTGTTCTCGCTGCGGTCGGCGGATGAGGACAGTGGCGGCGCCCTGCTGCGGCACGCATCGGGCTCGGCAACATTCTTGGCCGAGCTGGATTGCGGGCCGCTCCGCCACGCGGACTACAACCGACGCACGCACCACACGGATTCCCTGGATGACCATCTGAAGAATGAGCCGAAATGGTTTGACTTCTGGATGGGACTCCTCGAACGGCTCGATCCACGCGAAGCGCAGAGCCATCGGGAATTCACTCAGCGAGTGCTCACGTATGTCGGGTATCGCGGCTTCCTGGAGGGCAAGGCGGTCCGGAAAAACAAGAAGATCCTCGACGACCTGATGAAGACGGTCACGGCCGGCCGGATCCTGCTACGCACCATGTCGGTCCTGGAAGACATGATCCGCGTGATCACGTCGCATTGTGCGACACAGGACCCGAAGACATGCACGGACGGCCAGGTCACCGCCCTCGCCTGCCTGCTGAACCAGATGCGGCGGACCATCGTCTGGGAAGCACCGGCCACCGGCCCGTATGCCCCGCGCGGCGCCAAGACCTGGAAAATGCCGATGTCTCTGTCCCGAGTGCGTCTCGGGGCCACCGAGGGCACGATCAGACTTGTGCCGAAACGAGAAGGCGGGGAAATCATCTGTTCCTACCATTCGACGTCGCAGTTCGCGCGTAAGCACCGATCCTGGACGGTCAAGACCTCCGCGCTGCAGCGCACGTACGAACAGGAGCTGTTCGCGACGTGGTCACGCGAAACGGGCGAGTATGCAGACGACCCGGGCCGATTCCCGGAGGCGAGCGCATCGTGGAACGTGCAGAACGCCGAGGCCGACCGCCTTGAGAACCTGTCACGACAGGTCGATCTCGTCCTCAGCGCCCTGCGGACCAGCCCGGCAAGCCGAGGCCTCATTGGAGCCATGACGCCGATCCTGAGAAACGGCGCCACAAGATGGAAAGCGACGGAGCTGCCGTGGACCTACATCCGCCAGTTAGAGAAATTGCTCAACAAGCTCACGTTCGCCTGCCGCGAGGCGAAGGTGCTCGGCGGCGAGAACCCTGCGGAACAGGTGGTCCGCCAGATTTGGCCTTCGGAACACGCGACGCAGACCGAGGCCCACTCTGAGCCGACGGCCCCGCAGCCTGCCGAGACGACCACGGTCGAAGCCCCGGCCGAAACGGCCCCGGAGAAGGACACTTTGCCCGGGCCAACAGCGCAACCGGAGCAGCATCGCCCCGAGGAGGCGCCGGCAGAGAAGCCGCAGCCCTCTCCGGACGAGGCGACCTGCGAAAAGAGCCTCCAGCCGGAGCCGACCCTGCAAGAAGACCGGCGCACCGATACCGAAGCCCAGGAGCACCGGCCCGAGCCACAAGCCGAGCGGCTCGAACCTGATGAGCCGCAGGAACGCGCGTGCATGGATGATCGCGACGAGCTGAGCGAAGTTCCGCCGACGCCGGACAACGCAGAGCAACTCGAGGTCCCCACATCGCCGACGCCGGAGCCGGCGGCGACTGATTCAGTCGAGCCCCGTTTGTGCATACCGGCCGACGAGGAGGTCCCGGTTTGGGATGAGGATGCTCCCGTCTCGCAAGACATCCCCGCCGTGGCCGATGCCGACACGCCGTCGAAGGCAACGACCCCGCCGACAAGCCCGGCCTCCGAAGAGCCGGAGCTGGCGCCTCGCGCGGAGCAGCCTGCGGAGCCCGTCGAGCCGGCCCAGACAAACTTGCTCTCCGCGATGATCCCGGCACCACGTGAGGATAGCGAACAACACGCGGCCTGTGGACCCACCGTACCCGAGGAACAATCCGCCGATGCGGACTGCCCTACTCTTCTGCAGCGGCTTCGGGAGCACCACCACCCCGCGCACGGGGCGGCTCAATACGATCCGCTCTCGCTGATCCAATTGACCTCGGATCTGGCATGGAATCGCACCCGCGTCCAGCGGGCCATGACCGCCCTCTTCGGCCCCAAGCCCTTCTCCGCCTACAAGGAACGCTGCAAGGACCGAACCATCGCCGACGTCCTCAACCAGCTCGCCGCCGACGGAACGGAAACCCTGATCGCCCCGGGTTGCACAACGGCGTAGGTGAAGACGCGGGTCAAAGACCTACCCTACGACCGCTACGGCTACCGCAAGTGGTAGGGTGTGCCGTGCACACCGCCTCCTTCTCTTCTTGGTAGACACGGATTGACGCGGGATTCACGCGGATCAGAGTGGTCAATAATCCACCATCAATGGCGAAGGCTGTCCCTTGTCCCTTGTCACTTATCGCTTCTCACTTCTCATGGCCTGTCGCCCTCGATCAGCCCCTCCGCCTCCGCGAGGAGGGCCTTCGCCTGTTCATCCTCGGCAAATCGTTCGTCCCCGAGCAGACTCTGTAGTTGGCTCAGTCTTCCCTTGGCCTCGTCAAGCCGGCCGAGACGTTGTAGGGTCATTGCCCTGAACGCCAGGACCCACGGATCGGTGTCCTCACCCGCGAGCCTCTCAGCTCTTGCGAGTGTCTTCAAAGCTTGCTCATATGCACCCGTTCGGTACTGTGCCGCACCCAGTCCAGCAAGGATGCCGGGATCGTTGGGCTCCCAACCATTTGCCTTCTGCGCTTTTGCCAGAGCGGATCGATAGACCTCCATCTCCTTATCCGGCAACTGGACAGCCCGCCATGCTTCGTCCTTGAGCTTGTCAGCATCCTCCCACTTTCGAGAGTTGACAATCTGCCGCGCCACCTTTCTTACTTGCTCGTCAAGTGTCTTATCAGCCTTGAGTTCATCTATGGCGTCGTGGTACAGGCCATGCTTCTCGTGCAGGTCATCTACGATCTTCCGTGCCGTTTCAGTAGTCTTCCGAGGCCTGTAACCGCCGGCAGGTGCAGCGGATTCCCACAGCACGATGGTTTTGCCATAAGTGCCGCCCGCAATAGTCTTGCCATCAGGGCTAAACGCAACACTCGTTACATCGAAGTACGCGGGGAGCGCCAATAATTCGTCGCCCGTTGATGCATCCCATACCCTGGCCATTCTATCCCTGCTCCCGGTCACCACGCGTCTGCCGTCGGGGCTGAATGCAACAGAAAACACAGTATCGCCATGACCCTGTAGAGTCATCAGCTCCATGCCTGTTGCTGCATCCCATATCTTGGCCGTATGATCCTGCTGGCAGGCGGAGGCGATGCGCTTGCCATCAGGGCTGAACGCTACAGAAAAAATACCACTCCCATGCCCAATGAGCTTCATTGGTTCGGTGCCATTTGCCACATCCCACACTTTTATTGTCGTATCGTAACCAGAAGAGACGATACGCTGACCATCTGGGCTGAAAGCAACCGAAAGTACCGGTACCGGAGGCCCACCTATACCCAATGCCATGATTTCTTCCCCTTGTGTCACATCCCACAGCTTCACTGTTCCATCGTTACTACCAGAGACAATGCGCTGCCCGTCGGGGCCGAATGCTAAACAATAGATACTCTCGTCTTGCCCGCCTAACGTTTTGACTTCAACGCCCGTTTCGGCGTCCCAGACCACTATTGCCCGATCCGTGTTGATCGAGGCGATTCGCTTCCCGTCCGGGCCCAATGCCACCGACCTGAAGTAGAAACCTCCTCCGCCATTGAGGGTCATAACTTCGGCACAATTGGGCACGTCCCATACCTTCACTTTACCATCCCAATCGAGTGAAACTAGACGTTTCCCGTCCGGGCTGAACGCTATTGAATTAATCCAGCTTCTATGCCCCTGAAATCGGAATAGTTCATAATCGACGGCCACGTCCCAGACTTTAACCGTCCCGTCCCAACTTCCTGATACGATTCCTTTACCATCCGGAGTGAATACAACGGAAGCGGCGAAACCTTCATGTCCACGCAGCGTCGCCGTTTCCTCGCCGGTCGCAATGTCCCAGACCCTGACCGTACAATCTTTGCCGCCAGATGCCAGGTACTTGCCGTCCGGACTGAATGCAACTGACACGATCGGCCCGTCATGCCCGCGCAAGGTCATCACGGTAGCACCTGTTACCGCATCCCATATCTTGATCGTATTGTCCATACTTCCTGATGCGAGCAACTTTCCATTCGAGCTATATGAGACCGTACTGATGATATCGTTATGTCCCGCAAGTGCCGTCTCTTCATTACCGCTGACTATATCCCAGATTCTAATTATTTCGTCAGCACTTCCTATGGCTACACTTTTGCCGTCCGGACTGAATGCGGCAGAATTGACCCTTTCATGGCACTCATGATTAAAGGCTGCTATTTCAGCCCCGGTTGTAGCATCCCAAACCTTAATCCCATCGGGCTCGTCACTCACCGAAACGATATGCTTCCCATCCGAACTGAAGGCAACAGAAAACACCCATTTGCCATGTCCGATCAACTTCACCACTTCATTGCCACTGTCTGCATCCCAGACCTTAATCTCACCAGAATCACCACCCGAGACAATTCGTCTGCCGTCTGGACTGAAAGCAACACAGACAATAGCGTTTTCCGCAGGCTCAGGGAGTGTGATTAGTTCTTTGCCTGTGGCTATGTCCCAGACCTTGATTCCTCCCTCCCAACCACCCGTGACCATACGTTTACCGTCTGGACTTAATGCAATCGAAAGGACCTGGCCTTGATGTGTGATAACGCTCATCATGGAGTGATCCGATATATGGTTAACGCGATCCCATTCCCAGCCCCGCAGGTCCTGGGGGCATGACTCCAGCAGTTCGCGGACACGTCCTATGTTACCTTCGTTGTATTTTGCATCAGCCAGTTGGATGCTGTTGACATAAAGGGTGCGGCGCAGTTCTTCTGCTTTCTGTTCAGCCAGACTTCGTTGCTCCTGCTCCGCCTTTCTTGCCTGCTCGGCATCGATGCGCGCGCTGGTTTCTTTCCGGCGGGCATCTTCGGCACGCAGGTACATCACTGTGCTCACGACAAGACCCAGCACTATGGCGATGGCAACCAGCGCGACAGTGGCGACGGAGCCAGCGTGTTTGCGTACGAACTTCTGCATCCTATACATGGCCGTCTCAGGACCGGCAATCAGCGGTTTCCCGGCGAGATAGTTGTGGACATCGTCGCCCATCTCGCTTGCGGAGCGGTAGCGGCGGCAGCGGTCCTTGCGCATCGCCTTCAGGGGGATCCATTCGAGTTCTCGGTGGAGGCGGCGGGCTAAGGGAACGACCTGTGTGCCGCGGCTGGCGGCGATGGTCTTGGCTCTCTCGCCTAAGCTCGTCAGGCGGATGCTGGGCGAGGCGGGCTCTCGCTCGCGGATCGTCTGCTGGATTTCGGCTAAGCCCGCTCGTTCGAAGGCTTCACTCTCGAAGGGTAGAACGCCGGCTAACAATTCATACAGGACGACGCCGAGCGAGTAGATGTCGGAGCGGGTGTCGATGTCCTGCGTGGCCAGGTCCACCTGCTCGGGACTCATGTATTCCGGCGTGCCCAGCAACTGCCCCTGGAAGGTGACGAAGGTCTTGTCCGTTAGCGGCGAGGTGATCGCCTTGGCGATGCCGAAGTCGATGATCTTCGGGACCGCTCTATCCCCGTGGACGGACACGAGGATGTTCGAGGGCTTCAGGTCGCGGTGGATGATGCCCTTCTGGTGGGCGTGGTGGACGGCCTCGCAGACCTGCTCGAAGAGCCGCAAACGCTGCTCGATCGTGAGCTTGTTGTCGTCGCAGTAGCGCGTAATCGAAAGGCCCTTGACATATTCCATCACGAAATACGGTCGGCCGGCCTCGGTCGTGCCGGCGTCGAAGACGTGGGCGACGTTCGGGTGATCGAGCAGGGCCAGGGCCTGGCGTTCCGCCTCGAAACGGGCGATGACCTGCTTGGAGTCCATGCCGGGCTTGATGATCTTGAGCGCCACCTTTCGGCGGACCGGCTCTTTTTGCTCGGCCAAGTAGACCAGCCCCATGCCACCTTCGCCGATCAGCTCCAGCAGCTCGTACCGGCCGATGGCCGTCCCGGGGCCGTCGATCCGGGCCGGGCCGTCCAGGGTCACCCCCGCCGCCGGCGATCCGAGAAAACCGCCCGCCCGCTCGTGGGCCGCCAAGAGGGCCTCGACCCTGGCGCGGAGCTTGCTGTCGGTGCCGCAGGTCTCGTCCAGATAGGCCGCTCGCTCTGCGGGGTCCGTGATTTCGATGGCCTTGCAGAAGATTTCCTCCGATCTTTCGTCTGAAGCTGTCATGGCTGAAGGCTCCCCAATCTCCGTCCGCCGGCCAATGCACACGGCAGACCACCGTTGCGAATATTCATCGCCTCCCCTCCCTCCACGAGCTAATGCGCCGTACGCACTGGCGCGGGGCCAGCGGACATGAAAAAAATCTCGCGCCCGCCGGAAAGGGGCGTAGGGCCGAGGTCGTCAAGAGCCGAAGGTAATCTCATCGTAGAGCCAGGCGCGGGCGTAGGCCCAGTACCGCTTGGCGGTCCTCTCGGAGATGCCGAGGACGTCGGCCGCCTGCTCGACGGTCAGGCCGGCGAAGTAGCGCAGCTTCACGAGATCGGCTTTCACCTTGTCGGTCGCTTCGAGCTTGGCGAGCGCCTCGTCGAGGGCCAGGATATCCGTGGACGGGTCTTCGACGTCCATCCGGACCTCATCCAAATCGACGCGCCGGCGGCCGGCGCCGCGTTTGAGCCGGCCTTTGCGCCGGGCGTTTTCGATGAGGATGCGGCGCATGGCCTCGGCGGCCGCACCGAAGAAGTGCGTCCTGCCCTTCCAGCTCTGGCCCTCGGTGCCGACGAGGCGCAGGTAGGCCTCATGGACGAGGGCGGTTGGCTGAAGCGTCTGGCCGGGCCTTTCCCGGGCGAGCTTCCGGGCGGCTAATTGCCGCAGCTCCTGGTACACCGCCGGCAGCAGCTCATCCACCGCTCGGGTGTCGCCTTCGTCAATCGCCGTCAGGATACGGGTAATGTCACTCATCTCCAACCTCGGGCAGGACGAGTCGCGATGGCTCGCACACAAACGGGCCCACAATATCTCCGTTCCGTCGGACCTCCAATCATACGATAGACCCCGAGCCGTGTACATGCCGAGGCAAAGTTTCTCCGCGGCCGGTCGGATTGAATCCGCGCACGCGGTCACGCGAGCGTAAGCATGGCACCTGCGTCCCATCGGGACAGTCTCGGCCGCCAAGCCAAAGCCGCAATTTTGCTTCTTGATTTCCCTATGGGCGGTGGCGACGTCACGGGAAGACGGGATGGATCTCGGCCGTCCCGCCGGCGGTGACCGTGTGGTTCCGCATCGGTTGGCCGCCCACGATCTCCCATCGTTCGTCGTCGATGAGGACCTTGAATTCGATGTTCGTGCCCGTGGCGAAGCTCTCGGTCCGCCAGAGCCAGATGTTCCCATCGGTCCACTGCATTTGAATGCCGCGGGACCATGACAGGGGCGGCTCGCTGCCGCGGATGTAAAGGGAATGTCCCCAGCCGGTGTCGTAGGCCGCTCGGAACTCGGTCGTGGTGCCTGCCTTCAAGCGGGAGGCAAAGACGGCCCCGCCGGGCAGCCGGCCCTTGAGCCTCCCGCCGGCAACCTCCAGAGTACAGGCCACTGAAGCCCGGTTCGCGTACGCGCCGTCGACCAGACGCGTTTCGATGTCCAGATCCGTCGCATCGCTGAGATTGATGATGACCACCGCACGGTCGCCCCGCTCGACGATGGCGACATAGCGCGAGGGGAACCGCAGGAACTCACCCGTGCCGGCGACGGCATTGCGCAGGTGATTGACCGCCATGATGTCGGGGTCTTCCCAGATGTCGTCCTCCGGGCGGTCGAGCACGCGGGGGACGAGGCTGGCCCGTGCGATGAGAAACGCGCTAGCCATCTTGCGGTCCCAGTAGGGCATGTGCCGGGAATGATTGTGTTCGTAATCGTCGTGGTTCTCGACGTAGGCGAGGCCCCGGTCCGGGCGAATGCCGCACAGCGCCGTCCGGTGCCCGCCAAGCGGCCCGACGTCCCGGCTCTGAATCGCCTGCCGCAGCACGCCGCCGTAATTGTGGCAGGTGATGTCGTAAAAACTCTCGTACACCGGTCGATTGTCTCCTGTGTCCTGGAGCACCTCCCCGAACAGGTAGAGCCGGTCGCTGTGGTTGAGCCGGCCGAGCACATCCCGCCAGTAGTCACCCGCCCAGTCGGCATCCTCGTCGTTGCCTTCGTCCGTCTCGATGTGCTTGGCCGCGTCGAACCGGAAACCGTCGGCGCCCAGGTCGATGCACTGGTTGAGGAACCGCACGTGCATATCCTGCACGCGCTGGTCCTGCGTCTTCAGATCCGGCAATGTTCCGAGCATCCTTTGCGTAAGCTGGCGCCGATCCTGCATACACGCGATGGAGACGGCATCGTGGTACAGGCTTGGGTCCCGAAGCACGGGATCGAGCTCGGGGTCGTCCTTGACGGGCCGGCCCGTGTCGGCGACGTGATTGAGCACGACGTCCACGATGATCTTGATGCCTTTGGCCTCGGCCTTCTCGCAGAGGCTACGGAACTGCCCTTCCGTGCCGAGCTTGTAGTTGCCGACACTCGCGAAGCTGACGGGCTGGTAGAACAGCCACCAGGGCCCCGTCGTGGGGCAGTCGGCCCTCTCCTGCGCGCTGGGCTCACGGATTCGCTGGATGGGCGAAACCTGAATGGCGTTGAAGCCGGCGGCCGCGATGCGGTCGAGGTTGACCTCGATCGCGCTGAACGGCCAGCCGAAGCAGTGGAGCATGACGCCGTCCTCCACCTTCGCCGGCAGTTCCGCCCCCACGGCGAACGACGCCGTCACAAGGACGGCCAACAATGCGCGTGTTATCACATCCCTGTTCATGATTCTCTCCTTGCTCTCTCCCGATCCGCAGCATCCCGGCCCCGCCGCTCGCGGGCCGACGGTCGCCTCATCTCATGCAGGCTTCTCCGATGACCAACTCCAAGTCCACGGAGGTTGAGGAAACGAATACGCGTTTCATGGCCACGTCCCCCATCTTGAGTGCAGTGATGTCCCAGCCGGCACTGCCACGATCGGCACAAGGCGCCGGCATCTGCGGGGTCGCAAGGTTGCCGAATCCCAAGGTGTATAATCCCGCGATACTACTTCTATGAATAGGGAATTTTAGCGTGCGAGATGCGGGCTTTCAAGAAGAATCCTTGCCCGGGCAAATTGTCCACGAGGCCCTTTGATCCGGCCCGGCGGTGCGGTACAATAGCCGCCCTAACGTAACCGTGAGAACAGAAACTCAATTCCTGCTTATGGAGGATGTAAAACAATGAATCAACCAGTGAAAATCGTGTTGCTGGGTATGGCGGTTCTGGCGGTAATCGGTCAGGCGGCGGCCGGGGCGGACTGGCCCTGCTATCGAGGCCCGGACCGTAACGGGATCAGCGCCGAGACGGACTGGAGGTCTGATTGGGGCGATGCGGGGCCCAAGGTGCTCTGGAAGAAATCGGTGGGGATGGGCTTCTCCACGACCGCCGTTGCCGATGGGCGGGTCTACGCCATGGGCAATACGGGCAAGAAGAGCAATACCGATGTCGTTTATTGCCTCGACGCGGCCACCGGCCGGGAAATCTGGAAGCACACGTACCCCTGCCCGCTCGAACCCAAGTATTACGAGGGCGGCACGCTTTCGACGCCGACCGTGGATGCCGGCAAGGTATACACCCTCAGCAAGATGGGGGATTTGTTCTGCCTCGACGCCGGGACCGGCAAGGTGCTTTGGCAGAAGCAGCTTAACAAAGACATGGGCTTCGAGCTTCCGACGTGGCACTTCTCCAGCTCGGCCCTGATCGTGGACGATATGCTGCTGCTCAACATCGGCAAGGCCGGCCTGGCGCTGAACAAGAACACGGGCGATCTTCTCTGGCAGAACGGCAAAGACAAGTGCGGATACGCCACGCCCGTTTTGTTCGAGATGGATGGTCAGAAGTGCCTGGCCCTCTTCGGCGAGGTCACGCTCTTTGCCGTCCGGCAGGCCGACGGTAAGCCGATGTGGGAGTTCCCCTGGAAGACGAAGTACGAGGTGAACGCTCCCGACCCGGTCATCGCCGGAGATCAGATGTTCATCTCTTCCGGGTACGGCCGGGGCTGCGCCTTGCTGGAGATCAAGGACGGCAAGGCCAGCAAGGTCTGGGAAAACAAAGCGATGGCCATGCAGATCAACTGCCCGATGCTGCGCGACGGGTACGTGTATGGCTTCGATGAGAAAGTCTTCAAGTGCCTCCGGCTGCAGGACGGCGCCGAGCAGTGGCAGGATAAGAGTCTCGGCAAAGGCTCGCTCATGATGAGCGCCGACGGTCGGCTGATCATCATGAGCGAGAAAGGCGAGCTTGTGATCGCGAAAGCCGATCCGCAGGAGTTCGACGTCGTGGCCCGCGCCCAGATCCTGCCGAAGACCAAGTGCTGGACGACCCCGGTCCTGGCGAACGGCCGGATCTACGCCCGCAACGCCGCCGGTGATTTCGCATGCGTGGACGTCGCCGCCGGCAAGTGATCCTCCTGGATGAAGACAGAACATGAAAACCTATGAGCAGATCAACAAGCGAATCGAGTCGGGCAAAGCCGTCGTGCTGACCGCCGACGAGATCATGGATTACGTCGATAAGAAGGGCCTCGTCGCGGCGGCGAAGGAGGTGGACGTTGTGACGACCGCCACGTTCGGCCCGATGTGCTCTTCCGGCTGTTTCATCAACTTCGGGCACTCCAAGCCCAAGATTCGCATGTCCGAAGCATGGATCGAGGACGTGCTCGTCTATACCGGCATCGCCGCCGTGGACGTCTACCTCGGCGCGACGCAACTGCGCCACGGAGACCCGGCAAACATGGACTATCCCGGCGAGTTCCGCTACGGCGGCGGCCACGTGATCGAGGACCTCGTCGCGGGCAAGACGCTTCAGCTCTTCGCCCTGTCCTACGGGACCGACTGTTACCCGCGCCGCGAGATCCGCACGTACTTCACGATCCACGACCTGAACCAGGCCATCATGGTCAATCCACGGAACTGCTACCAGAACTACAACGTGGCGGTCAACGATTCGGATCGACCGATCTACACGTATATGGGGGCCCTGGAGCCCGGCCGGAAGAACGCGAATTACTGCTCCGCCGGCCAGTTGTCGCCGCTGCTAAACGACCCGTGCTATGAGACGATCGGCGTTGGCACGCGGGTGTGGCTGGCGGGTGCGCACGGGCACGTTTACGCCGAGGGCACACAGCACGCGGGCGGTTGTGAGCGCACGCCGGACGGCGTGCCGAAAGAGGGGGCGGGCACGCTCGCCCTGACGGCCGACATGAAGCAGATGCGCCCCCAGTTCGTGCGTGGGGCGAGCTTCCGAGGTTACGGCGTGTCGCTGTCGCTCGGCGTCGGCGTCCCCATTCCCATCCTCAACGAGCAGGTGCTCAAACGCACGTGCGTGCGCGACCGGGACATCCTCGCCCCCGTGGTGGACTACGGCAGCGACTATCCGCAAAAGACCGGCCGGGTCCTCTGCCACGTCAGCTACGAGCAACTGCGAAGCGGCGAGATTCAGATCGACGGCCGGAACGTGGCCGTCGGCTCACTCTCGGCCTACTACAAGGCGCTGGAGATCGCCAACCTGTTGGCCGATGAGATTCGCCGGGGCGAGTTCCTGCTCGCCCGACCGATCGCACCGCTTCCTAAAGACACCACGATGAAGCCCCTGGTGACAAGGGAGAAACAGTCATGAGTCAAACCGTGACGAAGAAGCTGATGCTGTTCTTCCCGCGATGCGAATGCGAGAAGCCGATCATTTACCACCTGGTGAAGGACCATAATCTCATCGTGAACGTCTTCCGCGCCAAGGTGACGCCGGAAGAGGAAGGCTACCTCGTGCTCGACGTAACCGGGACGGAGGAGGATATCCGAGGTGGGCTGGAATTCGTGAAGACCTTCAACGTCACGATCAACTACACGGGCAAGGGAGTGACGTGGGACGAGGACCGCTGCACGCATTGCGGCCACTGCATCCCCCACTGCCCCACAGAGGCTCTGCGCGTCGCCGACCCGGCCACGCGTCGAGTGACGTTCGATGAATCGGACTGCATCGAGTGCCTCGCATGCATTCGTGTCTGTCCTTTCGGGGCTTGCGCGTCAGCGTTCTGATGGTGACCGGCAAACGTACGTACCGGATATTCACCTATCGCGAGGCGGTGCTTCGCATCTGCTGCGACAGATTCGACCTTGCGACGGCCGAGATCGTCCGGCAGCGCGGAATCCTCGAGGGGTACATCGGCCGGCAGCCTGAGTTCAAACACTCTTTCGCACCCGTCGACCTCCCCCCCGATGTGCCGGAGATCGCACGACGCACGGCCCGTGCGGCACAGCTTGTCGGCGTCGGGCCTATGGCGGCGGTCGCGGGCGCGATGGCGCAGTGTGCAGCGGAAGCCGCCCTGCGCGCCGGCGCCACGGAGGCCATCGTCGACAATGGGGGTGATATCTATCTCAGGACCGTCGAGCCGGTGGTTGTCGGCCTCGGCACGGGGGCGACCGGGCTGGCAAACCGGCTCGCCTTCGCGATCGAGCCGCATGAGACCCCGGTTTCGATATGCTCGTCCTCGGGCACGATGGGCCATTCGACGAGCCTCGGGCAGTGCGACCTGGCGACGGTGGTCGCCACCGACGCCGCCCTGGCGGACGCGGCCGCCACACAGGCGGCGAACCTCGTCCGAACGGTTGATGATGTCGATGCGGCTCTTGAACGCATCGCCGCCATTGAGGGCATCGCCGGCGTCGTCATCGTCAAGGACGACCGCATCGGCCTGGCCGGTCGCCTGCCGCAGTTGATCCGAAGCGATTCGTGAGACAAGACACCGCATCTCCCCTGCCCGCTTGGTCGCGCGCGCAAAGAAACGCCACCTGCATCGCGCGACGCAGGTGGCATCTTCTTGTGACTTGCGAATCACACGGGATCGGTTATCCCTGAACTTTCACTTTTACGGCTTTCGTCTTCTCGGCCTTCGGCAGCGTGATGGACAGGACGCCGTTCTTGCAGACGGCCTCGATCTTGTCCTCGTCGACATCCGCCGGCAGCGTGACTTCTCTGCGGAACGAACCGTAGGTGCTTTCGAGGTGGTAGTAACCCTTTTCGTTCTCCTCTTTCGCCTCTTTCTTCTCGCCGCAGATCGTCAGGGTGTTGCCGTAGACGGAGATCTCAACATCTTCCGGCTGGCAGCCGGGCACCTCGGCCCGAACCACGATCGCATCGCCCTTTTCGGCCACGTCGATGGCCGGCCAGGTTTTGTAGCCCGCGAACGGCCTCTCCAAGCCGCGGAAGAATCCATCGAACAGATTGTCCATCTCGTCATGCAGTCTGACCAATTCGTTTCGGCCTCTTCTGGTCCAAGGTACTAACGCCATATACCTGACCTCCTTTCTTCGTTATACACGATGTCATTTCGATACGCGTTCAACGATACGCATTTCCAGTGGAGGTATGAGCAAACGGCGTGCCAGACCTGAAAGTCCGCAAAACACCCCGATTGTGGCCCCGGCGGACCGCCCATCCTGTGTCTAAAGCCGCTCTGAGCTGCCAAAATGGCACTTTTCCCCCGACGGCGGGCCCTGCCGGGCCGCACGATTGTCCTGGGCCGGTCGATGCGGTACACTACGGCCGTTTTGTACGATTGGTCTCCCAAAGGAAGGGGTGGACGATATGGCCGATAGGAATGGTGCACTGTCGCTGGACAAAGTTCGTCCGGCGTTACAAGAGCCGCTGACGCTTCTGGTCGAGCATCTGCGAAAGGCGCTGGCCGATCGTCTCCAGAGCGTCACGGTCGTCGGCAGCAGCCTGACGGAGGACTTTCAGCCCGGAAGCAGTGACATCAACACGGTGGTCGTGCTGGAGCGACCCGATGTCACGGCGCTCGATGCCGTCGCGGCGCTCGCCAAGCCGATGCGGAAGCACAGGCTCTCTCCGCCGCTGCTGATGACGCCCGCTTACATCGATCGATCGCGCGACGTCTTCGGAATCGAATTCCTGGATTTTCAATTGAGGCACGAGACGATCGTCGGCGCGGACCCGTTCGCCTCTCTCCGTATCGAGAAGGCGGACGTCCGGCTCCAGTGCGAGCGGGAGCTCAAGGCGACACTCGTCCGGCTGCGGCAAGGCTATATCGCGGCGGCCGGCAACAAAAAGCTGGTCCGCGACATTCTCATATCGACCGCCAAAGGACTGGCCCCTCTGGCCCGGGCCATGCTGTGGCTCAGGGACATCGAGCGGCCGACAACTATGGAGGCGGCGCTGCGGAAAGCGGCCGGTGAGTTCCAAATCGACCTGAACGCCGTTGTGGCCGCCGAGCGCTGGCGATACGAGAAGCCTCGACTGACCGATACGGACATCCAGAACGCCTTCACCGCCATTGTCGGGTCCGTGGAGTTCCTGACGACGACGGTTGACAAGTTCGAGCTGTAGAGATGCATAGAAGCCTGCTCCCACTGTATATGGCCGTCCTGTTGGTGCCGGCACTGGTCGCGTCGCCGACCGCCGGAGGCGACCTGCCGATGCCTACCCGATACGTGGTGGACAACGCCAATGTGATCGACGCGGAAGATGAGCGCTCGCTGCTCGGCATTCTCCAGGAGCTGGAGCAGAAAACCGGCGCGCAGTACATCGTCCTGACCGTCCAGACAACCGGCAATGTGCCCATCGAGGAGTTCTCCATCCACCAGGCACACGACCTGTGGAGGCTCGGCCAGAAGGGCCAGGACAACGGCCTGCTGTTCACCCTGGCCCTGAAGGACAGGGAGTACCGCTTCGAGGTCGGCTACGGTCTCGAAGGCGTCATTACCGACCGGTTCGCCGGACAGGTTGGGCGAAGCGTGTTGGCGCCGTATCTCAAGAAAGGCGAGTACAGCCGGGGCATCTACGAGGCGAACCTGCAGGTAGTCCGACGAATCGCCCAGCAGACGGGAGTGACCTTAACCGGGATGCCGGCGCTGCCACCCATGCCCCAGGGGCGACGGCCCGTCGTGCCGTTCTGCGGTATGCCAATCGGCTCCCTGTTGTTCATATTCTTCTTGATCTTCATGATCGGCGGGGGCCGGGGCGGAGGCCTGTGGTGGTTGTTCCTGCCATCCCTGTTCCGCGGGTTCGGCGGCTATGGCGGCTACGGCCGAAGCGGCTCCTACGGCGGAGGCATCTTCGGCGGCGGGTTCGGTGGATTCGGCGGGGGCATGCGAGGGGGCTTCGGCGGAGGAGGCGCCAGCGGCGGCTGGTAAGAACGACAACAGACACAAACGATTGTGGGGAAACAGAGATGAAGCAGTCAGGCAGAGCAGGGTCGCTGATCGCGGTGATCATTCTTGGCGTTCTCGGGGTCGTGCTGTTTGTGGGCCTCGCCTTGTTCGGCTGGTATAGGGCAGGGTACAACCGCGCTGTACGCCTCGAGCAGGGCGTCGAAGAGGCCTGGGCCAACGTCGATGCCCAGCTTCAACGCCGGCTCGATCTCGTGCCCAATCTGGTCGAAACCGTGAAAGGCTACGCCAGCCAGGAAAAGGAGATCTTCGAGAACATCGCCCAGGCGCGCACGAAGTATTTTCAGGCCGGCACGGTCGCGGGCAAGATCGAGGCCTCCAACAATTTGAGCGGGTTCCTTTCCCGACTCCTCATGCTCCGCGAGGCCTATCCGGAGCTCAAATCCAATCAGAACTTCCTGGCCCTGCAGGACCAGCTCGAAGGCACGGAGAATCGCATCGCCGTGGCGCGGACGCGGTACAACCAGGCGGCCCGGGAACTGAACACATACACGCGCGAGTTCTTTGGCTCGTTCTTCACCAAGAAGGCGGGGGTAGAAGCGAAGCCGTATTTCGAGGCGACCGAGCGGGCGAAGACGGAAGTGCCCCAGGTGGATTTCTCGATGCAGCCGCAGCCGGCCCCCGAGCCGGCAGCACAACCCGGCCCATAGGGAGCGGGCTCCGTGCCTGCAGCCACACTCTTGCCGTCATCCTAAAGGAAGTCTGCCGCGAGAGGAGCCACACCGCTGCGCGGGAAGCTTTTCGCAAGCCCTCTTAGCACAGCCGTCTCAGTCGGGTGGTACTCTCTCTTCCATGCCAAGAGAATCGAGGAACCGCCGCACCTTATGATATCTTGGCCTGAGAAGCCTGAACGCCAGCGAACACCGGTATTTGTCGGTGTGCAAGGTGTGTAGATCGAAGGGATCCTTGCTGGCCGCGAGCAGCTTTCTGTAGACGGCCAATCCGTAGAAGAACGAAATCAGACGCAACGGAAAGGGCGTCGAGCGCCAAACGACGAGGCACAATCCCTTCCAGCCGATTCTGTCAAGAATGCTCTTGGCCGTCTGCGGCTGCCGCACACCCTCTCGTCCGGCCGGACCCTTCTGCTCAGGCGGCTTCGATACGTCGTTGCTGCAGAAGCATCCGCACGCCGAGACGCTCTGCGCGACAAGGCTCGACGGCAACGGCTCGACGGCGGGCTGTCTCCTGCATACGACTGTCTTGTGAGGTGTATCTGCTTTCATGGGCACTGCCTTCGCAGAGCGCCGCCACCTGGTGCAACTTCTATCGGTACGGAGCGCGCACGCCCCGCACGTTCATTGGAGGTTCACTCAAAGTCGCTTGTGGACTCGATTGGAGAACCCTGCCTCACGTTACCATTACGTATAGCAGCCCAATACCTTCTCATCAAGTAAGGAAAGTACGCATTTTGCGCGGACGAACCCCATTTCCGACTGAGAATGCAGGACGGCCACGAAACATCCAGACTTGATTTCATGGGCAAGAGAGGAGACTTGGCAGGTCAATCAGGACGCTCCGGGGGCAGACCGCCTGTCTTCTGCGTATCTGATCCACAGGACAGATGGCTGCCCCCGGGCTTGCCAGGCTCATGGCCTATTGTTCCACTACCGTGGCCCCGTCGGGGATCTCGAACTCGAACAGGTCATCCGGCAGGCTTTCGCGGTATGTGATGCTTTCTACGACGAAAGCTGCCGGGCCCTCTCGGCCGACGTTCTCCCACTGCTTGACTCGAATCAGCAGCTTGCTTTCGACATCGAATTCAAACCACATGGATCGAGGCCCATTCCAGCGCCCATCCAGCCAGGCAACGGTCAGAAAGACCCGCTGTCTCCCCGTCGCCGGGTCTCTCCCACGGGCCTCTTCCCACTGCGTGATGACTCCTGCTTCGCGAGCGTCTCTCAGTTGTTGCAGGAGTCGGCCGAACCAACATTCCGAAGCGATGTAAGGACGGTGTTCAATACGAACCGTGTTGGTTTGCGAATCGTATCGCCAGGTCTTCTCGCCGTTTGTGACGAGGATCGGAACGCCGTCCACTTCATGACGGTACTTTTCGACCATGGTTTGACCCGCGTTGGCAACGGCCCACATTTTGGTCGACCTCAGCTCCAGGCTGCCGTCCTCTCGCCACGACCGTTCTGAATCCCATCCTTCAACGATTACTGCGTTGTACTTGCTCAGAGCCTCGATACTCTGCTCGAGGGCCCATGTAATGCTTCCTGTCCTATGGAACAGACTGATGCCGACAATCGCGGCCAGGACGAGGACCGCTGCCACGGCGTATTTTGTGCTCGAGTGTCTCATGATA
>CBFDBY010000046.1:0-42834 GCA_965603165.1 uncultured Phycisphaerae bacterium
GGACGCACGATCTACGAAGACAAGGCCAAGATGGCCTCGCCACGAAAGAAGGGCACTATGGCCAAGCAAGTGACGATCTTTGTCGAGAACCGGGCCGGCAGACTGAAATCGATCTCGGAGAACCTCTTCAAGAGCGATATCGATATCCGAGCCTTCACCATTCAGGATCGGGGGGACTACGGGCTGCTGCGGCTCATCGTGAACAAACCGAACGATGCGTATCTGGCGCTGGCCGACGTCGGTTGCGCGTGCGCCCTGAAGGACATTGTCGCCGTTTCGGTGCCCGATCAGCCCGGGAATTTCCACAAGCTCACGTCCGTTCTGGCGGAGAACGGCATCAACGTCAAAGATGCCTACGGGTTCGTCTTGCAGCCGCACCAGACCGGCGTGTGTTGCATGGAGATTGACCCGCCGCAACTCACAAAAGCCGTGGAGGTCGTCAAGAAGGCCGGCTTCGCGGTCCTGGAGGATGAAGAGCTTTACAACCTGTGACGCAAGAGTCCATGCCGCCCGCGAGGGACACTGCCATGAAAACCGTTGCGACAGGAGCATTGCTCTGCCTCTTTGTGCTGGGGTCGGCCTCATGTTCTTCCCCTCGAAAGAGTCCAGGTCCCGCCTCTGCTTCCGACCGTTATGCGACGGGCCGAGCCCCTGTGAGCCGGTTCATTTGGCCCGATGGCAAGCGGGCCGCGGTGAGCTTGACGTTTGACGATGCCCGCCCGAGCCAGTTGGACGCCGGCATCCCGATTCTTGACGCATACGACCTCAAAGCGACCTTCTACATCTCGACGGGGCGGGCCCGGGAGCGACTCTCCGAGTGGAAGGATGTGCTCGCAACGGGCCACGAAATCGGCAACCACTCCATGCGCCATCCATGCACGGGGAACTTCCCATGGGCGCGCGAGAAGGCCCTCGAGAACTATACACTGGCGCAAATGGCCGCGGAGTTGGATGAAGCAAGCGCAGAGATTGAGGCGCTGCTGGGCGTCCGCCCGCTCACGTTCGCCTATCCCTGCGGGCAGAAGTACGTTGGGCGGGGCAGGGAACTGCGGAGCTACGTGCCGCTCGTGGCCGAGCGATTCCTGGCGGGTCGCGGCTGGCGCGACGAAGGGGCCAACGATCCGGCGTTCTGCGATCCGGCCCAACTGATGGCTATGGAGTTCGACGGCCTCAGCTTCGAGCAGCTCAAGGTGCTGATCGATCAGGCGGCGGAACAGGGGCTCTGGCTGGTCCTTTGCGGCCACGAGATCGGCCCCGGCGGTCGACAGACGACGCTCAGTGATACCTTGCGAGCATTCTGTGAGTATGCCCGGGACCCGCGCAGCGGTCTCTGGGTCGACACCGTAGCCAATGTCACGCGTTATGTGACCGAGCACAGAGCCGCCTTTGACTGAAGTCCGGGACACGGCGGCAGGAGGAATCCACGCTATGAAGACGCAAGCCGTCATTCTCGAATTGATGTTGTGCGTCGCAGTCCTGCCGGCATCGGCCGCACCGGCGGGGGACGCGCTGTACCGTGACTCGTCGCAGCCCGTCAGTGTCCGCGTTGAGGACCTTTTGAGTCGCATGACGCTCGCCGAGAAGATCGGGCAAATCAATATGCCGTGCCTGTACAAGCGGGAGCTTGGCGAGGGCGTGAAGGGCAAGATGGAGGGGAGCCGAAAGTTCACGCTGGGCCGGAGCGAGCCGGGCGTCGGGCCGGCCGGCGGCTTCTTCACGATGGCCAACCATATCCTGTTGGAGGGACCGGGGCAGCAATCCAGGTTCTTCAACGAATTGCAGGAATTGGCGATTCGGCAAACGCGGCTCGGCATTCCGCTGCTTCAGACCGAGGAGGGCACTCACGGCCTGATGTGCTCTCTCGGCACGATCTTCCCCGAAGGACCGGGCCTGGGCAGCATGTGGAACCTCGATCTGACCCGCGCGATCTACGCGGCCGCCGCGGCCGAAGCGCGCGCCGTGGGGATTCATCAGTTGTGTACGCTCGTGGTCGAACCCATCCGCGATCCTCGCCTCGGCCGCAATCAAGAGGCCTACAGCGAGGACCCATTCCTCTGCAGTCGCATGTCGCAGACCATCGTCGAAGCGGTGCAGGGCGCCGACATCAAATCCCAAGAGCATGTTGTGGCTGTCCTGTGCCATTACCCGGGCCAGAGCCAGCCGGTCAGCGGCCTGGAGCGGGGCGCCATGGAGATCTCCGAGAGAATGCTGAGAGAGGTTTTTCTGCCGCCCTGGGTGGCCGGGATCAAAGTGGCAGGGGCGCTGGGCGTCATGGCCACGTATCCCACCATCGACGGCGTGCCGGCTCATGCCTCGGAGTGGATTCTCACGAAGATTCTCCGCGAAGAACTTGGCTTTGATGGATTGGTCCTGAGCGAAGGCAACGGTATCGAAACGCTCATCTACACGCGACTGGCCAGGGACTATCAGGAGGCGGGCGCCCTGGCTCTGCGGGCCGGCGTCGATGTCGGCATCTCGTATGAGCCCGGCTACATGCAGGACATGGCCGAGAACATTGAGGAGGGGCTTGTCCCTGAGGCCCTGCTCGACCGCGCGGTCCGTCGCATCCTGAAGTTGAAGTTCAGGCTTGGCCTGTTTGAGAAGCCGTTCGTCGACACAGCCCGGGCGGAGCGGGTCGTGCACAACGCCGGGCATCAGGAGCTGGCCCTGCAGGCGGCTCGTGAAAGCATCGTCCTGCTCAAGAACGAGGGCAATCTATTGCCGTTGAGCAAGGACGTCGGCTCGATTGCCGTCATCGGTCCAAACGCCGATCATGAGAAGAATCAGTTGGGCGATTACGTTTCGCTGACGGTTTTGCAGGAGGTCGTGACGGTCCTTGATGGGATCAGAGCGGCCGTCGCACCCGGCACGAAGGTCGAGTACGTCAAGGGCTGCGAGGTCGTGGGGGCGGGCGGCAACGAGATCGCTCGTGCCCGAGAAGCGGCGAGCCGGGCGGAAGTCGCGATAGTTGTCATCGGGGAAAACGAGTGGCAGTCCCCCAACAAGACGGGAACGGATGGCGAGGCTTACGACGCGGCCACGCTCGAACTAACGGGCTTACAACTCGAGCTCGTCCAGGCCGTGTACGAGACAGGCACACCTACCGTGGTCGTCCTGATCAATGGCCGGCCGCTGGCGATTCGTTGGATCGCCGAGCACATCCCGGCCGTGGTCGAGGCATGGCTTCCCGGCGAGAAGGGCGGGCAAGCGGTGGCCGACGTTCTTTTCGGCGACTGCAATCCGAGCGGGCGGCTTTCCGTGACCTTCCCACGGCATGCGGGACAGTTGCCCGTCTACTACAACTGGAAGCCTTCGAAGTCGTACTGGATCGAGCACGGGTGGGGCAAGCCGTACGTGGACATGAATCCGCTGCCGTTGTACGCGTTCGGCCATGGCTTGAGCTACACGACCTTCGCATACAGCGATCTGAAGATCGAACCGAAGACAGCCGGAACCGGTGCCACGATCCGGATCAGTGCGGACGTCACAAACACGGGGGATCGGCCGGGAGCCGAGGTGGTGCAACTGTATCTCAGCGATCTCGTCAGCAGCGTGGTGACACCGGTCATGCAGTTGCGAGGATTTCAGAAGATCTCCCTGCAGCCCGGGCAGAAGAAGACCGTCAATTTCGCGCTCACGCCGGAGCATCTCGCGTTGCTGAACCGCCATCTGGAGTGGGTGGTCGAACCCGGCGAGTTCAAAGTCATGCTCGGCCATTCCTCGAAGGATATCCGCCTGACCGGGACCCTTGAGATCAAGAACTGAGCACGGCCGGATCGATCACGACCTCTCGGCGCCGCCCAGTTCGGTTCCTCAGCCCTTGCACTTCGCGGCAAATCCGCTATCCTCTGGGCTTTCGCCCGCGGCTTGGGCCTTTGGAGATCGGCAGGGCATCGATGAATCAGCGGTCGCTCAGAGTGCAATGGATACAACTGATCGTCCTGTCGGGCGGTCACTTCCTGGTGGACATGTTCGGGAACGTTCTTCCGGCCATTCTGCCCGCCATTCGCCGGGAGTTCACCATCTCGCTGTCGGTCGGTGGTTTCGTTCTCGCGGCGCTGACGCTGACCTCGAATGGCGTTCAACTCTTGACGGGGCACATGAGATCGGGCAAGACCCGCCCCCTTTTTCTTCATGTCGGCATGATCCTGGCCGCGGGCATATGCCTGATGGCACTGGCGCCGAGGTCCCCGGCCGGGGTCGTTCTTCTCATCGGCTTCGGCATCGTGAGCGGTTCCGGGATTGCCATTGCCCATCCGGAAGGGCTCCGGGGCGTACATACGCTCGACCGGATTCCGCCGGCCTTGAGCACGGCGGTGTTCATGACGTCGGGCTTCTTCGGTTTCGCCAGCGGCGGGGCGATCTCGGCCGTCTTAGTCGAGTCGTACGGGTTGAAGGGCTTGTATCCACTGATCTTGTGTCCAATCGTCGGCATTCTTGCCATCGTGTTGTCCAGAGTGCATCTTGCGGTCGATGGCAAGGAGGCGCAGACGACCGACCGGCGGGCCGTGCCCCGTTCCAATGGCTTGGCATTCTGGCGAGTGCTGTCCATCGGTCTTCCGGCGGCAGTCTCGACGACGTTCGTTCTGCTGTTGATTCCGACGTATCTCGATGACCTAGGTTTTGGACTGGCGTTTGGCGGCTTCTCGACCGCGATGTTCGGGTGGGGCGGCGTCATAGGGCCATTCGTTTGGGCGGTGATCGCTCACCGGAAGGGCGACTTGCCCAGTGCGGCCTGGGCCTTTCTGCTGTCGATTCCCTTTGCGATTCTGTACTTCATGTTTGTTGAATCCAGAGCGGCCGCGTGGCTGCTGTTCGGCGTGGGCTTCTCATCCATGGCCGCCTACATCCTGACGATCACGTTGGCCCGAGAGGCTTCGGGTCTGCGCCTCGGACAGCGCATGGCGTTTGTCGTTGGCGGCACTTGGGGCATCGCCACGGTCATCTTCCTGATACTCGCTCCGGTGGCCGACCGGGTGGGCGCCGGTCCTGTCTTAAAGCTCACCCCCGCCGGCTATCTGGTCTCGGGCCTTCTGGCCTTGCACCTGTTGCGCCGGCATCCTGAGCTTGCCAGGCGTTACCGCGCCGCGCGAATCCTCGACCTGCCCGGCGAGGAGCACACGCCCGTATAGACGCGGTGAAAAGGTGGCTTGGCCGGCGCCGAATACGATCCTGTTATAAGGAAAGCTAAGATGAGAAGCGGTAATGGAATCTGGACACTTCTGCTGACGATTGTTTTGTTAACAGCGACTGCTGACGCGGCGCCAGAGGCCGGTGCCGACACGATTGTTCGATTGGTGCAGGATGTCCCGGAGGATTTCCCGCGCTTTGAGTTTGCCGGTCATGCCGAGCAAGCCGATCTGCTGACGCACTACCTGTGGTATCATTTCCACCATCGTCTCGGCAACGGCCTGACCCTCTTCAACAAGGAGTATCTGCTCACTTCCGACATCTGGCTCGGCAACGCATGTCCGCGCGGCTCCGACAACACGATTCAGGAGGTTCACCGCTCGTTGCTCCTGGGCATGCAGATGGATGACGAAGGATGCGTGCTCACGCATCAGCATTTCTCCCACGCCCACGACGACGGCTGGCCGTTTCCCCTCTGGACGCAGTCGGACAACCATCCCGACCGTGTGAAGGGCAAGACCTTCGGGTGGCATTTTCAGCCGTTGGACAAAGTCCCCGGCTGGGTGGGCGACCACCTGCGCCACTGGAAACGACAAGAGTATGCGGGCGAGAAGGCCATTGCACTGTGGGAACGCCACAATCTCCAGTCACTTGGGATCGAGAACAATCGTTGGCAGCTCGAAGCGACGGGCACTTCGCCGACCCTCGCCACGCCACAAGGCTATCCCATCGAAGCGTTCCAGTCGCCGTATCTGCAATTGCGCTGGCTGCGGCAGGGGGACCCGAAGAATCATGCTCTTCCGTATGTCGAATGGCTGCGCGAGGGGGACAGCGAATTCGGCGCGGACCGTCGCGTGTATTTCCGTCCCGAGAAGACGCCGCTTTCGCGCGATTGCTATCATTCCATCATCACGATGTATCGACATCCCAAGTGGACCGGCAGGATCGAGCGAATCCGAATCTGTCTCGCTCCGGGCGAGTCCGAAGGCCGGTTCGAGATCGATTCGTTCTTTACCGCCTATGACACGCGTCATACGATCAATAATCCCATTTTCATTCTGGCAAGCGCGAGGTACTTCAACTGGACCGGCGATCTGGATTTCCTGCGACAGCAGATCAATCGGATGCGGCTGGCCCTGCGCTATCAGCAGACCGTGATGGGCGGTATGGAGAACCAACACATCCGCAATCCGTGGCCCAACCACGACGGCCTGCCCGGTTTCGTTCGAGACCCAGACGGCAAGGTGACGGTCCGCGGCGGACACGGCATCGGAAACAACTATTGGGACCTGATGCCGTTCGGATGGGACGATCTCTACGCCACGAATCAGTACTATGCCGCGACGCTCGCCATGGCGGATCTCGAGCAGGCGATCGAGGACAATCCCGGCTGGGGCATGCCTCTGGGCGCATTGAAGCTGGTTCCGGAGTCGCTACGCGAGCACGCCCGCGAAGTCAAGACGGTCGCAAATAGGCTGTTCTGGAACAGCGACACCGGGCGGTTCTTCGCGAGTATCGACAAGGAGGGACGCCGCTACGATTACGGCTATACGTTCCTGAACCTCGATGCCATCTGGTACGGCCTGGCGAGCGAAAACCACGCTTGCTCCATCATGGACTGGATCGCCGGCCGGCGAATCGTGGGGGGCGACACGTCTCAGGGCGACGACATCTACCACTGGCGATTCGGCCCACGCGCGACGACCTTGCGGAACGTCGATTGGTATGGCCAGGGCTGGCACGCCCCGCAATCGATTCCATGGGGCGGGCAGGTCCAGGACGGCGGGGCCGTGCTGGGCTTCAGCTTCTACGACCTCTGGGCCCGGCTGAAGGTTCTCGGGCCGGACGACTGCTGGCAGCGGCTTCTTGAGATCCTCGCCTGGGAGAAGGACGTCCATTCCGAGGGCGGCTATCGCAAGTACTACGAAGGCGGAAAGCGCGGCACGACGCTGCAAGGCGGCGGCACAGCAGGGGGGCTCGGTATCGACCACGAGTTCTATGAGAGCAGTCTGCTGCCTTCCATCATTGTCTACGGTTTCCTCGGTCTTGAAGCGGACCCGTCGGGCAGCCTTCTCATCCGGCCGCAGTTGCCCAAAAGCTGTCCCCGAATGGGCCTCCGCAATATCCTGTATCGTGGCCTGCGCCTGGACGTCGCTGCGACGGAGGAACGCATCGAGATCACGCTCAAGGACTCACCCATCGATCCTGTCCAGGTCATCCTGGAGGGGGCGTGGAAGGAACAGACGCTCGATCAGGCAGGCCCGGTATTTTCCCTGCCCGATGTGGGGACATACCAATTCCGGCGGGACCGATGAAGGGCTCGAAAAGGCCGTAACGCGATCGCTTACTTGTGTCGAGCGGCTAGGTCTTCCGGGCGCACTGCGTCTTCCTTCGTATACGGCCCGACGCGCGTCCGCTCCAGCTTTTCGACATAGCCACCCGTGCCAAGCGCCTCGCCCAAGTCCCGCGCGAACGACCGTACGTAGAATCCCGGACCGGTCACCAGCCTCACATCAAGGTAGGGCCATGAGTAGTCGAGAACCTCGATTTCCTTCGCCTCTACTTCCCTGGCGGATAGGGGAATCTCTTTCTTTGCTCGGGCGAACTCATAAGCGGGTCGGCCGCCGACTTTGACGGCGGAAAACCGTGGCGGCCGCTGGCTGATCCTGCCTTGGAAACTCGCTGCCGCCTGCTGCACTTGCTCCCGGGACGGAATCTGGGAGCACTCGACCTCTTCCTTTTCTCCCTCGCGGTCGTCGCTGGTGCTTCGCCAGCCCAGCTTGACGTGGGTCCGATACTCCTTCTCGGTGCCGGCGACCGAGCCGAGCCGCTTCGTTGCCGCTCTGCCCACCCCGACGACCAACACGCCCATGGCGCATGGGTCCAGCGTGCCGGCGTGCCCCACCCTCCTCACGCCCGTGACTCTCCTGACGGCATCGACGACGTCGTGGGACGTCATCCCCTCTTTCTTGTAAACGGCGAAGATGCCTTCCTGTGGGATCATTGCTTTCATTTCCGGCCGTGAGAAAACACTGCATTTCGACTGCTTACGAAAGATGCCAAGCATCTGCGGAGCGATTGTAGGCCGAGCGCGTCGCCGGATCAATGGACCGCCTTGGATTTCTTCACCGGCCCCGGCGAGCCCGTCGCGGGAATGGGGTCGGATAATATCTGGACAGAGGACCGGTGAATCTGCTATAATCTTGTGGACGAACCGCATGATGACGTATGGATTGGGGGATATGGCATTTGCAGTGGCGATAGTATCGCGCTGTTGGGGCAGAGGCAGGAGGAATGACAATGTGTGATTCGATGCGTCCGTATCGAGAACCTCATGGTGATAATCTGCGAGCGATCTTCCGGAGTGTGCTTTGGGTTGTTGTTTGCCTGCCGATGTCCATCGTTTCGGCCCAGTATGGCGGGGGCAGCGGCACAGAGGACAGTCCCTTTCTCATCACCACGGTGGAGGAATTCGCTGCGATCGGCGACAACGCAGCGGATTGGGACAAGCATTTCAAGCTGATGAATGACATCGACCTGTCCGGCTACAGCGAGGCGAATTTCCATCTCATCGGCCACTGGGTCGGCCTGGGCTCAACGGAGAATCGCCCGTTCAGAGGCGTCTTTGAAGGCAACGGCAAGGCCATTGCCAATTTCCGATACAAGGATATAAATAAGGAGTATCTGGGTCTGTTTGAGCATTTCGTGGGGACCGTCAGGAATTTGACACTCATTCGTCCAAGAGTAATCGGCGACGGGTTCGGGACCGGGGCCCTCATCGGGTACATGGAGAAGGGCGGCATCTCCGGCTGCTCTGCTGTGCAAGCAGACGTCTCAGGCAAGTGGCGCGTGGGTGGCCTGGTGGGATCGTCGGACGGACTCATCCACAGCTCTTCTTCGACGGGCCAGATTTCAGGCGTCCAAAATGTCGGCGGACTCGTCGGGTACATCGGCGAGGGAACCGCCGCCTTCTCCTATTCGAAGGCCGACGTCGCCGGCGGCGAAAACGTCGGCGGGCTGGTGGGCATCATCACGAAGTCATCGAGCCTTGTCGACTCCTGCTACGCCATGGGCAATGTCGATGGCGGCTTGAACGTGGGCGGACTGGTCGGCCAGGTTGCCAGGGGCACCGTTTTCAAATCCTTCTCCACCGGGGAAGTTTCCGGGGACGATTATGTTGGCGGACTCACGGGGCATAAGAGAAATCTGGACGACGCGCTGGTGATGGGCTCCGTGTGGGACACCGAAACCAGCAAGCAGGCCGAGAGTCCCGGTGGGATGGGCAGGACGACCGCCGAGATGAAGTCCTTCGATACATTCGCCGCGCTGGCCTGGGTCTTTCCACAGCACTGGGTCTTGTGGTGTGAGGGAGTGAATTATCCGGTCCTGGCGTGGCAGATGCCGGCCGCCGACGTGACCTGTCCGAACGGGGTGGATTTCTGGGATTTCGCCTGGTTCGCTCTGGACTGGCGCCGTGACGATTGCAGTGCCATCGACGGATACTGCTATGGGTCGGACCTCGATGAATCCGGCTCCGTCGATCCTCGCGACTTGGCGACGTTCGCCGAGAGCTGGCTGGTCGGCGTCGAGTAGGTGAACGCGACAAAACTGTCCGCGCCGGCGCTTCATCCGCAAGTATATTCCCCGGCATTGCCGGGGCCGTGACAATCTGCCACGGCCCCATGACGACAGCCGGTACGTTCACCCCGTCACGAGCTTACTGTCGGCCGTTACCGGGGAACCACCTTGATGGTCACTGTGGCCACGTGTACGTTCGAGGTACCGCCGGGCATGCCCAGGAGGTTGGCGTTCGTCAGTTTCGCACAGACGGTAGCCGTGCCCCCCGGCACGCTCAAGTCGGCCGGTGCGATGCTGCACGAGTAATCACCGGCCACGGCGCCCGTTGCTGCGATGGTGCAACTGAGGGTCAGGTCGAAATTGCACCGCACCACCATATCCGTGCAGCCCTCGTATTGGCTGATGGACTTCTGCTGGAGCTTGATCGTGAGCTTGTCCTGATCCAGGACCTGCACGTAGTACCCGACATCCATGACGACCGGGACGGTCGCGACTTCCTGGGGGATGTACTCCACGGGCCAATCGTGAATCTTGATCTCGCCCGCCTGACCGGATACGGCCGGCAGGCACAATATCGCTGCTGATAAGAGCAGGTTACGCGTCATCGAAGGCTCCTTTCATCTTACCCTCGCTCCATTGCCGTCGGAACGACCACCGGGAGCGTATTCATCTTCCGGATTACCCCACCTCCGTGAGGGTCTTTACCTCCTGATATTCTTACGGCCGGCGTCACAAATGGTTCGCGAATTCCGGCGGGAGAGAAGAGGGGCCGTCCCGTGTCGCCGTGGAAACGAATCGCAGCGGCCGGGTTGCACCGGTCGGTTGCGCTGATACAATACGGTGAATTAGATCCTTCGATTGGACGCAGTCATGGGAGATGTGGAATCTTCATTGGTCGGCAGAACGGCGTTGATCACCGGCGCGGCGCGGCGCATCGGTCGGGCCATCGCCATGACGTTGGCGCAGCAGGGAGCCCGCGTCGTTGTGCACTACCATCGGTCCGATCGCGAGGCGGCTGTTCTGTGCCGCGAGATTCGGGAGATGGGTGGCTCGGCGTGGCAGGTCGGAGGTGACCTGATGGATGCGAGCCGGACGGAGGCGATCTTCCAGGAGGCGGCGGCCCAGGCCGGTACGGTGGACATCCTCATCAACAGCGCCTCCATTTTCGAGGCGGACACGCTCTGGGACGCGAGCGACGAATCCCTCTGCCGGAATCTTCGCATTCATGCCGTGGCTCCCCTGGTTCTGGCGCGCCAGTTCGCCCGGCAGGCGAAGACGGGCCATATCATCAATCTGCTCGATACCCGCGTTACCGTATATGACAGCAAGCACGCCTCGTATCACATCAGCAAGCGCGTTCTGTTGACGCTGACCCGCATGCTCGCCCTGGAGCTGGCGCCGCAGATTGCCGTGAACGCCATCGCGCCCGGTTTGATCCTGCCACCGGCTGGAGAGGATGAGAGTTACCTCCAGAGGCTGGCTCATGCGAATCCGCTGAAGCGCTACGGAAAGCCCCAGGACGTGGCTCAGGCCGTATTGTTTCTCTTGCGCAGCCGCTTTATCACTGGGCAGGTCATCTACGTCGATGGCGGCTATCACATGAAAGGGCATGTGTATGACTGAGGGCCGCATGGACTCGGCGGCGGATCGGATCTTCATCCGCGAGTTGCTGATCCGCTGCATCATCGGCGTCGATGCGCACGAGCGCCAAGAGAAACAGGATGTCCTCGTTCATATCACGTTGGATGTCGACCTGCGTCGAGCCGGCCGCAGCGACGCGATCGAAGACACCGTCAACTACAAGGTCCTCAAGAAGCAGATCCTTCGTATGGCGGAGAATTCGCGGTTCCGTCTGATCGAGGCCCTGGCCCAGAGGATTGCGGATGAATGTCTCAAGGACGACCGGATTCGGCGCGTCCACGTCGTGGTGGAGAAGCCGGGGGTGCTTCGCTTTGCTCGGACGGTCGGCGTGGAAATCACCCGCAGCAGGAACGACAGCGGTGAGTCCAACGCATAGCATGTCCGTTGCCTTCGTTTCCGTCGGTGCAAACATCGAGCCCGAGCGAAATATCCGTGCGGCCCTGACGGCCCTCCAGGAGCAGACTCGAGTCGTGGGCTCATCGACATTCTATCGCACGGAGCCGATTGGGCGGCGCGATCAGCCGCGGTACATCAACGGCGTCTGGCGAATCGAGACGGAGATTCCTGCGACGAGAATCAAGCCTGTGCTCCTGCGGCCCATCGAAGACGGCCTCGGGCGTGTCCGGACGGGCGACAAGTGCTCGCCCCGGACGATCGATCTGGACCTGATCCTCTACGACGATCTCGTGATGAAGGACGAAGATCTCACCCTGCCGCATCCGGACATCGCAAGGCCGTTTGTCTATTTCCCCCTCGTCGAGCTGCTGGCGGAGATGCGTCGCGTGCAGCCAGGAGGCTTGGTCTCCCGCATTGAGCGGCTGCTGCCGGCCGCCACTCCGACGGAGCTGCCCGGCGAGCCGTTGGACGGATTCACTGAGGAGTTGAGGCAACTACTTCGGCATTGACACTGCATTTCGCCAGCGCGGTACAGGGCCCTGGAGACCTACACGCCGCACGATTGCAGGAGGTTGTCCTTGACGTACCGGACGGCGTTGCGGAAGATCTTGATGCCGTCGGCGTCAAGGTCTTCGCCGAGGCGCGACCAGTGGGGGTGCTGCGTTCGTCGGACGAAACGTTCGGGATGCGGCATGAGTCCGAGGACGCGGCCCGTGCCGTCCGTCAGCCCGGCGATCGAATCGACGGAGCCATTGGGATTGATCGGGTAGGGGCCTTCCTCGCCGTTTGCATCCACGTACTGAAAGGCGACATAGCCGTCGGCCTTCAGTTTTTGCAGCGTCTCATCATTTCGAGTGACGACCTTGCCCTCGCCGTGCGCGATCGGCAGGTAGATCCGTCGTTCGGGCTCGATCAGGACGCAGCGGCTGGTCTGCGGGGCAAGGTGCACCCAGCGGTCCTCGAACTTGCCGCTGTCGTTGTAGGTAATGGTGACGTCCTGCTGGTGGAAGCCGTCGATTCCCGGCAGAATGCCCGTCTTGACCAGCACCTGGAAGCCATTGCAGATGCCTAATACGATCTTGCCGTCCTCGATGAACTTGCGGATCGGGTCGGCGAGATGGTGGACCACCTGGTTCGCCAGGATCTTGCCGGCCGCCACGTCATCGCCGTAGCTGAAGCCGCCGGGGAAAACGAGGATGTGGTATCGATCCAGGACGCTTCGATCCTCGATGACCCGGTTGATATGGACGCGGTCGGCCGTGGCGCCGGCCCGTTCCAGCGCGTGCTCCGTCTCCATATCACAGTTCGTTCCTGCCGCCCGCAAGACAATCGCCGCGACCTTCTCCATCGTCAACCTCACAATCCAATCCTGACGGCCTTACCGCCAGTCAAACGTTCTCTGCCACGCCTGCTTGAGAAGACTAACATCGGCGTCTACGATGTTTTTGCCGTCTTCGGCCTTGATGACCAGTTTTGACTCATCGATCACTTTGCCCAGTTCCCCGAAGGGCAGATTCAACATCTTCTTCGCGAAGGCATGGTACTGCGCGGGAGCCACTTCAACGATATACCGGCTGTTCGATTCGCTGAACAACTGCGCATCGGTTCGCAGGCAATCCGCGCTCTTCGGCAGCCCTCGCAGATTCGCCTGCACGCCGAGCCCTCCGGCGAACGCCATCTCCGCCAGGGCCACGGCAAGGCCGCCCTCGGAGCAGTCGTGACAACTCACCACCAGCCCCTCGGCGACGGCCGCCGCCACCTGCTGCGCGATCCGCGGCGCCAGATCGAGATCGAGCTTGGGCACGTTGGCCCCCAAGTGCCCGAGCACCTTGTAGTAATGCGAGCCTCCCAGCTCATTGTTCGTCCGGCCCACGATGAAGAGCAGGTTGCCCGCTGTCTTCAGATCCATCGTCACACACTTGTCGATATCATCTACGATCGACATGGCGCTAATCAGCAGAGTCGGGGGGATGCGAATGACCGTTCCGTCCTCGCACACGAATTCATTGTTGAGCGAATCCTTTCCGGAGATGAACGGTGCCTGGAATGCCATTGCGCCGTCGTAGCAGGCCTGGCTCGCCCGGACGAGGGTGCCCAGAACCTCTGCGTCCTCGCACCTGGCCCAGCAGAAGTTATCCAGCAGGGCGATTCGATCGGCGCGTCCGCCGACGCAGACCAGGTTTCGGATCGCCTCGTCGATCCCGGCCAGGGCCATCCAATAGGGATCGAGATCACCGTAGAGGGGATTCATGCCGCAACTGATGGCCAGTCCGCGCTGGGAGTCGAGCTTGGGCTGAATCACGGCGGCGTCGCTCGGTCCGTCGTTGGCGACACCGAGCAGCGGCTTGACCACCGAGCCGCCCTGGACCTCATGGTCGTACTGGCGGATGACCCATTCCTTACTGGCGACGTTGTAGGCCGAGAGGACCCGCAGGAGGTCATCGTTATAGTTGTCTTTCTCCGGCAGCGTCGGCTCGCTGAGTTTGGGGCGAGCCCAAACGGCCTGCCGACTGTACTTCGGCACCCCCTCGTGCAGGAAATCCATCTCCAGCTCACCCACCTGCGTGCCGTTGTATCGCAGGTGCAGCTTCCGGTCGTCCGTGAAGCGGCCGATGATCGTTGCCTCCACGTTCTCGCTCGCAAAGATCCGCTGGATCGCCTCGAGGTTCTCAGGCTTGACCGCGACCACCATGCGCTCCTGTGCCTCACTGATCCAGATCTCTGTGTAGTTCAGTCCCGTATACTTGAGCGGCACGGTCTCAAGGTTGACCTCCGCGCCGAGAGTGCTTCCCATCTCGCCGACCGCGCTGCTGAGCCCGCCGGCGCCGCAGTCTGTAATGGCCTCGTAGAGCCCCGCCTCGTTTGCCTGAACGAGCACGTCGAGCATCTTCTTCTCGGTGATGGGATTGCCGATCTGGACGGCGTGGGAGAAGATGGTCTCGTGCTCGTGCGTCATCTGTCCGCTGGAGAAGGTGGCGCCATGGATGCCGTCGCGTCCGGTGCGTCCGCCGACGACCACGATGACGTCGCCGCTCTTTGGGTGTTTGAAGGCCTTGGTCTTGTCCATCAGACCGATGTTGCCACAGTATACGAGGGGATTGGCGAGGTACCGGTCGTCGAAGTAGATCGCCCCGTTGACGGTCGGGATGCCCATTCGATTGCCGTAATCCCGCACGCCGGCGACGACGCCCTTCATGATTCGTCTCGGGTGCAGGACGCCTTTGGGGATCTCGTCCAGGCTCATGTCGGGCCGGCCGAAGCAGAAGATGTCGGTGTTGGCGATGGGCCGGGCGCCCAGGCCCGTTCCCATCGGGTCGCGAATGACGCCGCCGATGCCCGTGGCCGCTCCGCCGTACGGGTCCAGCGCCGAGGGATGGTTGTGCGTCTCCACCTTGAAGCACACAGCCGATTCGTCGTCGAATTCCACAACGCCCGCGTTGTCGGCGAAGACCGAGATGCACCAGTCCTTGTCGAGCTGCTGGGTGGCTCTGAAGACTGTTTCCTTCAGCAGGTTGTCGAAGTGAACCTGCTCTTCGTCGGCCGTCATATCGACTGCGCTCTTAAGGGTCTTATGGACGCAGTGCTCGCTCCAGGTCTGCGCCAGGGTCTCCAACTCGATATCGGTCGGTTCCCTTCCGAGTCCGCGGTAGTGCTCTTGAATTGTCTTCATCTCGGCCAGATTCAGGAACAGGTCCCTGTCCCTGCTGAGCGCCTCCAGGCCGGCATCGTCGAGCGCGAGGATGGGGCAGTGTGCGACGTTCAGCTCATACGGCTTGAGGTGAGGGCTGGGCGGCTCCGCCTCGTCACCGATGATCACGTCTTCGATGACATCGTTGGCGAGGATCCTCCTGGCGATTGTGTCGATCTGCTTCGGCCTGATATCGCCGAGTAGGAGGTACTTGCGGGCCGTGCGGACACCGAGCGGTGTGACGCCCATGTCCATGATGGCCGCCATGACGGATTCGGCGACAGGGTCGGTAACGCCGCTCTTGAGATGCACTTCGATCAGGGTGGCCTTGGCCAGTCCTGCCGGTGGGCCGCTTCGCCCGGTGTAGTGCTGCTCACACACGGGATCGGCCAGAAGCTCTCTCGCAACGCGCTCGGCGAAGGCCGGGTCGAAATCGGCCTCAATCAGGAACACTCGCGCCGACTGGACGGCCTCCACCGAAGTGATTCCCAACTCCCGAATGTCCTCCAGCACGCGGCTGCCCTGGACATCCGGCAGGCCCGGTCGGTTGAAGACCTCAAAACGCCATGGTCTCACGACAGTAGTTCCTTCTTTTTGATTTTGTACTTTACCAGTGCGGCCCGCTTCCTGCGAGCCGCTTCAAGCAACTGTTCGATCTGCTCCTTCTTGCCTTCTCTGACGGCCGCTTGCAGTTTCAACAGCTCGGCAATCGCGCGGTCGATTCCGTCGGCGATGTTCCGGCGATTCGACAGCAGCACATCCGTCCAGATCGTGGGCGGTCCCGAGGCGATTCTCGTGCTGTCGAGAAAGCCTTTGCCCGCGAACTTCATGTCGCCGTCATCGCTGGCGTTGACCAGCCCGGCCGCCATGACGTGCGGCAGGTGGCTAATGTGGGCGAAGATGCGGTCGTGGTTCGCTGGGCTCATCGTCTCGACCGAACAGCCGAGGGCCGACCAGAAACTCTTCAACAGTCTTACCGCGCCGCCATCCGTTGCCGGCGTGGTCGTCAGGATGCAACGCGCCTGATCGAAGAGATCGTCCCTGGCAAACTCCACGCCCCGCTGCTCCGAGCCGGCGACCGGATGGGAGCCAACGTAGCGGGCCCGCGAGCCCAACGTGCGTTCCGCCCACTGGTGTGGGAGCAGTTTGGTTGAGCCGACATCCGTGACGATGCAGTCCGGCGAGACCGTCGCAGACAGTTCGGCAAAGTAGCTCTCGAACGTGAAAATGGGCGTCGCCAGGATGACCAGGTCTGCGCCGGCGACGGCGCCGGCGACATCTGCGGCCACCTCGTTCACCGTTCCGAGGGCCTTGGCCTTTCGTCTCGTCGCGGGACGATGGCTGTAACCGACGACGACGGTACGAGGCATACGCTGGCGAACAGCCAATGCGACCGAACCGCCCAAGAGTCCCATCCCTATGACGGTTACCTGGCGTAAGTTCTTCACACAAAAGACCTTATAAGAGACTGGTGCAATACGGGCGACGCCCAAGGGTACCCCTCATCTGGGCAACTGTCAAATTTTTTCTTTGATTTTGTCCTATGGAAGTGCTACCATCTGGCACTTAAAGAAAAGCCAATGGACAGGGCGATAATACGAAGAACGCCGCCGATCGGGCGGCCGGTTTTTTGTGTAGGCACAGGTGGATTTGTGCGTCGCGCGGAATGATACTCGACGGGAACTGTTGAGCAAGGATATGGCAATCGAAGGCAATAGAGCCGGCGGCAGCTACCTGGATTTCGAGCAGAAGGTGGCCGAACTGGAGCAGCAGGTGCAGGAGCTGCGCAAGCTGGGCACGAAGAAAGGGATCGACTACGCGGTCGAGATTCGGCGCATCGAGAAAGAAAGGATCGCCGAATTGAAGCGCATTTACGTCGGTCTCACTGCCTGGCAGACGGTCCAGGTGGCACGTCACCCGCAAAGACCGATTCTTGCCGATTACCTCAAGCTGATGATCAGAGACTTCCGTGAGCTGCACGGAGACCGATGCTTCGGTGATGATCGTGCGATTATCGCCGGAATCGGCCAGATTGCGAGAACCAAAGTCCTGGTCGTCGGCCAGAACAAGGGCAGAACGGTCAAGGAAAAGGTGGCGTGCAACTTCGGATGCCCGAATCCTGAGGGGTATCGCAAGGCGCTGGCCAAGATGAAGTTTGCAGAGAAGTTCGGTCTGCCGATCGTGACGCTGATTGACACGCCCGGCGCCCACCCGGGAATCGGGGCGGAGGAGCGTGGCCAGGCGCAGGCGATCGCGGTCAATCTGACGGAAATGTCGCGTCTGAAGGTTCCGATCATCAGCATCTGTGTCGGAGAGGGCGGTTCCGGCGGGGCCCTGGGCATTGCGGTGGGGGATCGGCTCGCCATGCTCGAATTCGCCTACTATTCGGTGATCTCGCCGGAAGGCTGCGCCGCCATCCTGTGGCGCGACGGATCGCAGGCCCCGGATGCCGCTCAGGCGCTGAAGCTCACGAGCAAGGAGTTGCACAAGCTCGGCCTCATCGATGCGATCATTCCAGAGCCTGTCGGTGGGGCCCACCGCAACATGCACGACACGGTCTACAACGTGGAATCGTATATCGCGCGAACGTTGGCTGAACTGAGGCGCATGAAGATCGATGATCTTCTGGAGAGTCGGTATCGCAAGTGGCGTTCCGTGGGAACGAGTTCTGCAACTCGCGCCGAGAGGAGGCCGCAGCCGGGCGCTCGCATTGTCAGTACGGCCGGCCCGGCAAGGGCCCGGCGAGGCTCCGCGCCCGCGAAGGTGTGATCGATGGGGGCGCTCGTTCTTGAGACCGCCGGTATCCGGGCCTTGACACGTGCGAGTTTATGAGATATACTCCCTCGCAAGGGAGGAGGGACCGAAAGGATCGCTTCCTGATTCTGCTTGACGGGCTTCCAACCCGCCAACGGGTCAGCCGTCAGCAGCACAAAGCAACGGAATTGGAAAGGAGGAGCGGAATGATGAAGGGAAAACACGTGATCGCATGGGTCGTCGGGGCGGCCTGTCTGCTTGTTTTCGCCGGGTGCAATGGTACGGGCGGGAACACGGCCGAGCAAGGTGAGGAGGCCAGGCAACTTAGAGCTGCCCTTAAGGAGACGGAGCAACAGAAGAGTCAACTCCAGAGCGACGTGCAGAGACTGGAAAGCTCGCTTCATGAGGCCGAATCCGGACTGGCTGAGGTCAAGCAGACCAACGATCAGCTTCAGAAGAAGGTTCAAGACTTGACGGCGTCAGGCAGCGACCTTCAGGCGAAAATCCAGGAGGTTACCAAGGCCCGCGCTGGCCTCGAGAGCAAAGTCGATCAGTTGACCACGGCCAAGGCCGATCTCCAGCGTCGGGTGGATGAATTGACAAAGTCGCGAGACGGCCTCCAGACGATGGTGGAGAGCCTGGTGGATACGCGCGGCATGCTGGAAAAGCAGGTTACGAGTTTGACCAAGGCCAAGAATGCCGCGCTGGAGGACGCAAAAACCGCCCAGGTGAGGGTCGATCAGCTCAGCGTTAAGCTCAAGGCCCAGACGCAACAGATGATCGAGTTGCAGGAGCAGATGACGACGATTCGCTCCGTGCTCCAGCAGTTGCAGGAAAAGCTGGAATGAGTTGATGTGGTCGGCCGGACAGGGGGCCGTTATTCGTTCGTCACCTCTCTCGGATCGCGGCCTTCCTCAATGGCTGTGATCTTGTTCACGCGCCTCTGGTGCCGTCCGCCGCTGAACTCCGTGGTGATCCAGGCCTCGACGATTTTTCGCAGGAGCACTTCTCCGATCTGGTCCCCGGAGAGGCATAGAACGTTCGTGTTGTTGTGGTCGCGGGCGATCCGTGCGCTGAGCTCATCATGGCACAGGGCGGCGCGAATCCCCCGAACCTTGTTTGCGGCGATGCTCATCCCCAGCCCCGTCGCACACACCAGAATGGCCCTGTCCGCCCGTTTCTCGGATACGGATTTTGCTGCCACGTAGGCCAGGTCCGGATAGTCGACCGGCGTGGAGCTATCGGTCCCCATGTCGATACATTCGTGGCCCATCTGCCCGACGATGGCTTTGATGAGCTGCTTGGCGTCAAATCCTCGATGATCGCTCCCGACTGCTACTTTCATATCACGAGCTCACTTATTCTTGCTCTTACCGCCGCTTCGATCACGTTCGCACAACTGTTGAAGTACTCCTGAGGCTGCCCGATGGGGTCGGGAATCTCCCTGTCCTCTGCCAGCAACGAGCACTTCCTTTCCGCATCCGGAGCGAGGAAAATAACTTGTTCACAATGCGATCTCGTCATACAGAACACAGAATCGCTGGCATCAATCAGGGCTCGGGTCAGATGCTGGCTCGCATGATTCGTTATATCCACGCCCTTCAATGCGCAGGCTGTCGTGGCCTCCGCGCTGGCGGGAACGCCAGCCATGTTCATCGTACCGACAGAGAGAACCTTATAGCCCAAACTCTCGAGTTCGTCAACGTCGCATCCGATTTTTTCCGCTAAGTGCTTGCGGAAGAGCCCTTCGGCCATGGGACTGCGACACGTGTTTCCGGTACAGACAAACAGAAACGTCACTTCGGACATTCTCCTCAGATCCGAGGCGGAGTAAACGCCTTCGCGTAGAACCTCTACGCCGCGATCGTTGACCGTGGCGACTGTGCTGCTTCGTTTGTGCTTGGACGGCCCGCCGTCCAGGACCATGTCCAGGTCGCTGCCCAACTCGGAAAGGACCTGCTCCGCGTCGGTCGCCGGGGCCTTGCCGGCCCGATTGGCGCTCGGGGCAACGACCGGATGGCTCACCATGCGCAACAACAGGGAGGCAACCGGATGGTCCGGGCAACGGATGCCGATCGAGTCCTTCTTATACAGCAGATCAACGGGCTCACTGCCGAGCCGCTTTCGCTGCTCATCCACATCGGCCTGGCTGAGCTCCAAGATCAGCGTCAGGGGCCCGGGCCAAGCGCGATGGATCAGCTTTTCACCCCGTAGGCCGATTCTCGGGATGTATTTGCGGTATTCGTCGATTTGCCCGATGTGCAGAGTGTAGTGCTTGTTGGTATCCCTGCCCTTGATATCGTCCAGGCGCGACAGGGAATCCTTCTCGAGCCGGCATGCAATGCCGTAGACGGTCTCCGTGGGAAATGCCACCAGCCCCCCCATTTCCACGACCTCCGCCGCTTTCTTGATCTGGCCGAGGTCTCCCTGACGGCCGGCAATTCGTATGACTTGCGCTGCCATGGTCGCCACGATACACAAAACACGGGTTCTCCGCAAGCGCACTTACCGGCGACGGGCCGTTCAAAAAAAGGCGACTGGCGCCCGATAAAAGACGCAAGATCAAATGTAGCGATGGCGGGCTTCGGGAAAACCGTGGGGATTCCATAAATATCCGCCAAATTCCCTACAAGTGCCATATTTACCCTGCCGATAGAAGCTGCGTTGGTCAACATCGGTAGAAAGGAGAACCGGGTCATGGAATTGCTGACAGAACAACGCAGAGAGAGAAGGACGGACCTCTCATGGCCGGTCAGTGTGTGGCTGCCGGAGGCGAACCGCTTCTTTAATGGCCGCAGCGCCAACATCAGCAAGGTGGGCGTCTTCATCACTGTGCCGATCACCACTCCCGCGCATCCGGGCAGCATTGTCGAACTGAACTTCCCAAGGACCGACAGTCTGGCTGGCAAGAAAGGGCAGTTCGCTCGCATCAGGAAAGGACGTGTGGTCAGGGTGGACCGCCGCAATACCCTGGATGAGGCGAGTATCGGTTTGGGGATCGCCTTCGAGTAACGCGGGCCGCGGGAAGCCTTAGGATTCAGGCAAACTCACACGGGGCAATGAAAAAGCACGGCTGGCGGCGGTGCGAGAACGCCAGCCTTCCGATGATCCGGGCCCAGCCCGACCCGAGCATCGTCGACCAGACGCGGGCGATCCTCCCCGATTCTGCAATCGCTGGTCCATCTCCCGCCTCTAAAGGACGACCCCCACAAACAGCAGCAGTACACCGAGAGCGGCGCCGCTGACCGTGATCCGAAGCCATTTGCTGTATCGCGCATATTCCGGGTGCTCGTCCTCGAATTCATAATAGTAGTCGTCGAGGTCGGAATCCTTTCCGGGCCGCAGGCGGGCGCGCACATAGATGTGTGCCGCTACCGAAAGCAAGAACAGAAGACCGCCGGCCATATACAAGAGTCTTACGATCACCATCACGCCCTATGATACGCCTTCCGTCCTCCCGAGCCAAAGAGAAATATGGGCTCGTTTCAGGAACGGAACGACCCGGACCTCGCCATTGACCGACGGACGCCACTGCACTATGCTCGTTTTTGCTGAGTCATCCACCTTCTTGGATCGAAAGGACAGCATGAAAACGATTGATCTGCGCAGCGATACGGTGACTCTTCCCAGCGAGGTGATGCGGGACGCGATCCATCGCGCCGAGCTTGGGGATGATGTGTTCGGCGAGGATCCCACGGTGAATTTGCTCGAGCAGATGGCTGCCGAGCGGGTCGGCAAGGAAGCGGGCCTGCTCGTTCCGTCCGGAACGATGGGCAACCTCGCCTCGATTCTGACGCACTGCGGACGCGGAGATGAAGTGATCCTTGGGGATTGCTGCCACACGTTCTTCTACGAGGCGGGCGGGATCTCGGCGCTGGGCGGCATCCACCCCCACACGGTCGCCAACCAGCCGGACGGCACGCTTCGCCTGGAGGATATCGAAGCCGCGATCCGCCCCGACAACGTTCATTTCCCGCGTACGCGCCTGATTTGCCTGGAGAATACACACAATCGTTGTGGCGGGGCGGCCCTCACGTCTGAATACATGGCGCAGGTCGGGGGGCTGGCGCGCCGCCACGGGCTGGCCGTTCATCTTGATGGAGCGCGCCTGTTCAATGCGGCGGTGGCCTTGAACGTCGATGCCCGCGAGCTGACGCACCCCGTAGATTCGCTGAGTCTGTGCCTTTCCAAGGGGCTGGCCGCTCCGGTCGGTTCCGTGATTTGCGGCACGAAAGCCTTCATCGCCGAGGCCCGGCGGACGCGCAAGATCCTTGGCGGCGGCATGCGCCAGGCCGGTATCATCGCTGCCGCCGGCGTCGTCGCGCTCGACAAGATGATCGACAGGATTCGCGAAGACCACGCCAACGCGAAACGTTTGGCCCAGGGGATCGCCCGGATTGAGGGATTATCCGTCGATCCGGCCCGCGTCCAGACGAACATCGTGTACTTTGACGTCGTGCGAGAGGGGGCCAGGGCGGAGGCGCTCGTCAAGAACCTCGCCGAGCGAGGCGTGAAGATCCTGAGTGTCGGCCCGAGGCGTTTGCGGGCCGTCACGCACTACGGCATAACTGCGCAGGACATCGACCGTGCCATTTCCCTGCTGTCCGACGGAGCTATCCTATGAAAGCGACTCACTGGATTGCCGTTTCTATCGTCGTGCTCACGGCCCTGGCCTTGGGAGATTATCTTGTGGCGGCCGGAGACGGCGGCGCCGGTCGGGCGAGATTACCCGGTGCCGCAACCGTAATCGACGCGGCCGCGTACCCGAGCCTCCAGGCGGCCATCGACGCCTTGCCCGAAACCGGTGGGGCCGTCCGTTTGCCGCCCGGGACCTTTGACATCGACGAGCCCCTTCGGATCGCCGTATCCGACGTCCTGTTGGAGGGAGCCGGGACCGCCACGCACATCAGGAACGTGAATACCGAGGGGCGCAGCGCGATCCTTCTCCAGCATCCGAGCGGGGCCGACAATCGCCAGGGCGAGTTGTGGCGCATGCGATTGGCGAACTTCCGGCTGACCGGCAATGACAAGAGCGGCCACGGCATCGAAGCTCGCCGGATCAACGAGATCTTCATCGACGGCGTGACGGTCAGCAATCACGGCGGCGACGGCATCCATCTGTACTACTGCTACGAAGGCCCGCGCATCTGCGATTCCCTTATCACCTATAACAAGCAGACGGCGCTCAATTTGCTTGGCTGCCATGACATCGTCGTTGCCTCCAACCAGTTCGAGGAGAATCACGATGCGGTCCGTTGTATCGACAGCTTCAATCTCTGTATGACCGGCAACAACCTCGACGACCATCTCGGCGACGGGGTGGTCATCGAGAATACCTACGGGTCCGTCGTCTCCGGCAACATGATCGAGGAGTGCAACGGCACGGCCATCGTACTCGACCGCGATTGCTATGGTGTTACCCTGAGTGCGAACGTCATCGCCCATGAGGTCACGGGGGGCATCGACCTGCGTGATGCGCACGGTTGCACGGTCAGCGCGAATACGTTCACCATCGTCAAGAAGGACGCGGTCCGGATCGGGCCCGGCAGCGGGAGGATCGCGGTTTGTGGAAATAGCTTCTCAGACAGCTACATCGGCGACGACAAGATCAAGCGAACGCCCGATGACAGGGACGCGGCCGGACTGACCCTGGAAGGCACGAGGGACGTCGCCATCGTGGGCAATCTCTTCTCTTCGGTGCGGCCGAACGCGCTCGCCGTCAAGGGAAGGCCCAGTTCTCGCATTCTCTTCACGGACAATGTGCTCGTCGATACGGCCGCGGAGAGCGGGAATCTGGGGGACTCCATGGTAGAGGGTAACCTGCGAAATTGAGTAGGTCTGCCGGCGATCAGTTCTGGTAGACGACTTGCCCGCCCACGATCGTGGCCCGCACGGACAGGTCCCGGTCGAGGAGGACAAGATCGGCGTCATAGCCCGGTGCAATGCGGCCCTTGGCCTCTTCCAGGCCGAGGATGCCGGCCGGATTCACGGTCACCGTTTCAATGGCCGCGACCATTGAGCAGTGCGTGAATCGAATCAGGCGTGCAAGCAGTTGGCTCAAGCCGACAGCCGTCCCGATCAGCGTTCCATCCTTGTACCTCGCCGCGCCCTCTCGGGCCTCATATTCGACGTTGTTGTAGACGTATCGACCGTCCGGCAGTCCCATGGCCTGGATGCCGTCCGTGATCGTGACAAACCGCGACGCCCCGAGAGCGTGGTACGCGAGTCTCAGGACTGATGGGTGAATGTGGACGCCGTCGGCGATTACCTGGCAGGTGACATCGGATCGCTCGAAGATCGCCCCCAGCGGCCCCGGATCACGATGGTGCAGAGACGGCATCGCGTTGAAGAGGTGCGTGACGTGCGAGATTCCTGCGTCAAAGCCGCGGGCCGCTTCGTCGTACGTGGCCTTCGAATGTCCGAACGAGGCAATCACGCCGCGCTGCTTGAGAGTCCTGATGACCTCAGTGTTTCCCGGCAGCTCCGGGGCGAGCGTCATCATCTTGAGGCTGTCGCCGAGCAGGGCGTAGATCTCGTCGAGGACGGCATCCGACGGTTGTCCGAGGCAGTCCGGCTGGATCATGCCTCTGCGCTCGGACGAGATGAAGGGTCCCTCGAGGTGCGCGCCGAGCAGATGTGCGCCGCCGAGGTCGCAGCCGACCGAATCCGCAACCACCTTCAAATGCCGGTTCTCCTGGCCCGGCCGATAGATCGTGGTGGCCAGAAAACCGGTGACGCCAAATCGGGCGCAGGTGCGTGAGATTGTCTGAAGGGCCTCCGGCGTCGCATCAAGCACGTCCGCCCCGCCGGCCCCCTGGATGTGCACGTCAATGAGGCCGGGAGCGGCAGTTCGTCCGCGAGCATCGAGTACCCGATCCGCTCGGAGGGACGCGTCCGCGGGCCCCACTTGTTCAATCACGTCGTTACGAACCAGAATCGATTGAGGCGGCACTGTTTCCGGCGTGTTGTACAGCCGGCAGTCTTCAATCAGCAGCAGACTCATCTCTTGCCCATCCTACGATATAGCAACCCAACTCCGTCGCGATTTCCGTCCATTCAAGGATATGAGCCGGCCCGTCGAATTGCAAGCCTCAGTTCAGATGGTTCCGCAAGGCGTTCGACGAGGTTCCCCCGTTCAGACGCGGATTGCGTCGCGGACGGTAGTGAACTATCATGGGCGAAACGCCGTAGCGGTACATGGCCGGACTTGGAGTCCTGCCTGGATTGGCTGCGGCTTTGCTGCGATGTGTCGATGATGTCTACGCGTGCTACAATCTGGGTCGTTCTGATTGGCATCCTGGTCGTCGGTCTCGCTGTCTTTTTCGCGGTTCGCAGCGGGGGTGGGCGGGCGGGCCCGGATCGCGGATTGCCGACAGAGGATGCCGAATCGACCGTGCAGGCGCCTCCGACGCCGCTGCCCGCAATCGAGGATCGGCCATCGGATCGATCCGAGACTCCACCGGCCTCGTCAATGCCCGCCGGTGGGCGAATCGCGGGGGATTGGCCCATGTTCCACGGCGGTCAGGGGCTGCTCGGACGGGCGGAAGGGACCGTGCCCGAGTCGTTGGCGCTGATGTGGAGGTTCAAAGCGGACGCGGAGGTCAAATCCTCGGCGGCGATTTCTGAAGGCCGCGTCTATATTGGCTCTTCCGACGGGAGCCTCCATGCCCTCGACCTGCGGACCGGAGAAGAGGTGTGGTCCTATGAGGCGGAGGATGCCATTGAGGCGGCGCCCTGCATCGTGGAAGGGCGCGTGTTTGTCGGTTCGGCCGACAATTTCTTGTACGCCCTCGATGCCGCTACGGGCGAGCTCTTGTGGAAGTACGAAACAGACGGGCAGATCCTCGGGGCGGTGAACTGGACCCGCTCGCCGGACGGGCAGAAGGTGTGGGTGCTTGTCGGAAGCTACGACAACCGCGTGCATTGCCTCGACAGCGACAGCGGCAAACCGGTCTGGGTCTACGAGACGGACAACTACGTGAACGGCTCGCCCGCTGTGGCCGACGGTCAGTGCGTCTTCGGCGGCTGCGACGCGATGATTCACGTCGTCTCCCTGGCGGACGGCTCGAAGGTGACCCAGATCGATACCGGCTCGTACATCGCGGCCTCCGCCGCCTTCGTGGACGGGCAAATCTACGTGGGCAATTACGAAAACGTCTTTCTCAGGGCCGACGTCAAGACGGGCGCTGTCGTCTGGCAGTACACGCAGGGCGAGGCGCCGTTCTTCTCCTCGCCCGCGGTAGGTGAGCGGCTTGTCGTCTTCGGCGGTCGTGACGAATACGTCCACTGCGTGCGTCGAGACAACGGTGAGCGGGTATGGGTGTTCAAGACGTTGGGTGAAGTGAACAGCTCGCCCACGATTTGCGGCGACAAGGTGATCGTCGGCAGCGACGACGGCCGGCTGTACATGCTGCGCCTGGCTGATGGCAAGCCGGTGTGGTCCTACGAAATCGGCCAGCCGGTAGCATCGTCGCCGGCCGTGGCGGGCGGGCTCGTAGTGGTCGGGGCCGACGACGGCTACGTCTATGCGTTCGGTCCGAAGCCGGCGGAAGGGAGCGGCGTCCGATGAAGATTGTCCAGATTTGCCCGGGCTCCGGGGACAACTTTTATTGTGAGAACTGCCTTCGCGATGCCGCCCTGGTCAAGGCGATGCGCCGGCTTGGGCACGACGTGCTCATGGTCCCCTTGTACCTGCCCTTGCAGACGGACAAGATCGAACCGCTGAGCAACGCGCCGATCTTCTTCGGCGGGGTCAATGTGTACCTCCAGCAGAAGTTCGCTCTGTTTCGCAAGACGCCGCGGTGGATCGACCGATGGTTCGATTCGCGCGGGCTGCTCGAATGGGCGGGGCGCAAGGCCGGCATGACCAGCGCACGCGACCTCGGCGAGGCGACGTTGTCCATGCTGCACGGCGAGGACGGACGGCAGGTCAAGGAGCTGGACCGCCTCGTGGACTGGCTGCAAGCCGAGCCGGAAAAGCCCGACGTCGTGTGCCTTTCCAACGTTCTGCTCGCCGGCCTGGCGCGCCGCATCAAGGACAGGCTCGGCATCCCTATCGTATGCCTGCTGCAGGACGAAGACGGTTTCCTCGACGGATTGGCGAGCCCCTACGACCGGCAGGCGTGGGAGACGGTCCGCGAGCGGGCGGACCATATCGACGCGTTCCTGGGCGTGAGCGAGTACTACGCCGATGCGATGGCCGCGCGTCTGAACGCCGGACGCGAGCGGGTGCACGTGGTTCGCATGGGCATCGACTTGGGCGGGTACGAGCCGGTGGACGAGCGGCCTTCGACGCCGACGATTGGATTTCTCTCGCGGATGTGCCGGGACCGGGGGCTGGAGACGCTGGTTGACGCCTTCATTCTCCTGAAGAAGAACGGCAAGCTGGGCTCGCCGAAACTCCGCATCTCCGGCGGGCGAAACGCGGGCGACGAGCCCTTCATCGAATCCCTGCGGGGCAAGTTGGCCGCGGCGGGCGTGCTCGACGACGTCGAATTCCTGCCGGCGTTCGATCCGGGTGCGAAGCTGGAGTTTCTCAAGAGCCTTTCCGTGCTGTCGGTGCCGGAGCCGAAGCCGGTCGCGTACGGCCTGTACGTGCTCGAAGCGCTCGCAATGGGCGTGCCGGTCGTCGAACCGGCCATCGGCTGTTTCCCGGAGACGATTGAATTGACCAGCGGTGGCATCCTTTACGAGCCCAACACGGCGGAAAGGCTCGCGGAAGTCCTGGAGCCGCTGTTGCTGGATCCGCAGGCCGCCCGACAGCTCGGCGCCGAGGGCAGGGCCGGAGTCGTCAAGGCTTTCGATATCGCGCAGACCGCCACAGAGACGGTCCGCATCTATGAACAGGTTGCTCAGCGGCTGTAGCGAGGACACGGATGATTGAGCTTGTCGAGGTGACGAAGACGTACGGCGAACCGGGGGACGCCGACGCGGTGAGTGTGCTCAAAGGGGTCACGCTCAAGATCGAGGCTCGCCGGTCCATTGTCATGGTCGGGCCTTCGGGGTGCGGCAAGAGCACGCTGCTGAATATCATCGGAGGTCTCGATCATCCGACGAGCGGACGCGTGCTCCTGGATGGGCAGAACCTGGCGGAGCTCGACGACGGGACCCTGGCGCGGATTCGCAATCGGCAGATCGGATTCGTATTTCAGTTGCACCACCTGCTGCCTCAGTGCACGGTGCTGGAGAATGTGCTTATCCCGACGTTGGCCGAGCGAGCGGATGCGTCGCAGAACGAGATCCTCGAAAGAGCCGAGAGATTGCTCGATCGCGTCGGCCTGAAGGATCGCATGTCGCATCGTCCGGGCGAGCTGTCGGGTGGACAGCGGCAGCGGGTCGCCGTGGCGCGGGCGCTCATCAACGAGCCCAAGCTGCTGCTCGCCGATGAGCCGACGGGCTCCCTCGATGAAGGCACGTCGCAGAGCATCGCCGAGCTTCTGGCCGAGTTGAATCGGGACGAGGGCGTGACATTGGTCGTGGTGACGCATTCGCGGGCTTTGGCGGCGCGGATCGGCGACGTGATGGAGCTGAGCGGCGGGACTCTGCGCGAAGGGGCGCGGCCATGAGTTTGTGGCGGCTCGTCACGCGGAGCATACGGTTCTACTGGCGGACGAATCTGGCCGTCCTTCTGGCCGTCGTCGCGGCGACCGGCGTGCTGACCGGGGCGCTGGCGGTCGGCGATTCCGTGCAGTACACGCTCGGCAAGACGCTGGAGGCCCGACTGGGCAGAATCGAGTTCGCGATCCTGCCGCAGGGCCGATTCTTCCGGGCCGAACTTGCCGATGATCTGACCCGCCAGCTTGGCACGACCGTGGCGCCCGTTTTGCAGGTGTCCGGCATCGTCACGAACGAAGATGGCTCGCGGCGCATCAATCGGGTCGAAGTCCTCGGCGTGAATGATGCATTCTATAGCGTCGGTGCGGCGCGGGACCCATTTGAGGCCGGCGCCGATGATGCCGTTGTTGTCAGCGAGGCCGTCGCGCGGAGGCTCGATGTCACCGCCGGCGATGAGATCGTGCTGCGGATCGAGAGGCCCGGGATCATGCCGCGCGATGTCCCGCTGGTGTCGGACGAGGATCGGACGATTGCCTTTCGTGTGAAAGTGCAGGCCGTCGCCGATGAGACGGCCTTCGGCCGCTTTAGTCTTCAGGCAAACCAGGCGGCGCCGCTCAACGTCTTCGTCCCCCTGTCCTGGCTGGGCGAGCGAATCGAGCAGCAGGGCCGGGCCAATATGCTGTTGGCCGCCAATCCGGGGCGGGGTATGACGGCCGACGAGATCAGCCTGGCGGTGGAGAAGGCCTGGCGGCCGGCCGATGCCGGGCTCACGCTCGAGCGGTTGGCGGCCCGGGATGTGCTGGAGCTTCGCAGCCGCAGAATTTTCATCGATGATGCGGTCGGCGTCGAGGCCATGAAAGCCGAACCAAACGCTGCAGGCGTTCTGACGTATTTCGTGAACGAGATTCGCCTGGGCGAGAAGGCGACGCCGTACTCGATGGTCGCGGCGGTTGGCGAACGGGCCGGCGCCGGAAATCTGATCCCGGCGGATATGCGCGGTGACGAGATCGTCATCAACCAGTGGCTTGCCGACGATCTGGGCGCCCGGGTCGGAGATTTGCTGACTGTCACCTACTATCGTGTCGGCCCCAAACGGAAGCTGTACCAAGAGCAGAGCGGGTTCAAGGTGATCGGGGTCGTACCGTTGGAAGGTCCGGCTCGCGATTCCAGTCTGATGCCGGGGTTCCCCGGTCTGGCGGATGTCGAGAACTGTCGAGATTGGGAGCCGGGAATTCCCGTCGATCTGGACAAGATCCGTCCGGAGGACGAGCAATACTGGGACGAGTACCGCGGCACGCCCAAGGCCTTCATCACGCTGGAGGCCGGCCAGGCGAGGTGGAGCAACCAATACGGGAACCTGACGGCGGCAAGGTATCCGTGGCGGGAAGGACTGGCTGAGCACGTCGAGCAGCATCTGCTAAACCATATCGACCCGGCATCCGTCGGGTTGTTTTTTCAACCCGTTCGTTTGGATGGAGCGCGGGCGAGTCGCGAGGGCACCGATTTCGGAGAGTTGTTTTTGGGCTTGAGCATGTTCCTGATCGCCGCGGCAGTGATCCTCACCGGTCTGCTCTTCGTCTTCGGCGTCGAGAGCCGCGGCCCACAGATTGGAATGCTGCTGGCTGTCGGATGGCCCGTTCGACGGGTCAAACGCCTGCTCCTGAGCGAGGGCGCACTCATCGCACTCGTCGGCACGATCATTGGGATTGCCGCCGGCCTGTTCTACACTCGATTGATGATCTACGGCTTGGCGACGCTCTGGAGCGGGGCGGTCGCCGGGACGGAGATTCGGTTTCACGCAAGCGGTTTGACACTGCTCTACGGGGCCCTGGGCGGCCTGGGCGCTGCCTGCTTTGCTATCTGGGTGACACTCCGCAAGCAGATGACCAGGTCCGCGCATCAACTCATGACGGGCGGCGTCGATGAGGTCGCCATGAGTCACGTGGCCCGCTCACACGGTCGATTCGCGCTGGTCGCGGCCGTCGTGTCGTTCGTCAGCGTGGGCGTGTTCGTCGTACTCATGGCCGGCGGTGACAGTCAGGCCGTTGCCGGGGCCTTCTTCGGGGCCGGCGCGTTGCTCCTCGTTGGGATGCTGAGCTTGAGCTACTCGGTGCTTCGAATGATCGAGAGAGCCGAAAAGCGGGCGATGGTCTCGCTGAGGGGATTGGGTTTGCGAAATGCGACGCGGCGGCGAGGGCGCAGCCTGGCGATCGTTGGGCTGCTGGCGTGCGGCGTCTTCATGGTTCTTGCCGTCGGGGCGAATCGCCGCAATCCATTGCAGGAGCCGCAGAGCAGAAGCTCCGGAACGGGAGGTTTTGCGCTGTACGGGGAATCATCAGTTCCTATTCTCCACGATTTAAGCACCGAGACGGGCCGGCGCGAGCTTGGCCTGGCCGACGCGGAGCTCGCCGGTATCGATGTGGTACAGTTCCGTGTCCACGAAGGGGATGATGCGAGCTGTCTCAATTTGAATCGGGCGCAGCGGCCGCGACTTCTGGCCGTTCAGGCGGACAAGCTCAGGCAATACGAGGCATTCACGTTCACGGCCACGGTCGACGAAGCGCAGGAAGAAGAGGGATGGGACCTGCTCACGATGGACCTCGACAAGGGCGTTGTCCCTGCGGTTGGTGACTATCCCACCGTCTTCTGGGCCCTGGGCAAGAACATCGGTGACGAGCTTGAGTATACAGATGAGATGGGCAAGGTCTTCCGCGTGCGTATTGTCGGCATGTTGTCGAGCTCCGTTCTGCAGGGGGGGCTGGTCATTGCCGAGAAGGAGTTCATCGCAAGGTTTCCCTCGGTGGATGGGTATCGGGTGTTCCTGATCGATGCCCCGGCGGATCGGGCGGATTCCGTCGCGCAGAGACTGTCGTCGGGCCTGCGGGACTACGGACTGATGCTGACTCCGACGCAGGAGCGGCTCGCGGCCTTCAGCGCTGTCGAGAACACGTATCTGTCGATTTTCATGGCCCTGGGCGGGCTGGGGCTTGTCCTCGGCAGTATCGGGCTGGGGTTGGTCGTGCTCCGGAACCTGCTCGAAAGACGCGGTGAGCTGGCGATGCTGCGGGCCGTCGGATTCAATAGAAGTCGGCTCCAACGCATGGTATTCTATGAGCATTGGGGCCTGATGCTCGCCGGACTGGCGTGCGGGGCAATCTCCGCCCTGGTGGCGGTGGTTCCGGCCCTGCAATCCCCGGCCGGGCAAGTTCCCTATGTCCCGCTGTTGGGGATGGTCACCGCCATCGCAATGAGCGGGGCCGTGTGGGTGTGGCTGGCTGGGATGCTGGCCTTGCGAGGACCGTTACTGGCTGCCTTGCGACATGAATAGGGAAGAAAAGCACGAAATTCGAAACTCGAAATCCGAAACAAACTCGAATGATCGAAACTCGAAATTCACGACAGGGCCCGACGCAGAGCGGCAGCGTTTCTGTCATTGTGGTCCTGGGATTTGAACTTGCTTCGTATTTCGAGTTTCGTGCTTCGGATTTATCCACGGGTGGTCGATGAAGAAGTCCATTATCGCCGACATGATCCCCATGGCCTTCGCCATCGGGGGGGCCGTCTCTCTGATGGTCCTGTGGCTCAGCGCCGACGCGGCGGTGGATCTCCAGGAACGGCTGCCGGGTGGCGACAACCGGCCGGCCGATGGGGCGGGGGGCGATGAGCCGGTCAAGATTGCCGGGACACTGACACAATTCGACGGCGTCCCCGCGGATTTGCCCGGCGTCTGGCCGGGGTTTCGAGGGCCGAACCACGATGCCATCAGCCCGGAGGATGTGTCGCTGAGCCGGACGTGGCCCGAGGGAGGGCCGCCCGTGCTCTGGTCGGTCGCTCTGGGCGAAGGATACGCCGGCGCGGCGGTGCGAAACGGCAGGGTCTATATTCTCGATTACGATCAGCCCAATCAGGCGGATGTGATTCGGTGCCTCTCGCTCCAGGACGGCAAGGAAATCTGGCGATACTCCTATCCGGTCAAGGTCAAACGCTTCCATGGGATGAGCCGCACCGTCCCGGCGGTGACCGACGAGCACCTCGTGACGCTTGGACCCAAGGGGCATGTCACGTGCCTCGACTCGAAGACGGGCGAGTTCCGGTGGATGCTCAATCTCGTCCAGGAATACGGCACGAAGATCCCTCAATGGTATGCTGCGCAGTGCCCTCTGATTGACGAGGGCAGGGCGATCCTTGCGCCCGCGGGAACGGACGTTCTTATGATGGCCGTCGACTGCGCGACCGGCGAGATCGTCTGGCAGACGCCGAATCCGGATGGCTGGGTAATGACCCACTCGTCGATCGCGCCCATGGAATTCGCCGGCGAGCGTTTCTATATCTATTGTGGCGGCTCCACGGATGCGGGCGGGGTCGTCGGTGTCTCGGCCAGGGATGGTCAGGTCCTCTGGAAGACAGACGAATGGAAGGTGCGCACGAATGTCCCGATGCCCGTCGTGATCGGCGACGACCGGATCTTCCTGAGCGCCGGATACGGCCAGTACGATTACGGATGCATGATGCTCCGTCTCACTGAATCCGACGGTCGGATCGGCGTCACGACTGAGTTCAAGCATCCGACGGATGTCTTCGGCTCGATGCAGCACACGCCGATCTTCTACAACGGCTACATCTACGGCGTGCGCATGGATAAACAGTTGGTCTGCCTCGATCTGGAGGGCAACGTAGTCTGGACCAGCACGAGCGCGAACACGTTCGGCAGCGGTCCCTATACGATCGCCAACGGGCTCATCTACGTGCTGAATGATTCCGGCTTGCTGACGCTCGTCGAGGCGACTTCGTCCGGATACGTGCAACTGAGCCAAGCCAAGGTCCTGGACGGGATCGAATCCTGGGCGCCCATCGCGATCGCCTCCGGGCGGTTGATCGCGCGCGATCTGACCCGGATGGTCTGTCTCGATGTTTCCCAGCCGTAGGGCGACGTTGATGCCGGCTGTGCCGTCTGTTATAATCGGACGTTCGCAAGTTCTTGTAGCATAAGGAAATAGGATATACTCGTGCAGAGAGCATTCGGGAGAATCAATAGCAACTGGCTGATCGTTACGCTGATTGTCGTCGCCGTCGGGGCCGCCTTCGTCGCCGTCCTGCTGCTTGATACGACGGGCAAGTCGGGCAGCGGCCTGAGCGAGGACTATTTGCTCAATCTGCGCGAGCTGGCGAAGGTGGACCCGAATCTCATTCTCTATACGGAGGTGGGCACGCCCGTGAAGTTGGCCCTCAACGAGGCGCGGGCCATTGCTCTTGACTCGGACGGCCGCATGTACATCGCCGGGGACAGTGTCATTCACATTCTCAGCAATACGGGCAATCCGGAGCGTATGATCGAGCTGTCGGGCAGGCCCCAGTGCCTGACGGTGACGGCCGATGGGAAGGTTTACATCGGCCTGGAGGACCATGTCGAAGTCTACGACGGCGATGGCTCGCGGCTGGCGTCCTGGGAGCCCCTCGGCGACGAGACCGTGCTGACGAGCATCGCCGAGCACGACGGCAACGTGTTCGTGGCGGACGCCGGGCACCGCATCGTGCTGCACTACGACGCCGCCGGCACACTGATCGGGCATATCGGCGAGAAAGACCCGGACCGCAATATCCCGGGCTTCTTCATTCCGAGCCCGCACTTCGACTTAGCGGTCTCGCGGGACGGCTTGCTCCGGGTGGTTGATCCCGGACGCAATCGGATCGAGGCGTACACGCTGGACGGCGACCTCGAATTCTGGTGGGGCAAACGCTCGAACGACATCGACGGCTTCTGTGGGTGCTGCAATCCCGTCAACTTCGCGCTGCTGCCGAACGGCGGCTTCGTCACGGCCGAGAAAGGTCTGGAGCGGGTGAAGGTGTACAACAGCGACGGCGGGTTCGTGGGGGTCGTCGCCGGTCCGACCGAGCTGGGCAAGACGAGCCAGTTGAAAATCTGCGAGACGCCCGAGGAGTGCCGGGGGCGGGCCCTGGATGTGGCCGCCGGCGCCGATGGGCGAGTCTACATCCTGGACACCACGGAGAATGTCGTCAGGATCTTCCAACAGAAAGAGGCGAGCCAATGAAAGAGCTTCTTCACGAAAGACACACACGTCGCCAGCTTGTCCGTCGCGTGCTTCGCGGCGTGAGCTTAGCCGTGCTGGGCGTTGGCGGCGGGGCGGCCGCGATGAAGCGACGCCGGCTGGTGCGCGAGGGTAAGTGCCTCAACCAGGGCATTTGCCGTGACTGCACCGTCTTCGATTCATGTGGACTGCCCCGGGCCCTGTCGGTTCGGCGCGCATTAGCGAGGATTCACCATGACGCGTGACGCAGATATCCTGACCCGCCGCCGTTTCTTCCGGGAAGGGCTGTGGGGCGCGGGCCTCGCCGGCCTGGGCACGGTCGCCGGCTTGAGCATCGCTCGGAACAATCGGGACGACATGGTCTGGCAGATCGATCCGTATAAGTGCATCGCCTGCGGCAACTGCGCGACCTACTGCGTGCTGGAGGAATCGGCCGTCAAGTGTGTCCAGGCCTATGCTCTGTGCGGATATTGCGATCTCTGTACGGGATACCTCGTGCCGGAGCCGAAGGCCCTGGACACCGGGGCTGAGAACGAGCTGTGCCCGACCGGAGCGATCAAACGCACGTTCGTCGAAGACCCGTACTACGAGTACACGATCGACGAGCCCTTGTGCAACGGCTGCGGCAAATGCGTCAAGGGATGTCTCGCGTTCGGCAACGGCTCGCTGTTCCTTCAGGTCCGTCACGACCGGTGCCTGAACTGCAATGAATGCTCGATCGCGGCGGCCTGTCCGTCGCAGGCATACAAGCGTGTTCCTGCGGACCAGCCGTATTTGCTCAAGGAGGCGGTCCACACGTCATGACGCGCTTTGCCTGCATCATAACCTTTGCCGGGGCTCTGCTGCTGCCATCTCTCGTCGCGACGGGAGCGTTGCCCTTTCCGCCGCCGGAATTCGAGAGCGGCTATCAGTTTCCCGAGACGACCGTTCCGGCGGCTCGCGCCGGCTGGTATGAGTACCTCGACTCGGCCGTGCTGATCGTCGCACTATTGCTCGCCTCATATCTCATTCTCAAGAGGCGAAGCCGTCGCGCGATCTTCGTTCTCATGATCGCCGCGCTGTTGTATTTCGGCTTCTGGCGCAAAGGGTGCATCTGCCCCATCGGGGCCATTCAAAATGTCACGCTGACCGCCTTCGACAGCGGCTACGCCATCCCGATCACGGCGGCGATTTTCTTCCTCGCGCCGTTGGTCTTCGCCTTGTTCTGGGGCAGAGTGTTCTGCGGCGCGGTCTGTCCATTGGGGGCGATCCAGGACCTCGTTCTGATTCGTCCGATGGCGGTGCCCCGATGGCTGGAGAGCGGCCTGCGGCTGCTGGCGTATGCGTACCTCGGCGCGGCGGTGCTCTTCGCCGCCACGGGCGCGGCCTTTCTCATCTGTCGCTACGATCCGTTCATCGGGTTCTTCCGACTGAGCGGCAACTGGAACATCCTGGTGCTCGGTGCGTCGCTGTTGTTGATCGGTTTGTTTGTAGGGCGGCCGTACTGCCGGTTCCTGTGCCCGTACGGAATTCTCCTGAGGCATCTGTCACGACTGTCCAAGTGGCGCGTCACGATTACGCCCGACGAGTGCATCAAGTGCCGATTGTGCGAGGATGCCTGTCCCTTCGGCGCGATTCGCGAGCCGACGGAGGATTGGCCCGACGAGGAGTATCGAATCGGTAAGAAGCGGCTGGCTTTCTTCCTGGTGCTGCTGCCGGTCCTCGTGGCCGCGGGCGGCTGGGCCGGCTACTCGCTGAAGGGGCCGCTTGCCCGCATGCACCCGACGGTCCGGACGGCCGAGCGAGTGTATCTGGAGGAGACGGGAGAAGTCGAGGGGACGACGGACGCCAGCGATGCCTTCCGAGCGACGGGACGGACCAGCGACGCACTTTACGGCGAAGCGTCCGAGATCCGTGCCAGGTTTGAGGTGGGTGGGGCGTTGTTAGGCGGATTCCTGGGCCTGGTCGTCGCGGGCCAATTCCTCTCGCTTTCGGTCCGAAGAAGGCGCACCGAATACGAGGCTGACCCTGCAAGCTGCCTGGCGTGTGGACGATGTTATCAGTACTGCCCCAAGGAGCACGAGCGCCGAAAGAAGAGTATGACGATGGGGGCAAAGCCCAGATGACACAAGCCCCGGAGCAAACTCGCGTGCATGATAGAGGCAACTGGTGTCGGTCGGCTCGTATGACGGCCGTCGTAGGAGCCGTGTTCGCCGGCGTCTTCGCAGTGCTGCTGGTCGTGAACCTCATCGGCAGCGCGGTGATCGGACCGTCGCGCGAGAACAAGCTGGCCGCCATGAAGACGCAGGTCCAGGAAGATCCGACGAACGAGGAGCTTCTGTCCGCGATTCGGCAGCTCGATCTCAAGATCAGGCGGGACCGGATCTGGCGGCTCAGTTTCGCACGCAACGCGACCTTCATGTTGCTCGGCAGTGTTGTGGTCCTTCTGGTCGCTGGGAAACTGGCGAGCCGTATGGAAAGGGAGCCGCCCCGGCCGCAGCATGTAGCCGAGCGTGGCGAAGCCCAGATCCACGGTGCCAGGCAGGCCCGCTGGGCGGTGGCGGGAGGGCTGGTCGTGCTCGCATTCGGCATGTTGCTTCTCGCCTGGAGCGGATGGGTCGAGTTCGCGCAGGCGGAAGACGCCGGGCCGCCGTATGCGTCCCTGGAAGAAAAGAGCAAGCAGTGGCATCGCTTCCGAGGCCCCGAAGGCGCGGGCGTCAGCGCGTATACGAACATCCCGACGCAGTGGAACGGAAAGACGGGCGAGGGGATTCTCTGGAAGACGCCGGTGCCGCTGCCGGGGCGAAACTCGCCCGTGGTCTGGAAGGACCGGATCTTCCTTTCCGGTGCAGACCCGAACGAGCAATACGTCTATTGCTACAGCGCCGCCGACGGCGCGCTTCTCTGGAAAGGCAACGTCCCAATCGCGCCGGCCGCGGCGGAGGCCGAGCTGAATATCATGGAAGACACGGGCTACGCCGCTCCGACGTTGGCGACGGACGGCCGGCGGATCTATGCCATCTTCCCGACGGGCGACTTAGCCGCTTTTGACTTCCACGGCAGACGGTTATGGTACAAGAGTCTCGGCGTGCCCGACAACGCCTACGGCTATGCGTCTTCGCTGGATACCTATGAGAAGCTCGTCCTCATTCAGTACGATCAGGGCGATGGCAGCGAGGGCAAGTCCGTTCTTCTCGCGCTGGATGGGCTGTCTGGGAAGGTCGTCTGGGAGGCGAAGCGCGAACTGCCGAGTTCATGGGCCTCACCCATCGTTGCGCAGGTGGCGGGCCGGCTTCAACTGATTACGTTGGCCGATCCGCTGGCCGTCGCATACGATCCAGCGAACGGCACGGAGCTGTGGCGGGCCGAGTGCGTCGGGGGCGATATCGCGCCCTCGCCCATCTGTACGGGTGATTTCGTTTTCGTGGTGGAGGCGTATGCACACTTAGCCGCCATCAAGGCGACCGGCCAGGGCGATGTCACCGAGACCCACATCGCCTGGAAAATGGAGGAAGGCGCGCCGGATATCTGCTCCCCTGTCACCGATGGTACGTATGTCTATCTGCTCGAGAGCGAAGGCTATATGATCTGCTGTAAGGTCGCCGACGGCGAGAAGGTCTACGAGCATGACCTGCGGCAGCCCTGTCGCGCGTCGCCGAGCATCGTGGCCGACAAGCTCTACGTGCTGGATATGAACGGCGTGATGCACGTCATTCAGGCCGGGCCCGAGTTCAAGGAGCTTGGCAAGTGCGAACTGGGCGAGGAGTGCTACGCCTCGCCGGCATTCGCAGATGGCCGCCTCTACATCCGGGGGGCCGAGAACTTGTATTGTATTGGCAAGGCCCCGTAGGACGGGATGATTTCGATATGCCAAATCAGACGGTTATAGAAGAACTGGACCTGACGTTTGTCGATGAGACCGTTGCGAAGGTCGGCGCCGGCAAGGAGAAGGTGCTTGAGCTTTTGCAGGCGATCCAGGGCCATTACGGGTATCTGCCGCAAGAGGCTTTGCAGCGTGTGTGCGAGCGGACGGAGATCACGCCGGCGTCGATTGCCGGGGTCTCGACGTTCTACGATCAGTTTCGCCATCGTCCGGCGGGGCGGCATATCATCCACGTTTGCGTGGGTACAGCCTGTCACGTCAAAGGGGCCGAGACGGTCTATGAAGCGTTTCGCAACCATCTTGAAATCCCGGACGGTGACGATACGGACGCACAGCGTCTCTTCACAGTCGGCCGGATCGCGTGCCTCGGATGCTGCACGCTCGCCCCGGCGGTCCAGATCGACGATGTCACCTACGGCCATCTGACGCGGGAGACCGTTCCGAACGTCCTGAGCGACTTTCTCAAGCACGAGCACGCCCGCGCGAGTCGGCATAAGGCGCGGCGGCTGCGTTCCGCGAAAGCGGACGCTCGCGGCGAGATCCGAATCGGCCTGGGCTCGTGCTGTGTCGCGCGCGGCAGCGGCAGGCTGCACGACGCACTGAACGATGCGTTGGCCCAGACCGGCCTCAAGGTCCCCGTCAAGCGGGTCGGCTGCGTGGGGATGTGCCACCAGACGCCTCTGCTGGAGATCGTGCTGCCGGACCAGACGTCGTTTCTTTACGCGCGAGTCCAGCCGGAGGACGCCAAGTCCATCATCCTGCGTCACTACGGCATTCGCTGGCCGCACCGCAAGCTCACCAACGCCGTATCCGGCGCGCTGGATCGCCTGCTCACCGACGAAAAATGGGAGCCTGTTACGCGCTACTCCATCCACGTGCGAGACCAGGCTGTTTCCGACTTCCTCGGCCGCCAGGTCCATATCGCCACGGAGCACTGCGGGCACATCGACCCGACCGATATGGATGAGTACCTGCGCAACGACGGCTTCAAGGCACTCGAGCGGGCGATCACGGAACTCGAACCCGAAGCGGTGATCGAGCAGATCAGGATCAGCGGCTTGCGCGGCAGGGGGGGCGCTGGCTTCCCGACCCATCACAAATGGTCGGCGGTTCGCGCGGCGGATTCCGGAAAGAAGTACATCGTTTGCAACGGCGACGAGGGCGACCCCGGCGCGTTCATGGACCGCATGTTGATGGAATCCTATCCCTACCGGATCATCGAGGGAATGGCCATCGCGGCCCGCTGCGTCGGCGCGCACGAGGGGTTCCTCTACATTCGCGCGGAATATCCGCTGGCGATTAAGCGGGTCACCGAGGCCCTGGAGAGGTGCCGTGAGCGACGGTATCTGGGCGAGAACATTTTAGGCACGGATTTCTCGCTGGAGTTGAAGATCGTCGCCGGGGCGGGGGCATTCGTCTGCGGCGAAGAGACGGCGCTGATGGCCAGTATCGAAGGTCGTCGCGGCATGCCCCGGCTGCGCCCGCCGTTCCCGGCTCACAGCGGGCTCTGGGGCCTGCCCACGCTGATCAACAACGTCGAGACCTACGCGTGCGTGCCGTGGATCCTCCGCAACGGGGCCGAGGCCTTCGCCGCCATCGGGACGGGCAAGAGCACCGGCACCAAGGTCTTCGCCCTGGCCGGCAAGATCGCACGCGGCGGGCTCATCGAGGTGCCGATGGGGATTTCCATCCGCCAGATCATCGACGAGATCGGCGGCGGAATCGGCGGCGGAAAGCGATTCAAGGCCGTCCAGGTTGGCGGCCCCTCGGGCGGCTGCATCCCCGCGGCCCGGGACAATCTCTCCGTGGGCTACGAGAGCTTGACGGAAGCGGGGGCCATGATGGGCTCCGGGGGCCTGGTGGTTCTGGACGAGACCGACTGCATGGTCGATATCTCGCGGTACTTCCTCCAATTCACGCAGAATCAATCGTGCGGCAAGTGCACGTTCTGCCGCATCGGCACACGGAGGATGCTCGACATCCTCGATCGCTTGTGCGCCGGCAAAGGAAAGACGGAGGACCTGGACGAGCTCGAACACCTCGCAAGGGCGATCAAGCAGGGTAGCCTGTGTGGGCTCGGCAAGACGGCTCCGAATCCCGTTCTTTCAACGATGCGGTACTTCCGCGACGAATACGAAGCGCACGTCCAGGGGCAATGCCCGGCGGGCAAGTGCAAGGCCCTTATTGCGTATTCCATTACGGATGACTGCATCGGCTGCACGATCTGCGCCCAGCACTGCCCGACCGACGCGATTGCGATGAAGCCGTACGAGAAGCACGAGATCGATCCTGAGAAATGTATCCGGTGCGGGACGTGCAAGAGCGTCTGTCCCGCCGACGCGGTTCGAGTGGAATAGCCATGCCGAAGATCAGTATAGACGGACGTGAAGTGGAGGTGGACGCCGGCGCGACGATCCTCGACGCCGCACGGAAGCTGGGGGTCAACATCCCCACGATGTGCCACCTGCGCGGGCATGAGGCGATGACGAGCTGCATGGTCTGCGTGGTCAAGGTGCCCGGCATGAACGGGCTCGTGCCCGCCTGCGGTACGATCGCTGAGGATGGTATGCAGGTCGATAGCGATAGCGAGGAGGTCCTCGATGCACGCAAAGCGGCGCTGGAATTGCTCCTGAGCGACCACGTGGGCGACTGCGTGGGGCCGTGCCAGATGGGGTGCCCGGCCCGGATGAACATTCCGCGAATGATTCGCCAGATCGCGGCCGCCGAGCCAAGAGAAGCCCTGGTGACGGTGAAGCACGACATCGCTTTGCCCGCCGTGCTCGGACGCATCTGTCCGGCCCCGTGCGAGAAGGTGTGCCGGCGCAAACAGCACGACGCCGCCGTCTCGATTTGTTTGTTGAAGCGTTACGTCGCCGATGTGGACCTGCAATCGGACTGGCCCTATCTGCCGCAGTGTCGGCAGAAGTGCGGCAAGCGCGTAGCCATCATCGGCGCGGGCCCGGCAGGCCTGGCGGCCGCTTACTATTTGCAGCAGGATGGCATCGAGTGCACCGTCTTCGAAGACCATGAAGGGGCGGGCGGTATGTTGCGCTACGGCGTGCCCGAAGAGGACCTGCCACGCGACGTGCTGGCCGCCGAGATCGCCACGATCGAAAGGCTCGGCGTGACATTTCGGTTCGACACGCGCGTGGGCGAATCGATCTCGATGGACGATCTGCGCAGGGATTTCGACGCCGTCTTCATCGCAACGGGCGAATTGAAGCCGGACGATGCGGAGCGTCTCGGCGTCGAGGCGTCGTCCGATGGGATCAAGGTCAACAGTCGTACGGGCGCCACGAATGTCCCCGGGGTCTTCGCGGGGGGCGACGCCATTCGCAATCGCCGGCTGGCCGTGCGGTCGGTGGCGGACGGCAAAGAGGCCGCCGAGTCGATTCGCCAGTATCTCGCGGGCGAAGCGGTGACGGGGCCGGCCCGCATCTTCAACAGTCGGATGGGGAAACTCGAAGATGGCGAGATGGACTTGTTCCTCGCGGCCGCGGAGGCAGGAACGCGACAGAAACCTTCCGATTCGGCCGGCGGATTCAGCGAGAAAGAAGCGCACGCCGAATCGCTTCGCTGTTTGCATTGTGATTGCCGCAAGCCTGCAAGCTGTCTGCTGAGGCAGTATGCCCAGGCTTGCGATGCACGGCAGACGCGGTACAAGGCCGACCGGCGGCGGTTTGTCCAGCACACGCAGCACCCGGACATTCTCTATGAGCCGGGCAAGTGCATCGACTGCGGGATCTGCATTCGGATCGCCTCGCAAGCCGGCGAGAAGCTCGGCCTGACCTTCGTCGGTCGCGGCTTCGACGTGCGCATGGCCGTGCCGTTCGACGCCTCCTTAGCCGAAGGACTCCAGGTCGCGGCGGCGCAGTGTGTCCAAGCCTGTCCCACAGGGGCGCTGGCCTTCCGAAGCGAACCACGCCCGTAGCGGATCAACCGACGCCTGCCACTCGTAATGCGACCTCGGCGACCCGCCTGCCCAAAGTCTTAGCCGTCGTGATGCCGAATTCGTCTTTCAATACGCCGCCCTCGGCTCCGCTCCAGACGGTTGCGCCGAGGCGCGAGCTGGGCCGGCCGTTGCCGACGACGATCATCTCCTGACAGAACAGTGACACTTGCACCGATTGGATGGTGACTTCCTGTCCGCCGTTGCGCGTGCCGCCGACCGCCAAGACGCCCGC
>CBFDBY010000047.1:0-42670 GCA_965603165.1 uncultured Phycisphaerae bacterium
GTCCGCTGAGCTGCGTTGTAGGCCGCGCGGTAAGCCATCACATTCGGAACGGCCCCGGACAGGGTCACGACGCCATCTTCCACGGTGACGTTCACCCTGTCAGGATCAACATCGGCATTTCTCTCCAGCGCCGAGACGATCGCCGCAGCGATGCTCTGGTCGGTAACATCCTTGGACGGTACGACCGCCAGCTCATTCGTCAGGCCGAGAACACCGCTCAAGCTTGAGGCAATTTCCTCGACCAGTATCTTCTGCCAATAGGAATCGACAGATCCCTTCAGGATAACCCATCCCTTGTTGACGACAGGAGTAACGTCGGAAGAGCCGATATCCGGATGCCACAGCAAGGTGTTCGCAACGTTTGCTGCGATCGTTTCATCACTCAGGGGCGATACTCCGGCCGGGAGTCTCACGTTCAATTGGTTGTCCACGGCCTTGACCCCCTCGATCGACCACACGTCCTCATCGGCTGCTTGGCGAGCCCCCAAGCTCGGCACGGTGCCCGTAAGGGCGACGCGGTCGCCTGAGACTTCGACCTGGACATCCGCCGCGTTGACACGACCGTCCCAGTACAGTTGGTCTACCACGTCCTTTTTGATATCCTCTGCGTTTCTTGTTGCTACCGTCATTGAAAACCTCCTATTCCATCTGCCTCACGTAGAGCGCGACGAGCGGCACTTCTCGGCTCACAGTCGCAACCGCACGGCTGAGTACCTCTTTTCTATTCCTCATTGCTTGATACGATGAACGCTCCTGGCTCGCCATGAGCATAGCGCTCAATCCGGCCCCTGAATTCTGCTGAGCATCTCCAATGGCTCGCCCTTGAATCTGCCGGTCCCGCGCCTATCATCCTGCCCGGCAAACAGGCCCGCGAGATTCCCTTTCGACCGCGGCAACAGGCGAGCAGGAAGGGCCCTGCTCGCCCGGCCACGTCGATACTACGGTCGGTAGTACTCTGGACCGTATTTGGCCTTCAGATTGTTGTCGACGGCGACGGCACCGCCGTCATAGGCGTTCTTCTCGGCGGCACTCCGCTCGCTCATGGTGTCCACCGTTCCGGTGAGTGTTGCGACACCGTCGTCAACGGTTACCGTGACCTCGTCGGCATCAACGAAGGGGCTCCAGAACAGCTCGCCGTCGATGTCCTCTTTGATCTCCCAGTCTGACTTGGTCGCCCGGTAATCGTCTCGATAGCCGCCCCAACTGTACGCGTACGGGTACCAGCTATCGACGTATGGATTGTAGCTGTACGCACCGTAGTCAGTCTGGACATCCAGATAGTTATGAACGGCCGCCACACCGTTGACCGTGGAGACAATGTCTTCTGCCTGCGCCTTCTCGAAATAGCCGTCCACATCGCCATACAGGTACACCTCCCCACCCGTCACCGTCACGGTGATCTCATAACGTTCGACGTATGGATCTGCGAGTAGAGCCTGCTCGACCCTGTCCTCGATCGCGCTATCCCCAAGGGCAGCGGGGCGAACGGTGATATTGTTTTTGACCCGCCAGACCCCGACGACATTTCGGGCGGTCTGGGCCGCGCTGTATTTGGCCTTGAGATTATCCACTTCGCCCGACAGAGTGACGGTTCCGTCATCGACAGACACAGTGACGCTGAAACTGGCAACGCGAGGATCGTAGAACAACGCGTCTTCGACCGCCTCGGCAATCTGTGCATCCGTCTTATGGACGTACTTGTTCTTACGGAAACGCTCATCCCTGGCCCATGAGGCGACCTGCAAGTTATCGGCGTCGACAGATGCCACACCGGTGACCCATGCGTCAGCTATGGCGCGTGTCTTCTCGCGAGCGCTGCCGACCGTACCGGTGAGCGTGACTCTATTATCCTTCACATCAACGGCGATCAATCCATCGTCGACAAGCACGTCCCACCGCAGCGCACTTTGGACCTCGGTCTTGATCTCGTAATCGCTACGATCTTCATGATAGTCTATGTCGATACGATTTCGAACGCCTCTCACCCCGCGCACGCCCTTGGCAACTATGGCGGCGAGCTGTCTTTCCTGCCACGAACCCACGGTACCGGTCAACGTCGCAGTCCCTCCCTTCACGCTGACCGCGAGCTCATAGGATTCCGTGGCCGGATCGTCGAGCCATGCCTTCTCGATGTCCTTTCGGATTTCGGCATCGGAGCGCAGAGGAGCGGCAACCTCGATCGTATTGACCGTCCCCCTTACCCCTTTGACTGTCTCCGCCACCTTGGTCGCCCGATCCTTGGCCAACGCGCTGTTGACAGTTCCTGAAACCGTCACGATACCCTCATTCGTCTCGACATCGATCAGCGCTGCGTTTACACCCGGGTCGGCCATGAGGGCGTCCTTGACGGCCTCGCTGATGCTGCTGTCCGAGAAGCTCCGGACTTCTGCGAAAGCGTCTGTCGCAGAGCAGCCCCATATCAACACGGTTGCCAATATGAGCATCCACTTCACGGGCAGCAGTTGATCGTCTTGCCCAAACACGCAGGCCACACTCCTTTGCTCTCTTTGTGTTCTCATGATTCTCATCTCCTATGCAAGTCTCTGTCATTTTCAATCAAGACCCGGCCGCTGAGGGTCTCAACTCGGAGGATCTCCGAGCTGCTTCCTGGCCGCACCGAGCCGCATTACCGCGCAGGTGCGGCTGGCTCGCTGATCGATTCCAGGGTCGCACCTGCAAGCTGATCCTGCTTCGCTTTGGCGGCAATGTCACCAAGGGAGATGATACCTGTGGGGGTACGGTTCTGATCGCAGACGATCAGTCGCCGGACCTTCTTCTCCTTCATCAACTTGGCCGCGTCTTCTATGTCGTCTTCCTCAGAGCAGCAAGCCAAGTGGGAGCTGACGATATCTTTCACCTGTGTGGACGAAGGGTCGCGCTTCTCTGCCAGACCCCTGACGACGATATCGCGGTCGGTCACCAGCCCTATTAACTTCGTGCCTTCCCGAATGGGCAAGACGCCCACGTTGAGGGATTTCATCTTCTGAGACGCGGCAGTCAGCGGGCTGGTTGCCTCGATCATTTCAAAATCCGATGTCATGATTTCTTTTGCCTTCATCTTACTTCTCCTTTCTTTCACTCGCGTCCGTGCAAGCAGGTCCTCTTCGGCCTCAGCACGAATACTTCACTACTCAGAAGTCCCCCTGTGGAACTCCACCCTGTCGGGCTGTATTCTGCTACGTCCGTTGTAGGAAGGGAGTGTTCTCAGCGGGATCGGGCTTCTACGCATTGTGCCACGTGAGGATTCCTGATACAGGCAAGAGCCGAACAGACTGCTTCATCACATGTGCTCGCTACGGACACAGTATCGATACTGCTCCGCCGACCAGGCAAGGATAGGCAGTTGGATGGCGTAATGTAAGGGTTTGCCCCATGGCCTGGACCGCAGAACGGATGTAAGGTCTATCAGGGTCGGCATCGCCCCGTAAGACGGATGACGGGGCACAGACTCTCGGGGATGATGAGAGGAGCGGGTTGGGTGGAACGGCTCGTTCCTTCGCCGACACCGCGTTGACCGGCCAAATAGATTTCCTGATGAGAGGAGCTTGTATGTACGTAGCCCTGATAGTCATATCATTAGGAACGGTGGCGGCTCTCCTGCTGCTTTCCGCCCAGACACGACGCTTCTGGCCGGCAGCTCTCGGTATGAGCATGGCGGTTCTGACGATTGTCTTCTTCGGGTTTCTCGGCTTTTGGGGCGAGGCCCTTTGGTTTGAGGCGATCGGCTACAGTCAGCGATTCTGGATCGTGATCCTGTCGAAGATGACTTTGGCGCTCCTGGGATTGGCCTTGGCACTGGGGCTCGTTCACCTCATGACGCAGGGCATTAGCAGAGACAGGAGATTCGTGCGCATCGGCTCCAAGGTAATCGCCGGCTATGCCGGGTTCCAGTGGGGACTCACTCAGTGGGACACCGCCCTGCTATATCTGAATCGGGTTGAGACCGGTGTGCAGGACCCTATTCTGGCGCGCGATACCGGCTTCTATCTGTTTGTGCTTCCACTGTACGATGCGATCTATGGTCTCTTGTTGCTGGTTGTGCTCGCGGCGCTGCTCGCAAGAGCGGTGGCGTTGTTCGTACGCGTTGACGAACAAGGAATTCGATTGCAGACACATGGTGGGATGAGCGAAACGGCAGGCAATTCAGTGTCTTTCCATTTGAGCCTCGCCGTCCTGCTTGTCGTGTTGGCGTGGGGGAGGTACCTCGCGCGGTTTCATCTGATGTATTCAACGCTGGGGGTCGTTGCTGGTCCGGGCTGGACCGATGTTCACATTCTTTTGCCCGCGTATGCCATCATGGTCGTGCTGCTGCTGATGTCGGCGGTCGTTCTCATGATCCCGGCAGTGTGGCGTCTCACAGCGACCCTGGCCGAACGCGTGCAGCTTGGCGCCAACGTGGCCTCGTTGTCCGCGCCGATTGCCAGCGGAGTCCTTCTGGTGGTGGCCTGGTTTGTGCTCACCGTGTTGGTGCCGGGTCTACTGCAATGGCTACGCGTGCAGCCGAACGAAATCACGGTCGAAAGGCCCTATATCCAGCATAACATAGAGTTCACGCGGCGTGCCTTCAAGCTGCACACGACGGAAGAACGCGAATATCCCGTGTCGGAGCAATTCACCCGACAGATGGTATCCGACAATGCCGGTACATTCGAGAACGTCCGGTTGTGGGACTGGAGAGCCCTGGATTCCGTTTACCGGCAATTTCAGGAGATCCGGCTGTACTACGAGTTTCGCGACGTGGATGTGGATCGCTATGTCGTTTCCGACAAGTACCGGGAGGTTATGGTCTCCGCACGGGAGATGAATCTGAAGAACCTGCCGCCCCAGAGTCAGACTTTCGTGAACGAGCGGTTCAAGTACACCCACGGCTATGGTGTGACACTCAATACGGTAAGCGATTTCACGCCTGAGGGCTTGCCGAACCTCCTGGTCAAGGATATTCCTCCGAAAGCCGCTCACGCGAATCTGAAAGTCACTCGACCGGAAATCTACTATGGTGAACTGACCGACACGCATGTGATCGTGGACACAGATGAACCGGAGTTCGACTACCCGAGCGGCGAGCGGAATGTCTACGCGCGCTACGAGGGCGAGGGCGGCGTCGCGCTTCACAACCTGTGGCGCAAGTTCTTGTTCGGCTGGAAATTTGATGGAACGCGCCTGTTTTTCTCCAGCTATCCGACTGGAGACAGTCAAATCCTGTTTCACCGGCGAATTCAGGACCGTGTCCGGCTTGTCGCGCCGTTCCTGCAGTTCGACGACGATCCGTATGTGGTGCTGGCAGGGGGCAGGCTGTACTGGATCGTCGACGCGTACACTACATCGGGGAATTATCCCTACAGTGAACCCCTGTATTCAGGCATAGGCGCAAACGACAATCCTCGCCGGCGCTTCTTCGCAGGCCGACGTCGGCTGCGAGGTATCAATTACATCCGCAACTCAGTCAAGGCGGTGGTAGACGCCTTCAACGGCTCAGTCGATCTTTACGTATTCGAGCCGAATGATCCGTTGATCCGAGCGTGGCAGAATGTGTTTCCGGCGCTGTTCAAAAAACGGTCGGAGATGCCCGACGAGCTTCTCGCCCACGTCCGCTACCCCTCCGACATGCTGTTGACTCAAGGCATGGTGTACGCCAAGTACCACATGACGGACCCCACGGTGTTCTACAATCAGGAAGACCTGTGGATTCGCGCCACTGAGAAGTACTACGGGCAAATCCAGCCGGTCGAGCCGTACTACATCATGTGGGAGCTGCCCGAAACCGACGATCTGGAGTTTGTGCTGATGTTCCCGTTTACGCCGAAGAACCGGCAAGTGCTCATCGGCTGGATGGCCGGGATGTGCGACCCCTGCAACTATGGCCGTTTGCTGGTGTATAAATTCCCGAAGGAAAAGCGGGTGCTCGGCACGCAGCAGATGGAGACCAAGATCGATCAGGACAGCTATTTGTCCGGGCAGTTGTCTCTCTGGGATCAACGCGGTTCACGGGTCATCCGGGGCAACGTTCTGGTCATTCCGGTCGAAGAAACACTGATCTACGTCGAGCCGATCTATCTCCAAGCCGAGACGGCTGCCTACCCGGAACTTCGCTTGGTCGCCGTGATGCACAATGATAAGCTGAGCTACGCACCTACCTTCGATGAGGCCGTCAAGGGGCTATACGGTGAACCAATAACGCAGCGGATGGCGCGCGGTGTGCAAGCCGACGCTTCGCTGGAACAGATGGTTCGACGGGCCAACCAGTCCTTCGAAAATTACTTGACGGCTCTCGGCGAGAAGAACTTCACCCAGGCCGGAAGCGAACTGGAAGCGCTTCAAGACGCACTGCAGCGCCTGTCGAACATCGCCGGGTCAATTCCGGCAGACGCAAACGACGTGGAATAACCGAAGTCTCTATACAAAGGAGGCCAACACGTACAAGCGGCCTCTCGACAAGAACCGCAAGGTAGGGCCTTCGCTCGCGAGAGGGGAGCTTGCCGAATCCGTCGGGTTCCATCAGCAACGATGCGCCGAATTCAATCGCGTAGGAGACATCACGGCTGGGGAGACGTGAGCCCTTCCTGGATCGCATACTTCGTAAGTTGGGCCACGTTGTCGATATCCAGTTTGTTCATGACCTTCAGTCGATGCGCCTCGACGGTCTTCGGGCTGATGTGCAGACGCAGCCCGATCTGCTTCGTGCTGTATCCTTCCGCCATAAGCTGCAGGACCTCTCGCTCCCTCGGCGTCAGAATAGAAAATGCATCCTCCGATTCATCGCGCGGCTTGCGCGTGATGCCGTCAACCACCACCGCAGTGACCGCCGGGCTGACGTAGCTCTGACCGCCTGCCACCAATCGGATGGCTTTGATCAACTCATCCATCTCGCAGTCCTTCAGGAGATACCCTGAAGCTCCTGCCCTGAACATCTCCCTGACAAAGCGTTTGGCGGAATGCATGGACAATCCGATCACCTTGGTCTGTGGGGATTCTCGCTGAATCTGCCGGGTAGCCTCGATCCCGTTAAGATCCGGCATGGTGATATCCATTACAATCACGTGGGGCTTCAGCTCCCTCGCCAGGTCGACCGTTGCATGTCCATCCCGGCCCTCGCCAACCACTTCCATGTCGTGTTCCTGTCGGATGAATTCTCTCAGTCCCTGTCGTGTGATCGCATGGTCGTCTGCCAATATAACTCGAATACTCATGATTGTCTGCTCCTCGAATCGTTCTCTTGGGTTGTCTGGACAGGCACCTGGATCATCACCTTGGTCCCATGACCCGATCTCGACTGAATGTCGAACGAGCCCTTCATGTGAGCTACTCGCTCGCGAATGCTGAAAAGCCCGAAGCTCATTCGTTTGCCCTGAACGGGCTGCAACTCAGAAGGTTCAAATCCTTTCCCATCATCCTCGATTTCAATCCGCACATCCCGACCGACGCGGCCAATTCGAATCGAGACATTTCGAGCTCCGGCATGCTTGGCCACGTTTGTCAAGAGCTCGCGCGCCGACCGGTAGAGAAGCACCTTGGTTTGCTCGGGCAGTGGATCCGCGCCGTCCTGGGCCTCGAGGTGGCATTGCAGTCCCTCCCGCTGTGAGAATTGCTCCGCCAGTTCCTCGAGCGCCGCCTCCAACCCGAATGTGTACAACGTGGCCGGGCTGAGCTCAAATGTCAGGGACCGTGTCTGCTGGATGGCTTTGTCAATCTGCTGCCTGGCCTTCTCGATCTGCACCCACAGTGACTCCGGGGAGTCTTTGCGCAGGACACCGAGCGTGCGTTTGGAGAAGGCCAGAGACTGCCCGATGGAGTCGTGCAAGGCGGTCGCAATGCGGCGGCGCTCCCGTTCCTCCGTGAGGAGAAGTTCCTCCGTCAGTTCCGCCAATTGCCGCTGACTTGCAAGGATCTCCTGCTCCTGCTGTTTCCGTACGGTGATGTCCTGGATCGCCAGGAGGATCATCCCCGTTTCCTGGGTCTCCTGGTGGACTCTGCGAGCATTGAGCAGCATGACCCGGTGACCGATGCGCTCGAAGTCGTGCTCGACCTCGAATTCATCGAAGCTGCTGTTGTGAGGGAGGATGTCCTCCAGGAGATTACGCAGATCGGGCAGGTCCCACTGGCGGTTGCCGATTTCGTAGATTGGTCTGCCTTCGGTCTCTTCGGGCGTGACCTGGAATGTGTGGTAAAAGGATCGGTTGGCCGACAGCACCTTGAGATCCGTGTCCAGAACCATGAGCGCCTCTTGAATAGTCTCGATGACGCTTTCCGCGAATCGGCGAGCTTCGGAGCTTGCCTGCTCGGCCTGTTTGCGCTGGGTAATGTCCCTGTCGATCTCCAGGATGCCGGTCGGGACACCGTTCTCGTCCCGCTGAAGGGCCCAGCGGCTGGATACGGTTAGGATCTGCCCGGAGCGGGAGGTGTGCTTGAGCTCTCCGTTCCATTGGCCTTGTCTCAGAAGCGCGGCAGTGATATTCATCAGGCTTTCGGGAAACCGGGTCTTCAGCAGTTCGTGACTGATCTGGCCCAGGGCTTCCTCTTTTGTCCATCCGTAGGTTCGCTCGGCGCCCTGATTCCAGAAGGTGAGCCTGCCCTGCAAGTCGTGCACCAGAATCGTGTCATGGGCCAGGTTCAACAGCTTCGCCTGCTCCTGCAACTGAGCGGCATTCTGGCCCAGCCGTTCCTGGGCTTTCCTGCGCTGCGTGATATCCCGCATCACGATTTGCGTGGCGGGTCTGCTTTCATACGCAATCGGTATACCCGACAGCTCGACGTGCAGAATCGTGCCGTCCAGACGGAGAACCTTGGCCTCGGCCACCCGTAGCGGTTTTCTTCGGCGGCGCAGGTATGCGAGCTGCTTCTCGGTGCGTTTCCGGTGGTTCGGATGCACGAAGTCAAGGATCGGCTTGCCGGTCAGGTCTTCCGTCCGCTCGGCACCCAACAACCTGGCTGCGGTTGCGTTGACATATTGGATTGTGCCGTCTCGCTCGACACCGATACCGTCAGGCGACAGCTCGACCAGGGTGCGGTAACGCTCTTCGCTCTCCTTGATGCGTTCCTCATACTGCTTGCGCTGACGGATATCGATCCCGATGCCCACGTAAGAGCCGTCGGAAAACCGAACGTTGGCCCAGCTACTGATGACGCCGTCGCCCGTCTTGCTTTGCACCTGGAATTCCCGCCAGCCCGGTTCGGCAGCGATCATGTAATCCCAAACCTGCTTGCGATACGCTGGATCAGGATAGCAGCGTTCCATGACGTCGTTGTTCTGGAAATCCTCCCGGGTGTACCCAAGCACCCTGTGTAGCTCTTCGTTGATCAACAGCACGTTGCCATCAGCGTCGTAGAAACACAGCATTACCGGGATATTGTCGATAATCCTCTGGAGTATTTCCTTCTGATGCAGGAGTTGGTCCTGCGCTTCGATGCGCTCGGACACTTCCTCTTGCAGCACATCCACCGTCCGTTGAAGCTCGCCCGTCCGCTTGTGAATGCGATCCTCCAGCAGATCATGGGCTTCACGCATGGCTTGCTCCGCCTGCTTGCGGTGGGTGATATCGATCATCGCCACGTGACACCGCCGCGCTTCCTCTTCGTCGTTCGCGTCCGTCATGGGCCGGCTGTGCAGGCGCACCGCTATCGTCGATTGATCCTCCAGAAGCAGGTGGACTTCGCATTGTCGGGCCTCGCCTGTGCTGAAAACGACCTCGAGATGCTGTCGGAGACGGTCCCGGTCTTGAGGGGCAACGAACGCATTGAACGACCCGCCGTTCAAATCTCGGCGGTCCGTCCGAAGCATCGCCGCACCCGTCAGGTTTGCCTCTGCGATACAACCCTTCGTGTCGAAGACAAAGTGACCGATCGGGGAAAAGTCGAACAGATCGGCGTATTTGCGGCGCGATTGCTCCAACTCGGCCTTTATCTCTCGCAACTCCTCGTTCCGCATCTTGAGCTCGGCCTCGCGGACCCGTAGCTCGTGGAACAGAGCGCCGATGTCGGCACCCGACATACGGTGCAACGGGATCGACTCGAACTGTACGGTGCGTTCTGCCTTCTCCCTGAAGTTGCGTGAATCTTCTGATTGTCTGCCCTTTTGATCCATGGTTCCCGTGTCGTTTCGGGGGTGTTTATCGTCTTAAGCCGGGGCCTTTCATCCTTGGCTTTGCCTCACGTCGCTGGCATTCTTCTTGGCCGACTCGTGTCTTATGGTGTCGCAGGCACTGCCTCCCGCGTGGCGCGCGGAAAGGTACAACACGTGTACTATACCATAAACAGCCTAAGCGAACAACGGCAGAATGGACATCAGGCTTTTGCTCATCGGGTATAGGGGATGTCCTTGGCTCCAGGACATCGCTGCGTGCATAGACTAAGAGAAGCCGCATAGACGAATAGATGCGAATAGCCTGGAGATAGCTGCATGTGGATCGTTGACCTGTTGTTTGCCTTCTTGATGGCGATGCTCTTCACGATGGTCTTTTGCGTGGGTCTTCGCCGACCGGGTCCCTGGTCGAATGTTCTTGCCTTTTTCGTGGTCGTCTTCCTCGCTGCGTGGGCGGGCAGTCTCTGGATCAGTCCGGGCGGTCCGCTCTTTCTCGGCGTCTACTGGTTACCGGTCGTTCTCGTGGCTTTGCTTTTCGCTCTGTTGCTGGCGGCGGTTCCGCCTCAGCGCCCGCCCCATGTCAAGACCATCTCGGAAAGTCGCGAAGAAGCGCAACAGGAACGCGCCGTCGAACGAGTGTTCGATGTGTTCTTCTGGGCTCTCTTGCTGGGATTTGCCATTGTGATCCTCCTGGGCTACCTGTAAAAGAGCCCGCGTGCGTGAAAGGACAACGAAAGGACTCCACTACTCAACACAGGCAAACAGGATACAGGGTTACATGCGGCAGAGTGTGGGCGACCCGTTCTGCGAAGGGATTTCGCAGTCGACGATGACAACAGAACGGAATCTCAGTCTATTGGTTTCTGCAACCAGGAGGTCTAACTATGTCTATCGCCAAGGTAATCGAAATCAGCGCCGCCTCAGCAGAGAGCTTTGAAGACGCCGTGCGTCAGGGTGTCGCCCGGGCGGCCGAGACGGTCCAAGATATTCGCGGAGCCTGGGTCAAAGAACAACAGGTGCGCGTCGAAAATGGCAAGATCGTCGAGTTTCGTGTCGACATGAAGGTCACTTTCATCCTGCACGGCCAGAAATAGGAAGGGGCGAAAGAAGGGTACATGTGGTTGAAATGGCTTCCGTGGAAGCACCTGGTGCGCCGGGTGGCGCGATCGCACGGATTCATCGATCCCATCGGGCTGCTGTCTCACGTTCAGCGCTTCGCGCAGCCGTCTGAGGTGACCGTTCCGATAGAATTGCTGCGAGCGGGCATGGTATTCCACGCCCGTGGATTCATCAACAGTCGGGTGATCCAGCAGAACCTGGATTGGATTTGGCCGATGTGGATTCACCGGCAGTTCGATCCGCGATCGGAGTCATTCGTTCCGCGCGCGTTCTCCCTAACCCATCTGAATTTGACCGGACGGAACTGGACCGCTATCGGCGTGCCGGATTACGACGAGTTGCCCATTGTGGACCCGCATGGTCTCATCACGCCTTTCTGGGACGGCTGGTCGTTGGATGCCTGGGTGGTCACACGAACCGGTTGTGGGCTCTTCCCATCGCGCTTGGACAGCGTCGACCAACGCCTCGACCTCACGAATGGGGTGGCGGTGGAGACATTGTCCAGGCACGCAGACCTCGAATTAGTCGCCCGCGCCCAGGTCCTCTGGGACGGCGACCCAACGTGCACCCTGTCCTGGCGGGCCACGGCCGAGACAGACGCCTGGCTGGTTGTCTCAGCAAGACCTTACAATCCGGAAGGAGTCAGCTTCATTCACAGGATCGCTTTGACGGACGAGCGGGATGCGTGGGTCATCAATGACGAGCAATACGTGGACTTTCACCAGCCGGTGGAGATCCATGCAGTGTCGGACTATGCCCACGGCGATGTCGTCCACCGGCTGTTCGAGGATAGCCCTGCCGACACGATGCGCTGTGACGTGGGGATGGCCACCGCCGCAGCGGGTTTTGCCGTGCCCGCCCAAGGCAGTCGCGAGGTCAGGGTGCGTGTGCCGCTCAGAGAGAGAACGAGGCACGTGAGAAAGCACCCTGCGAAGAGCATTTGTCCGTGGCCCGATGTTCTTGCCCCGGCATGCACGCTTCACATACCAGACAAGCGCATCCAGTTCCTGTACGACGCGGCTCTAAGGACCCTTGTTCTTCATTCACCCCAGGATGTCTATGCTGGTCCCTATACATACAAACGCTTTTGGTTTCGTGATGCCGTCTTCATCCTCCAGGCAATGTTGTGTGCCGGGCTGACGCAGCGAGCTGAGCGTGTCATTCGGGACTTCTTCCCGCGCCAGACCACCGGCGGATACTTTCGCTCGCAAGAGGGAGAATGGGACTCAAATGGACAAGTGCTTTGGATCTTACAGCGCTTCTGCGAATTAGCTCATCGTAAGCCTGAGCAGGCGTGGCTCCGGCCTGTCCGCAAGGCATGGCGGTGGATTGCCAAGAAACGAGCATCGGGCGGAACGCGGGCACCCCATGCGGGGCTATTGCCCGCCGGCTTCAGTGCTGAGCACTTGGGACCCAACGACTTCTACTTCTGGGACGACTTCTGGTCAGTGGCAGGCCTGCGCGCCGCCGCACGCCTGTTGCGATCGTTGGATGCGCCGGCTGATGGGGACCTGTGTAACGCCGAGGCCGCCGACCTTGAACGTGCGATCGAGCACAGCCTCCTGTTCGCGCGCGACAAGCTGGGGCGACCTGCGATGCCCGCTTCCTGCCACCGGCGCCTCGATTCGGGAGCCATTGGCTCGATCGTTGCGGGATATCCTCTCCAGTTGTTTGAAGCCCGTGACCCACGACTTCTCGACACTACGGACTATCTTATGGAGCATTGCCGGGTCGATGGCGGTTTCTTCCAGGATATGATCCATTCGGGGATCAACGCCTATCTCACATTGCACCTCGCTCAGGTGCTTCTGCGTGCTGGAGATCGTCGGTTTACGGATCTGCTTCGGGTTACAAGGGACCTCGCGTCGCCGACGGGCCAATGGCCGGAGGCCATCCACCCGCGTACGAATGGAGGGTGCATGGGCGATGGTCAGCATGCATGGGCTGCCGCCGAATGGATCATGATGATCCGAAATTGCCTTCTGTATGAGGAGACTCGGCAGGACCGGCTGATCATTGGCGCTGGTATTCTGCCGGAATGGCTGCACGGGAATCGGCGCATCTCCATCGGTCCGGCACCTACCTCGTGGGGCCCGGTCGTCCTCTCTCTGGATTGTGTGGCCGATACTGTCACCGTGCGCTGGGACGCCGACTGGTTCGAGCGACGGCCGGAGATAGAGGTTCGATTGCCCGATACTGAGCCTGTCATTGTCTCGTCAGAGGGGCGGACCGAAGTGAAGATTCCGGCTCAACAGTAATGAGCGGAACAGCCGTGTGATAGTGCAACCAGGGCGAGCCTATCCATCATCGCGGCTGAAGGTGAATCTTCGAAGCGCTTTGATCGCCTGTCCGACGACCAGAGGAATGAGGCTGAGGACGCAAATCAGGCCCCACTCGGCCGGTCGCGGACCCGACAAGGACAGCACCGCCGACAGACCCGGGATATATGCAACCGCTGCCAGTAGGACGCCGCAGAGCACCAAAGCACCCCAGACGTATCGGTTCGCTGTGATCTCATTGTGCAAGAGGTGACTTTCTGGATTTCGCATGTTGAAGATGTGCCATACTCGCGCAAACGCCAATACAAGGAAGGAGACGGTGACCGCGTTTTCTTCACTCAGGCCGAACGCAGCGGTCGCCAACCGGAAGCCTGCCAACACGGGCAGCGCAATCAACAGCCCGTAGCCAACAATCGCCCACCAATAAACGACCGGCAAGACCGGTTCCCTTGGGTCGCGCGGAGGGCGTTTCATCGTGTCCGTCTCTCCCTCTCCAACTCCCAGCGCCAACGCCGGAAAGACGTCATTGACGATGTTCAGAAACAGGATTTGCAGCGGTAATATCGGCAGCGGCCAGTTCAAGAGTGAGGCCAGGAAAACGACGAGGATCTCGCTGGCATTCCCTGAAAGCAGGTACAGGATGAACTTTCGAATGTTGCGAAAGATGATCCTGCCCTGTTCCACCGCGACGACGATGGACGAAAAGGCGTCGTCCTTCAGGATCATGTCGGCTGCGTCGCGCGCCACTTGCGTGCCGCGCTGCCCCATTGCGACGCCGATATCCGCCTTCTTCAGGGCCGGTGCGTCGTTGACGCCATCACCGGTCATTGCGACGATCGCTCCGGCCGTCTTGTGCAGATCGATCAGGTGGAGCTTCTGTTCCGGGCTTACCCGCGAGAAAATCGAGGCGTGAATGAGATGCTCGCGCTGTTGCTCCGACAGCTCATCCACGGGCAGGATGTGCTTGCCTTCGATCGCTTCGTCTTGGTCATCTGAAAGCCCGACTGCCGCGGCGATCGCCTTGGCCGTGGCGGTATGGTCGCCGGTAGCCATCACAACACGTATGCCCGCGCTGCGGCAGCGACTGATCGCCTCGGCCACTGCCGCGCGCGGTGGATCGGCCATCGCCACCAGACCCAGAAAGGTCAGGTCGTTGTATGGGGCCGCGTCTACGGATTCGCTCGTCTTGTGCGCCAGCGCCAAAGTGCGCAATCCCTGCTCCGCCAGGCGTAGATTCCTGTCCTTCCAGTGCTGCCTGTCCTCGCTGGTCAAGTCGTGAGAATCCTCATCGCACTGCACGCTCGAACAAGCGTCCAGAACGGCCTCAGGCGCCCCCTTCACCGTCACGCGGTAGCGAGCATCGTCTTGGTGAAATGTCGCCATCATCTTGACGGACGGGTCAAAGGACTCCTCTCGTTCCTCGGGGTATTGCTGAATCAGCCTGCGACGCTCAATACCTGCCCTTGCCCCCGCCTCCAGCAAGGCCACTTCAAGCGGGTCTCCCACCGCCGGACCATCCGCCTCGGCTCCCAGCGAGGCGTTATTACAGAGCACACCCGCTTGGAGCAGCGATATGAGTGCTGGATGCGCTCCCGGCTCAACGGACTCATGATCTCGAAAGAAGACGGATGAATTCCCGGAATCCTCGTCAATCGAGAATTCGCTTTGGTCAAGAACGATGCGTTTGACCGTCATTCTGTTTTCAGTCAGTGTGCCGGTCTTGTCGGTACAGATAACTGTCGTACTGCCGAGGGTTTCCACAGCGGCCAGACGATTGACCAGGGCATTGCGTCGAGCCATGCGCAACATGCCGCGGGCCATCGCCACTGTCGCCACAATCGGCAGACCCTCCGGTATTGCGGCGACTGCCAGAGCGACCGCCGTCTGGATCATGAGAATCACGTCCTTGCCCCGAACGATACCCGCCAACGCGACCACAACGAGGATGCCCAGCGTGATCCACAGTAGCCGCTGCCCAAGCCGCTCCAGCCGCTTCTCCAGGGGCGTCGTTTCATCCTGCGCTTCCTGGACCAGCGAAGAGATCCGGCCCAACGCCGTGTCCATTCCCGTATGTGTCACCACGCCTTTGCACGAGCCGGCGGTTAGCGCCGTGCCTTTGAATAACATGTTGCTGCGGCCCGAAAGTTGGGCATCGTGTGGCGTGGGGTCCGTGTTCTTGTCGATGGGGACCGACTCTCCTGTGAGGGCGGATTCATCCGCCCGGGCCTTGTTGGCCTCGAGCAAACGCATGTCGGCGCTGACGATATCACCGGCTTCCAACAGGACAATGTCTCCCGGTACAAGCCCATCGGCCGCGACTTCCTGGACCTGCCCATCCCGAAGCACCTTGGCCCTGATTTGCTCCATGCGACGCAAAGACTCCATGGAGCGTGTGGCGCGCATCTCCATCACGAAGCCGATCAGTGTATTGACGAGCACGGCCACCGAGATCGCCAGGCCGTCGACGGCGTGCCCGAATGCGAATGACAGCAGGGCTGCTCCCACGAGAATCAAAACAATGATGCTCTTGAACTGGTAGAGGAAGACCTCGATCGCGCGCCGTCGTCTATTCCGCCGCATGCGGTTGAGGCCGTACTGTCGTCGGCGTCGCTTCACCTCGTCGCGTGTGAGACCGGTCTCGCTCGATGTATCGATCGCAGCGACAACACAGCCGGCGGTTTCGGCCCACGGCGTCTCTAATTGCCTTTCATTCCCGTGCTGCACATGCATCGAGCATCTCTACCACGTACAAGATCAGCAATTCCCCTCGGCATCATGTGCCGGTTGAACGGCGTTGCTGAATGACGCCGAAACGTCGGGATTCGGAAACGACCCTACGCCAGGCCTGGAGCCCTTGTGCGGCCCCGTTGAGAGCCGCGCACGTTACTTTGCAGACTCGCGGCCCTCGCGAAAGGCGGCCCGGGTGTCCTTCAACAGTTGCTTGATACCACTCCACATGTGGTCGGCGCCTTCGCGCAACTCTTCCCACCCCGCGTCCGTGGAAGACCGTATTTCATCGATTCTTCGCTCCGCGTTGTCGCACTGCCGGCGCAGCTCCACAATGCGTTTCTCAAATTCCGCTCTCGTCTTCGGTTCTGCGCGCATAGCATCCGCTTTGAGGACTTCGATCTCGGCGCGCCATTCATTCAGCCGGCCTTGCAGTTCTTTCAGATAAGACTCGCGTGATGTCATCAGCGTAGTTCCTTTCCCTGCACTTGAACTGGGCCTTCACTCCACGTCGCCACTGCCGCAAGGACGAGGGTCAGACCCGCGAGCGTCAGTTCGATGCCCACCAGCAGCCCGATCACCCACGCCGCAGCGCCCGGCAATCCCGCCCACATGAGCGTGCCTAACGCGGCGGCGACGATTCCGTTGAGCATGAGCCAGCCCCACCCCCGTACAGGCTGAGCATGAAGGGCAAGCGCCATCTTCAGTGCACCCACGATGATGAACAGGGCGGCCAGCAGCGCAGTCAGCGTGAACAGGCCTTGACGTGGGAAAGCCAGCAGCAGGAAGCCCACCAGACCATACGCCACTCCAGGCAGCGCGCGGAGGATCATTTCCTGGACCGAGCGGCATGGGAACACACCCAAGATATGGGTGACGCCGACCACCACAAGGATCATCCCGAGGAACACGTCGATTGTCAGGGCCGCCACTGAGGGTAGAACGATCGCCGCTCCTCCCAGGGCGATCGTGAAGACACCGATGGCGAGGACGAGACGCTGGACGTTCGTGGGGGCCTCCTGGAGACCCGGAGATACACGTACCTGCTCAATGGGCGTTACAGTTCGCATTGGTCGGTCCAATTTCGTGTCATTACAGCAACATGCGCGATGTTCTGTGGCATCATACGGGGGTTTGTGTGCCAAGTATATGCGCTGTCTTCCTATAGTGACTCAGCAAAACACGCAAATCTTGGAGATCTTCGCATCGTGCGGCGAGGCTGTGTCTTAGGGATGTACATAGGACAAGAACGCGTCTCAGCCCTTTGCGAAGACTGAATTGAGGACCATGCCTATTCTCTGGTCCGATCATATCATGCTAATTTGAGTATGAACCCCCGAGGTCAGGAGCAGGGTTCGAGAAACGCCTGAATAGACGCACGGTCGGCGACGGCGCGATACACATGGACTCGTCACTCGTCGACTCTGTGTACTGTCAATCGGGCACGTTTTGGCCTGACCTCGATCATGGAAACAGTTCGTTACGAAGGAGACCGTATATGACAGTTACAGGCCTGAGGACTTTCGATCACTCTCTAGATACGACAAGGCAGTGGTTGGCCGCCGTGCAGGAGCGGATGGGCCTTCCCGGTCAGCAAGAGGCTTTCGTCGTGATACGCGCTGTGTTGCATGCGTTGAGAGACCGGCTTACGATTGCCGAAACAGCACAGTTCGCTGCGCAGTTGCCCATGATGCTCCAGGGCGTTTACTATCACGAGTGGACCCCGAGAGACAAGCCGGAACGAATTCGTCGCCGGCAGGAATTCCTCGGAAAGGTGGACGAGAAGCTCATGGGGCGGTATGACGCCGCAGAGGCGGCGCGATCCGTGTTCGCTGTCTTGGAAGAGAAGATGCCGGGCGGCGAACTTCAGGACGTCAGGAATATCCTGCCTGAGCCAATTCGTGATATATGGCCATGAGAACGGCGTCCGGCAAGGGCGCGCAACTTCTCGCACGAAGGCCACGAAGATCAACTGCTGAGGTGGTAAGGCTATGGACGTCCCATTAGGACTGTGCATCAAAGATATTCCGAACCGAGATACCGTTGAAGCGGTTGTCCGGGAGCAGGTGGGCAAGCTCGAGCGAGTCTGCGATCACCTGACAAGCTGCCGTGTCGCCATCGAGAAACCACAAAGGCACCAGGATGTCGGCAATCCCTACCGGGTTCGCATTGACATGACGGTTCCACCCGGCCATGAGCTGGTTGTGCGACGTGAGTCCAGCAAGGGAGACATGCACGATCCGCTGGAGGTTATCCTTAAAGACGCCTTCCATGCGGCGGCGCGCCGGCTGAGGCGGCTTTCCGAGCAACAGCAAGGGAAGACCAAGACACACCCCAATGCGGCGAACACGGCCGTTGTGCACAGGCTTCTTCCGGAAGAGGGGTTCGGTTTTCTAAGGCGATTGGATACCCGGCAGGAGATCTACTTCCACAAGAACAGTGTCCTCCACGATGGGTTTGATCAACTCGCCGTCGGGACGGTTGTCCGATACACGATGGAGATAGGTGAGAAAGGGCCCCAGGCGACGACGGTGCAGATTGCTTCCACGCAAGGCCCACCGGTTGAACCGCCGGGCCATCGTTGAGATGATCTTCCCGGGCGGCGGATACAGTGAGTGAGATGGAGCCTTCGGCCCTGCTCAAATCTGCTATCGGTTCTTTGGCGTCATTGTGTCTCGGCTTTCGCCGCCGCGCGTCCGCGAGAGACCCCTTGGCACGACGTTTTTTTCGAGGCAGTTGTGAGGCCGTACCGGAACGTCATTCTTGTTATCGTTCTCATCCTGATGATGGCTATCACCGGGAACGTCCTGCTTCGGTCAGAAGATGTGCTCACGCTGGGCACGATCCGGACCCATGCTGGGTCGTTGAGAAGCACAGCCCAACAATATGGCTTCGGCGCGGGCGTCGTCTTCGTAGTCGTCTTTGTCATAGTGAGCTCGTTCCTGCCGGGCGCGGCGCTATTGACGCTTCTGGCAGGATTTCTCTTTGGGACCCTGCGGGCTACTCTGTATGTAGATGCGGCAACGACCGGAGCGGCGGTTCTCAGCTTCTCGATAAGCCGAAACCTCTGCGGAAAGTGGGTCCAGAAGCGTCACGTGATGGAACTGCGGTCTTTGAATCGGCATATCGACGAGTACGGTCACCTGTACCTTCTCATGGTGAGATTGGTTCCTATGGTGCCGTTCTTCTGGGTGAATTTGACCGCGGGATTGACAAGGGTTAGGCTGCGGACCTTTATCTGGACGACGGCGGTGGGTTCCCTGCCGGGTATTCTCGTCTTCAGTTATGCGGGCAGGAGATTGTTGGGCATTCAGTCAATGGAAGATGTGTTCACGCCCGATGTGATCGTATCCGGCATCCTTCTGATGCTCTTGCTCGGCGCTGCGCTGGGCGTCCATCTGCTGTTGCGAAGGAGCGCCCACTGATCGCTCAAACGTGAACTCACGATCGCACGTCTCCGACCTCTATCGTGCAGTATCGATTCTGAGTCTATCCACGCACTGTGAATTTCGTGTCCCGTTCATCCTGAATGTGCTTGTCTTGTCTCTGCCTGTCGATGGCCCTGTCATGTGCCTGATCGCCGGCCGTGTCCGATCTTCTCTTGTCCAGTTCCCGCAGATTCTCCGCGCGGCCGTACAGAATGAGAACGTCGTCCGGGCGGATCGTTGTCTGGCCGTGCGGGACCCCGACATAATCCCCGTTATGTCGTTTGACGGCGAGGATGTTGACGCCTTCTTGCCGAAGCTTGCAGCTCGCGATCGATTTGTCTGCGAGCCAATCACCCCGTTCGATTTGGAGTTCCATAATTCGATAGTCACCGGAGAGTCGAAGTAGGCTGGCATAGTCTCGCGTGTCGAGGTCGGTCCAGTCGTGTAACAGGCGTTGGATCAAACGGCCCAGGTATACTTCGATGAGCTTGCTCCGGGCGATTAGCCAGAGGGTCAGAACACCCGCCAGCAGCCATAGGAGCCGGGCAGCGCGATGGCCGGACGCTTCGCTTCCCCCGAGGGAAAGAATCAACGACAGGACGATAGTCACTATGCCTGCGCTGCGAAAGATCATCAACCACATGATGATCCGCCTGCGCACCGGGTGGCTTACTACCTGCTCCGCTTCCGCAGTCGTAAAACCGGTCCCCGTAAACGCCGAGCGAGCTTGAAATCGAGCTGTTTCCGAGGAGAGCCCGGTCATCGCCAATGCTATGGTAGCTACGCGGGTTATGACCAGCGAAAGCCCGAGGACCGTCAGAAACGCAATGACACCGATAATTCCTGCCATCTTAGATCCGTTGTGGCGCGCAATGCCCAATGAGTCCGTATCTTCGAGGCGCCACCTAATAATAGCCTGATCGGGATATGCAAGCGTAGGGAAAACCCTGAATCAGGCGTATGCTAATACCCGATTCCGGCCTTCTTCTTTCGCTGACCCTCGCGGGCCGATTCGATAAGATCACCACGTTTGTGAGCATCAGAGCCCCCGCCCGCTGTTCTGGAATCGTGTGATTCGTCAACGAGAGTATGCCGCCGGACCTGCTGTATGTTGAGACACGATGCCGGAAGGAGCCCCCTGAGCGCATTACCCATAGGGATTCAGACATTCCCCGATGCCTACGCGGAACGTGGGCGAGTACAGTTCACAGGGGAGTAATCTATGAATAGCCGTGCAACGTTGTTTAACTGGTTAGGAGAGTCAGAATGGTGAAGAAGCAGAAGATCGCCAGCAGGCACAAATCAAGCAGGATCGTGATTACCCTGATGTGCGCGTGCACGTTGGTCTTCGTCTTGGCCGGGCCGGGCCGCAGTCAGGATCGAGGGGGCATCGCCGCGCTTCAACAAATGGGCGATGCACTGGCATCCGTCGCGGAGAAGGCGTCACCGGCGGTGGTGGGCATCAGAGCCGAGTGGACGGTCGAACAGCAGGCCATCGCGATTCCAGGTCTGCCCGAGGAATTGTTCGAGCATTTCTTTCGCCGCCGCATGCCCCAACAGCAGCCGTCCCAGCCACGAGAACGACGGCAAAAGGCACAGGGTTCCGGCTTCATCATCTCCCGGGACGGCTACATCCTCACAAACAGCCATGTGGTGGACCAGGCCGAGCGCGTCGAGGTAGACCTGCAGAATGGACAGACCCTCGATGCGGAAGTCATCGGGACCGATCCCGAGTCGGACGTTGCCGTGATCAAGGTTAAGGCGAACGGCCTGCCCACGCTCGCGTTGGCGGACTCGGATGGCTTGAAAGTGGGCGAGTGGGTGCTGGCCATCGGTAATCCATTGGGGCTCAGCCACACGGTGACGGCGGGTATCGTCAGCGCGAAAGGCAGAAGCGGCCTGCGGCTTGCCAGCTATGAGAACTTCATCCAGACGGACGCCGCCATTAATATGGGCAATTCGGGAGGCCCGCTGATCGATTTGCAGGGGCGGGCGGTTGGGATCAACACCGCGATCGTCGGACCTGCGGGCGGCAACATTGGCATCGGTTTCGCCATTCCTATCAACATGGCCAAGGACATCGCGGATCAACTCATCGAGACCGGTTCTGTCGAGCGCGGTTACCTTGGGGTCGTGCCCCAGGAGGTGACGGCGGATGTGGCGACGGCGTTCGGCCTTGACGACACCAGAGGGGTGGCCATTCCGCAGGTGACAGAAGGTTCAGCGGCCGACAAAGCCGGATTGCGGAGAAACGACATCATCCTCGAATTCGACGGCGAACCCATCGACTCCGAAGCACAGTTTCGCAACATGGTGGCTGAGCACAGGCCGGGCGAGAGAGTCAAGGTCATCGTTCTCAGGGACGGAAGACAAAAGACCCTGACGGTAACGCTTGCCAAACGACCATCAATCGAGGAAATGCGCGGAGAGACTCAGGAGCAGCGCTCGCGCGGTCGTTCTGCACGGCTCGGTTTGGCGGTCCAGAATCTAGCGCCCGATCTGGCAAGACAGTTCGGCTATGAGGACCAGACCGGCGTAATCGTGGCGCGCGTTACACCCGGTTCAGAGGCGGCGCAGAAAGGGATTCGTCCCGGCCTCTTGATTGAACAGGTAGACCGAGAGGAAGTCGAGACAGTAGCGGAGTTTGAAGCGGCCGTCAAGAAAAGCGCTGCGGACGGGAAAGTGTTGCTTCTCGTCAGTGATGGACAGACCAGTCAATACGTCGTCCTCAATGTGCCCGAAGACTGACGGGGAATTGCCGCTATATGACCGGCGCGGCGGCGGTGTGCAGGGCGGTACGATTCCGTTGTCCGACTTGACGGAGGTATGTACATGCGATCGATTCGCTGTAATCTGACGAGAGATCCAGACGGCCGATGGTTGAAAGGCGCCAGGGCAACGTGCGGCGTCGCAGATCATGGATCCAACGAAGGTAAGAACGAAACTCTGTGGGCGCATTAACATCTCGATGTTGATGCTCAATGAGCCCAAGAAAGGAGTGTACGACATGAGTTGGGCACGAATTCTATTGGTAGGAGCAGTCGTGATTGCCGGTGGGCTGGGCTGCGGTAAGAAAGAGGATTCAGAACAGGACATGTCACCCGAAGCTGAGCGCGTAGAGCAGGAAGCATCGGAGGCGTTGGTTGCGGCTCAAGGCCTTGCCAGCGCCAAGAAAGAGGATTTCCTGAAATCCATGCAGGCGAATCTGGATCAGCTCCAACAGAAGATAGAGGATCTCGAAGCCAAAGCGGGAGCGAAGGGCGATCAGGCGGCCACCGAATTCGAAGAAGTGAAGGCCGACTTCGACAAGAAAATCACCCAGGCCAAAGACAAGCTGAATGAAGTCAAGAACGCCGGCAGCGAGGCCTTGCAGGAGGCCGAAGATGCCGTTCAGACCGTCTACGACGAACTCAAGAAAGGATACGACGAAATCGCGGCCAAGTATGAATAGCATCAGAGACGCCTCGCATTTGCAGGCGAGGGTGAATACGATTGCCGAAGAAACGCAAATGAAGGGATTTGTCAATGAATTCAAGCAAGACGCGACAAAAAGACATCAGGCATGTGGAAGTAGGTCAACGTGTGCCGTTCGTCATCGCTTGTGTGATCGCGGTCGGCCTCTCCGCTGCAGGGCAGGATGTCGCGAAGGCGGCGACTGACCGCGACATCACCAGGGCCGTTGAGAGATCGCTATTGGTGGAAGAAAGCGTATCGTCTCATCTCATTGATGTGACAACCATCGACGGCGTCGTGACGCTTTCCGGTTCCGTGTCCCATTTGCTCGAGAAGGATCGAGCCTTGTCGGCGGCGGCGAGAATCAAGGGTGTCCGGAGCATCATTGACAGGCTGAACGTGCGCCCTGTCGAGAAATCCGATGATGAAATCCGCAGGGACGTCAACAAAGCGCTTGCCTTCGATCCGGCGACCGATTCGTATGAAATTGACGTCGCCGTTGACGATGGGATCGTGACGCTGACCGGCGCCGTTGAATCGTGGGCCGAGAAACTGCTGGCTGCAGACGTCGCCAAGGGTGTCGCCGGAGTCGAGGACATCCACAACCGAGTCACCTATTCGTACGAGAGCGACCGGTCCGACTTCGATGTCGAGGCCGACATTGAAGGACGCCTGGAATCCGATCCCTATGTGGACGAAACCATGATCGACGTCACCGTCAGCGACGGCGTTGCCATGCTGACCGGAACAGTGGGGAGTGTCGCGGAGAAGTCCTACGTTCTAAACGACGCCCGTGTGGCGGGCCTCAAGCGGATTATCGATGAGAATCTCGATGTCAGGGAGTGGACGCGCGACGAGCTCGAGCGTGAGTACAAAGTTGCTCTCGTTGAGGATGACGACATCAAAAAGGCCATAGACGATGCGATGGTGTATGATCCGCGCGTTTCCTCCTTCAAGATCGGTGTTGCCGTGGAAGAGGGACGTGTGACCCTCACCGGTACAGTAGACAATCTCAAGGCGAAACGAGCGGCCGGACTTGACGCAAAAAACACCGTTGGTGTTGTGAGCATTGACAATCGGATTAAAGTCCGACCGGGACAGGATACGGTGGACACTCAGATTGCCGAGAACCTCCGTGACGCGATCGGGTTGGATCCCATCCTCGATCGTTTCGAGATCGCTGTGATTGTCCGCAACCATGAAGCATTCCTTGCGGGCGTGGTGGACAGTCATTTTGAGAAGGAACACGCCGAGGACGTCGCGGCCCGCATCAATGGCGTCGCCAGTATTGAGAACAACCTCGTCGTTCGTGACAGATGGCAATGGAAGAGCGACGCGGAGATCAAGCAGGATATTGAAAGCGAATATATGTGGAGTCCGTTTGTCGATGGTGGCGATCTTGCGATCCGGGTCGACGACGGACACGTTGAATTGGCCGGCAGAGTAGACTCATGGCACGAATACCTCGAATCTGTCGAGAACGCCTTCGAGGGTGGGGCAAAGTCCGTGCGCAGCTACCTCCGAGTCGAGGCAAACGACAGACTGTACGACCGATTCTGGTCTGAGCCTCCTGAGGAGGTATGGCCGTTGTAACGGTGCGCCGGCTCCGGACGCCAGGGCGGCGTTCTCTGAGGTGACTGCATTCGCGGTCGCGCTGTCATGTGAGGCGGTTCGCGGATGTCCGGGCCGAGCGGCTGAAGAAGCCCGCTGGGCACGAAGATCAGCCCGGACCCTGCATCCGTTCGGAACGCGGAACTGGTCCGTGAGGAACGACACCACCGATGAGAAAGGAACAGTCATGGCTTCTACGCGATATGGACTTCCATGGAGGGCACCGCAGTGAAGATACTGATGATGACGAATACGTTCCCGCCCTTTGTGGGAGGAGTGTCTCGTTCGGTGACATCGTTTTCACGCGAGCTGCGCACGATGGGACATCGCGTGATGATCGTTGCGCCGGAGTTCGAGAGAGTGCCGAAGTCGGAGAAAGACGTGATTCGAATTCCGGCCATCCAGCACTTCAATGGGAGTGACTTCGCGGTCGCATTGCCGATACCGGGTCTGCTCTCGGCGCAATTGCACCATTTCAAGCCCGACCTGGTCCATTCGCACCACCCGCATCTGCTGGGCGGCACGGCGCTGCGCGCGGCCGGCCGATTCGATTGTCCCCTCGTGTTCACGTATCACACGATGTACGAACATTACGTGCACTACGTTCCGGCACATGCGAAAAGGTTTCGCAAATTCGTCATCGAGCTCGTCTCCGGGTACTGCAATCTGTGCGACCGCGTTGTTGCGCCAAGCGGATCGGTGGCCGAGCTCCTCCGGGAACGCGACGTCGAGACGGCAATCGACGTGGTCCCGACGGGTGTCTATACGGAACAGTTTGGACGCGGTGACGGTGGCCGGTTCCGGCAGGCGCACGCCATTCCGAAAAACGCATTTGTCGCGGGATACGTGGGGCGCTTGGCGCCGGAAAAGAACCTTGCGTTCCTGGCGAAGGCGATCCGCGCGTTCGCAGCGCGCTGCGAACGCGGCCATTTTCTGGTTGTTGGGTCGGGTGTCTCGGAAGGGGCACTCCGAAAGACGTTTGCCGATGAGGGTCTGGTCGAGCGTTTACACCTGGCGGGCTCGTTGGACGGCCAGGCGTTGGCCGACGCCTATCATGCCATGGACGTGTTCGTTTTTGCGTCTTATACCGAGACACAAGGTATGGTGTTGACCGAAGCGATGGCGGCGGGCAAACCCGTCGTGGCTCTCGACGCCCCCGGCGTGCGAGAAGTGGCTCGAGACACGTACAACGGTCGCCTGCTCAAAACGCAGAGTGCGGCCGACTTTGCCGCCGCGATTGCAGACCTTGAGAAAGACCCTGCCTCCCGCAAGCACGCGATGTCACAGGCCGCCCGTCAAACGGCCGAGGAATTCTCCATGGACAGGTCCGCCGCCAGATTGGTCGAGGTGTACGAGCGTGCGCTGCGCCGTCAGCCGGACCGTGCGACAGATACGAGCCTGTGGCATCATGCCGTGGAACGGATCAGGGCCGAATGGGAGTTGATGAGGAACGTGGCCGAAGCGGCTGCCGATACCTTTACACAGTAGAACCTCATCGACTCGGAGAGCCGAATGCTGCACGCCATTGAGACGTACATCAGGGCTCTGCGGCGCTCGCTGAGCCGCAGTGAATGGCTGATCAGGTTGCTCAGGTTGCCGCGCTCGAGGGAAACGGCGTCGGAGCCAGGACTGGTATTGATCCAGATTGACGGATTGTCCCGTGCAGATTTGGAAAAAGCGATGGTCGAGGGACGCGTGCCTTTTCTCAAACGTTTGCTCGCCCGACAACGATATCGTCTTCATTCCCTCTACAGCGGCATGCCTTCGACGACACCGGCAGTCACCGGTGAACTGCTCTACGGCGTCAAAGGTTGCGTTCCGGCTTTCAGCTTCTTCGATCGCACGAGTGGCGAGCTCTTTCGCATGTTTGAGCCGCGAGCGGCCAAAGAGACACAAGGCCGCTTGCAGTCACAGGGCGACCCGTTACTCACCGGCGGGAGCGTCTATGCGTCCATCTACACGGGCGGAGCCCAGGAAAGCCATTTCTGTGCCGCCTCAAGCGGGATCAGTGACTTGTTGCGCCGGAAGCATCCCTTCCGGCTTATGCTGCTGTTTGTGCTCCACGCATACAGCATGGTCAGGACGATGGTGTTGTTGGCAGTGGAGTTCCTCCTGGCATTGGTCGACTGCGTTCGAGGACTCATCGCGGGACACGACTTGTGGAAGGAGCTGAAGTTCGTTCCCTCACGTGTCGGCGTGTGCATTTTGATGCGTGAGCTGTCTGTCATCGGGGCCAAGATGGACGTCGCGCGCGGCTTGCCGGTTGTCTATCTTGATCTGATAGGTTTTGACGAGCAGAGTCATCGTCGGGGTCCGTCCTCACGCTTTGCGCGCTGGACGCTCAAGGGGATCGATGGTGCCATCCGGCGCATCTGGGAGGCCGCGCAACGGTCCGCCCGCCGGGACTACGATGTCTGGATCTTCTCCGACCATGGCAACGAAGACACACTCTCGTATGCTCGTGAGTACGGACGAAGCGTCCAGGAGGCGGTGGCGGAAGTCTTTGAACGCAGCCCGCAAACGAGCATCGCGACCGCAAGGGACAACCGTGGCATTCAATCCAGACGCACCGGCGCATATCTGGACTGGCGACCCGGCGCAAGATCGGGCACGATGCCCGGTACGGTTCCCTCGGTTCCTGCCGAGAAGGGTCCCATGGTGGCGTGCATGGGCCCGGTGGGGCATGTCTATGGGGAGGGCTCCTTGCACACCGACCAGCGTGACCGACTTGCCGCTGCCCTGACGGCAAAGGCCGGAATCCCGATGGTTCTGGCCGCTGACGGCGCCGGACGGGCGCGCGCCTGGACGAACGCAGGGGTCTTCCGACTGCCCGAGGACGCCGGTCTCGTGCTGGCGGCGGATCATCCGTTTCTGGATGAGGTGGCGCGTGATCTGGTCGCACTGTGTCACCATGCCGACGCCGGGGACTTCGTCATTTCCGGCTGGAATCGTGATGGGCGATGCTACACATTCCCTGCGGAAAACGGAGCTCATGCCGGACCGAGCCCAGGTGAGACACATGCCTTCGCATTATTGCCCGACGACGCGCCGCTGCCTCGGGACGAGCGAACGTACCTTCGCCCTCTTTCGTTGCGGCAGGCAGCCCTGCAACACCTCGGAAGACATACCCGCAGGCCGTGCCCGGTCGCACCGCTCGATATGAGACGAAGGACGTTGCGCGTGATGACCTACAACGTACATAGCTGCGTCGGCCTTGACGGGAAACTCTCACCGCGAAGGATCGCGAGGGTGATTGCGCGATACGAGCCTGATGTCGTGGCGCTGCAGGAAGTGGATGTCGGTCGTTCGCGGACCGGCCGCGGCGATCAGGCGGCGCTGATCGCTGAGTGCCTAAACATGGACTTTCACTTTCACCCTGTCATGCGCGTCGAAGAGGAGTTGTACGGCGACTGCGTCTTGAGCCGCCTGCCCATGCGCCTGGTCAGGGCCGAAAAGCTGCCCACAATGCCGGGACACCTGGCACTGGAGCCAAGGGGGGCATTGTGGGTGGTCCTGGAACTGGGGGCCATCTCAATCCAGTTTGTGAATACGCATCTGGGCTTGCGGGCCCAGGAGAAGCTCGTACAGATGCGGGCCTTGCTCGGGCCCCATTGGCTGGGCGGCGAGAGCTACGCCGAGCCTTTCATCCTGTGCGGAGATCTCAACGCCGGCCCCACGTCACCCGTCTGGAGACTCTGCGCAGGCAGACTGCGGGATATTCAGCTCGCGGTGCGATCACACGTGCCCCGGCGAACCTGGTTTGGCCACCATCCTCTCGCGCGGATCGATCATATCTTCGTCAGCACCGATGTCGAGGTCGTTCGGGTGGAAGTGGGCGATGACTATCTCTGCCGCGTGGCCTCAGATCACCGACCATTGTCCGCGGAACTGCGGATCAAGCCGTAAGCCGGTCAGGCCAAAGCCTTATCGTGCCCGTCATCAAAGGGCCCATCGACGGATCAGTCTCCTCAACAGCACCGGCGGGATCAGACAGCTCGCCAAACAGGTGAAAACCAGAGCCGAATAGATGTGGTCCCGCATCGCTTCGCCTTCGAGCGTCAGACCCCGCTGGGAGATAATCATCGCCACCTCGGCGCGCGGAATCATGCTCAGTCCCAGCAGCACCGAGGGTCTCCGTCCCTGCAAGATCAGGGCAGGGACCATCGCTCCCACAAACTTGCCTGCGAACGCGACCGCGGTCAACAAAAGGGCGGGCACAAGGGCGGCTCCCAACGAGCCGACGCGCATGTCCAGGCCAATGCCGATGAAGAAGAACGGAGTGAAGCACTCGTAGATGACGGTGAAGGCCGTGCGGCTTTTGAGCGATTCCGGGTCTCTGCTGAAGATCAGACCGGCAAAGAACGCCCCGATCGCCACGGAGAAACCAAGAAGGCCGGCGACGGCGGCAATGGCCAACCCCATCGCGATGACGGTGAGCGTCTCTTCCGGTGGCTTCTCAAATCGTCGAAGGAACCCGGTCACGGTCTTCTCGACGTAGTGGGCAAACGCTACGCAGATCGCGCCGAACAGAACCAACTTGCCGGCGACGGCGGCCCCGGTTGCCAATAGGGTCGGAAGCAAGGCGTGGCCTTGCCGGCCGGCCAGAGCGGGCGCCGCTGCGAACAGCAGCGCCATCAGGATGACGCCCACGATGTCGTCGAACTCGGCCACGTCGAGCAGGAGTTGGCCGTTCCGGGTGTTTATGGCGCCGGCCTCTTCCCAGACGCCAACGGCTACGCCCACGCTCGTCGCCACCATGGCGGAACCGACGAACAGACTGGTCAGCAGACTCTGTCCGAGGATCCAGAACGCGCCGACGAATCCCAGGGCTCCACTGGCGACGATGCTCACCATGCCGATCAGGAAAGCCCGGCCAAACTGCTGGAGAAGCTTCTTGAGTTTGCTCTCGGTCCCGATGTGAAACAGCAAGGTGACGACCCCGATCTGCGCCAAGAATTCGATGGTGCTATCGGCTTGTTCCGGCAGGAAGTCTATATGAGCGTCCAAGGCCCGGATGCCAAATCCCAACAGGATGTAGCCCGGTATCGCCGGCAGGTCGAAGTGACCCAGCGCATTCTTGATCAACGCCGAGAGCAGGATGGCCAACCCGACCAGCAGAACCAGAATGGTCAGTTCCGTTGTCATAGTCGAAGCTTGGCAACTAAGACAGTCGCGCCGAGGTGATCGTGTGGATCGGGAACAATGTTTCAAAGGACGAATTCACGTAACAGCGTCTCTTCTTGCGGCGGATGGCAGGAGGCATTGCAGATCCCGACGGTGTCAAAATGATCGGCGTAACAGTCAAATGCTTGCTCATTCTTGCACCTGTCTTTCGAGTAGGAAGGACCTCGTCGGTGCTTGTAGCACCATGCCGGAGTCCGTACGCAGATCGATCCTCGCCCGTTCATTTTCGCCGGACTATGGCGTCTGCATCTTCCTCATCATACCGGCGACCTCCTCGTCGGAGATATCGCGCCAGTGTTCGTAGACCTGAGCGACGGCCCGAAACAAGAGCGGTTTCTCGACGATCACGACGTCGTCGGCCAGTTTGCTCAGTTTGTCAGCAGTGGAAGGGGCGGCGACGGGTACCGCGACGACGACTCTCTCGGCGCCCTCGTTCCGGCACATGGCAATCGCGGCCCGGATGGTCGAGCCCATGGCAATGCCGTCGTCCACCAGGATCACGGTTCGTCCGGCCAGTGACGGAAGCGGCTTGCCCTCACGGAGCACATCGATGCGTCGGCGGACTTCTTGCTTCTGCGTTTCGATGATTTTCTCCACGATCTCCGGTGCCAGCGCAGCGGCCATGTGCTCAAGAATGACGATGCTGCCGTCCTCAGCCACGGCCCCGAATCCCGCTTCTGGATTCCGGGGCAGGGGCAGCTTCCGAACGACGAGAATGGCCAGCTGCGCCTGGAGCCGCCTGGCGACATGGCACGCCACTTCTACTCCGCCTCGCGGAATTGCGAGAACCAGAGGGTTCTCGCGTTCATACGTACCAAGGGCCATAGCCAGTTTCTGTCCTGCATCCTGTCGATCTCGAAACATCGAAAATAGATCCCTTCGTTAAGGCCGTGACGGAATCAAGCAGTGATCTTGGCACGATCCTGCCGGAGACAGTATTGTGCCTTCGGAGAGTATCCATGGCGGGAGCGTCGCAACCGCCCATCCGTTCGATCGCATTTGCCATAGTGAGCTTTGTGTTCTGAACAGTATCGAGGCAATCACAGCCCATATCGGAGACTGCAACGCGTCGCCGCCAGCCAGGCTGAACGGCACTGGAGACAAGGACAGGTTGACGTCATGAACACATCTCTGCACCGCACCGTTCAAGGATGGTTGAGAACCGCCTGATAGATGTCGTTGACACTTGCTGCGGAATCCTCCCAGCGGAATTTGAGAGCTTCCGAATGACCATTCATGCGTAGTGCCTCTTGCAGAACCGGGTATCGGAGAACTGCTACCATCTTGTTCGCCATCTGGTCGATATCCCAAAAATCGACCTTCAAGGCGTTGTGCAGGGTTTCAGCAATGCCACTCTGCTTGCTGACGAGCACCGGCACGTTGTGGCGAAGAGCCTCCAACGGCGCGATGCCAAAAGGCTCGGACACGGAAGGCATGACGTACAAATCCGCCATCTGATAGGCCCTGGAGACATCGGCGCCGTGCAAGAACCGTGTGAAGAAGGCCTTGTGGCCAATGCCCAGTTGCGCCGCCAACTCGATACTCGGGTACAACAGATCCCCATCTCCCGCCATGATGAATTTGACGTTCTCCATCTTCTCCAAGACTCTGCGGGCCGCACGCAGGAAGTACTCGGGTCCTTTCTGCATCGTGATCCGCCCAAGGAATAGTACAATTCTGTCGGATCTGGCCGGCAGATCCGGTCGTTCGGTGTCCTTCCCGTCACCGTCGAACTCGACCCCGTTATAGACGACTTCGACCTTCTCAGGCGGGGCCTCGTAACGGTTTATGATGATGTTCCGGGTGTAGTTGCTGACCGCGATGATCTTGACGGCTGCGTGCATACCGGCGCGCTCGATATCGTAGACAGCCTGATTGACATGTTCACCGCTTCGGTCGAATTCGGTGGAGTGGACATGCACGATGAGAGGTTTCCCCGTGCTGGCGGTCAGGGCGCTGCCGGCGGGAAAGGTCATCCAATCATGAGCGTGGATCAAGGTGAAGTCTTCTGTCGTCGCGAGTTTCTGGATTCTCTCGGCGTACCCCTGAACCTCTGCGATCAGGTCACGACCGTAGATTGCGTGATCGACTGCATTGCTTTCACTGGACTCGGTCCCGGTTGGGCTGTTCTTGGCGCTTTCCGGATCGCCTCGTTCCCCGGCGGCAACGTGAGAGCCGGCATAGGGCCTCAGCCCTGTCGGAATCGGTTTCAGGCGAACGTGGCTGAACTCGGGGTGCGGATAGACCGAGGCCTCACCAGAGGCGTCAGGAGTCCTTGCACAACTGGCGAAACGAATAGGTGTACATCTCGGAAGAACGAACGTCACTGGTATACCAAGCCGATCCATCGCCCTGGTCAAGCCGTAGCATGCCGTCCCCAGTCCACCGCTGATGAAGGGTGGGAATTCCCATCCCAACATGAGTATCCGTAGCGACATCAGAAATATCCCTTGTCTGTTGGCGCGCTTGTCGTAAGACGCTGCGCCTATTCGTTCACTCAAGGTCACTGCTAAACACGAATTATCTCACACAGGGGTTTGTCCTGTGTGATGGGCAAATCCCCGATTGCGGGCGAGCGAATTACTCACATTCCCAGCGTCACTCGTTCCGTTCTTATGTCGGCCGAGCGACCATCACCTTATCTGCTGTGCCAGGCTCACCAAACGCCCCGGCCGAATGAACGCGCATCGCGATAGAGAAACTGCAGAGTGGCTTTGGCCGATCGCCTGTAGCTTCCTGCTACCCGCAGGCGCGCGGCAAGACACTCGAAAATCGGCCGTTTCAGGGAATCGCCTGCGCGTTGATGAACATCTCAATGGCGAGGGCCACCAGAATCAGGTTCACCAGGCGTTGCAGGGCCGTCTGCCGCTTCGAACGGCGCCCTCGGGGTCACTTGACCGCAACCTTCTTGCTCGATTCCCACAGACCGTGAATGTTGCAGTAGGACATTGCATGCAACACGCCGGACTTGCTGATCTTCAGATTCGCAGCCGCGCTGTGATGCGTGTAGACGGGACCCTGATTCGGTCCGTCCACCGATTCTCCGTGCGCGCTGAACTCTATGTGCGCGACCTCATGAGCGAATTTGCCCCCTTCATCGTGATAGTACAGGCCGATCCAGCGAATGTGGTGCTCGGTTGTGTTCGGGTGGGCTACTTCCTTGCCCAGCGTGACCGTCGCCTGGAAAACCTCACCCGCCTTCACGGAGTCCGGACACTCGATGACAGGAACGTGCTTTTCCTTTCTCCAATCGGCCCTTTGAATGTGTTCACTCAACTCAGACATGGTGTTGTCTCCATCGTTTGTCCAATGTCGTGCCGCAGACGTCCGCGGCCTCGATCATCGCACAGGTTACGTTTGCCGGGAGTCGATCACGATCGCGCTGGTTGGGCATTCATCCCCAGCCTCCCGAGTGGCCTCCTCGTATTCAGGGGCGATCTCGCTGCTTTTCGTATGGGCTATGTCCTGGCCCATTTCGAACACTTCCGGGCAAATCTCCACACAGCGACCGCAGGCAATGCAATCCTCAGTGATTCGTGCTTTCATCAGTGCGCCTCTATCTCTTTCGGATCATACGTCTCGGGTTACACTCCGGACCTTCTACTCGCCGCGAACGGGTTCGCACACTCGCTCGAGCACCTCGTGGGCGAGATGCTCATCGCTTGTTTTCATCGCCAGATCGCCGACGGAGAGAATTCCGACCATCTTGTTCTCGCTATCGACGACAAGCACCCGATGAACCTGATTGTCCTCCATGAGCCGTGCGGCCTTCTCGACCTCCTCGTGCTCGTTGCAGCAGACCGCCCCCGGCGTGATTACATCTTTGACCGGGGTCGTCCGGGGGTCTATGCCCGCTGCGACCGCGCGGATCACAATGTCACGGTCCGTGATGAGACCAATCGTCTTTCTGTCCTGGATGACCGGCAGGACGCCAACGTCATATTTCCGCATACGTTCCGCCGCCTCAGCGATCATGGCGCTCGAGCCGATCTGTTTCACATTACTGCTCATAATCTCTCGTACTTGCATGACAAACCTCCTTCTACCACACGTCATAGGAGAAGTCCTGGGACGCGTTGCCTGTTTCAGACAATCCGGCGCAGCCGATCGCACGTTGTCCCGCGCATCGCTCCTTGACCCCGTGACGCATCACTGGTATTCGTCCTTCTTTTGCTGCAACGCGCATTTTCGAACGGCCCTCCATAGGCTTCCGGTTGTACCTGAGTCGACTGCAACGCGAATACTCGACTTACAGTCTACGGGAAGGGCCGCGGCAGCGGGATCGGGAGCATGCTCAATTTGGCGCAGGCAAACCCGTAAGCTACACCGTCTTGGTGCGGATCGCGCGAATATGGTGATTCACGCGCAGGGCCCTTCGCGCGGACAGTGCCGGGCGAGTGCTTGTCCCGGCGCTAGTCGTAATTGCGGGTTTTACCAACGGTGGAATCGGGATTTGCCCTATGGAAGCATGCGGGCCAACGGCGTAAGGAGGAGAATGGCATCGGCAAAAGGCCGATCTTGCCGGCATTGCTGTGTCTTCATGCATGATTGGAAGGGACTATGACGCCGGACGGCAAACTCGTTCAACTGGAAGATTACGAGCCCTTGGTCGGAGCCGAAACGGTTCACAGGATCGCCCGGAAGGCGGAAAGGCTCCGTGGGTTTCACCTCGTGCACGTCAACTCTACCTATTACGGCGGGGGTGTGGCAACACTGCTGTCGTCCCTGACGCTTCTCATGAACAGTGTCGGCATCAAAACGGGTTGGCGGGTCATACAGGGATCGCCCGATTTCTTCAGTATTACCAAGAAGATGCACAACGCCCTGCAGGGCGGCGAGATCAATCTGTCTGACCGCAAGAAACAGCTCTACGAGGAGGTCGTCTATGAGAACGTCGTTCGAAATCACCTCGACCACGACCTGGTGATCGTGCACGATCCCCAGCCGCTGCCCATGGTTCGACACTACAAGAAGCATGGGCCGTGGGTGTGGCGTTGTCACGTGGACCTGTCGGGGCCGGACCGCGATTTGTGGCGGTACCTGTCGGGCGTCGTGGAACGCTATGACGCGGTGGTCCTGAGCATTGAGGAGTACCGGCGCGAGCTTGAGACGCCGCAGCTATTCTTCATGCCCGCCATCGATCCTTTCTCCATCAAGAATAAGGACTTGAGTGAGGACGAGGCTGCCGAGCGGCTCGCGCACTACGATATTCCGACCGATCTGCCGCTGGTGGTTCAGATCTCGCGTTTCGATCGCTGGAAAGACCCCGAGGGCGTCGTGGAGGCTTTCAAACGGGCACAACAGCAAGTCGACGCCACACTCGTGCTCCTCGGAAACGTGGCCACGGACGATCCGGAGGGCGCCCGAGTCTACGAATCATTGCTCAGCCGTCGCAGTGAACGCATCATCATCTTGAGCGTGGAGGACACCGCATTAGTCAATGCACTGCAGCGTAAGGCGGCGGTGGTGCTGCAGAAGTCGATTCGAGAAGGATTTGGGTTGACGGTTGCAGAGGCCATGTGGAAGGGGACGCCTGTGATCGGAGGAAACGTTGGCGGAATCAAGTATCAGATTGAGAATGGGACCAATGGGTTTCTGGTGTCTTCCGTGGACGAAGCGGCCGAGCGAATCGTCCGGCTCATCAAGGACGACGCACTTCGAGACCGGATGGGAGCGCAGGCGCGCCAGGTTGTCCAAGAACGGTTCCTGCTCAGTCGACTGCTGGAGCAATACATCGATCTGATAACCTCTTTCGAGACCATCTATCGCCTGACATAGGATAGTGCGACTCCAGATACTGCGGTCGTAGGAGCTTGTATTAGCGCAGCCGAAAAGGCCAAGCCGATGGCCTGGCAGATAGTGCCGCAGTCAAGTACACGGCATGGATCGATCCCGACAGGCGCCGGTAGATCGTACGGCGTCATCATGCATAAGCAATTGCGATATGCCGATTAGGCAAGCTCCCGATTCCGGACGCTGCTGTGCGACGTATAAATAGAGAGAGCCGAAACCCATGAATATTCTGTACTTAGATAATCGTGTCGCGCTGCATCAGGAAAGGGGATGGACTATGCACATGAAGCAAGCCAAGGCGATGGAGGCGACCCTCATTCGCCACGCCCTGGAGGTCGAGTGGGCCACGCTGTTCTGGATGATGTGGCTGCTCGCCGCGCTGCTGCTCATCATGCGTCCACTGCCCACACAGGCGCAATCGAGAGACATCGCTGACGAGGACATTACGACCGCAATCGTGCGCGAATTGGCAGTGGACGACGCTGTCAGCGCCCACCTGATCGACGTCTCAACGGAAGATGGCGTCGTGACGATCTCCGGCTCGGTCGGGAATCTGCTGGCGCGCGACCGTGCAGCCCAGATCGTGAAGATCACGAAGGGTGTCCGCGCGATCGTCAACCGGCTTCAGGTTCGACCTGTAAGCCGTCCCGATGAAGAGGTCAAGGCAGATATCGAACGCGCCTTGCTGCTCGATCCCGCCACCGACTCCTACGAAATTGCCGTAAGCGTGGAGGGAGGGCGTGCGACGTTGACTGGCAGGGTGGATTCATGGGCCGAGAAGAAACTGGCGGAGCAGGTAGCCAAAGGAATCAAGGGCGTAGCGCAAATTCGCAACAACGTCGACGTCACCTACGAGATGGACCGGCGGGACAGCGAGATCAAGGCAGAGATTGAGCGTCTTCTTGCGTCCGATCCCTATCTCTACGCCGATGCCATCGAGGTTGAGGTCAACGACGGGCGCGTTTTGTACACCGGGACGGTCATGAGTCTGCTGGAGAAATCACACGCCAGCCACCTCGGTTGGGTGACCGGTGTGAAAGGTGTGGATACGGCCGGCCTGAAGATCGAGTGGTGGCGCCGGGACGGAATGCAGCGTCCCCCGCGTCTGGAATTCAGGTCCAGCGAAGAGATCGCGACGGCCGTCAAGACGGCGCTTGCGCACGACCCTCGAGTGTCATCCTTTACCGTTGGCGTAACAGCCTCAGGCGGCGTGGTGACGTTGGCAGGGACCGTCGACAACCTGAAGGCCAAGAGAGCCGCTGAACGGGACGCGAGGGACACGGTTGGCGTCTTGCAGATGGAAAACCACATCAAGGTTCGGCCGGTCAATCCCCCATCTGATGAGTACATTCGTCAGCAGATTCAGCGAGCGCTGACGCGAGACTCCGTGATTGAGCCGTACGATTTAACGGCGCTGGTGCGCAATCAAAAGGTCCATCTCTATGGTGAGGCGCCGTCGTACTACGTCAGGAATCGAGCCGACGATGTGACCGCTCGCATCTTCGGGGTCGCCGCTGTGGCCAACCACATCGAAGTGGCGACGAGTCCGACCGTCAAGAGTGATGCGCAGATCAAAGAGGCCATCGAAGACCAGTTCTTCTGGAGCGTTTTCGTCGACGGCGGCGACATCATCGTGGACGTCGACGACGGAGTAGCCACATTGCGTGGCGCCGTCGATAGCTGGCGTGAACTCAGGGCGGCCGTCGAAGACGTGTTTCAAGCCGGCGCCAAAGGCGTCGAGAACAAGCTGCAAATTCGTGACACGTCACAACAGCTCTATCCCGAGCGCTACTATCCGTCCTTGTTTTGGGCGTTGTGACATCACACGGATCCGTAGGACGATTGAAACGATCTGAAAGGAGAACGAACATGCTTCGTAGCTTGAACAACCTCACGAGCTTCGCCATCAGGGCCACCGACGGTGAAATTGGCAAGGTCCATTCATTTCTATTCGATGGTTCCAAGTGGATCATTCGTTACCTGGTCGCTGATACGGGCACGTGGCTGCCCGGCCGCAAGGTGCTGATAGCCGCAACGGCTCTGGGCGAACCCAACTGGGATGGTCGTGTGTTCCCGGTCGCGCTGACGCGGGACCAGGTAAAGAACGCACCGGGGATCGAGGTGGACAAACCCGTCTCCCGGCAGCGAGAGATCGAACTGCACCAGTACTATAACTGGGTGCCGTATTGGGGCGGAGCGTTTGGACCCGTCACGATGACGGCGCCTCCGAAAGCCGAAAGTGAAAAGGAAGTGGCGGAAGCGGCCAAAGGCGACCCGAATCTCCGCATGACCCGCGAAGTCAAAGGCTATCGCATCCACGCCAGCGACGGCGACATCGGACATGTAGACGACTTCATCGCCAGCGACGAAGATTGGGTCATTCGCTACCTCGTCGTCGACACGCGCAACTGGCTACCCGGTCGCAGCGTGCTTATCTCTCCCGAGTGGGTCCGAGAGATCAGTTGGGGTGAGAAACGCGTACACGTTGAGGTTGCCAGAAAGCAGGTTGAGGACAGCCCGCCGTACGATCCGTCGGCGCCGGTGAACCGGGAGTATGAAATCCAGATGTATGACTATTACGGTCGCCCGAAATACTGGAAGTAGGCTTCCGGCAATGGGCCCGTTGCGATCATGCCCATAGAAGGCGCGGCGACGATCCAGTATGTCGTCGCCCGACGCCTTCCAGCGTTCTTGGAGACGAAGTCCTGATGCCTGTTCAGAACAACGACATCGCCAAAGTCCTTACTACCGTCGCGGATCTGCTCGAGATCAAAGGGGAGAACCCCTTTCGCGTTCGAGCCTACCGCAACGCCGGCCGGACGGTAAGCGGTCTGTCGCGAAGTGTCGGCGAGATGATCGAAGACGGCCGCGATCTGTCCAGACTCTCGGGTATTGGAGCGGACCTCGCCGGCAAGATCAGGGAGGTTGTCGAAACGGGACGCCTCACCCTTCTCGAAAACCTGCGAAATGAGATGCCTGTGGAACTCAGCAACCTCATGGCGATCTCAGGACTCGGCGCCACACGCATCGCCATCCTCAACAAGGAGCTGGATATCACGACGCTGGACGACCTCGAAGAGGCGGCGCGAGACGGGCGCATTGAAGACGTCGAGGGATTTGGAAAGAAGACGGAGAAGAAGATTTTAGAGGAGGTTCAGCGCCTGCGTCAGGAGAAACAACAGCGCACCAAACTGGCCGTGGCCGAGCAATATGCGAAATCGCTCGTGGATCATCTCGCCAAAGCAGAAGGGGTCAAGGACATCATGGTGGCGGGCAGTTACCGGCGCCGCCGGGAAACGGTTCGCGATTTGGATATCCTGATCACGTGCAGACGTGGGTCAGAGGTCATGAGTCGCTTCGTGAAGTATGACGACGTCGACGAGGTGATCTCGCAGGGCAAGACGAAATCCACGGTGCGGCTGCGCTCGGACCTTCAGGTTGACTTGCGGGTGGTTCCCCAGGTCAGCTACGGCAGCGCCCTGCTCTATTTCACCGGTTCGAAGGAGCATAACATTGCGGTGCGCAAGATCGCCATTGAGAAGAAGCTCAAGCTGAACGAATACGGTGTCTTCAAGGACGACGAGCGGGTCGCAGGCCGGACCGAAGAGCAAGTGTACGAAAAAGTCGGTTTGCCGTTTATCGATCCCGAACTGCGCGAAAATCGCGGAGAAATTGAAGCCGCCCGGAAAAACGAGCTGCCCCGGCTGGTCGTACCCCAGGATATCCGTGGCGACCTGCACGTCCACACGAAGCGGACCGATGGGCGCCATACCATCGAAGAGCTGGTGAAAGCCGCCCGGAAGAGACGTTACGACTACATCGCCATCGCCGATCATTCGAAACGTGTCACCGTCGCCCATGGGCTCACGCCCAGGGACGTGCGCCAACAGATCGAGGAAATCGACGATCTCAATGGCCGACTGCAAGAGTTCACAGTCCTGAAGGCCATCGAGGTGGACATCCTGGAAGATGGGTCGCTCGATCTGCCCGACGACGTTTTGAAGGAATTGGACCTGACGGTATGTTCCGTGCATTCGAAGTTCGGCCTTTCGAGGAGCCGGCAGACCGACCGGATTCGCAGAGCCATGGAGAATCGCTACTTCACCATCCTGGGTCATCCCACGGGACGCATGATCAACGAACGTGAGCCGTACGAAGTGGATATGGAGGCGATCATGACGGCAGCCAAGGACAAGGGGTGCTTTCTCGAGGTGAACGCGCACCCGGATCGGCTCGACCTGAACGACGCTCACTGCAAGATGGCGAAGGACATGGGAGTCAAAGTGGTTCTTTCCACGGATACACATCGCGTGGACGATCTGGATTTCATGCGTTTCGGCGTGGGCCAGGCCCGTCGGGGCTGGCTCGAGGCGGACGATGTGATCAACACCAATTCATTGAAAGAGCTCAAGAGACGCCTGAAGCGATGAGACTGCGAAGGTGCAGTGGAATGGACGATAAGAAAGAGCCTGACACGAGATTCCGGGATGTGGAGACCCTTGACAAGGACCAGGCGCATCGGCAGATCGAGGCTTTGCGCGAGGGGATCGAGTATCACGACTACTGGTACTACGTGAAGAACGCCCCCAAGATCTCGGACGCTACGTACGACAAGCTCCTTCGACGGCTCCAGAACCTGGAAGAGACCTTTCCCGAGTTCGCGACGGACGACTCGCCGACCCGGCGCGTCGGCGCCAAGCCTATGGACCGGCTCGAGAAGGTCAAGCATTCCGCCGCGATGCTGAGTTTGAATGCCGTGTACGAGGCAAATGAGGTCGAGGCTTTCGATGATCTCGTTCGACGCGAGGCCCAATCCCGACGGGTTGAGTATGTGGTCGAGCCGAAGTTTGACGGACTGTCCCTCGAGGTCGTCTACGAAAAAGGCGCCTTTTCGCGAGGCGCGACCCGGGGCGACGGACAGACGGGCGAAGACGTATCGAAGAACGCCAAGACCATTCGGGCCATCCCGCTGCATCTGCACGACAGCCGGCGGCGCGCACCCGACTTTCTCGCCGTACGCGGGGAGGTCTTCATGCGCAAGCACGCATTCCAGGAGCTGAATAAACAGCGCGTTGAGAATGGCGAGGAGCCCTTCGCGAATCCGCGCAACGCAGCCGCCGGGACCGTCCGGCAATTAGACCCGCGCAAAGTAGCGGCCATCCCGCTCGATATCTTCTTCTACGATATCCTGGAGATACGCGGCCAGAGCTTCGAGTCACACTGGGACGTGCTTCAGAGCCTTCCCGCATGGGGACTCAGGACCAATCCGCAGAACAAGAAGTGTTCCGGCCTTGCGCAGGTGAAAAGATATCACTCGCAGTTGGCCGACCGGCGCGAGGATCTGGACTATGAGGTCGATGGCGTGGTCATCAAACTGAACGACTATGGGCTGCGGAAGAGGCTGGGAACCCGTCAACGGAGCCCGCGATGGGCTTTGGCCTGGAAATTTGCGCCCAAGCAAGAGGTCACGACGCTGCACGAAATTGTCGTGCAGGTGGGTCGAACCGGAATGCTCACGCCCGTGGGTCTTTTGGAGCCGGTTGATGTGGGTGGCGTGACAGTGAGCCGGGCGACGCTCCACAATGAGGATGAAGTGCGGCGTAAGGACGTACGAGAAGGTGACGAAGTTCGCATTGAGCGCGCCGGGGACGTCATTCCGGAGGTGGTGGAACGGGTGCCGCGGCGCGGGGAGAAACGGGGCCGTGCCTTTTCCATGCCTGGAAAGTGTCCCGCCTGCGGCTCCAGGGTAGACAAGGAGGGGGCGTACTATTTCTGTCCGGCCTCACTGTCCTGTCGTGGGCAGTTGGCCGGACGGGTCATTCACTATGCTTCGCGCGAGGCCATGGACATTGCCGGGTTGGGCAACGAGACCGCCAAAGAACTGGTCGAGAAGAAAATGGTCACGACGATCGCCGACTTGTACCGTCTGTCCGTGGAGGACTTGAGGCGATTGGAGGGGTTCGCGGACAAATCCGCAAAACAGCTTCACGAGGCGATACACAACGCAAACGATGTGCGTTTGGACCGGTTCCTGTATGCCCTGGGCATTCGCCACGTTGGCAAGCACGTCGCCGAGGTATTAGCCCGGCACTTCCAAGAGATGAAACGAATTCAGAAAGCGGCACTGAAAGACCTGCAAAGCATTCGGGAGATCGGACCTGAAATCGCGCGCAGCGTGCACAGCTTCTTCCGGCAGGATGAGAATCGCCGCGTCTTACAGCAATTGTCTGAGGCAGGTGTGGCCGTAAGGGCCATTGCCGCTCACCGCGGCGGAGAACCGCTGGATGGTGTGACCTTTGTCTTCACGGGTGAATTGGCGGATTACACCCGGGACGAAGCGCAACGTCTGGTGGAGGACCTTGGTGGTCGTGCGACGTCGAGCGTCAGCGGCAACACCGATTACGTCATCGCCGGCGACAGTCCCGGCCGCAAGCTGCAGGAGGCCAAGACGCGCCACATCGAAGTTATCAACGAGGACGAATTCACAGAAATGGTGAGAACCTGATGCAGGAAAACAAGATGTCTGCGACAACCACAGGTGAAATCAGGCAGGATTTGTTGACCGGCCGATGGGTGATCTACGCCCCCGGCCGGGCCGACCGGCCGAACGAAATGGAGCAGGATAGATCGGATACCGCCTTGCTGCCCGAGAAGGACGCGAGCTGCCCGTTCTGCATGGGCAACGAGCACATGCTGCCAACGATCCTGTTCGAACAACCGGTTCACGGACAGGACCTGTGGCGGACCCGCGTCGTCACGAATAAGTATCCAGTGTTCTGTGACAGCACGGATGTGACCGGCACGAATCGAGGTTTGTACCGAGTGACCTCTAACTTCGGCCGCCATGAGGTGGTGGTCGAGACGCCATTCCACAACCGGGACCTCCCTTTTATGGAATTGGATGAGGTGGAAGCCGTGATCGAAACGTATTCGCGACGGTCCGGTGCGCTGCACGCCGAGGAACAGGTCGAGGCGGTCACGATCTTCCGCAATCATGGAAG
>CBFDBY010000048.1:0-41671 GCA_965603165.1 uncultured Phycisphaerae bacterium
CCGCCGTATCCTGTCAGATGAACCTGCGCACCATCGGGCAGAACCTCCAGATGTACGCCATCAGCAACGAAGGCTTTCCCGCTAATCAGCAGGAACTCATGAACTTCTGCGGCAATACCCGCCTGTTTCGCTGCCCGGACCCGAACGGCGCCGACTATATCTACATCCCCGGCCAGCGCGGCGATATGTCGGACACGAACGTTCTCGTCTACGAGCCCAAACCGGTTCACAATGGCAAGTGCAACGTCCTGCTCCTCAACGGACAGACCGCGGCACTCACCCCCGAGGAGCTGAAGCTGGCCCTGGAAGTGATGCGGACCCAACGCCGGTAGCAGCCGCGGGCGATGACCTGAAATGCAGACCGGCCGCCCCGACCGAAGCGTAGCGTACAGAAGGTCCTGCATGAAGCACGGCACGGAGACAGCGGTCTCGGCACCCGGTACCCAGAGACGATAGGCGCGCGGAAGGACAAGAGCAATGTGCCTGCGACAAACAAGCCGATGGCTTCCGACATGGTGGGCGGTTCCGCTGGTCGTGACAGTCTGCCTGCAGAGAGAGACTATCGGCGATTCGCAGCATGGAATGATGCTCATCCCGGCCCAGCGAGTCGTCGTGGGCACCAGCGAGCAACAACGGCACGAGCTTGCCGGACGTTTTGACTGCCATCCGACGTGGCTGGGTGACGACCTTTTACCGCGCGAGGTTGCGCTGCCGGCCTTTTGGATCGACAGATACCCCGTCACGAACGCACAGTATCTCGCATTTGTCGAGGCGACGGGCCACGGGCGGCCTTCCTGGTGGGGCCGCTGGGGCGGGACCTTCCCCGCCGAGTACGTCGATCACCCCGTCGCCGGCGTCAGCGGGACCGACGCGGCAGCATACGCGAAATGGGCCGGCAAGCGTCTGCCCACCGCCGAGGAGTGGGAAGCAGCCATCGGCGATCCGAATCGAGCTCCCTTCCCCTGGGGCCGGGATTGGCCGGGACCGCTGGAGTTGCGTCGCCCCGCCCGCATCTTCTGGGAGTTGCCGGAGACCCAGGCAATCGGCACAGGAGGTTGCGGCCGCAGCACAACGGGCGTCGAGGACTTCGCCGGGCAAGTCCTCGAATGGGTCTCCGACGTGCGCCCGCACCACGGCGTACAGTTCCAGTTGATGAAGGCGGCGAGCTGGTTCCACGAGGACCCGCTGAGCTTTCGCGCCGCCTCCGGATGGTGGGCCTACGAGGGCTGGCGATCCTCCTTCACCGGCTTCCGCTGCGCGCTCGACGCAGACAAGACCCCGCTCCCCATGCGAACGCCAGACACGCGAATCAGCCTCTCGGCAACCACTGCGAGAGAACAGCTTGAGAACCGCCCCCCTGCCGAGCCGGTTACACTATCTGCCGCCGGCGGAACATCGCGGCATTTGTCCATCCAGGCCCCCCAATTCGGACACGAGAGCTTCAGCCTGTCGGCGCCGGAAACAATCATCTGGAACGGCGAGAGTGTGATGACCTGGCGGAAGACGCCGGAGATGACGTGGCATGTGCGAACGTCTGAACGGGCCACCTACGAAATGCGCTTCGATGAACTGCGCGTCGATGCCGAGTTCCTGGCCGGCGAGGACTTCGTCGAGCAGCGGTTCACCGCCACCAACCTCACTGACCGATCCGCGAGTTTCACAACCAGCTCCTGCTTCAGCCTCCAGAGCCATCCGATGTTCTACGACTGCGAGCAGCTCCGCACCTACGTGCTCACCGCCGACGGCACGTTTGCGCCGATGCGACAGTTCTCCCGTAGCGGCAACTGTGTGCGATGGATTACCGGACCTACCGCGAGGGAACTTGGCGAGCCTCTGCGATGGTCGGTCCTGGCGGTCGTCTCGCGGGATGGCCGCCGGATCATCGCTACCGGCCGGGCGGGCCACGCCACGGCCTTTTCCGTCGCCACCAATACCCTGTTCACCTGCCTGCACACCGACTCCACGGTCCAGGTCGAACCCGCCGGCAAGACCACAACCCGCCAGTTCTTCTGGTTCCTCGAAGGCACCCTCGACGACCTGGCCGCCCGCTGCCGCCGCGACTTGGATCTGCCTTGACGGCCTGTCATTCGCGCCTCGTTTCGGCGCAGTCTTTCCCATTTTCCTGGGTGCGTGTCAGAATCCCCGTGGTAGAATCTGACAGTATTCGAGACGGACTACTTCTGGTTGATGACGCCGCCAAAACGGAGATGTGACAGCCTTGAGAGGTCGCATAATGGGCCGTCGGGCATGATGTGCCGTATGGCATGATTGTGGACGGGAGACCCTGCGTGAATTCTCCAAAGGGACGAAGGCAGCAAGACTTACTCTGGTTACGGTCCTCTGCAACCGCGCACGTTTGAGAAGCGGCGTGCGCAGACAGGGATTGATCTGTCGCAGGGTAGCCATCGCAACAATCCGCTCCAGGCTGCGTTGAGCACAGGCATCCGGCAATTCTCACATATTGGATTTGAAAGGAATATATCATGGTCATTCAGGACAACATAGAGGAACTGACACGAGCACTTGCCAACGAAGACTGCACTCTCTTGCTGCTCTGCGGTTCACAGCCATCCAAAGCCGAGACAGTCCACGACTATCTCGAGCGCAACGACGCCCTGGAAGACTGGCAGACGTGTTTCCTCATCACAGATCCCGGCGTGCTCGATGAGCAACAGCGAGACGACTGGTTCAAAGGACCGGACCAGGATTCGTATGAGGATCGGTACGCCGTCGTGCGAGGCACCATTCCGAAACAGGTTACCTGTACGGGTCCGATCTCGGACCTGCTTGGCGCAGATGAACAGCCCAGTATCATAGAGATCTTGTATATCTGCTCGAAACGAGGGGACTGAAGGGAGACGAACCATGACACGTACCTGCCATGCATGGATCTTGTTGGCCGGGCTCATCCTCTCGATATCGGGCGGATGTATGGAGCAAAGCCGATACCGACGCGTTCAGGGCAACCTTGACAAAGCCCTCTACTATTATGAAGTAGATCGATACGATGCGAACCACGCGATCAGCAGCGAGTTGGTGAGGGAAAGCGATCCGTGTTGCTCGCGAGTCCCCGCACCGGCAATCGTGGATATCGACAGCCAGATCCAGGTCCGTGTTGCCAAGGATCGGCTAATTCCACGGACGGATTCGATTCTGCCCACGGAACATTCGGAACAACTGCTTGGGCGAAAGTACAAGATGCAGAAGGCACTGGGGCACCTTGCCAAGTACGTCGAGGCCCGGAATATCGCGGTCCAAGCGTATCACGAAGGCGGCCCCACTACCTTTGCCCGGGCAGAGGAGAAATACGACGCCGCGACACTCGATTTGTTGGGAAGCATAATGGAACTGTGGCCCAGAGAGGCACCCGAACGACCGATACTGGAGGACATCTTCCTAAGGCGGAAGCGCGACCCGACGTTGAGCCGCCTCCATGACTTTCTCCAGACCCAGATTGATGCCATTGACGCGAACGATCAGGCGCTCGTCGAGGACGTTCAACAAAGCGTGCGATCCCTACGACTGGAGGCACAAGTAGTCAGCGACGGCGCCGATCCGCTGTTCATTCACTTGGAAGGCTACGACACCCTGGAGCAGGGCCAACTGCAGGCGAGAGACCGCTGGGGCGTGAACCTGTCTCCGGAGGAAACGGAGCGGCTGAAGAAGCAGGTCGAGGCCACCCAGAAGGTTGCCGAGGCCGCCGAAGCTGTGCGCAAGGAGGAGATTACCGTCCAGGAAGCCATCGCCAGAGCGGCGCCGTACGTCTCGAGAGACCTCGCAGCGTGTATCCAGGATATTCAGCGTCTGAAGAAGAAGTACGACGAGGAGGCGGTCGAGAAGAAGCTCAGAGAAATCAGAGATCTGCTCGAGAAGCTCGTGGCGCAGGGGACGGCTTGTCCGAGGAGTTGCAGAAAGAGTTCAACGGCGTACCTGAGAGATTCCGTACATGGCTCGAAACGAATCGTTTCGACACCATGAGCCATCTATTTGAAGTGGTGGTCGAGATACAAGAGCTTCGGCCGCGGTGGGAGAATCCGGCCCTGGCGGACCAGGCAACCCTGGTCCTTCGTTCCGCCAGACTCCTCGCAGATCTGCACATGCTCATCAGCCACAGGGAACTCGACAAGGAGGTCAAGGACGCCACAGCAGGATTTCTCCAGGCCGAATCGGAGATCCTTACGGAAAACGCTCACGAAGTCCTGAGCGAAGTTCTTGACAGCGGCGAGGCCGCAGCACTGCGATCCCACCTTGAGGAAATCCGTGCAGACTTCGTGCAAATAGTCAAACGCGTTCAGGATATGAGCAAAAGGCTGAGCATCTTCAATGCAGCGACCGAACTGATTGAAGTCCCTTCACCGCACACACTCGACGTGCCTGTCGACGACCTGCAGGATACCCTCATGGACCTCCCACGTGTGCGTCTTGTCCCCGGCGACGAGATCGTGTTTCGCGCTGCCCTGAAAGAAGGAGACAAGGAGATCGAGCGAACCGCTGCGTCCTTCAAAGTGAAGCGTCTGGGATGGTATGCCGAACTCTCTCCAGCAGTCGTCCTCGTCAAGCCGGCCGAGCTCGAAGGCGGAAGCGATGACTTTCGGTTCGCACCGGCTCTGTCCTGGCTACACCATTACGTCCCCCGTCCAGAGGAGGACGAATGGTACACAGCTCTGTTACGCACTCTGGAGCCCGCCATAGGTCTCCACAGTATCTTCACGAACTTTGAGCCCGAAGGAGGCGGCGAAGCGATCCAGGTCGGGCTCGGCATCACGCTGTCATTCTGGCGTGGTAGACTCCAGTTTGGAAGCGGCTATAATCTCATGGCCGACTCCGATGACGAGGGACGATACTATTTATTTGTCGGGACCGACTTGATCGGGCTTCTTCAGACTCTTGGCCTTGACAGATAAAGGACGGCCGGGGCGATGCGCGGCGAGTCCGTGCGCGCAGCTGAGGTTAGTTCTCGACCGGTTCGAGATGTCGAGGGGGCCTTCCGCCCGAGTACCCCTGCACATCTACGGCTATTCCACGTATGAGAATGGCCGTAGATATGCAGCCGAAGGGAGGTGCGCTATGACGGCACGCATGTTGCTTGGATGCATGGTGATTTTGGTGCTCATCGCGGTGGGCTCCGCTGAGGCACAGCAGTTGTATGTCCGCCCGGGGCCGGTGCTGTATCAGGTCTGGAGGCCGCCCGTGTACTGGTGGAACAGCGGCTCCTATCTTTCCGTGGGCCCGTCCATCCACCGCTACGTCGCTCCGCGCGGGGTTGTGATCCGCCCACCCGGCTACGTGCCCCGTCTGCCGGGCACCATCCCGCTGAGGCCCGGATGGGCTGGACGGCCCTTCCCGTACGGCTACCGGCCACGGGCCTACATCAGGCCGTACTATCCGACAAGGCCGATTCTGCCCTACTACGGCAGCCAGTCCACCCACCCCCGACCGCGACCCAGCCAATCGACAGGCGAGCAGGAGAAGAGCAAGGCACCGCCGGCTCGACCCGCGGATCCCAATGACGAGACTCGCACGCGTGAGCAAGTCGAGGACCCTCGCCAACCGTGCAACACCCGGTAGTCGCAGGGTACGGGCTGTCAGATCTGTGCGGCCCCCATGTCTTTGTGGGCCAGCACATAGAGGACGGGCAGCACGATCAACTCCAGGATCAGCGAGCTCACCATTCCGCCGAAGATGACGGCCACCAGCGGCTTCTGGATCTCCGAGCCGGAGCCGGTGGCGTAGAGCATCGGCAGCAGGCCGAGCAGCGTGGTCGCCGTGGTCATGATCATGGGCCGCACGCGAAGCCGACACGCTTCGTACACCGCCTCCAGCGTCGCCATACCGCCGCGTCGAAGCTGGTCGCAGAAGTTGATCAGAACGAGTCCGTCCTGGACGGCCACGCCCAGGACGGCGATGAACCCGATCGTGGCGGCCACACTCAGGTGGATGCCCAGTAGGTACATGGCGGCCACCCCTCCAATCACCGCGAACGGCAGGTTCAGCATGATGAGCGATGCACTCTTGACCGAGCCCAGGGCGCTGACGAGCAGGACGAAGATCAGCAGCAGGGCGACGGGTACGACGACCATCAAACGGCGCATGGCCCGCTGCTGGTTCTCGAACTGCCCGCCCCAGACGAGCCGGTACCCGGACGGCAATTGCCGCTCGATGCCGGCCAGCCTGGTCTTCGCCTCCGCGACAAAGCCGCCGATATCCCGACCACGAACGTTGCACTCCACAAGCAAGCGACGACGAGAATCCTCGCGGTTGATCTTCGCCGGCGCCTCGGCCAACTCAATGCGAGCGACTTCGCCGAGAGGCACGTTGTACCCCAGAGGACTGGCCACGAGGAGCCGGGCGAGATCATCAGCGGTGGCGCGGGCTTGCTCCGGCAGGCGCACGACGATATCCACCGGAACGAGATTCTCGTAGAGTCTCGAGGCGGTCTTGCCCCCGACCGCCACCTCCAGCAACTCGTTGACGGCCTCCACATTGATCTTGTGGCGGGCCATCGCCCGGCGGTCGAGCACGACGTTGTACTGTGAGAAGCCGGAAACCTGCTCGATCGCCACGTCGCGGGCGCCTTCGATACCGCCGAGAATAGGGGCGATTCCCTCGGCCGTCTCGATCAATGTATCGATATCGTCGCCGAAGATCTTGATGGCGATGTCCGACTTGATGCCGCTAATGAGCTCGTTGACCCGCAGCGCAATCGGCTGAGAGAATGCCGGCCGAATGCCCGGAAAGGCTTTCAACTCCTTCTCTATGAGCGCCACGAATTCCGCTTTCGATCGGGCGGCGGCCCACTGTCTCCTGGGCGTGAGCATGATGATCAGATCGGTCTGCTCGGGCCCCATCGGATCCTCGGAGATCTCGGCCCGGCCGGTTTTGGAGACAATCGTGGCGATCTCGTCCGGGAAACGTTCGAGCAGATGGCCCTCAATCCGTTGACTCTGGGCAACCGAACCCTCCAACCCGGCCGTCGGAAGCCGGACGATATTGATCGCGATGGCCCCTTCATCGAGTGCAGGCAAAAACTCGGTGCCGAGTTGCAGAAACATCGAGGCCCCACCCACCAGTAGCGCGCCGGCAACGGCGACGGTAATCCATCGCCCCTTAATCGCCAGCCGCAGTGCGGGTACGTGCACACGGTGGAAGATGCGCACCAAGGGATTGTGGTGGATATCCCGGGCCACGCGTTTCGTGATCGTCTCGGCTAAGGCCGGCACGACCGTCAGCGACACGACCAGCGACGAAAGCAACGCAAAGCAGATCGTCAGCGCCAGGGGCTTGAACATCTTTCCTTCCAACGACTGCAACGTGAACAGCGGCACGAAAACGATGACCATAATGAGGATGGCGAACGTCACCGGCCGAGCCACCTCCCGAACGGCCCCAAAAGCAATCTGGGCCCGCGTCTCACCGGTCCGGGCCTCTTCGCCCATATGCCGCGTGATGTTCTCGGTCACGATGATCGCGGCGTCGACCACCATACCCACTGCGATCACCAGCCCGCCGAGACTCATCAGATTGGCCGTCACATCGTTCCAGTCCATGAGGATGAACGTGGCCGCTGCGGTCAGGGGCAACGACAGGGCCACCGTCAGTGCAGCTCGAAGGTCCCACAGCAAGAGGAACAGAACGAGGACCACGAACGCGCCGCCCTGGGCTAATGCTCTCGATACGGTGCGGATACAGGCCTGAATCAGGTCGGTGCGGTCGTAGAACGGGCGGATTCGCACGCCGGGCGGCAGTGACTTCTGGATCTCCGGGATCTCGCGCTTCACGCGATCTACGACGAGTTTGGAGTTTTCGCCCTTGAGCATGATGGCCATGCCGACGACGGTCTCGCCCTTGCCGTCCTTGCCGGCGGCCCCGAGCCGAACCTGCGGAGCGATCTGCACTTTCGCGAGATCCCCGAGATAGACAGCCGCTCCTTCGGAGGCCTTGACCACGATCTGCTCGACATCGTTGACATCGTTCAGCAAACCCCGGGAGATGACGTTAATCTGCTCGAAGTCTTTGGCGATAAAGCCGACGCCGCTGTTGCGGTTGTTGCTTTGAACTGCCTCGATTACCTCGCGCAGTGAAACGCCGTACTTGCGCAGCAGGTCGGGGTCTACGATCACATGAAACTGTCGCACGAGCCCACCCATGCTGTTTACTTCATTGATGCCCGGCAGGCTCCGCAACTGCGGACCGATCAGCCACTCCTGGATCGTGCGCAGGCCCATCAGGTCGATCCCACCGTCATTCAAAGGCCGGTCGCACTGCGGACACGCGCCCGAACCCTCGGACCACACGTCTGGGTGCGATGGGCAGTAGTACCCGGATTCCACCGTGTATTGATAGATCTCGCCCAGCCCGGTCGATATGGGGCCGAGTTCCGGATCGACGCCCTCGGGCAGACCCTCGCGCACCATCGCCAGCCGCTCGAACACCAACTGCCGAGCGAAGTACGTATCCACGCGGTCCTCGAAGATCACCACGACCTGCGACAGGCCGGATTGCGACAGCGAGCGCACCTGCCGCACGTCGGGCAGGCCCGACATCTGGGTCTCAATGGGAAACGTAACCAGCCGCTCCACTTCCTCCGGGCTCAACCCGCGAGCCTCGGTCAAGACCATCACCTGAACGTTCGTGACATCCGGGAACGCATCGATCGGAAGCTTCATCCACGTGATGCCCCCCAGGAGCAGAACGATGCCCCCGAGGAGCAAGACGAGAAATCGTTGTCTCAAGATGAACTGCAATGTCTTATCGAACATATTGTGTTTCCTGAGTATCGACTAATGCGCGCAGCCGGCGCCCATTTTCTCCTTGAGGATCTCACTCTTGAACATGAACGCGCCCTTCGTGGCGACGATGTCTCCATCGGTCAAACCGGTGTGGACTTGCACAAGGCCGCCTTCGACCGGCCCCACGGTCACATCGCGCCGGACCCATAGTTCGTTGTTGAGCCGCGTGAAGACAAACTGCCGCCCGGCGTCGGAGAGAACCGCGGTTTGCGGCACGCGCACGACCTTCTGCACGCCGTCCAGGTCGATGAAGACCTTGACGAACATCCCCGGCCTGAGCTTGCCCTCGGGATTGTTCACGACCACACGCACTTTCAGGGTGCGCGTCTCGCGGTCGATCTGGTTGCCGATCATATCGACGGTCCCGGGGAAAGGCGTCTGCGGAAACGCCCCGACGCGAACCTCCGCCGGCACGGCCTTTTCCGATGTCACGCGCTCGTGCAAAGCAGCCAGGTCCGACTCGTATACGTCGCCCCAGACCCACACGCGCGACAGGTCCGCGATCCGATAGAGGGTGTCGCTCGTGCCGACGAGCTGGCCGCGAACGACGTTCTGCTCGATGATCGTGCCGTCTATCGGGGCCGCCAGCGTGAGTTGCCCGAACGGCTCGCCGGAATCGATCTTCGCGAAGGCATCGATCTGCTCGTCCGCCAGCTCGAACAACTGCAACCGCTTACGGGCGGCGGCCACGGCCGCCTCGGCACCGGTCCACTCGTTGCGCGCCGCCAGATAGTCCGCCTCACTGCTGATCTTCCGATCGTGAAGCTGTTTCTCACGTTCGTGGGTTTGTGCCGCAAGGTCGCGTCGAGCGCGAGCTTCGAGAAAGCGGGCCTGGGCCTCGCCGAACTCCGAAGACTGAATCACCGCCAGCACGTCCGATGCCCGGACCGTGTCGCCCAGAATCTTGCGTATCGCATCGACGCGACCGCTGCCGGCGGGGGCGATCTCGACGACCCGCGTCAGGTCCAATTGGACTTCGCCCGTCAGATGGAGCCGTTTCGCGGCGCGCGGCTCCGTGCGAACGGCTTGGCTCTCGACCAGCCCCTGCGCCATCGCAGGAGCGATCTTTGCGACGCCCGCTTCGTAGCGGCACTCATCGCAATCGACGATCGCCACGTCGTGCTCGCACGGCTCGGCGAGCCGCGTGCCGAGGTCCGAATGCTCAGAGTCTCCATGGCCCTCCTGCCCGCAATCGTCGCATCCCACGGCCTCGGCATGAACCTCGCCTTCAGGTTCGGCATGTTCATGCTCGGCCTCATGTTCCACGGCGGCGTTGGCTCGCAGGTCCGACTGCCACGTCAGACCGACAAGCACTGCCGAAAGCCCGCCGAAGACCACCAACGAGACAACGGCATGTATGAGTCTACTGTTCATTTGAATCCTCCCGCGATGGATCTTCCTGAGATGAATTCGATGCATGATCGGTGTCCGCCGCCCGCACCGTTCCGCCGACGAGTCGCTCGACGACGGCCTGTGCCTTGTGCCAGGCCTCGACGGAATCGATGTACTGGGCCTGCGTCTCGAACAGTGTACGCTGCGTATCCAGAACATACAGGTAATCGAACTTGCCCTGCTGATAACCCTCCCGGGCCGCTTCAAAGGCCTGCTGCGCCCTGGGCAGCACGTCGTCCCGCAGGATCGTAACCTCATCGTACGCGGCGGCCAGCGCGCCGGTCGCTTCGGAAAGCACCGCCAGGGTCCGGACCTGAACGGCCTCGTACTGCCGGCGGGTCTTCCCAAGGTCGGCTATGGCCTGACGGATGCCGCCCTGGTTGCGATCAAACAGTGGGATCGGCACGGCAAGTCCGAATACGAGGGCCGAATCATCGGTCTGCTCGAAGCGCTGCACGCCGCCACCAATGACGACGTCCGGCGCCGCCCGAGCCTTCTCCAGACGCAACGCCGCACGCTGTCTCTGCTCCTGCGTCTCCCAGCGCGCCACGTCCGGGTTCGCGGCGATCGCAGCGGCCGCATCCGCCAGCGGCGCCAGCGGCGAGACTTCATAGAAATCACCCATGGCCCTCTCAAAGGTGGCCGTCTGGCCACCCCATGTGGCGGCCAGGTTATGCCGAGCGACCGTTAGAGCTCTTTGCGCCTTCTGCAACTCGATCCGGCTCTTCGAGAGCACGACTCCCGCCCGCAGTTCATCGACCGGTGAATCCTTGCCGGCCTCGACACGTTGGGCAACCGTCGCGTGCGCGTGGCGAGAGAGATCGAGCAGTCTGGCCGCAAGCGCAACACGATCCTGGGCCGCGAGCACGGCCGCAAAGGCCTGTCTGGCGTCGCGCATCACATCCAGCCGTGCAGACTCGTAGTCCCACTGCACAAGCTCCTTGTCGAGCGAGGCCAGGCGCACCCGTTTGTCACGCTTGCCGCCGAGCTCGATGGGCTGGCCGATCTGCACGGTCGTTTCCGCTGCGTCGAAGCCTCTCCGCTCGTCGCTGCCGGCAAACTCCTCTACTTCAATCTCGAGCTCGGGGTTGGGCCGCAAGCCGGCCTGCAGCACGCGGGCCTCCGCCGCCCGCAGATCGTATGGATACGTGCGGAGCTCGGGATTTTGCAGCACGGCCAAAGCCAGGACATCGCGAAGCGTCACAGCGCCGTCCGGCTCGACAAATCCCATCTCATTCGGTGCGGCTCGTCCCGGAGGCGTCGACGCGACAACATGCGGGCCGGAGGACCCGTCCGCACCTCGACAACCACCGTATGCGACGAGGACAATCCATAGAAGCAACATGTATGTATTTCGGCGCATCAATCATGCTCCCACAAGCAGTGACGCCACTGCCCGGGATGGGCAGGGCAAAGCAGTCCGACCGGCGCGCAGAATGCGTCCGTCCAGTCAGGCGGTTATCACTTGTGGGGGGTTACACCTGCAGCACGATGCTTCGGAGGGGCGTGTAGAAGGAAGTCAGAATGAGCGGCGAAGCCGAGGCAAAGAAGCCTTCGAATTCGACCATCGTAGTCTGGGCAGGGGACAACGGAGCCGCCGGATAAACGGAACCGGGTGCCCGTGTATCCGCGGCATTATGCTCTGTGCACGATCCGATGGGAATTGGAATATCGGTGCAAGGGCAGCAGTGACTGTCGCTGGCGTGCTCGCCTCGGCAGTGGTTGTGCCCGGCAACCTCGACCGCCACATGCCCATCATGGCCCACGCACAACACCATCGTCTGCGACGCGTTCAGCATCGCCACGAGCGACAGCAGTATGAAAAATGTGCTGGTGCTCCTGGTCCGTGTAAAGTTCACATTCATCCTATCGACCCGTTCCTCATGGTTCTTCCGCCCCCAGCCTGCAACGACCCCGGGAAGCGTTCATCCTGTCACATTATACCCCATTCACCACGCTCTGTTCACGCGAAAAGCTCTGTGGGGCGGGCCTCAGGCCGCACGCGCCCCTGCTGCCCGACTCGCCCGAAGATCGCCCGTGCCCCAGATGAAGGGGCGCTGGCGAATTCTGCCAGATGTACCGATCCCCTTTGCTGAAGACAAGAGAAAGTTTTTGGGGCCCCATCGACACCATAAGTCTTGCGCTGAAAAAGATTTATGACTGCCCAGCCGATCAAATCCCCCGCTTCCAGGAGATATTCGTCGGCCGGGGTTGACAAAACACGATTCAGACGGTATACTGATGGAATATAGTTGTGACCTGGAGTCGGTATTGCTGAGACGCGATCCGATTCTTGTGTGGTGGCAGGTTAAGCATTCCCACGGAAGAGGGATCCCACTTCAACGGACTGCGATCGGGTATCGCCGGATGGCCCTCCGACACCCAGCGAGGTTTTCGGTGGTCCGGCGGGCGAGCCAGAGGAGATGAAGAGAGCAAAGAAAGGGGAGAGTTCTGTGGGGCGCGGCATCGAGGCCAGTCGGCTTCGTGTCACATTGCCGAAGACGCGCGTGCCGTGAAGCACAACGCCTTGAGGCAGAGAAGCCCTGTGCTAATGGAGGAGCCGGAATAATCGCGGTGAATATTTAGAGGAGGACATGATGAAGAGCAGATTGGTCTTTGCAGCGGTTGTTTTGGGCCTTGCACTTGCCTCGGCAAGCCAGGGAGCCTATGTGATTGACGGCAACCTGTCCGACTGGGGCGTTACGCCGCACTCCGACTGGGTGCCCGACAGCACTACGGCCAGCTTCGTGGAGGCGGACGATATCAACACCTACGGCGCCTCGTTCTATAGCGAGTTGTATGATTTCGAAGCGATGTACTTCGACTTTGATGCGACCAACTTCTACGTTGCCATTGTCGGCTCCTATCCCATCAGTCTCGAATGGGGCGATCTTGGATTCGACTTGAACGGCGATTTCACGATTGGCGCTAAGGGCATCACGTCGGGCCTGGAGTATGCCGTCCAGATCGGTTCTGCTGTGAGTTCAGCCGGGGTCTATACGACCAATGTCCTGCTGAATCCTGCGTGGTCCGACTGCTATAATCCGCAGAACCACCCGCACAGGGCCAGCGGTGGCACCGTACTGGGCTCGGCGACGCTCGCCGTCGAGACGTACTTTGATGATGAAACCGGACAGACCTACATGGGCCAACTCGACGACAACACCACCGTGGTCGAGATCGGCTTCGCCCGTTCGATCCTGCCGGAGGACGTGTTCCTGCAACTACAGGAGGAGGGAGGCGTGATCAGCCTTCACATCACGCAAGCCTGTGGCAACGATGCGCTGAACCTCACCGGGGCCATCCCCGTTCCCGCGCCGGCGGCGCTGCTCCTGGCCGGCTTCGGAGTCGGGATCGTGGGCTCGTTGCGACGGGTGTTCGACTTACACGGCACCCGGACGCGCGCCTGAAGACAGGACGATTGCCGGAGAACATCACCGCTGGCGGTTCCTTGGGCCGTTCCTCTGCCCCCCACGGACTGAGGCTCTCACACTCCGTCTGACGAGGCTACCCGTAGATGCCGTCGTTCTCGTCTTCCCGGCACGAGGGGGGATTCACCAATTCGTACAACACTGCTCTCCTGACGCGGGCGGTTCATGCCTCCATGCAGGAAGTCGTTGCATCACCGCCCTGCCTCGTGGGAGAGCCTGCCGGGGCCGACCTACGGCTCTAAATTTTGCCAAAAAAGGCCTTGCAGAGCATTTGAAGGGCGTATATACTTTGCGTGTAAATTCGCGGGCGTAGCTCAGTGGTAGAGCGTCACGTTGCCAACGTGAATGTCGTGAGTTCAAATCTCATCGCCCGCTGTTAGGAGTTATCCTAAGGATGGGGTCTTCAATCGCACATCGGCGTTGCAGAACCCTTATAGTATCGGCGAGTTACCGGCTAGGTGGTAGTTTGGCGTTGGTCGTCGGTACGTGGAAGCCCCGCGGCGGTCGCCGCAGGTTGGAAACGTTCACCTGGCTAAGGGGATGAGTTCTCCCCTGATGCCATTTTTTTGTTTTTGGGCAGGAAACCAGTTCATTAGATTTTGGGAGCGCCGCAATGGCGGAAGAGAAAGAGCAGACACCGTCCTCCGAGCAGGAGGAAGGCACGCAGGAGAGCGAACAGCCGAGGACGGCAAAGAACACGGTGGTCGTCGAGGACGCCGGGCCCTGCAAGAAAAAGGTGACGATTGAGGTCCCGGCCGAGACGATCAAGGATATGGCCGACGAGCAGTACCGGGAGCTGCGGCGGGAGGCGGTACTGCCGGGCTTCCGCAAGGGCCGGGCGCCCCGCCGGCTGCTGGAGAAGCGTTTTGGCAAGGAGACCAGCGAGAGCGTCAAGCTCAAGCTGCTGGCCGAGGCGAGCGAGGCGGCGATCAAGGGCAAGGAACTGAACGTCCTGACGGACCCGGATCTCGACTATGAGCACATTGACCTGCCGGAGGCGGGTCCGATGAAGTTCGATTTCGAGGTGGAGGTCCGGCCGGAGTTCGAGCTGCCCGCGCTGGAAGGGATTGCCGTAACGCGACCGAAGCTCGAAGTGACCGACGAGCAAATCGACCGGGAGATCGAGCAGCTCCAGCGATGGTCCGGCACATGGACGCCGAAAGAGAAGGGCGCGATCGAGCGGGACGACCAGATCATCGCGGATGTCCGGCTGGACGTCGAACTAACGGAAGAAGAGAAGGCGCAGCAGGCCGCCGTGGCCGAGGGCAAGGCCGAAGAAGAAGCCGGGCAGACGAAGATCCCCGAGGCCGAGACGAAGCTCGATAATATCGAAGTCTACGTCCGGCCGAACGGGTTCGTCGGGCCGATTCCCGTCGAGAAGCTCGACGAGCTGCTGGTCGGCGCCAAGGCCGGCGAGAAGAAGACTACCACCGCCGAGGTCCCGCAGACCTACTTCCGCGAGGAGTTCCGAGGCCGCAAGGTCGATGTCGAGATCGATATCAAGGATATCAAGTGCCTCAAGCCCGCCGAAATCAATGAGCACTTCTTGCAGCGATACAATGTGGAGAGTGCCGACGAGCTGCGCGACCGGATCCGAGACAATCTGCAGGCACGAATCGAGACCCAGGTGCGAAGCGATATGAGCGACCAGGTCTATCAGCACCTGCTCGACAACACGGACTTCGAGCTGCCGATGGATATCGTCGCCCGCCAGGCCGGCAATGTCCTGCAACGACAGTACATGAGCCTGCTGTCGCGAGGACTGAGCCGCCAGCAGATCGAGGAGCAGATGGAGCAGCTCCAGGCCGGCAGCGAGGAGGAGGCCAAGCAGCAGCTCAAGACCTTTTTCATCATGGACAAGATCGCCGACAAGCTCGATATGGACGTGAGCGACGAAGAGATCAACGGCCACATCGCCCAGGTCGCCATGCAGCGCGGGCAGCGGCCCGAGAAGCTCAAGGAGCAGATGGAACGCGACGGCTCGCTCGCACAGTTCCGACTGGACGTCCGTCAGAGCAAGTGCATCGAAAAACTCCTCGAATCAGCGAACATTACCGAGCGGAAGGCTGAAGAGAAACCCCCAAAGAGCAAGAAGAAAGCCAAGAAGAAATCCGAGGCCAAGCCAAAGCAAAGCAAGGCCAAGGAACAGAGTCAATAAAGGATGATTCAATGCCCATCAACGACGTCTTGAAGCGCGGAACACCGGATATCTTCAACGAGTACACGCAGTATCATCGCTATCGCCAGATGAGCCTGGACGACATGCTGCTGGAGAACCGGATCGTCTTTCTCATCGGCGACATCAATTACGCCCGGGCCGCCGAGGTGATCATGAAGATGCTGTATTTGGACAACGCCAAGCGCGGCCGGGAGATCAGCCTTTACATCAACTCGCCGGGCGGCACGGTGGATGACACGATGGCAATCTACGACACGATGCGTTTCGTGGGCTCGCCGATCGCGACGTACTGCATCGGGCGGGCGCAGTCCGGCGGGGCCGTTATTCTCGCGGCGGGCACGAAGGGCAGCCGGTTCGCACTGCCTCATGCCAAGATCATGCTGCACCAGCCGTGGGGCGGCGTGACCGGACAGGCCGCCGACATCAAAATCCAGGCGGAGGAAATTCTCCGGGCCAAGCAGACGATCAACAGTATCCTCGCGAAGCATTCCGGTCAGCCGATCGAGAAGATCGTCGCCGAGACCGAGAGAGACCACTACATGAGCGCCGATGAGGCGAAAGAGTACGGCCTGATCGACGAAGTGCTCCGCGAGGACGACAAGCAAAAGGCCGAGAAGGAAAAGAAAGAGACCCAGGCGGAGCAGAAACCCGAAGAGAACAAGGGCGAAGGTGCGTAGTCTCCCGCGCAATGCGAACGCTTCGTACAAACGAAGCAACGCAGCCGAATCCCATAACAAGGAAGCCAAAATGAGTTCAAACGAGACCCTGGTACCCATCATCATCGAGAAAACCGGTCGGGGCGAGCGTGCGTATGACATCTACTCCCGGCTGCTGAAGGATCGCATCATCTTCCTCGGTGGGCAAGTGAACGACAGCGTCGCCAATCTGATCATCGCCCAGATGCTCTTCCTGAGCAACGAGGACAGCAAGAGCGATATCCACTTCTACATCAACTCGCCGGGCGGCGTCATCACCGCCGGCCTGGCGATTTACGACACGATGCAGTTCGTGCGGTGCGACGTCGCCACCTACTGCATCGGGCAGGCCGCCAGTATGGGCGCGGTCCTGCTGGCCGGCGGAGCCGCCGATAAGCGGTTCCTGCTGGGCAACAGCCGGATCCTGCTGCACCAGCCGCACGTAATGGGCATCCTCGAAGGCCCCGCGACGGATCTCGATATCGAGGCCCGCGAGATCCTGCGGCTTCGCGAGCGGCTCCATCACATCCTCGCCCACCATACGGGCCAGGACGCCGAGAAGATCGAGAAGGACACCGACCGCAACCTCTGGCTCAGCGCCGAGGAATCGGTGAGTTACGGCCTGGCCGACAGGATCCTCCAGAAGGCCCCCGAGATCGTCCAGGGCGAAGTGAAAGACGAAGACGAGCAGTAGGAAGGATCGTATCTCGTATGTCGTATCCCGCATCCTGCATGTCGTATGTCATATCTCGCATGTGGCATCTGATATCTCGCGCTCGGCCCAGACCCCGCCGAACTTCTCCAGGATGCGAACAGCGAGATACAAGATACGCGGGATTCGCGATGCTCTTGATGGCGGCAGGTTTGCTCCCGGGCTGTGGCGCCGGCAGCGAGCGGATGCACCCGCTTGAGATGAAAGCCCGGGACCTGGAGCGAGAGAAGACTGAATTGGTCGAACAACTCGAAGAGTGCCGCATCCGGACCGAGCAGCTCAAGGCGCAGGTCAGGGCCCTATCCGCGCTGCCGGAGGAGAAACACGAGAACTTCTACGCGCTCAGATCCCTGAAGATTACCGGGCTGACCAACTTCTACGACAAGGACGACGATGGCGTGCGCGAGGCGCTGGTTGTCTACATCAAGCCCATCGACCAGATCGGCGATATCATCAAGGCCGCCGGGGCCGTGCACGTTCAGCTCTGGGATCTCGATAAGCCGAGCGACCAGGCCCTGCTCGGCGAGTGGCAGGTCCAACCCGCCGAGCTGCAAAAGCTCTGGTTTGACACGCTCGTCTCAGCCAGCTACCGCCTGGTCTTCGACGCCGCCCTGACCGCCGAGGTAAGGGCCCAGCCGCTCACTGTCAAAGTCACCTTCACCGACTATCTCACCGGCGAAATCTTCACGGCTCAGCAAGTCATCAAACCAAAGATCGACTGAGGATCCCGTTCCGTCGGCGTTTCGCCGGAGTCGGCTCGAATCGGTCAGTTTTCGCATGACGAATCCAAGGGGGCGCACCGTGAGGCACGCATCCTGGGTCTTTGGCCGCGACTTGCCTTTTCCCTATCCGACGGTGCCCGTAGCCGGAGCTTGCCCGACCGGCTTCGCTACTTGACGCGAATGGAGCCGCTGGCAGTGCGGATGGTAAGACGGCCGGAACCTTCGCCGATGCTGCCGCTAACGTGCCGCCTGTCGATTCGGCCCTGGACCGCGACCGGCAAGTCAACGTTCACGGAACCGCTGACGGCCGACAGGTCGACCTGGCCGGCAAAGGCCGATGGGACGACGAGCGTCACACTGCCGGAGGTGGCGCCGGCATCGACCACGAGGTCGCTCGGGGCCGACGGGGCAAACGCCACCGAGACACGCCCGCTAACGGAATTCGCCGCCAAGCGTGAACAGATGATGCCCGCCGCTTTCACGGAACCGCTGCTGGCGTTGAGATCAATCGCCTCCGCTTGTGCGTCGGTGAGCGTTACGGACCCGCTGGCCGAGCGGACCTTGATCGAGTCGGCCTGAACATCTGAGGCTCCCGCCGAGCCGGACGAGGAATGAAGGTCGCAGACCCCGGCGTTCGATGCCTTCGACAGCCGAACACTCCCGCTGGCACTGCCCAAACGAATGTCTCCGCCCTCGACCTGCTCGCAGCGAATGGAACCGCTGGCTGAGCCGAGGCCGACGGAGCCCTCGATACGGGCGGCTTTCACAGACCCGCTGGCGGCGTGTGCTTTGACATCACCGTTCAGGTCCGTCACATCAATGGAGCCCGAGGCACTGTTGCACTCGACGTGGCTCTGGCGGGGCAGGGCAATCTCGTAGCTGATGCTGATGGATCGGCCTCCGCCCGTCTTGGGCCGGTCGGCCTTGATTTCCAGACGCTCGGCCGTCTCCTCAAAACCGATCTCGACCGCTTCGGCTAATTCCTGGGCCTCCTTCTCGGTGCCGGCCCGGGCGACAATCGTGGCCACCACCTGCGCCTGGTCCGTCTCCTTTCCGGCAGCGTCGATGGAGCCGCTGGCCGTCGAAACGGCCAACGTTGTGCCCGGCTGCATCGCGTGCTGAAGCTCAACCGTCCTTTCAAACTTGACTTGCGGATACCAGTTGCCAAGGTCACAGCCGCCGACAGCCGGCAGCAAGGCCGCCAGGGCAACGGTCCACACAGCGAATTGCGTCGATCTCATAGTTCTCCATCTCCTACTGGCGTTCCCATTTCCGTGACGAAGGATGCTACCGCGCAACCTGGTCCGTGTGCAAGGGCGCAGGCCCCGCGCACCGCAACACATCATATCGGTCGCCTCCGGCGGCATTCTATTGCATGAAGGTGGCACAATTCGGCCAGGTTTTGCCACACCAAGCCTCATTTGGGCAAGAGTGCGGTCTCCCGGCGGGAAGTTCCACGATCTTCCGGGCGGGGCGTCATAGTATCTGCCGCTTACGCGAGGCTTCATGGCCGAGGCAATCCAGGATCGTATTAGGTGAGCAGGCCGATGACAGCGGCGAAACGGCCGGCGGCCTCTCCCTCGCGCCGATGACTGGGAAACAGGTCGTTGCGGCAGAGCGTGCAGATACCGGCGATGTGGATGGATTGCGGTGCGACGCCCGCCCGCAACAGAGCATCCGCATTGGCGCGCCAGAGATCGAAATGGTCTTTGCCGGACGGGGCAGCATGAAAGAAGTCCGCCGCATGAGGGCCAATCCCACGGACGGCGGCATCGCGGACTTCCTCGCCGACTTCGTAGCAACACGGCCCAGCGGAGGGACAGACGCATGCCACCAATTCGGCCGGCTCGCAGCCGAACTCGGCCATCCGCCGAACTACTGCCGGCACGATCCCGGCCACCGTCGCCCGCCAGGAGGCATGCGCGAACCCCACGGCACGCCGTCGCCGGTCGGCGATCAGCACGATGGGGCAGTCGCCGCTCTTGCCCATCAGCGCCAGCCCTCCTACGGCGGTCACCAGCCCGTCCGCATGCCCGGCGCTGCCCCCCCGCTTGCAGACCAGCACGCGGCCGCCATGGACCTGGTCCAGGAACGCCATTTCCTCCAAACCCAGGACCTGCGCAATCTCCCGGCCGGCCGCAGCCGGCTTGTGTCGAACTTGCTGCACCTCAGGCCCCTGCCGCGTCGTCACAAGGTGCGGCACTCCCACCGCCTCCAGCGTGGCAAACCGACCGACCAGCCACCCATTTGCCAGCCGCTCCAGCCGAAATCCCCCATCCGAATGTGTGTCCGCCCCACCCATGCAAACTCTCCATGGCCTTCACTGATGCAATCGTGTCACCTGGGCATCATACGCGCTGCAGCTCCGATCGACAACAAGAGCGTCGGTTGCCTCGCAGCCCTTCGGCCGGATCGGCGTGACGGCTGCCGCAGATTGCAGCTTGCCAAACGGTTATGGGGCTATAGAATGGCGGCCATGAAAGACTTGAGAAATCAGATTGTCTGCGGCGATTGCGTCCAGATCCTGCAGGGTGAAGCCGAACCGTTCGCCGATTTGGTCTTTGCCGATCCGCCGTTCAATATCGGCTACAAGTACGACCAGTACCATGACCGCAAGAAGAGCGCGAAGTATCTCGCCTGGACGCGGGACTGGATCGGGGCATGCGTCCGCGTACTCCAGCCGCACGGGTCGTTCTACATCGCCATAGGCGACGAATATGCCGCCCAGATCAAGCTCATGGCGGAAGATGAGTTCGGACTCACGCTGCGCAACTGGATCATCTGGCACTACTCTTTCGGCCAGCAGACGAAGGCCAAGTTCGCTCGTGCGCACACGCATATTCTCTACTTCGTGAAGGATCGCAAGGATTTCGTGTTCAACGACGATGTGGTGCGCGTGATCTCGGATCGGCAGAAGAAATATCGCGATAAGCGGGCCAACCCCGCGGGCAAGATGCCGGACGATGTCTGGAACGAGTACCCGCGCATCTGCGGCACGTTCCGGGAGCGCACAGGCTTCCCGTGCCAGATGCCGGAGAGCCTGCTGGCGAGAATCATCCGCGTGAGTTCCAACGAGGGCGACTGGGTGCTCGACCCCTTCTGCGGCTCCGGCACAACGGCCACCGTCGCACACAAGCTGAACCGCAGATATACGAGTATCGATATCTCCGAAACATATGCGGAGGCGGCGAAAGATCGCATTGCGGACTCCGAGGGATTGCCCGTAGAAGGCGAGGGCCTGCCGGACTGGCCGGAACATGCGGATGCCGAGCTGAGATGGCTCTATAGCGAGAACAAGATCTCACTGCGACAGCTCTGCTCGAATCCGATGCTCCTGTCCCTGTTCACAAGAAAACTCAACAATCGCCTGCAGAAGACACAACTCTACACGCCCGAAGAAGTGCAGCGACGACTGGGACAACTCGACAAACGCGGCAAACTCAATCCCTTTGGCAAGACAAGCGGAGTTCCAATGGGAGCGTCGTCCCTTGAACAATAGAAAACCTCTGCTTATGGCCGCACTGCTCCTCGTTGTCAGCGGTTTGCTGCTGACGGTCATTCAAGCGCCGATCGACTGGTGGCTTCTGGCGTGGGTGGCGTATGTGCCGTTCGCGCTGGCGTGTTCGCCGCAGATTCGGTTTCGCGGTCTGTCCCTGGTGGTCCTCGCGGTTGGCTACCTCTACTGGCTGGGGAATCTCTACTGGATCGTGCCCATCACGATCATCGGCTGGTTCGCATTGGGCCTCTACATGTCGCTGTACTGGCTGCTGTTAGCCGTGGGCGTACGGTTCAGCCGGGCCAGGGGCCTGCCGCTGTTCATCGCCCTGCCGATCCTCCTGGCCGGCGTTGAACGCTTGCAGGGCTTCCCACTGGGCGGGTTCTTCTGGCGATTCCTCGGGCACAGCCAGTACTCGAACCTCGCCGTGATCCAGGTGGCCGACCTTTTCGGCGCCGCGGGCGTCTCTTTCGTCGTCGCCATGGCCAACGGCCTGATCGCGGACCTCGTCCTCTTCGTATGCCAATCGCGTAGGGTGGGTTCTCAACCCACGCGTTCACCCGATCGATGCGCACAGAACGCGGGGGGTACGACCCCAGGCCACGAATCTGAGGCCTCGCGCAAACCCTCCGCGAGAATCCTCGTTGGCGGCGCGGTCGCAACCGTTCTCATTGTCACAGGTACGGTCCTTTACGGCCAGTGGCGGTTGCGTCAGGCCGAGACGTGCGTGACGGAAGGGCCCCTCGTCGGCTCGCTTCAATCGAACGTGCCCCAGTCGGTCAAGCGGAGTTTCAGCGTCAGCGGACAGCTCTTCGAGGAGTTAATGGAGAAGAGCCAAGCCGCCGCTCAGGCCGGGGCCGAGCTGATCGTCTGGCCGGAAACCATGGTCCAGGGCTTGCTGGATCCAGGGCTGTGGCCGCTCCTCGAAGGCGACCTCGACGAAGACAAAGCCTTTCACCAGGCCCTGTGCGAACACGCCAAAGATACGGCCCATCTGCTCGTCGGCGCCTACGGCGCCCAGATCCTGACGGACCCCTACGGAAAACGCTACCTCGGCAGCTACAACTCCGCCTATTTCTACCGCCCCGACGGGACGCGCGACCCCGGGCGATACGACAAGATCCACCTCGTCCTCTTCGGCGAGTACATCCCTTTCAAGCAGTGGTGCCCCTGGCTCTTCGAGCAGCTCAAGAAATTTTTCCCGAAAGGCTACAATCCCGACTACTCCCTCGAACACGGCAAACACTACACCGTCTTTGAGATGAATGCGCCCGCGGCCGAGCCGAACGCTCCCGTCGAAGCGCTATCGCCCTATCATTTTGCCGTCATTATCTGCTACGAGGACACGATCCCGTACGTGGCGAGGAATTTCGCATTGGACGAGCGGGGCCGCAAGCGCATCGACTGGCTGGTCAATATCAGCAATGACGGGTGGTTCGTCCGGTTCCCGCAGGACCCGCCGCGAGTGATTCCCAGCAGCGAGCTGCCGCAGCACGCGGCGATCTGTGCGTTCCGGGCCGTGGAGAACCGCCTGGCCGTTATCCGAAGCGTCAATACGGGCATCAGTTGCCTGATCGAATCGACCGGCCGCATACGCGACGGCTACCTGGCCGCCAGCGAGAAATTTCCCGCCGAAGCGATGGACCGGACCGCCATGACTGGATGGTTCCTCGACCGATTGCCGATAGACAAACGGGTGACCTTCTACAGTCGGCACGGCGAGTGGTTAGCCAACATTTGTGCAATCGCCGCGGCCGTTGCCGTCGTGTGGCCGCTTGCGATCCGGCTGATCCGCCGGCGCAAGCGAGAGAATGCGAAGGATCGTCCGAAACATGGCTAAGGATGTTGTGATGGTTCGTATCGACCGGCTCGTCAAGACGACGGCTCTGGGTTTTGCGATGCTACTGGTTTGGGGCTGCGAGCAGACGTCCCGGCCGCAGATGGCATCCACCGACGCGCCGCCTGTGTTCGCCGGCGGGGACCTGTCCGGCCCGGCCCGGCAGATCGTGCTCAACGGGCTTGCAGACCCAGACCCGCAGATCCGGGCCAACGCCGTCGAGGTCGTGGCGACGACGGGTCAGGCCCTGCTCATGCCGAGGGTGCACAAGCTCCTGTCCGATGAGGCGGTCCCCGTGAGGTTCCTCGCGATCGTGGCCGCTGGCGACCTCGAGTATGGTCCTGCAAGAAACGATGTCGCACGTCTCCTTGAAGATCCGAATCCCAACATCAAGATCGCGGCCGCCTACGCGACGATGAAGTTCGGCCGGCCCGAATACTACCAGGTCATCTCCAACGCGGTGGCCAGCACAGACCAGACGGTGCGAGCCAACGCCGCCCTGCTGCTGGGCAAGAGCGGAAAGCAGGAAGGACTGCGCTTTCTCTATTGGACCCTGCAGCGCGAGGATTCCGGCGACAAGGTCATTCTGCAAGCGGCGGAATCCATCGCGATGCTCCACGATCCTCGCATCTATCCGAAGCTCTGGACCCGCCTGATCAGCGCCTACGCCGACGACCGCGTCATCGGCATCTGGGCCATGGGCGCCCTCGGCACCGAGCAGGCCAAGAACGCCCTCATCACGATGCTGGACGATCCGGTGCCGGAGGTCCGCCTGGCCGCTGCCGAACAGCTCGGCAAGCTTGGCGATCCCATCGGCGAGGAGGAGGTTCTCGAAGTCTTCGAAGCCGGCTTGATGAAAGGCCTGGATGCTCAGGGCCAGGAGCGCATCAAGATGCGGGCCGCCCTGGCCATCGGAGAGATCGGCACCGAGAGACTCAAGAAGCACCTGCCCCCCCTGCTCCAGGATGTGTCCAAGAGAGTCCGCTTAGCCGCCGCCAAAGCCGCCCTCCGCCGCCGGACGAAATGACTGCCCTGCTGATGCAGCCATTGGCAGATTTCGCTCAGAGCCCTTCAACAACCACTCCTTCAAAGGGCACTTCGATCTCTGTATCCTCCAGATCTTTCACTGCAAGTCGAATGCTGCCCGTGAACCGCCCGCCGTCGGGCGCTTTGACAAACACACCTATTCGGACAACCCTGCGCTCTTTTTCCAATACGACACATTTGACTAGTCCGGAGCTGCCTTCAACATGGAGTACCTCACAGTCGGCGTATCTCGGTATGTAGGCAAACGTCCGATTAATCGGCTCTCCCGGACAGACATGCCCAAGATAGAGGCGTGGCGGAAACGTGACGCCGGGCCCAACGGCATTCCCCCTGACAATTAGAGCCTGCGGTCTTTGCCGATCGTGCGTTGCCACATAGGCCTTGTGTGCAAACCGTCCCAACTGCCTCTTTGGAGCCATGCGCAGCTTCAGGATACTCTTTCCGCCTGGTGCCAAGTCCTTATCACTCGTTGTTACCTTCAGACACGCACAGGAACCCTTCGTCTTGCTGTCATCGATCTTGATGGCGTCCCGCCCCACATTTGCAAGCCAGGTGTCACGCACAACGGGCGCACCGACAGAAACATCGCCAACGTCCAGGACATCCATGCCGAGAACCAAAGACTCTTTCGAACTTACTGGCGACATATCACCACATCCTACCGCGATTCCCACTCCAACTACGATCAGGAGTGGTCCGCTTATCAGAGCTATCTTCCCGATGTTGCGGTTCTTCGTGCTGATCGCCGCCACAGAGCCGCCCAGCGCCAATCCGGACAAGAGGACCAGGTACTTTCCAAAGCGCAATAGGACCACCGTAATCCTGTCCAGCAATGGGTGTTGAGCAAACGCGATGCACGTACCGTCCCATATGAGGCCCAACTGCTTCTCAGACAATATCTCCCTCGCCGGACTCATGGTTGGGTTAATCAATTCGAATCTACCGTCTCGGTAGCAGGCGAACACACAGAAATGCTCTTTAGCATCAGGATAGGATGTGTGTAGGATCGCAGGACGATTCAACGTGGCCAGTTCTCTGGGTGCAAGACGTAAGCCCAATACCTTCTGGCCCAACTGCCTCGAAGCCTTTGCCAATCCTGCCATTGTAGTGCTACCTGCCGCATCGGTGCCGGCCAGATCGGCGCAAACACTTGCTTCCACCGCATGGCCGAGCAACATCAGACAGGTCTTCAAAGCAAGAGGGCCACAAGTATCCCCTCTATTCGGCCCCTTCTCACTGGCCTTGGCACAGTTGAACAGTATCAGACATAAGAGGCTTACCACAACGGTGCATCGAGTGTTACTATATGGGTGCATGACATCCTCTTTTCGTCTGCCTCACATGGCCAACTTCTTCCTGGGAGAACCTCCGGCAAGACAGCCGGCACAGAATATGCGGTCAAAGGAACGCGCAACACCGGTCCATTTCCCTCGCAACGAATGATCCATCGGCTGCTAACAGAGGGTCTTCTATTGCGCCCTAAATCCTCTTCGTAGCACCAGTACAAATACGGCCACGCCTGCCACCACGAGAAAAAGACCCAAATGTCTCATCCCCCAGGCCCAGGCCAGATCGCTGCTGGAGCCAGCCTCATCTACACCCTCACCAGATTCCGCGCGGCTTTCTTCTTGAGTATCGTCGCTGGGTTCGTCCTCGCCGGCGTCATCATTGCCGTCGTCGATGTTGCCTTGGGGAACATCGTCGTTGTCTTCCGCTGCTTCCTCTGGCATCTCATTGAGATCGCGGAGAACGTCATCCACCATACGCTGAGCCTTTACCTGTGCCCCGATGCCGAGAATATAATTGAATACGACCGTATGCTCGGGAAAATCGAGCTGGAACAAGGAGTCAGGAATATCCGCCCGATTCACGGATATAGAGTTGAGATCCACGCGTACGTCGATAAACTTCTTGTAGCCGTCACCATGAAACGTACGTCGCCCTTCGATCGGCACCCACCCCCCATTCTCGGTCTGATGCACCTTCGTCAATTCCGTACGTACATGGAGCTTCGCCTGCTGGCTGTCGGGGTGCCCCAAAAACGAATCTGATCGAAGCAGCAGGCCTCTTTCTGCGTCGATGTATAGTCTCCTCCAGGGAGAAGTCTCGCCCTTGATGTCTACGACGAATACAGCCCTATCGTGGAGCTTCTGTACGACAACATCAGAGGCGACTTCCGCGGTGGCCAGTATTTCGCTAAGCAGGCGGGCGCCGTCTTCTGGCTGATAGAACGGCCGGTAGAACAGAAGAGAGGCAAAGTTGGCCATCCATCTATCGTACTCGGATACGTCTCCGATGGTGCCCCGCTTTAGTTTGGGCCAATCCCCGCCCTTGCGGACCTCACCGTCTACAACGCAGATCGCACCATATCCTAATCCGTGCTCACTAAATATCCTACGAACAAAACGCTGACGAATGCCGTCCTGAGCCCACTCAGTCTCTTCGTGGTGCACGTCGGGCTGTTCACGAGAGCTAACGCGAGGCAGATAACTATAGTCAGGAAGGTCTCCTTCAGATGTGAAATCCGTACAGAACTCCATCTTGATCAAGGCCAGCTTCTCTTCGTTGGCCCTCACACAAGCAACCACTTCATCCATCGGGCGTTTACCCGCTCCGCTGATGCCTGATTCAACTCCACGAGCAAACGAGGCCGTCAGAAAGACCAAACTCAGAACCATGCCTGGCGAAGACGCTATGCCACCGGCGAGATATCTCAGCATTTTCTCCTCCCTCTTCGGGTCGCCATGAAAAGACCCGTTCCTTCGCGATGCATCGTTCTCCAGTCTTCGACTGCCATATGCCGCGCTTCCTGAGCAACTTCCGTCACAGCCTTCAGTTCCACTTCTGGTGTCATCATACACAATCGTCCTATCGGATTCAAGGCGATTTCCGTTTTTCTCCTTGAGAGACCCTTCACGCTGCTGATAGAGGAAGCATGACATATCAGTCAGATCCATAACGAAGTGCGAAAGTCCATAAGAGGTTTACGCTTACTACGCACCAGGGCAATCCCAGGTGTGATCCGGGGTAATACATGCGTTGCAGGCGCCTGCCTCCTCAGGTGCTTCTCCCGGCCACTGGACCCAGCCTTCTCCACACCCACCAGACTCCAATTCCTCGCAGTCTCCACACGTGGTAAAACCCTCCTCATGATCTATACACCACCACACGGGACCAGCATCTCCATCACACCACGTTTTGATCGGGCCATTCCATAGCTCATCGGTACACTTCCCCCAGTCATTGCATATACCACAGGTTCCCGATATCAGCCCAAGTTCCCCCACATCTAAGGAAACCGCCGACAACTCTCCGGCAACAGCGATCACGAACAAACCCAGAATACAAAGCACTCCAATAAGTTTCTTTCGCGTTCTCATTTTGCACCTCCTTGTACTCGACCGTCATATAGTGAACCTTCGCACTTTCCAGAAATATGCAATGCTCTGCCAAGCTCTGAATCTGACATAATGTGAATTACACTCTCACAATCCGGCACCACGCCTTCCCAGGCTGCTATGGTAATGCTCTCACTGATCAGGAAAACTGCCGGTGTCGTCATAAACCACTCCTTCGCATCAGCCAGCCGACCACAGGCGCAGCCGGGACTGCGACGTTGCGCGGGGCCGTAGGGCGGGACCTCGATGAGAGCGGTGCCCAGGAAGTCCTCGTTGCCGGCCGGGTCGCGGGCCATCTGCTCGTACTGGGGGATCGCCCGGCGGCAGTCCGGGCAGTCGTGGTGGTAGAGCAACAAGAGCCACGTCCCCGTCTTCAGTTGGTCGGCGATGTCGATGTGCTCCAGAATCGGCAGTTTCTTGCCGACCCAGGTTTCCGGCTCCAGGACCTCGTACGCGGAAGTGATCGAAGCAGGCTTGTTGAAGGCCAGCAGCGGAGCCGTGACGGCCGGCACAGCCAGACCCAGAACCGCCGTGGCGGCGAATCGAGTCAGGGACGGCAAGGGCTTCGCGAACACCGCAACCACGTTGCGAATAGATTCCCTCCTTCGCAGGAATGACCACAAGGGGGCGAAGGCCGAACGGACAGGGAACAGGCCCAGCGAAATGACCGCGGGCAGGTCGATGGCCAGCAGGGTGACCCAGGGATTGACGTGGACCGAGCCGAAGCAGCCGCAGGAGGCCGCCCCGGTCAGACCTTTTAAGAACGTGATCAGCGAAAAGAGGCCAAAGCAGCCAAGAGCAACGAGCCAGGCGGCCTTCGGGAACAGGCCGGAGAGCAGCCAGATGCCTAGGGCCAGCTCAAATTCGACCTGCAGGATCAGAATCGGCCGTGAGGTCCAGAGACTGTTGCTGGCAACGGGCTCGACCAGAAGCTGACGGCCTTTCAAAGCTGCCGCAACCAGCAGAATGAGGCCCAGAATTCTCAGGATAATCCCGCCAATTCGTTCTATCTTATGCACTTGAGCCGGCATCTTTTCCTCGCGACGGGGCTCCTCGCCCCGACCTCAACGATGACTTCCTGCCCGCTCATTGGGTACAGCGCCGGGGGGGGCGCGATGTTGATGTCCGTTGACAGGCAACTCTCAGGAGATCGATCTGAGAAGAAGCGGCAGGGTCGGTGGCCATCCCAGAGCCACGGCAAGGGCAAATCAGGCTGGCTCGGAGGCATCCGGGCGCACTGCAAGCTATTCTATTTGGGTGATTTAGGAAAAATGACTTGACCTTTTCGAGGCGGAAGCGTAAAATTATGTCATGCAGGTGTCCTATCGGGACTGAAACAGGGATTTGTGAACCCTGGGCCGAAAATCGTAGTGTATTTGCGGCAGCCGGCAGGTAGTATTTTAAGGTCCGATAGAACGGGGTTTGTGAGGACTGCAAAACGAGCTGATTCGTGAAAGGAGCCTGTCTTGAGTACGCTTACCAAGGTTCTGATCGTTCTACTGACCGTCTTTGCCATCTTCCTGTGCGGGATCGTTGTCACGTACGTCGCGAACGCTGAAAACCAGCGAGAGCGTGCGGACCGGCTGCAGCGTGAGATCCAGAGCGCCAGACGGACCCAGGAGGCCGCCGTGCTTGATCTCGAGAACGAAAAACAGGCGGCACAGGCGCTGAAGGCGCAGCTCAATGAGCAGATCAACGAACTCGGTCTGCAGGTCAAGCAGCTCCAAGCGGAACTGGATGGCGTCAAGCGGGAGAACGCCCAACTGGTGCAGAAGGTTGCGGCCATGGCGGCGACCGTCGAGACCGCCAACGCTACGGCCACGCAGCAGACGCAACTGTTCGAGACCGCCCAGCAGGAGGTCCAAGCCCTTCGGGCCGACCAGAGCAACCGCAAGAAGGAACTCGACGAGACCAACCAGATGCTGATGGAGAAAATGGCGGTAATCGCCCAGCTCCAGGAGAAGAATCGGCGGGTCACCGAGGAGAACCAGGAGATTGAGACGAGGCTGAACCAGTACCTCCAGCAGTACGGGCGAATTGCCGCGCGGCCTGCGACGACGGTTCCGCCGGGCGCCAGGGCTGTCCGGCCGGTCCAACCGGTTGTGCCGCCGAAGACGAAACCCATCGCGCTGAACGGCAAGATCATGGCGGTGGATATGAGCAAGCGCCTGGCGCAGATCTCGATCGGGTCGGCCGCCGGCGTCCGCCAGGACATGAAGTTCTATGTCACTCGCGGCGACCGGTTCGTGGCGAATATCCTGATCCTGGAGGTCTCGCCGGATACGGCGGTCGGCATTCTGGATCTCGTCCAGGTCCCGCCGCAGGTGGGTGACAGCGTCGCAACGAATCTGTGAACCAAAAGCGGCGACGTTGCGGACGGCCGCTTTGCCGCCGGGAGGTGATTAGTCGATGAGTCCCATGCCTCAGCCACGCGGGGGAAAGCTTTCCCCTCCGAGCAACTTGTACACGGCCATCCTGGCCGTCGCGGTCGCGGTCGTTCTGGCCACCGTGGCGTACGTCACCTATGCCTGCCATACCCAGTACGGGACGATCTTCGGCCTGCCGCAATAGAATCCTGTCCGGCGGCACCAGGATCGACGGCTAATCCCCAGTAACCGGCCGCAACTGTCACTTCGTCAGGCGCGCTGTACGTCCACCGCCTCCATATAGGCCGATAAGCGTGATTTTTGCTGTATCGACGTGAAATTCCCCTTGACGGTACCCCTGCGAGATCGTCAGAATACCCGATAGCAACCTGAGAAAGGAGTCGCCTGTGCTGTTGGACTCAATCCTTGGCTTTTTCAGTATGGATATGGGTATCGACCTCGGTACCTGTAGCACACTGGTTTGCGTTCGGGATAGAGGGATTGTGCTGAACGAACCGTCCGTGGTGGCGGTCCGCAAAGGGACCAATGTCGTGCTCAATGGCGGCGAGGCCGTGGGTCTGGTCGCACGGGAGATGCTGGGCAAAACGCCCGGCTCGATCAGCGCGATTCGCCCACTCAAGGATGGCGTCATCAGCGACTTCGAAGTCACCGAGGCGATGTTGAGCTATTTCATCCGGAAAGTGCACGGTCGCGGTGGCCTGGTCCGGCCTCGCGTGGTCATCGCCGTGCCGAGCGGCATTACCGCCGTCGAGCGGCGCGCCGTCATTGACAGCGCCGAACGAGCCGGTGCGAGAAAAGTCTACCTGGTGGATGAGCCGATGGCGGCGGGCATTGGCGCCGGATTGCCCATCACCGAGCCGACGGCCTCGCTGATCGTCGATATCGGCGGGGGAACGACCGAGGTGGCCATCATGTCGCTGGCCGATATCGCCACGTCCGAATCCATTCGCATCGGCGGCGACGATATGGACGAGGCGGTCATCAACCATCTCAAGCGAACGTACAATCTTCTCATCGGCGAAGCCAGGGCGGAGAAGGTCAAGATCCAGATCGGCTCAGCCGCCCCGCTGGAAGAGGAACTGACGATGGAAATCGCCGGCCGGGACACCATCTCCGGCCTGCCCCGGAAGATCGTTATCACCAGCGAGGAGATCCGCGAGGCGCTGAAAGACCCCGTCGCCGCGATCATCGACGCGGTGACAACAACGCTCGAACGGGCCGAGCCGGAACTGGCTGCCGACCTGATTGACAACGGCATCTACATCGTCGGCGGGGGTTCCCTGCTGCGGGGCATGGATCAGATACTGGCCAACGCCACGGGCCTGGAGGTACACCAGGCCGACGACCCGTTGAGCTGCGTAGCACGCGGCACGAGCGTGTATCTGGAGAACCTGGAGCTCTGGAAGGATACGATGGACCACAGCGATCGCGGGTACGAGTAACCGCCCGCGCAGCGCCGCAGCCCCTGCGATGCAGACTGCGGCCCGGGTCTCCATACGATCGTATGAACGGCAGTTATGACACCAAAATGGGCCAACATGTCGAAAGGAATGCTCTTCACCTGGGGTATGTTGGCGGGTCTGATCTTTCTGTTTCTCGTGCCGAAGGACCTTGCCGGCCAGCTTCAATTAGCCTATGCGCGGGCATTCCGTTGGCCGCTGGCGGCCGGTAGAGGCCTGACCTTGGCCTCCCGAACAGCCACCCCGCCGGTCCAGGACGTCAGCCGCAAAGACCACAAGGCATTGCTCACCGCCTACGGCCAGACCAGAAACGAGCTCGCCAACCTGCAGGCACAGCTTCAGGAGGCCCATCGAACGATCGAACAACTCACAAAGCTTCGTGGCAGGCCGGGCTGGGAAAGTGTGCCGTTGCGTCCGGCGGCCATCATCGCCCCGGCGGACCAGGCGCAAAACGAGCTCATCATCAATCGGGGACAGCAAGACGACGTGGCGGTCGGTCAGTTCGTCCTGAGCCCCGATGATCATGGTATCATCGGAACCATATCCGACGTTTCCCCTAAGGGGGCCAAGGTCAGATTGATCACCGACCCGGCCTCCAAGATTGCGGTGAGTATCGCCGATCTGCATGTGTCGGGCCTCATGGAGGGCCGGGGCAACAATACGGCCAGAATCCCCCTGATCTCGACGAAACACAAAGTCCAGAAAGGCGATCCCGTCTACGCCCGGAAACAGCCGGGGCTTGACATCCGTATCATCACGGCCAGAGTGACCGAGTGTAAACCGGATGCGGATAGCCCTCTGCTCTGGGATATCAAAGTCCAGCCCGTCTGTGATGTGGCCAACCTGAGTGAGATCGCGGTCGTGATATCCGCCGCCCGGTTGCCGCAGTGATCGCAGCGTGCGGCCAAAGATGGATCGGATGGATTTGTGCGTCCCTCGGGAGTGATTGAATGCATTGGTTTCGGTTTGCGGTGCTCGTCCTCGTCGCCTCCGTACTGCAAGCCAGCCTCATGGGTGCACTTTCCATCATCCGGCCTGATGTCAAACCGGACCTTCTGTTGATTCTTCTGGTGTTCTTCGCCGTCCGCAACAAACCGACGCACGCGGTCATCTGTTCATTCATCATCGGTTTCGCCGCGGATCTGACCAGTCCCGCCGTGGGCCTGATGGGACCGCGCATCATCAGTTTCGGTGTGTTCGGCACGCTGCTCTCCGACCTGCAGGGCATCATTTCCACGCGAAGGGGGATCTATCAGGCCGCGACGATCTTTCTGGTGGGCGCGCTGACTGCCGGACTGAGTTACCTGTTGACCCTGCTTCGAGCCGAGACGACCGAAGTGAGCCTCGCCGCCCAGGTCTTCTGGCAGCCTTTATACTCAGCGATTCTCGGGCCGTTTTTGTCCTTGCCGATGGCCTGGTGGATGCGTATGAATAGGAAGAATCGAGGGCGCAGGGCCGGAAGACGTTTCTAAAACGGCGCGGCGCAATTCGGTAACGTGGGCACAAGCTTCAGAGCTGTAGCGACTTCATCTCAGATGACAGGTCGATAGGTCGCATTCGCCCCATGAGGGAATGGCTCTGCTGATAGGTTCTGAACACGGATGTACGACAAGAGAATCAAGATATTCATCGGCATAAGCTTGGCGCTGCTGCTGGTGTGCATGCTGCGGCTCATGCAGATGCAACTACTCGCCGACTCCTCGCTTCAGGCCGACATTGAAAGACTAAAGGAGCGTCGCGCCCTGTCCAAACAGCTCCAGACCCTGCGGGGCAGAATCCTCGACCGCAACGGGGAGATCCTGGCCGCCGATACCCCTAAGTTCCAGGTCTACATCAACTATCGGTTGAGCTGCTTCCGGGACGACCGCGTGGTCGAGGCTAGATTGGCCGAGGCCGACACGGAGGACGCCGACCCGTCTTTGTACGAAGTGCATAAGGAAGTGGATGACAGGCGGCAGGACCTGGAGCAGATCATTGCCAAGTGCTCTCAATTCGGACTCGCTCGCGGCCAGATCGAAGAGAAGATACGAGGGCTCAACGACGCCATCTGGAACTATCGCAGCTTCATTCGGTGGGTGCGCGACGGAGTCGATCCGAACCTGGTGGCGAAGTATGGCGGGCTCAACAGCATTCCGACCTCGGTGGCGCTAAGCGAACTCGAACGCCGCTTCCCCGACGCCGACGAACGAAACAGGCGGATCGCCCAGGTGGACGACATCCCGATGATGGAGAAGGACCTGCCGCTGGTCGAGCTGGAAACCGAGGAGGACATCTTCACCGCGCAGTTCGAGTTTATGGAGATGAACGACGTCGAAATCCTGCCGACGGGTCAGCGTTACTACCCCTACGGCTCGGCCGCGGCACAGACCATTGGCTGGGTCGGACCGGCGACCCAGGAGCGCGACACCAAGCTGTTCGCGGACGATCCACTGACGAGGTACCTGCCCGGCGAGGTCTGTGGGCGAGAGGACGGCGTCGAGTACGTCTGCGAGAAGATCCTGCGCGGCCGGCGCGGTGAGCTGGTCTACGACATCGACCGCCAACTCGTTCGTCAAACCGAAACGCAGTTCGGCCGGGACGTCCAGGTCACCCTCGACATCGGCCTGCAAAAGCGAATCGAAGAGCACTTGGCCGATCGGCAGGTCAATCCGGGCTATCACGACGCCAACATGGCGGCCGTAGTGATCCAGATCCGCTCGGGGGATATCCTGGCCCTCGTATCGCTGCCGACTTATGATCTCAACCGCGCCCGATACGACTACGGCAAACTGCTGTCCGACCCGAACGGGCCGCTCATCAACCGCACGATCTATCGGCTCTATCCCCCGGGATCGGTCGTCAAGCCGCTGTTTCTCATCGCGGGCCTGGAAGCGGGTGTCATCGCGCCGGATCGGATCATAAGCTGCCCTGCCGAGCCGGCCCCCGCCGGCTGGCCCGATTGCTGGATCTACAGACAGCTCCGGGCGGGCCACGATGGAAGATGGGACAACCACGCCCGGAACGCCATCAAAGGGAGCTGCAATATCTACTTTTCGCGGCTGGCCGACGAGATCGAGCCGCGCTTGCTGCAGCAGTGGCTCTTCAAGTTCGGGTACGGGCGCCGCATCCCTCTGGCCTGTCCAAGTCTGTCTTCGACGGATTGGGAGCCGCCCGAACTCAGACAGGCACCGGGCCAAATCGGCAGCAAGGCCGTCCCTGCCCGTGTCTCGATTGAATCGCTTGAACAAATCCCGCCTCTCTGGGAGAGCCACAGGAAGCTGTTCGGAATCGGCCACGGCAACTTCCGGGTCACGCCGCTGCAGGTGGCCGACACGTTCGCGACGCTGGCCCGCGGCGGTCGCCGCAGGATGCCGCGCTTGTTCCTGCAGCCGAATCCAGCGCCGGAATCGGCCGAAACCGAGGACTTGCAGATATCAAACGCCAGCCTGCAGGTGACGTATGACGGGATATGCGCCGTGGTCAACGAGTACGGCGGAACAGCCTACCAGGACTTCGGACCCGCCAGCCTGGCTCAACAAGGCGTGAAGGTCTACGGCAAGACGGGATCCACCGAGCGGCCGGAACATGCTTGGTTCGCCGGCTTCGCCGAAGATGCGGAGGGCGCGAAGATCGCGATGGCCGTCGTGATCGAAGGAGGTCAGCACGGCTCCAGCGACGCCTCCCCGCTGGCCCGCGAAATCATCCAGTTATGCGTCGAAGCCGGCTACGTAGGCACGAGAAGCACGATACCCGTCTCGCGATAGAGAGCATCCGTGTCGGCCGACCAAGTCGCACGACTGGCGGCCCGGCGACATCAACGGGACCCCAAGAAGAACGCTACAGCACGATGCTCAAGGACCGATCGAGGCCTAACAATGTGCCTTGCAGGATCTCGAAGAACTTGTCGTTGTCAGGCCACAGGATGCGGTCGTCCTGCGACATCGGCTCGTCGATCTGCTCCAGAAACCTGGACAAGATGCGCTCATCCAACTGCCTCGACCAGACGCCGAGACTGAGCTCCTCGACGTATCGCGCGTTGATAAGCTGCTCGTATTGCCCGCCCACGGGCAGAAGCAACATTTTCTTGCGCAGATACATACACTCGCTGATCAGCGAGAAGCCGGCGGAGGCAATCACGCCGTGCGAAGCCGCCAAATCCGTCAGAAAACCTCTAGTCGAACGCTCCTTGAACGTGCAGTTCTTCCATCGGGCGCGCTTGTTGAAGCCGTAGATATGAAACTCCTGATCCGGGAATCTCCCGAGCACGTCCCGCAGCCGGTCTTCATACGTGCCGGTGGTCGAGTAGATCGTAATATGGCCCGCGTTGGAGGGTTCGAGTTGCGTGACGATCGGGCGGACAATCGGCGGCGTCAGAACGACCTTGTCGCTCGCCAACGGCGCTTCGAAGAAACTCGTCACAACGTAGGCCCGCGCTCCGATGTAGTGGAGTCCAGTTACCACACTGGCCTGGATGCGAGGAATGACATGCCGCAGCCTGTGCTCGAGCTTGGAGAAGATGAGCATGTGCTCGTTGTTGATGCTGATGAACGGCACTCGGTTGCGCCATGCCCACCAGCCGCTGAACGGCTCGAAATCGGTCACAACCAGGTCCGGCTGGAACGGCCTGTAAACCTGATCGAAGAGCCTCTTGTTAAAACTGTTGGCATACGTGATCTGTGAAAGGTTCTTCCAGACCGTCGCGAACGGATCGACGTACCCCTTGCTGTAGTCAAAGGTAAGACCGAAGATTTCCTTCACCCGCTCGCCGAAATACTCCCGGAGATAGAGCAGCGCCCGGTGCGACGTGGCAAAGATCACCTCATGCCCGGCGTCGAGGAATCGCTGGCCGACGAGGTGCGCCCGGCTCGCGTGCCCAAAGCCCTCGCCTGCTACGGCGTAAATAATTCTGGCCATCTGGTCTTCGGCTCCTGCACACCTTGCGGGCAGATCGAAATACAGTAGTGTACCAGATTCTCGCCCACCTTCCAGGGCCAAAGCCCCAACACATTCGTGAGATACGCGCGCTGCGTCCAGAGATGATGCGTCTTACGGGTCCGGCGAAACTTGTCGGCGACCTACCACGAGTGCTCCTGCTCCGGGTTGGAGCGACCTGCCCATCGCGAAGCGGCTGTCCGCTGTGCTTCCTGGCCCGTCATCCGCGGCGGGACCTCCAGGTAGGTCAGTGTCTTCTCAAGAATCGTGGCGGCGACGGGGGAGGCGACGGTGCCGCCGGTGTAGCCCTTCCTGAGGTCTACGTTTGGCCGGCGGATCGAGACCAGCACGATGACCCTCGGGTCTTCGGCCGGAGCGCCGGCGATGAAGGAGGCCACATAGGCCTTTTCCTGGTAGCCCCGGCCGTCGGGCTTGGCAAGCTGGGCAGTGCCCGTCTTGCCGAAGACCTGCCATTTGTCGAGCTTGGCCCTCCTGCCGGTTCCTTCGTTGACCACGGAGGCCAGGGCTTCGCCGACCACCCATCGGGCCACCTCGGGCTTGATAATGTAGCCGACGCGAAGGGGCGACGGTCTCATGTCCACCACGCCTCCATCGGACGTGACCATGGCCTTCACGATATACAGCCGGACGACCCGGCCGCCGTTGGCGAGCATGCAGAAGGCTCGCAACATTTGAAGGCCCGTGACGGAGATCTCCTGACCGAACGGAATGCGCGTGACGCTGTAGCCGGTCCACTCGCCCGGCGGTCGCAACAGGCCCTCGGCCTCGCCCGGCAGCTCAATCCCCGTCTTGTGGCCGAAGCCGAAGAGCGTCAGCCCTTCATACAATCGCGTGGCCCCGAGCCGCTGGCCGACCTTGGCCATACCAATATTGCTCGAATTGATCAGGATCTCACGCAACGTTAGATCGCCAAAGCCCTGACGGTACTCGCCGATGCTCCCGAAGCCCCTGCCACGATAATTGCCGTTCTCGCAGAAAATCGTCTCGTACCGATTGACGACCCCCATGTCGAGGGCGATTGCGGCGGTGACCGGCTTGATGATGCTTCCCGGCTCGAATTGGTCAACCAAGAGGCGGTTCGTGAACGAGCGAGGATCCGTACGACGAGCTTCAGCCGGATCGAAATCGGGCAGAGAGACCATCGCCAGGATCTCGCCGGTGTGCGGGTCCACCACCATCGCCGTCGCCGCTTCCGCCTCGTATTCCTTGTACCGGCTCAGCAGCGCCTCCCTCGTGAACTGCTGGATCGTGGCATCGAGCGTCAAGATGAGGCCCGATCCGTGCGTGGGCACCAAGTCACTTTCTTGCTCGTCCTCGAGGCAGAAGGTCAGCGGGCGCCGGTGCACATCGACGAAGTACGTGCGCCTCGCCCCCTTGCCTCGCAGGTCCCGATCGAAGGCGTACTCGATACCGGCAAGCCCCCGGTTATCCGCGCTGGTGAACCCGACGACGTGGCTGGCCAAAAAGCCGGTGGGGTATTGCCTTTGCCAGTCGTAGTGGATTCCGATGCCGTGGATCCTCCCCGCCTGTTCGCACTCAATCGCGGCGGCATTGGTCTTGAGGACGACGTAGCCGGGATTACCGCTGTCCATGATGAGCTTGCAGATCTCGTGCGCTCCCATATCCAGAATGGGGGCCAGACGGGTTGCGATCTCCTTGGGCTTCTTGACGATTCTCGGCTCGGCGAAGATCGTGCGGATCTGGTTGCTGGCGGCCAGTACACGTCCCCGGCGGTCGAGAATGGCCCCTCGCTGCGGCTCCAGGGGCAGATAGGCCCGCTGCTGGATCATACACTTCTCAGCGTAGTGTTCGCCCCGAGCGTACTGCAGATAGAAACACCGGCTGGCCAGGGCAAAGAACACGAGAATCACAAGAGACATGATGACCACGATGGTGGTCAACTCGCGTCTGTCGCCGGTCGGCGAAATCGCCGCCCCGAGGGAAATCCCCTTCTTCCTATTTCCAGATTGCATGTGACGCAACGTGCTCCAGAGGATTCAGCATTACCTATTGGACGCCGTATCCATCCTCGCCCGCAGACCGGACAGATCGACAGGCCCCATGGAATCTCTGTGTCGGTCGTCCCGGATCAATTTGCCGGTGCATCCCCGAGCCGGTGGGAGATCGACGCCGGATTGATCAGGCCCTCGACGCGAAGTTGCTTCTGCCAGAGCTCCTGCTGAAGCCGACCCTGCTCGACCTTGTACCGGCTGAGCGTATAAAACACCCGGTGATTGGACCCACGCAGGTACACGGCCACAATCAATGTGGCCGCGAAGAAGAACACCACCATGATGAAACACAAGCGAGATCCCATGTCTCTATCATCACAGACCATTGCGGACCGAAAGCGAGACGGACGAGCCGCGCTCACTTCGCCGGAAGGCGCAGTCGCATCCCCACATCGAGCGAGTCCTTGTTCTTGAGGAGCTCCGCGTTCAGCTTGGCGATCTCCTCATGCCGGGCCCCGCTACCCAACTGACTGACAGCGATCTTCCAGAGGCTGTCGCCGTCCTGCACGACGTACCAGCGACCTTCCTGGGGTTTCGACGGCGCGCCCGTCGGCGCCGGCTTGGCCCCCGATTCAGTCCGGAATTTGAATAGGGCCGCGGATAAAACTTCCTCGGGCTTCTTCGGGCCCGACGCCGGCTGCGGAAGGGGCGGGATCACCAGCTTCTGCCCGACCTTCACTTCATCGGGGGACTTGAGGATGTTCCGATTCGCCTCGTAGATGCGTTGGACATTGACCAGCTTGTTGCCTTCCTCCGGCCCGTATGCCTTCTTGGCCACGGAAGCGAGACTCTCGCCGTCTGCAACAACATAGGTCTTGGGGGCCGCCTTCGTTGCAGTGGGCCTAACCGGCTTCGCCTGCGCCGCGGTGTCGGCTGGCTGCCGCGTGGCCGGTTGGGGCACGTCCATGCTGACCGTCGCCTCCTGCTCCTTCTGACTCTCCATGCCGCTGGTCAGATGCTGCAGCAGAGCCTCAATGCTCGGCAACGGAATCGTCAAGCGAACGTCCGGGGCATTGGCCGTCTGCGATTGTGCCGGCTCCTGTGCGACCGCCTGGGACGGCTCGATGGCCGTCGCCTCCACCGGTTCCTCGACTTCGTCTTCCTGCGGATCGATCAGCGGGCTCCAGTCGAACACCTCCTGCGCCTTCTGGGCCGTGTCGGCCACACCGAAGTTCTCGTCGTGGAGGGGGACCATGTTCGTCGGGAGTTCGCCTTTGCTCGTCTGCGGCTTCAGGTTGGGCAGACCATTGATGATAAAGGCAATCACAAATATGAAGACAAGTCCCAACAGCAGGCCGATTTTCGCATCTGACGTCATCGTTTCACTCCGTTCTTACCGCTTCATTCGTTCCTTCGTGAATCAGGGGGGCCCCCCGGCGTCTGGAGAGGTCAGGCCCTTTGTGCGATTCTCAACTTGGCGCTCCGCGCCCTGTTATTGGCGGCGATCTCCTCGCGGCTCGGCGTGATGGGCTTTTTCGTCCGTATGTGATAGACTCCTTCGCTCTGCCTGTGCTTGAAGTCCCACTTCACCAAGCCGTCTTCCAGACTATGGTAGCTAATAACGGCCAGGTTGCCGCCCTTTCTCAGCAATCCCGGCGTCGCGGCCAACAACTCCTGCAGATTGTCCAGCTCATGATTGACGGCAATCCGCAGCGCCTGAAACGTCCGGGTCGCCGGATGCCTTCGCGACTTGTACGCCCTATTCGGCGAGCGCAACGCACGGCACACGACCGCAGCCAATTGCCCCGTGGTCGTGACCGGCTCGCTCCGGCGACGCTCAACGATGTAACGCGCGATCCGCCGGGAGGCGCGATCCTGCCCGTACCGAAAGATCAGGTCCGCCAGCGATTTTTCATCGAGTTCATTGACTATATCGGCAGCCGTCGTCTCCAGGCTTTCGTCAATTCTCATGTCCAGAGGCATATCCGTCCGAAAACTTAGCCCGATTTCGCGGTCCGAGAGCTGCGCCGAGCAGAGTCCGAGGTCCGCCAGGATGAAATCCACCTCCCTGATGCCCAACTCGCCGAGGCGTTCGGCGACCTGGGAGAAATTGGATTTAATGAGGAAGACCCTGCACCCAAGGCCCGCCAACCGTTCCCGGGCCCGCTCCAGCGACCGGCTGTCAAGGTCCAACCCGACCAGCGTCCCTGCCGGGCCCAGCCGCTTTCCGAACAGAAGGCTGTGACCTCCGTGTCCCATGGTCACATCGACCATCACCCCATCCTGAGGGACGCCTATCTGTTCGCCTAAAGGTTCCGCAAGAACCGGAACGTGCTTTACATCCGCATCATCCACCGCTGCATCTGCCAGCTTCGCCCCCGGCGCCTGCGGCGATTCTCCACTTGAGAGGCGATCCGGGCGATTCAAACCACCGCTGCCGCTTCGGCACGCTGCCGCAACTTCTGGGCATATGGCGAGAATGCGACGCCGGCAAAGAGGCTGCTGCTTTGCCTGAGCCGCTCCAGCCGCTCGGCGAGGAGTTCCACGGAGGTATACGTCTGCTCGTCCACCGGTCTTTCCCCCGCCAGGCTTTCGCCCACGATTCGACAATGACTGTCCATCCCCGTCATGACACCTCCATCGCAGTGCTACAATTCCTTCACTTGCTGTTGCATGACAAACTGCCGTGCCTGGGTCATCTGCTTCTGGTAGTGGGTCATATGGTCCGAGAGGTACTGCTCCCAATCCTCCGTGTTCCAGAGCTCAATGTGGTCCCTGACACCGACCAGCGTGACATCCTCCTTGAGTCCGGCCCGCTTGCGCAGCTTGTCGCTGAGAAGCAGCCGGCCCTGATTGTCCAGTTCGATCTTGCTTGCCAGTGCGAAGCTGATTCGCTCGAAGGCGACCGCCTCGTCGGGAGCCGTGGCCGACGGCGCCACAGACAGCACGATCTGCTCGAAGTACTTCTCCGGGTACAGACACAGAATCCCGTTGGCCCCGAGCACGAGGTAGAAGTTGGCACCATGCTGGTCGACATCGATCTGGCTGCGAAGCTTGTTCGAGATGAGCACCCGCCCCTTGCCGTCGACCGCGTGTTGGTACTCACCTGTTAGTAACAGCATGGTGTTGATCCCACTCAAAATACCATCATAGGGAAATTCTACCACTTCTTACCACATCGTCAATATCCTTCTCCACATTTTACCGAATTTTCCCGATATTCTTTTATGGGACTGTCACTC